>NZ_JABMIT010000007.1:0-302807 GCF_013186635.1 Brevibacillus sp. HB1.3 | reverse complement strand
ATACGGAGAGTTACCCAAGAGGCCGAAGGGGACGGTTTGCTAAACCGTTAGTATGCGCAAGCGTAGCGAGGGTTCGAATCCCTCACTCTCCGCCATATGTTTTAATCTCATAGCTTTATGGCGGTGTAGCTCAGCTGGTTAGAGCGTTCGGTTCATACCCGAAAGGTCGGGGGTTCGATTCCCTCCGCCGCTACCATATTAGTTGCGGTCGTGGTGGAATTGGCAGACACACCATCTTGAGGGGGTGGCGGGGCGACCCGTGCGAGTTCGAGTCTCGCCGACCGCACCATACTTCATAATCTTGGCCCGTTGGTGAAGCGGTTTAACACAGCAGCCTTTCACGCTGTCATACAGGGGTTCGAATCCCCTACGGGTCACTTAGAAAATCCCTACATGTTTGTAGGTGATTTGGAGGCTTAGCTCAGCTGGGAGAGCATCTGCCTTACAAGCAGAGGGTCGGCGGTTCGATCCCGTCAGCCTCCACCACTTATATCAAAGGGCAAGGAAGGTCAGCTAGAAACGCCACGTCCTGTGGCAACACTGACACTCAGTCGTCCTGACTATCGCGGGATGGAGCAGCTCGGTAGCTCGTCGGGCTCATAACCCGAAGGTCGCAGGTTCAAATCCTGCTCCCGCAACCAAATTTTCTACTTGTACCTCGTTGAGTAATCATCAAGATCAAGTAGGAGCGGAGTGCCCATTGGGTGCAACCAAATATGGAGCTGTGGTGAAGTTGGAGTTCACGCCGGTCTGTCACACCGGAGGTCGCGGGTTCGAGTCCCGTCAGCTCCGCCATTTTTCTTAAAGAATGGCGAAGATCAATCATTAATGGCTCGGTAGCTCAGTCGGTAGAGCAGAGGACTGAAAATCCTCGTGTCGGCGGTTCGATTCCGTCCCGAGCCACCACTAATTAAATTTAACAGCGCCGGTATAGCTCAATTGGTAGAGCACCTGACTTGTAATCAGGGGGTTGTGGGTTCAAGTCCTATTGCCGGCACCACCATTGGGGTATAGCCAAGCGGTAAGGCAACGGACTTTGACTCCGTCATTCCTAGGTTCAAATCCTAGTACCCCAGCCATTTGCGAGCCATTAGCTCAGTTGGTAGAGCATCTGACTTTTAATCAGAGGGTCGAAGGTTCGAGTCCTTCATGGCTCACCAGTTTTTTTAGCTGAACAAGCAAAGCTGTGTGATAGTAATAGCAATGCCTTTTCTGTTCTAAGTAAAATGCGGGTGTGGCGGAATGGCAGACGCACCAGATTTAGGTTCTGGCGGGCAACCGTGGGGGTTCAAGTCCCTTCACCCGCACCATACTATGACAGAGAGCTTTGCCCTTAGTACGAACTTCATAAATTGTAACATGCGGACGTAGCTCAATTGGTAGAGCGTCGCCTTGCCAAGGCGAAGGTCGAGGGTTCGAGACCCTTCGTCCGCTCCATTTATTTGTGCCCTTAGCTCAGCTGGATAGAGCGTTTGACTACGAATCAAAAGGTCGGGAGTTCGAATCTCTCAGGGCACGCCATATTTCATATGAAACCGAAGAGTAGGAATAGATCCTACTCTTTTTTTTATAATAACTTGTGTATTTTTCCAAAATTTAAGTATTTTTTCCTTGTATCTCCTATTTGCATCCATTACTTTAGAATTACACTGAAAGCATGGAGGAACAGCTGTTACAAACCTGCGGCAGAATATCATGGAACAGGAGTTGTATCAAGATGAACCCTATCAAATTGGAACAAGTAAATCCTGCAATAGCTAGTTTAATCGATAATATAGAAAAAGTACTGATTGGTAAACGCTCTGCGATTGAACTGATGGTAGCGGCTGTTCTAGCGAATGGTCACGTTTTGCTCGAAGATGTACCAGGCGTTGGGAAGACCATGATGGTACGGGCATTGTCTAAATCAATCAGCGGCGAGTTTAAACGTATTCAATTTACCCCTGATTTGTTGCCAACGGATGTGACAGGGGTTGCTATCTTTAATCAAAAAAGTTTGGAGTTTGAGTTCCGTCAAGGACCGATTTTTGCAAATGTCATTCTTGCAGACGAAATCAATCGGACTTCGCCGAAAACGCAATCCGCACTCTTGGAAGCCATGGAAGAGCGCTCGGTAACAATTGATGGTGCTACGTATCGATTGGCAGAGCCGTTTTTTGTGATGGCTACGCAAAACCCATTAGAGTATGAAGGGACCTTCCCATTACCTGAAGCTCAATTGGACCGATTTATTATGCAAGTAAGCTTGGGATATCCAACGGTAGAGGAAGAAATGCGGATGCTGTCTAGATTCTCGGCAGCGAATCCATTGGAAGAACTTCAGCCGGTTATGACCACTGCCGAGCTTGCGGAACTTCAACGCCAGGTATCAGCGATCAAAGTTTCGGAAGGAATAAAAGAATACATCGTGCGTCTATGTCATCGTACGCGTGAGCATCATCATATTTATCTAGGTGTGAGCCCGCGCGGTTCTCTTGCTCTTTTCCGGGCTGTTCAGGCGTTGGCTTTCGTTCGTGGACGTGACTATGTCATTCCAGATGACGTGAAGGAACTCGTTCCAGTAGTGTTTGCACACCGTATGATTGTGAAACCAGAAGCAAGACTGGAAGGAGCAACCGTAGATCGGGTGTTGGCTATGATCTTGTCTGAGACCCGTGTCCCGGTAAGCTAAGGCGGTGATTGCAGATGAGACAGCAAAGGTGGGGTAAGCTCAAGGCGATCGCATTAGTCCTGGTCACTTATGTATTCGCAAAATTTCAAGGTGGCTTCTCAAGCTGGTTTCTTTTCTATAGTAGTTTGGTGTTTCTCCTATATGAAATTGTCGCTTATGTACTAATGTTCACGAAGCTAGAAGTCGAGCGTGAACTAGATCGCAATCGTCTGCAGGATGGGGAAGATGTCATTGTAACGATACGTTTGCGCCGGAGGATTTGGTTTCCGCTGGGCTGGAATATGATTATGGAGCCTTTGCCGGCGAGGCTGGCTGGCGTGTATGAGCCGCATCGACAACTGATATTCCCGTGGTTCAAAAGGGAAGTCGAGTTTCGTTATGTCATACCTAATGTACCGAGGGGATACTATCGTCTCGATGAATGTGTAGTGAGCGGCGGGGATTTCTTTGGGTTTTTTGAGCGCCGCAAAGTTTATTCGATTTCTCAGGAGTTTCTCGTTTATCCAAAATACAAAGAATTGACCCATTGGGCCTTGGGTGACGGGAGCTTCAGTGGGACGGTGCATGTCTCCCATCGTCGCTCTGATGACGTTGCAGCAGTACGGGGCGTAAGAGACTATCATCGGGGCGATCGGTTGAGCCAAATTCATTGGCGAGCGTCTGCACGGGGGACGGGTCTGAAGACGAAGGAATTTGAGCATCAGGCAATGAATCAGGCTGTCTTTTTCCTTGATGTGGAGAAGGTGAGCTACCAGGGGAAGCCTGTGCACTTGTTCGAAACAGCGGTGAAGCTGGCCGCCAGTCTGATCGCTTACGCCAATCGGAATCAATACCATTATGGACTCGTGTACAAACAAACAGATCGCATATCGATACCACCAGGTCTGTCCCATGCCCATTTCCTCAGAGTTTTTGATCAATTAGCTCGTGTAGCGCCTGAAGGACAAGAGTTATTTGCAAAAATTGTGGGAAGAGAAGCATTGGAGCAGCCTCAAGGTGTCACTTTGATTATTATTACACCGCATGTAGAAAAAACGTTGATCAGTCGTTTGGTCACACTCGCTCAAAAAGGCAGACGGGTGCAGTTGTTTCTCATGCAGAACGAGTCAACCATTTCGCATGAACAAAAACAAGCGTTGCAGCTGCTTGGCGCAAACAAAGTAACATGTACGTCTATTCACATGGATGATCAAGAGTGGAAACGGATTGGAGGTGCATAGACTCATGAGCGTTTGGAGGCGTCCAACGATTTGGGAATGGGTCTTGGCCCTTTTTCTGTTCCTGATGTTACGAGAGTGGCTCATTCCTCTACAGACATTAACCGATACGGGCATTCTGTGGCCGTTTTATGCAATTGTGGGTGGAGTCATTATCATTGACCTGCTGATTCCTTATCGGTGGTTAACCCTGCCAATCAAGGCACTGGGGCTAATGGTGCTTTTGCATGCTACATTATTTGACAAACCGTTTTTTGACTCGGAATGGATTGCTCAATTGTACGGGCAGATGATTCACGATATTCCGTTAGCGTTTCAACAGGATTGGGCCAGCATGTCGATCTTGTCGCGGAATACAATGTTTGATCTCGTCCTGGTGCTGTTAGCGACGATGTTAACGTACCTTGTGCTGGAACAACGGCAAGGCTTATGGTTTGTCTTTTTGACGGAACTGTATTTGGCTGTATTGGATACCTTTCTCCCGTATGATGCCAGTGCAGGGGTTGTACGGACGCTGATTATTGGTTTCCTGATGCTGGCCATTAGCCATCTGATGAAGATGATGAACATGGCAACACTTGCAGGGAAGAGAAGCAGAATCATGCTCAACTCCCTCCTAGCTTCGGTGTTGGTCATTATGGCGTGCATCAGCATCGGTTATGCTGCACCGAAGTCAGGACCGTCATGGCCTGATCCGATCGCCTTTTTAACAGGGAAAGGGAAAGATACCCCTGTTGGTGTGATGAAAAAAGTAGGATACGACAACAACGATGAACGGTTGGGCGGTCCTTTCCTGCAAGATAACACATTAGTGTTTATTGCAAAGACGAACGAGCACAGCTATTGGCGCGGCGACTCGAAGGACGTGTATACGGGAGTTGGCTGGGAAAAAGGCGATAGAGAGTATGAGTCAATCCTGGACCCGCAAACCTATACATGGGAGAATACGCTGTTCCAAGGGCTTGAAACGAAGAAGGTTCAAGCTACATTAGAATTTAAAGGCCCGCAGCAATTCCCGACTGTCTTTTATCAAGGTCAGCTGAAAAAGGTGAGCAATTATGCGCCACCAGAGGCAACCGTGGTTTATGACAAAATGAATCAGCAGCTCGAAGTACGGGCGGGAAAAATCAACTTGGTTCAGCTGAGTGAGAAAAACGGTCGGCCAGAGTACGGTCCCAATCCGCTTTTGCTCAAACTGAATCAATACAAGGTCGAGACAGAAGTACCGATTGTCAGTGAAAAGGCCGTGACGAATGCGGGGACGAACTATCCGGATGATATCAAAGAGCGCTACTTGCAAGTGCCAGCTTCGGTTCCTCCGCGAGTAAGAGAGCTCGCTGCAACGATTACCAAGGATGCGAAGACTCCTTATGACAAAGTGAGAGCGATCGAGAATTACTTGCGTGCAAGTGGAAAATATAAGTATGAAACGAAAGACGTTCCTGTCGCTCCAGAAGGTCAGGATTTTGTCGATCACTTCTTGTTTGACAGCCTTCGAGGATACTGTGACCATTTTTCCACTTCGATGGCGATTATGCTTCGTACTCTGGATATCCCGACACGTTGGGTCAAGGGCTTCGCACCTGGTGAACGAGTGGGAACGGATGCGTTTAACTACGAGACTGTAGAAGTGCGCAACAAAGATGCTCACTCGTGGGTAGAGGTATACTTCCCGGGGGTCGGTTGGGTTCCGTTTGAAGCGACAAGTACATTCATGTCACCTGTTCGTTTTAATTATGATCTGGTCACCTCAAAGCCGGAGATCCCTGTTCCGTTGCCAAATCTGGCGAATCAAACGGACAGCGATCGTGGGAATGGGCGTTTCAATGAGCTGGAAGAGGGCGACAGCCCAGCAGGGAGTGGGATTAAAATTCCTTGGCAAGTAAACGCGGGATTGGCTGTAGTCGTTGTCGCGGCAGGTATTATTCTGTGGCGCCGCAAACAAGACATCCAGCTATGGTGGATGCGTAGGCAGCTGAATCAAGAGCGAAGCAGTGAGTTCCCGGATCGGTACCATTTGCTAATGCGGATGATGGAGCGAGTCTACACGCGCAGACAGCCAGGAGAAACGTTGCGGGAGTACGTAGGCAGGATGACCCTGCCGGCAGACAAGCGACAAGACCTGCGCTATTTGACGGAGCTGTACGAACGTACCGTGTATGGCTATAAACAAATGGAACAAAATGCGAGAACAATAGCAGAGCAAATACTCGAACGGTTAATCCGTCAATTGAAGCCTTGAACAATGCCGTTCCATCTGCTAGAATGACGATCAATGAGACTCGTATAATGATCAGGAATAGGGCCTGAAAGTTTCTACCGCTAGACCGTAAATTTGGCGACTACGAGGAGAGCACATCGGATTTTTGTACATGCAAACCGCACATGTGTACACAAGCTGGGACGTTGCCTCCGTATTGTTTATCGGAGATAGCAGTCCCGGCTTTTTTGCAAATATGCGACAACTTCGCATGGCATGCCGACACTTGCACGTCCTGTATGTTACAGGAGAAGGGGGATATGATGGACAAGTCAATGGAAATGGTCGTCGTACTCGATTTCGGAGGCCAGTACAATCAGTTGATCGCGCGTCGTGTACGCGATCTGGGTGTTTATAGTGAACTGATTCCGTTCAATACACCTGTAGAAAAGATTAAAGAGATGAATCCAAAAGGGATTATTTTCTCTGGCGGACCTGCTAGCGTGTACGAAGAGGGAGCACCAACTGTAGACCCTGCAATTTTTGATCTGGGCTTGCCTGTATTGGGTATTTGCTACGGAATGCAGTTGATGAGCCATTTGACGGGCGGAAAAGTAGAACGCGCGGGTAAACGTGAGTACGGAAAAGCTGAACTGCGTATGCAGCAAAAACACGGCTTGTACGACAAATGGGATACAAGCGAAATCGTGTGGATGAGCCACTCTGACAAAGTAGTGGAGCTCCCAACCGGATTTGTCATTGATGCGGTAAGCGACAGCTGCCCGGTAGCTGCAATCAGCAACATTGAGCGCCAGCTGTACGGCGTACAGTTTCATCCAGAAGTAGTTCATACCCAAAAAGGTACAGAGTTCATCGGAAACTTCCTGTTCAACATTTGTGGATGTGAAGCGAATTGGAGCATGACGACGTTCATCGAGGACGAGCTGGTTCGCATTCGTGAAACAGTCGGCAACAAGCAAGTACTGTGTGCGTTGAGCGGCGGTGTGGATTCTTCTGTAGTAGCAGCGCTGATTCACAAAGCGATTGGCGATCAATTGACATGCATGTTCGTTGACCACGGTCTTCTGCGCCAAGGGGAAGCAGAAGGGGTAATGGAGACATTCGGTGAGAAATTCTCCATGAAAGTAATCAAGATCGATGCTCGCGAGCGTTTTATGAGCAAGCTCAAAGGTGTATCTGACCCAGAGCAAAAGCGCAAAATCATCGGTAACGAGTTCATTTATGTATTCGATGAGGAAGCAGCGAAGCTGACAGATATGGACTTCTTGGCACAAGGTACGCTGTACACCGATATCGTAGAGAGCGGAACAGCTACTGCACAAACAATCAAATCGCACCACAACGTAGGCGGTTTGCCAGAAGATATGAAGTTCACATTGATTGAACCATTGAAAACATTGTTCAAAGACGAAGTACGCAAACTGGGTACCGAGTTGGGCTTGCCAGATGAGATTGTTTGGCGTCAGCCATTCCCAGGACCAGGCCTCGGCATTCGTGTTTTGGGTGAAGTGACGGAAGAAAAACTGAAGATCGTTCGTGAATCCGATGCGATCTTGCGTGAGGAGATTGCCAAGGCAGGTCTTGATCGGGAAATCTGGCAGTACTTCACGGCTTTGCCAAACATGACGACCGTAGGTGTAATGGGAGATGTTCGTACGTATTCTTACACCGTAGGGATTCGTGCAGTAACGTCCATTGATGGTATGACTGCTGACTGGGCACGCATTCCGTGGGATGTATTGGAGAAAATCTCTGTGCGTATCGTGAATGAAGTAGACAATGTAAATCGCATTGTGTATGATGTAACGTCCAAACCACCAGCAACGATTGAGTGGGAATAGGAACAAAAAATGACTCTCTTTTATTTGCGTGATTTGCGAATAAAAGAGAGTTTTTTTATAATCAAGAATTATTTCGTTCCGTACATCATGAGAAGTTTTCCATTTTCTTTTGCAAGAGCAATATAAATGACCCCGCCTAGCCATCCCGGAGGAAGCGTTCCTTCAATAATCCAAGCTTCTGCAATAGGGTTGTAGCTAATAGCGAAGGGAGTTTCCTTCAAAAACTGAGAATAGTGCTCCGCTAAATAGGAGAAGATTGCCGTTGCAACTGCATGTTCATCTGTAAGCTCACCGAAAGCAAAGTCATCCCCAAACCGATCTTGCTGGAGAAGACTGTCACGATCAGCGAAATAGAGTTCAAACCTCCCAATTAAATTCTCATCATACAAATCACGTTCCACAAAGCCATATTCGATGACTTTTTCCTTTTGATGAACGTTGTGCTTGCTCTTTTTCTTATCGTCGACCCGTACGGTGATTCGATTGACTCGAAGCCGGTCACGCTCTCGTTCCTGCTCCGCTATGATTTGCTCCCAAGCATCCATATAGCTCATTTTGGATCTCCTCCATCTAGTTATGAAGTATAACACAGGCCCTTTCAGGAAAATATCCGGATATTAAACTCCATTTAAAAATTAATGTTCGTATTTTCGTTGACATTCCCTATGTCACCTGATACACTTCTCAATGTGAGCAGGTAATATAGGAAGGTTCGTATATTCTTGAGAATATGGCTTAAGAGTTTCTACATGGTCGCCGTTAACGACCTGGCTACGAACAAAATGTCATCGGGATCAGATTTTGTTATTATATTTGGAATTATTCCCGAAGTGTTTTGTTTGACGGCCAGGCGCATGATAAGAGCGTCCGGGCCTTTTTTTGTGAAAAACGTCTCGACGTTTTTCGTTTACGGTCGGAAAAAAACAGTTAAACTATTTTTTGCAACAAGATTAGTATGGGGGGACTTATAGGTGCGGAAGTATTTCGAGTTTGACAAGCTAGGCACCAATTACCGACGCGAAATTATCGCGGGTATCACTACCTTTTTGGCAATGGCGTATATCTTGGCTGTCAATCCGTTCATTCTCAGTGGTGCGGATCTGCCGCCAGATTTGAAAGCAAATTATCCTGCATTTGGGGCTGTCTTTACCGCAACGGCTTTGGCTGCTGCTCTCGGTACACTGTTAATGGGTATTTTTGGACGTTTGCCGATCGGTCAAGCTCCGGGAATGGGTTTGAACGCATTTTTTACTTATACAGTCGTTCTGACGATGCAAATTCCTTGGCAACAGGCTTTGGCTGGCGTATTTCTTTCTTGTACGATCTTTTTGATTCTGTCCCTGACAGGGGTTCGTGAAGCGATCATCAAAGCGATTCCACAAAGCTTGAAGTACGCAGTTTCGGCAGGGATTGGACTTTTTATCGCGTTTATCGGTTTGAAAAACGCAGGTATCATCGTAGCCAATGATGCCACCTTCGTAGCACTGGGACATCTGACCTTCTATCACGAGGGCATGAAGCCGGAAGCAATTTTGGCAGCGAAAAATGCATTACTTGCTGTGTTTGGTCTGATCGTGACGGTCATTCTGCTTTCTCGCAAAGTCAATGCAGGTATCTTTATCGGGATGTTGATTACGGCGATTACCGGGATGTTTTTCGGACTGGTGAATCTGCCTGAGCAAGTCGTTTCTGCACCACCTAGCCTTGCTCCTACATTCGGTGCTGCGTTCGAATATCTCGGTAATCCATCCACTTTGTTCACCGTGAACATGCTGATTGTTGTGTTGACATTCTTGTTTGTAGACTTTTTCGATGCCACAGGTACGCTCTTGGGTGTAGCAAGCCAAGCGGGGTTGCTCCGCGAAGACGGCAACTTGCCACGTCCAGGAAAAGCACTAGCTTCTGATGCAATTGCAGGTATGGCAGGTGCGGTACTCGGTACATCTACCACTACAGCTTACGTTGAGTCGACAGCAGGGGTGGCGGCAGGCGGACGCTCTGGATTTACCGCAGTTGTTACAGGGATTATGTTCCTTCTGGCGTTGTTCTTCTCACCGCTTCTTGCGATTGTCACACCTGCGGTTACGGCACCAGCGCTCATTATCGTCGGTGTGCTGATGGCTTCTCACATTGCAAAAGTGGCTTGGGATGATCTGGATGAAGCGTTCCCTGCGTTCCTGACGATTTTGTTGATGCCATTGACTTACAGTATTGCAACAGGTATTGCGACAGGCTTCATCGTTTATCCAGTGATGAAGGTAATGAAGGGTAAGGCTCGCGAAGTGCATCCTGCGATGTACGTGCTGTTCTTCGTTTTCCTGGCGTACTTCATCTGGTTGCGCGAATAGGATTTTTTGGGAATGAGGCTCCTCGTCTACTGGACGGGGAGCTTTTTTTGCGCTATGATAGGAAAAATCTTTTTTCACGGAAGGATGGACCGATTCCCATGACAGGTCTAAACATGTTCCTTCAACAGCATCACCACACGTAGAGCGTTTGTATCTTCGGAAATTTTTCCGCAGGTGCAAGCGCTTATTGTGCTTCGTGCCTGCGGTGGTGTATTTAGGAAGCCATGCGGGCAAGAAGTTGCCTTGCATGGCTTTTTTGGTTTTCTCAATCTGATAAAAGAAAGGATGTTATTCATGGAAAACGAAGTATTAAAAACGGTAAAAGGCACAAAAGATTTCATGCCGCAGGAACAGATGCAACGAAACTGGATACGACGGACGCTCGAGGCTGTATTTGAGACATACGGCTGCAAGCCATTGGAGACGCCTATGTTGCAGCACTACGAATTGCTGGCATCCAAGTACGGCGGCGGGGATGAGATCTTGAAGGAAGTGTATCGTTTGAACGACCAAGGAGATAGAGAGCTCGGCCTTCGCTATGATTTGACTGTACCGTTGACAAAGGTAGTGGGCATGAATCCTGAGATGCGGATGCCGTTCAAGCGGTATGAGATCGGAAAAGTATTTCGGGACGGTCCAGTAAAAACAGGACGTTTGCGTGAATTTATTCAATGCGATGTCGATATCGTGGGAACGACATCGGTGCTGGCTGAAGCAGAATTGCTCAGTATGGCGTTTGAGGCATTCAAGCGGCTGGGGCTCGACGTGTACATTGAGGTCAACAACCGCAAGCTGTTATCCGGGGTGCTTCAGGAGCTGGGAGTTCCCGTAGAGCGGGCCGGGGATGTCATGCTGTCGCTGGATAAGCTCGAGAAAATTGGCGTGGACGGAGTGCGTGATGACTTGCGGGAGCGAAACGTCGAGGAGTCACTCGTTTTGGCGATTACGTCTTTCCTGCAAGAAGGTGTGATTACCCTGGATCTGTTGACAGAGCGCTTTACATCCCCGTTAGTTCAGGAAGGGATTCGGGAGCTGCGCGATATGCTTGCTTATGTAAAAGGAGCGGGTGTGGAGGGGGAGCTTCGGTTCTCGCCATTTTTGGCAAGAGGCTTAGGGATCTACACTGGGATTGTGTATGAGATCTTTTTGCAGGATGGAAGTATGACGTCCAGTATCGGTAGTGGGGGACGTTACGATCAGATCATCGGACGGCTTTTGGATGATGGAAGAGAGTATCCCGCTGTCGGGATTTCGTTTGGATTGGATGTCATTCTTGCAGCGCTGGCAAATCGAAACACGGAGCAGCAGAGAACTGCCGATGTACTCGTCATTCCCCTCGGGACAGAAGCATCTAGTCTTGGCCTGGCCAATCGATTGCGCGAGAGCGGTATCAGAGTCGAGCTGGAGCTGACAGGGAGACGACTGAAAAAAGCACTCGATTATGCAAACAAAGAAGGCTTTGCTTTTGCCTTGATCTATGGGGAAAACGAAGTGAACAGCGGGCAGGTCGTTGTACGAGATATGCGAGAAGGAACGGAACAGCCGGTTCCTTTGGAGTTGGTTGAAAAGTGGCTGTCCGACAAGCTATCAGGGTAAAGAGGAAAGATAGTCTTTTTCTTCCATTTTTTGTACAGTAGAGAAAAGGGGGAGATGGCGTGAAGAAATGGGTCTCACTGGTCGGTTGTAGCTTATTGTTTTTGACGTGGATGTTGCCTGTAAATGCTGAGGAGGGTACTGCGCTTATGCGTAAACCCCTCTATCAGGCTGATGTGCGAATTGATCCTATCAAGAAAGAAGTAGCAGGAACCGTAACGATTACCTTTTGGCCAAAAGACCCTACTCGTGCCTATCTCCATCTTTACCCGAACGTATTTACAGAAGAGCATCAAGGCATGCTATGGGAGGAACTTTTAGGCAATGGTCCAACGCTTGGCACATACACTAATAAAAAGCTACTGGTCGATGGCGTCGCGGTTGCCAGTAAACAAACGAAAGACCTGAACATATTCGAAGTGCCTCTAGAAGGACAGACGGGTCCACGAACGATCGAGATGGAGTTCGAGATGACTCTTCCGCGAAACGACGGCAGGATGTCGTACGATGACCATTCACTCTGGCTGGGGAACTGGCTCCCGGTTCTTGCGGTGTACGACAAGGAAGGCTGGCATCTCGATCCGTACGAGCCTGTCGGTGATCCGTTTTATAGTGAGAACGCAGATTATGAGGTGAACGTGACGCTGCCAAAAGAGTATCAGCTGGCGAGCACAGCGCCTGACATGGCTGCGAAACAGGTTTTTACTCGTAAGGGAGAAAAGACGATACAGCTCGGTGCAGAAAATGTGAGGGATTTTGCCCTCGTCGTTATGGATGCCTCTTATCAGCAAACGGAAACAAAGGTGGGCGAAACAGTCGTCCGAACATGGTGGCGGAAAACAGATGATCCGAAAACTGCTGAGCAGATTCATGAAGCAGCAGCGAAGTCACTCGCCTATTTTCATCATCAATTGGGCGCCTACCCCTATACCGAATACGATGTGGTAAGAACCGGTGGCGCGATAAATGGAATGGAGTACCCAGCATTGGTCTTTCTCGATGGGCGTCATTTCTTGTCTGGGGAAGAAACAGGTATCGTCACTGTTGTCCATGAGACGGCACATCAGTGGTTTTACGGATTACTCGGAAATAATCAGGTAAAGGAAGCGTGGCTGGATGAGGGATTCACAGAGTACGTGACGCTCTCATACTTATCTCAGCAAGACCCGCTGTTGGGAGCAGAACGGGTGCGCAGACGGCTGGGGCAGGGTACCTCTGTTCAGTATTACGTGGTAGAGGGACAACGCCCTTGGCAAGCGCTGTCTGCATTTCCAAATAATCAGAGTTATAGCGATCTCGTTTATTCACGTCCGTCCTCGATGCTGTGGCTATTGCAGGGGGCGTGGGGGGAAGAAAGGGTACATGACGTTTTAAAGCAGTATGTCGAGAAGTACCGTTATCAGGTGGTGACCGGAGAAGAATGGGGAGCCTTTCTATCTGAGATTTCTGGAGAAGATGCGGGTGCTTTCTTGGACTATTGGTTGAAAGTAGACATGTCCCAGCAGGAACAGGCAGCTGCTTGGCTAGAGCGCCAACGACTCAAGCATCAGAAGAAGTAATCGAAGGCAGGGGATCACGATGTGGCGGAAGCATTGGGTGGTCATCGTCGCAGTAGGAGTCGTTTTGACTGTATTCTTGAACATCCGGCCTGGGACAGGGCAGGCTGGCGTAGATGCTCAGGAGATTGTGCCGATTGATCACAGGCAGGCTACAGTCACTTACAAGGCTGACGTACAAATCGATATGAACAAGCACGTGGTGAAAGGCATGCTGACGGCTCGTTTTGTCCCCCAAGATGACCAAGCTTTTTTTCATTTATATCCCAATGCTTTCTCTGCAAATGCTGCTCTCAGAGGAGAGAACTGGGAGGCTGTGCTGGGCAAACAACGTGAGCCTGGGGGTATTAAGATAAGCGAAGTACGGGTAAATGGTGAAAGTGTCGGCGTACAGTATGCAGGAAAGACCAATACGCTTTTACAAGTGCCCCTTCCTGCAAGAGCTTCGTCTGCTGAGACGGTGGTTGAGATGAATTTTCAGCTCGAGGTTCCTTTTAACAATGGGAGAATGTCTTACCATGATCATGCGATGTGGCTAGGCAATTGGCTGCCGATCCTGGCGGTCAAGGATGCAGGAGGCTGGCGGCTCGATCCTTATTCCGCGATAGGTGATCCTTTTTACTCGGATGTGGCGAATTATCATTTACGTGTGCAGTTATCAGAGGGGTACCAGCTTGCTACGAGTGGATTGGAGAGTGTAGCTGTCATCACCGAGACGAGACCGCAACGGTTAAAAATCTATGAGGTGGACGCATGGAACGTTCGGGATTTTGCTCTTGTCGTCATGGACGATACCTACCAGCCTATATCTGGTAAGGTCGGAGAAACCATCGTACGTACGTGGGTGCAGAAAAGTGATGACCCGCAAAACGTAGAACGAATCCATGAGACTGCCAGGGAGTCTCTCGACTATTACGGAAAACAGTTCGGAGTGTATCCGTATAAGGAATACGATGTTGTCAAAACAGGCGGCTTCTTTGGTGGCATGGAATATCCGGGCCTCGTTTTTATTGCCCAGGAGTATTTTGACCGTAGCGATGCTATGGGGGAAGCGATCGTAGCGCATGAGACGGCACATCAGTGGTTTTACGGGTTGGTCGGAAACGATGAGGTGCGAGAGGCGTGGCTGGATGAGGGACTGACGGATTATGCGACGATGGTATTTTTGCAGCAAAAGTCTCCCATGCGTTCACAAGCGTATATTCAGATGCGGCTAGGCCAAGCACGTGCAGCGGAAGGATATGCGAACCAGGGAGTCACTGCAAAGTCGTCCGTGGAGGCTTTTCCAGACTGGAGGAGCTATAATGACCTCGTCTACGGACGAGCGGGTGCCATGTGGTGGAACTTGAAAGAAGAATGGGGAGTCGAACGACTGCATCAGGTGTTGCGTCAATATGTACGAGATCATCAATACAAGCAGGCGAACGGGGAGCAAATCAAAGCGCTATTGACTACAGCTACCGGGGCGGATGCCAGTCCCTACATAGATTATTGGCTTCAGGTCGAGCTAGAGAAAGCCGAAGCGGCCAACAATTGGGTGGAAAAAGGCAAACACGAATAATTCTTGATTTATCATTTTTAAATGTTCGGAAACGAGGTTGACAGGCAAACTTTCTCCCTGCTACACTGAATACGTTGAGAGAAAACGAGTTCGAATAGCCCAGGCGATGAGAGCGGCGCGAAAAGCCGTTAGTCGGTTGGGTTTTCTTCTGATGTTACAAAACGTAGGGGGCGAATGGTTCATGCTACAGCCTTTGGTAGGAGTCATTATGGGCAGTACGTCAGACTGGGAAACAATGAAGGAAGCTTGTGCAATATTGGACGAATTGCAGGTACCGTACGAAAAGAAGGTCGTGTCTGCACATAGAACGCCAGACTTGATGTTTACGTATGCCGAGACCGCGAAAAGCCGCGGCTTGGAGGTCATTATTGCAGGTGCGGGCGGGGCAGCTCATTTGCCAGGAATGGTGGCTGCTAAGACAGAGTTGCCTGTCATTGGTGTACCGGTGAAATCATCCAATTTGAATGGTCTCGACTCGCTTTTGTCGATTGTGCAAATGCCAGGTGGCGTGCCTGTGGCGACGGTTGCGATCGGAAAAGCTGGAGCCATCAATGCAGGGTTATTGGCTGCGCAAATTTTGGGGATCAAATATCCAGACGTACAAGAGCGGTTCGTGCAAAGACGTGATGATATACGCAATAAGGTGCTGGAGGCTAGTGAACTCGAATGACAACCAAAGACCGTAAGCAAATCAAACCAGGATCGACCCTAGGAATACTCGGCGGAGGACAGCTTGGACGGATGATTGCTCTTGCGGGACGAGCTATGGGCTACCGCTTTGTCACAATGGACCCAACAGCAGACGCACCATGCGGCCAAACGGCTGATCGGCAAATTGTTGCCAGCTACGATGATGTAGAAGCAGCGATGCAGCTTGCCTCGGTCAGTGATGTCATCTCCTATGAATTTGAAAATGTCGATGCACAGGTGGCTGAAGTATTGGAGAGCCGCGCTTATGTACCGCAGGGAAGCCGCCTTTTGCGTATCACCCAAAACCGGATTCGGGAAAAGACCGCTATTCGCGAGATCGGCATCCCGGTTGCTCCGTTTTGTGTCGTGAATAGCTTGGAGGATTTGCAGGAAGCCGTGCGTGAACTGGGACTGCCTGCTGTTATGAAGACCGCAACCGGTGGCTATGACGGCAAAGGACAATGGGTATTGAGAGGCGAGGCTGAGCTGGCGGAGGCGTACGAAACGTTGTCCAGAGCAGGTACAGAGCTGATCGTGGAACAATTTGTACCCTTCCAAATGGAGCTGTCTGTTGTTGCCGCACGCAATCCTGCGGGAGAACTGGCTGTTTTTCCTGTGTCAGAAAATATTCATCAGGAAAACATCCTGCACCTGAGCATCGTACCCGCTCGTATTTCGGCTGAAGTAGCCGCCCGCGCGGAAGAAATTGCTCGCACGATTGTAGAAAAGCTGGATGTGGTCGGACTCATTGCAGTTGAGCTGTTTTTGACTGAAGATGGTCAGCTGTATGTCAATGAATTGGCGCCGCGACCGCATAACTCCGGGCATTTTACCATGGATGCTTGTGTGACCTCGCAGTTTGAGCAGCATGTTCGGGCGGTTTGCAATCTGCCTTTGGGATCTACAGAGTTGCTCTCGAGCGTCGTGATGGTTAATATTTTGGGAGAGCATCTACAGCCTGTCATCGATCAGATCGACAAGCTGCCGCGCACAGCCAAGCTCCATTTGTACGGAAAAGCAGAGAGCAAGGCCAAGCGGAAAATGGGGCATATCAATGTGCTCGCCCCTACTGTAGAAGAAGCGCTCACCCTGATTGATGAGCTGAAAATCTGGACGAATACATCGGAGGTATTATCATGATCGAACGTTATTCCCGACCGGAAATGCGCGCCATTTGGACGGAAGAAAACAAATTCAAAGCGTGGCTGGAAGTAGAAATTCTCGCGTGTGAAGCATGGTCCAAGCTGGGCGTCATTCCTGAGGAAGACGTGAAAAAGCTGTGGGATAAAGCTACTTTTGACATCAACAGAATCTATGAGATCGAAGAAGAGACACGCCATGATGTGGTGGCATTTACCCGTGCGGTATCGGAAACCTTGGGCGAAGAAAAGAAGTGGGTGCATTACGGACTGACTTCTACCGATGTGGTGGATACTGCTCTGTCTTACCTGCTGCGTCAGGCGAACGAAATTTTGGAAAAGGATATCCAAGACTTCATCGAGATTTTGGCGGACAAAGCTCGTGAGCACAAGGATACGGTTTGCATGGGCAGAACGCATGGCGTACATGCGGAGCCTACGACTTTTGGTTTGAAGCTGGCCCTGTGGTATGAAGAAATGAAGCGCAACCTGGCTCGTTTTCAGGCTGCGAAAAAAGAAGTGGCGTACGGCAAAATCTCTGGCGCAGTTGGCACATACGCAAACATCGATCCGTTCGTGGAAGCGTACGTGTGCGAGAAGCTGGGACTGTCTGCGGCGCCTATTTCTACCCAAACCTTGCAGCGTGATCGCCACGCCGAGTACATGGCGACATTGGCACTGATCGCAACATCTTTGGAGAAATTCGCAACAGAGATTCGCGGTCTGCAAAAGAGCGAAATGCGCGAGGTGGAAGAAGCATTTGCCAAAGGCCAGAAAGGTTCTTCTGCAATGCCACACAAGCGCAACCCAATCGGAAGCGAAAATATTTGCGGACTGGCTCGTGTCATCCGTGGTCATATGCTCACTTCCTATGAAAATGTTTCCCTCTGGCATGAGCGGGATATTTCCCACTCCTCTGCGGAGCGCGTGATTTTGCCAGATGCGACGCAAGCATTGAACTACATGCTGCGCCGTTTCATGAACATCGTGAAAAACTTGACGGTGTTCCCTGAGAACATGAAGCGCAATATGGACCGTACCTTTGGATTGATCTACTCGCAGCAAGTGATGCTCAAGCTGATCGAAAAAGGCATGAGCCGCGAGCAAGCCTATGACACGGTACAGCCTCGTGCGATGCAGGCGTGGGAAGAGCAACGCTCCTTCCGTGCGATCGTCGATGAGGATGCGACTGTTAGCTCTACACTATCCAAGGAAGAGCTGGATGAGTGTTTTGACTACCGTTACCATCTGAAGCACGTGGATACCATTTTCCAACGTCTTGGATTGATTTAAATGCAAGTGCCCTCGAATTTTTCGGGGGCGTTTTTTCTTTTTAATGTAACTGTTGTGGGGGAGAAGCGCATTTCCAGTCTACGCTTCGGCCTACGCCCTACTGAAGGATTGACTGTCCGCTCCGGAATAAATGGCGGGAGCGCTTCAAACCAGAAAACGCAAATGCGTTTTTGTATGTAATAAAAGCTGAAATTCCCCGCCAATTATTCCGAAGCTGGGTCGGGCTCCAGAGGCGCTTGGACTGGAAATGCGCTTCTCCTGCGCAGCTTTTTTAAAATTGCTTGAAAGTAATTCAAGAGTGTGAAATTGCTACTAACTGTTCTCAAAGAATATAGTTTTAGAATGAACACAGTATCGTTAAGCTAACCGGCAGTATTACCTTCAAATTGTCAATGAGCGGTCAAGCGGTTACTATTATTGGAAACTCATTCCGATAGAAGGAGGACTCATATGAATCCACTACTACTTTCTTTTCCGGAACAATTTGAAACGCAGCGATTATTGATTAGAGCACCGCAATGGGGTGATGGTCAATTTGTAAATGAAGCCATACGTGAAAGTGTAAATGAGATGCGCCCCTGGCTTCCGTTTGTAAAAAACCTCCCATCTATTGATGATTCAGAAGCCTACGTACGTAAGGCCAGGCTCAATTTTCTAGAGCGCACAGACTTAGTGCTACATATATTTGAAAAGAATACAGGGCAGTTTGTGGGCAGCAGTGGGCTCCATCGCTTTGATTGGAATGTACGAAAATTTGAAATTGGATATTGGCTACGCACATCGCGTACGGGTGAGGGTTTAATGACAGAGGCAGTAAAAAGTATCGTTGCCTTTGCCATTTCTGAATTGGAAGCTAACCGCCTTGAAATTCGCTGTGATACTCGGAATAATGCAAGTATAGCTGTAGCTAAGAAGGTAGGTTTTACGTTGGAGGGTACTTTACGCAATGATAACCTAAATGACTCTGGAGAATTGACTGATATCCACATCTTTTCATTAGCAAAAGGTTATGAATATCATTGATAACTGAGTTAACGCTTTCCCTCCACCAAAACGGTTTTAAAGACAACTTAAAAAATTCCTTAAGAAATTTTTAAAGATTTCTTTTGAAAGTTGTAACCGAAATGATACCCCTTTCGTACCTACTTGTGCGAGCTTACAACGAGCCCATAAGTACCTTACAAAAGTGTAAGCTTCCTGAAATATAACTCGATGGTTCCTGCTTCGTTTCGACCGTACAATGAAATCAATTCATACGGATCACGAAACGGGAGATCGATTATGACGACAGCAATCATGTATCCAAAATTAAATCACCAACAAATTTACGAAGATTACTCTGCTAAAATATACCGCTATTTCCGCTACCGGGTAAAAAACGTCTGGGATGTGGAAGACCTGACAACGACTGTGTTTATCAAGGTGTACGCCAAGCTTGAGCAGTACGATGGCCGCCATCCATTTGGCGCCTGGATTTTCCGAATTGCGCACAATGCTTTGATTGACTACATGCGCAAGAAGCGGGAGAGTCCGGTCGATCAGGACACATTTAGCAATATGATCGCAACGGATAAGCTGCCAGAGGAGCATCTTCTGAATCAGGAGACAACCGAGGGCTTGTGGGATAAGGTGCACACGCTGACAAAGGATCAGCGCAATGTGATCGCTCTGCGCTATCTCGGAGATTTGCGAATGAATGAGATCGCGGAAATCTTGGGCAAGACAGAGGCTTCGGTGAAAATCCTACACTTCCGTGGGATTAAGAAGCTGCAGCAATTGATGACAGAACAAGCATAAGGGGGGACAACAGTCCTGCCCTTTTTTACTATTGGCAGGTTGTAGTGGAGAGAAGAATATTTCCATGCTAGGCTCCAGGCTCCGTCCATCTGAAAGTTAAGACTGTCCGCTCCGAAGGGATTCGCGGGGAAACGCAAAAGTGGTAGCCGCTTCGTCGCGAGGGCACGGTTGCGTTTCTTTTGCCCGCGAATCCCTTCTCCGCTCGGTAGGACTCCACAAGTCGCTACGCCTGGAAATATTCTTCTCTGTCGTTACTGATGGCATCCTTACATTCTTTTAAGGTATTTAAAAACCGATTAACACGGAAAGCTCGTAGAGGAAACAGGAGAAATAAGCGAAGATCTTAGGGACACCGACCGAGACGCAATGCAAAAAGCGAAACACGTCTTTAAGCGTCCACCTCTGAACCACATCCTGAATGGACTACTTTGGACGCGGTTTCGCTTTTTGCATGGAGTCGTACAGTCAATCCCTCACAGGGTGGCCCTAGAATCTGAGCGTTTTCTCCTGTTTCCTCCCCACCACTACAGCAACATACAACTCTTTTTTTCATTCCACTTCTCAGTACGAGAAACGCTAAAGGCTTGGCGTAGTCTAGTTTTCTAATGGTATAGTAAAGAATGAAATGGAGGAGACTCAAGACGAGAGGAGTATGAGTGATGTCCACAATTATGATTGTAGAAGACGACCCGAAAATCAACCAGCTGCTACAAGAGCAACTGGAAAAATACGGATTCCAGACAGTCAATGTTGAACATTTCGATAGAGTCATGGAGGTATTTACCCAATCGCGTCCTGATTTGGTTCTGTTGGATGTGAATCTACCGAAATTTGATGGATTTTATTGGTGCCGGCAAATGCGCCAGGAGTCCAACTGCCCGATCCTGTTCATCTCTGCCCGAGAAAGTAAAATGGACCAGGTGATGGCCTTGGAAAATGGGGCTGATGACTATATCACAAAGCCATTTGACTACGATGTGGTTTTGGCCAAAATCCGTAGTCAGCTACGTCGGGCTTACGGACAATATGCTCCGCAAGAAGGGGAGCGTACAGTTGAAGTAGCGGGGCTCAAGCTGTTTTTGGAGCGAATGGAGCTGTCCATGTACGAGACCAAAATCGAGCTGAGCAAAAAGGAAGCGTTACTACTCGAAGCCTTGATGAATCAACATCCACGTGTCGTCAGCCGTGAGCGTTTGCTAGAAAAGCTGTGGGATGAACAGTTTGTCGATGAAAACACGCTGAATGTCTACATCACACGCGTGCGCGGCAAGCTGAAGGACTTAGGCTTAGAAGGAGCTGTCGAGACTGTTCGCGGTTCTGGTTATCGCTTGCGTGCGACTTGGGAGGAAGGGCAATGAAGCTGTTCCTTCGAGATCAATGGCCATTCGCAGCGTTTTTTCTCGTCCAATTGCTCTTATTAATCATGATTTTTGCGTTGGATGGGTACTGGAATGAATCATTGATGATCTACGTCATGTTTTTATCTGTTTTTTTCGCGGGGGCTTTTCTCGCTATCCGCTATTTGTCTCACCGCACAATCTATCAGCGACTGAGCAAGCCGGTAGAGTCATTAGAGGAGCTGACCCAGACATACGGGAATTCAGCGTTGTGTCGCGCGATGGATGACATCAGTCAGGAGCAGTATAGGCTCTACAAAGAACAGCTTCATGCCTATGAAAACAAGCAACGGGACCATACGACGTTTATTCAGCAATGGGTTCATCAGATGAAGACACCGATTTCGGTTATTCATCTGTTGCTACAAAATGAAGATGATCCAACAGCTGAGAGCGTTCGTGAAGAAGTGGACCGGATCAAGCGTGGACTAGAAACAGTACTGTACATAGCTCGCCTCGACCGATTTGAACAGGACTTCCTGATTGAGCCCGTAACACTGCGTTCCTTGGTGCAAAATGTGTTGGCTGAAAACAAGCGGCTGTTTATTCGCAACCAAGTGTATCCCGAGGTAAAAGTGGATGAAAATTGGCGAGTAGAATCGGACGATAAGTGGCTTGCGTTTGTCCTCAACCAATT
The DNA here is from genome assembly GCF_013186635.1 of Brevibacillus sp. HB1.3. Taxonomy (NCBI): domain Bacteria; kingdom Bacillati; phylum Bacillota; class Bacilli; order Caryophanales; family Paenibacillaceae; genus Brevibacillus; species Brevibacillus sp. HB1.3. The sequence goes on along the minus strand of NZ_JABMIT010000007.1, from coordinate 280,846 downwards.
GTTGACGAATGCCGTTCGTTATTCAGCTGGGAAAAGCAACAAGGTCACCATTCGTGCGTATGAACGCGGAGCACATGCCATTCTGGAAGTGCAGGATTATGGAATTGGGATCCCCGCCGAAGATATTCACCGCGTGTTCAAGCCGTACTTTACGGGAGAAAACGGGCGTAAATACCCTGAGTCCACCGGGATGGGACTGTACTTGGTGAAAGAAATTTGCGGTCGGCTCCATCATGGGGTGGAGATGGAATCAGAAGTGGGCGAGGGGACTACCGTACGTATTGTCTTGTCTGCCATCGTCCCAACCTTACAAGAAAGTAAGATAGCTGAAAGTTAATTCGATAGCTGGACTATGCGCACTTCCGTATAGTTGAATTTGGAAGTGCAAGAAAGGGGAATGGCGCATGGAAATGCTTGCTGTAAATAGCTTAAGTAAAATATACGGGGGCAAGGTAACCTACCGCGCGCTGACCGATATCGATTTTTCGATTCGCAAGGGCGAATTCGTCGGTATTATGGGCCCCTCAGGCAGTGGCAAGACTACGCTATTAAACATGATCTCCACCATTGATTCACCAACCTCTGGTGCGGTTCTTTTGAACGGTACGAATCCGCATCATTTAAAAAAAGATAAACTGGCTCTGTTTCGTCGCCGGGAGCTCGGCTTTGTATTTCAAGATTTTAACCTCTTGGATACGTTGACGATTGGAGAAAATATCGTGTTGCCGCTGACGCTCGACAATGAGAAAGTAGCGGTCATGGAAGAAAAGCTGCAAAGTGTTGCGGAGAAGCTAGGGATTCAGGACATATTGGAAAAGCGGACCTTCGAGGTATCTGGGGGGCAACGTCAACGGACGGCAATTGCTAGGGCGATCATTCATTCCCCGTCACTTTTGCTCGCTGACGAGCCGACAGGAAATCTTGATTCCAAGTCTTCGCGCAATGTGATGGAGACACTGGAAGCGATCAATAAGAGAGATAATACCACCATGATGATGGTGACGCATGATGCTTTGGCGGCCAGCTATTGCCATCGGGTGATATTTATTAAAGACGGTCAACTCCATAACGAGATGTATCGGGGTGAGAGTCGACAGGTATTCTTCCAGAAAATTATTGACTCATTGTCGTTTTTGGGAGGGAACACCTATGACCTTTCGACAATTCGCGTGTAATAACGTTCTGCGAAATAAGCGTATGTACGCTGCGTTTTTCATGAGTAGCGTTTTTTCTGTCCTCATTTTTTTCGTCTATGCAATGTTCATTTTTCATCCGGAAATTGTCGGGCAGGAGATTCATGAATCCGTAGCCACTGGGATGATGGCGGCTGAGTACGTCATTTTTCTGTTCTCTTTCTTTTTTCTTTTTTATTGTGTCGGTGCTTTTCTGAAAAAGAGGGAGAAGGAATTCGGCATCCTTTTTATCCAAGGCATGACACCGTTACAGCGGAACATGCTGATTTTTATGGAAAACATGCTGATTGGCATTGTCTCGATTGCCATCGGGATTGGGGTCGGGCTGGTTCTCGCCAAGCTATTTTTCCAATTCGCCGGATTTTTGCTTGCTGTAAAAGCACTCGGGTTTTACTTCCCGTGGAAAGCGATCGGTTTGACAGTGGTGGCGTTTCTCATCTTGTATGCAGCCATTTCGCTATTTACGGTCCTCGTGCTGCGAAGCCGTAGTCTGTTGGATCTGTTGCAAGGAAGCGGTCGTCCTAAGCGCGAGCCGAGGGCATCGCTAGTGCTGTCTCTGGTCGCGGTAGCTTTGTTAGGAATGAGTTATGCCTTAGCCCTCACTGCTGACGGCGTGAATGTGCTCGTGCTGATGCTTCCGGTCATTGCGCTGACGACTGTAGGAACGTACCTGTTGTTTACTCAGTTGAGCGTCATCTTCATCGATTTTCTGAAGAAGCGTCGAGCTTTCTATTGGAAACGTACGAATCTCCTGACGCTCTCTGATCTGGCCTATCGAATGAAGGATAATGCCCGGATGTTCTTTTTGGTTAGCATCGTTTCTACCGTTGCTTTTTGTGCGATTGGCACACTTGCAGCGTTGGCTGGGTCGATTCAGATTACGGTGATGAAAATCAATCCGTTCGCATTTGAATACCAGTCCAAACAAAGTGATGTGGAGAGGGTCAAGCATCTGTCGTTAATTGAAACGAGCTTGCAGCAGGGTGGCTTCTCCTTTGAAAAATATCAAGTAGCTATGCGGGTTTTGCCCGAACCGATTAATGAGGAAAAGATTGGAGTAGTCAAGCTGTCCGACTATAACAGGCTGGCGGTAGCGTCTCACTCGCCTGAGCTGCAAATGACGAATGACGAGGTGTTCGTCATGCTCAACTGGATTGGCGATTCGGTAGCGAGCAAGACTCTTCAGGTGGGAAATGCACAGCTGGTAGTCAAAACAGACACGAATATGACTCCGTTGATCAAGGGGCTCGAATTTGAGCGTTTGGCTGTTGTGCCGAATCAGGTGTACGACCAGCTTCCGAAAGCGAAGGAAGAACAGCGTTTTGTATACGAGGTGCCAAGATGGAAGGAAACCCAGGATATTAGTCTAAAGCTTCAGGATGAGATTAGTCATTACGACGAAAATTATTCGTTTTCAGCTCGTGCACCCTACTACCACACCATGAAACAAATGGCGAACATGGCACTCTTTATCGGGTTATTTGTAGGCGTGTTGTTCTTTGTAGCTGCAGCAAGCTTTCTCTATTTCCGTTTGTATACGGACCTGGAATACGACAAGAGGCATTATGGGTCGCTTTCGAAGATTGGACTCACGGATGCAGAGTTGACGCGGATCGTTACGACTCAGATTGCCCTGTTGTTCTTCGTGCCGATTGTGGTGGCCATTATTCACAGCATGGTGGCGTTCGTGTCCTTGCAAAGCTTGTTGAAGCTCATCCTTGTCGCGTCTGTGTTCAAGCCGACTGCGATTGTGTTATGCAGCTTCGTCGTTGTTCAAGGTGTGTATTTCTGGATCATCCGAAACCGTTACTTGTTCCATTTAAAGCAATCAATGAATCGCTAGTGAACTTTTCCAGCATGTCCAGATGAGCAGGGACATAGGATAAAAGGAGAAGGAGATGCGAGGGGGCAAGCTTGATGGAACGAGAGACGTGGATGGGGCAAGCTGTACAGATTGCGTTTGAAAATGTACGTGATAAAATCGGCGGCCCGTTTGGAGCCCTTGTCGTGAAGGATGGGCAAGTAGTTGGACGAGGACGCAATGAAGTGACGACGAGCAATGACCCGACGGCACATGCCGAAATTCAAGCCATTCGGGAAGCGTGTCGTCATCTCGAAACCTTTCAGTTAAACGATTGTGATCTGTATACAAGCTGTGAGCCGTGTCCGATGTGTCTGGGAGCCATCTATTGGGCCAGACCGCGAAATGTCTATTATGCTTGCACGAAAGAAGATGCGGCGCATGTCGGTTTTGATGATCAGTTTATTTATGAGCAGATTGTTCTCCCTCATGAAGAGCGAAGCATCCCGTTTCGGAGAATAGATCTTGCGAACAAACGGAGCCCATTTGAAGCATGGTCTCAATCTCTGGACCGTATCGAATATTAATAGAGAGCCTCTCCTAGCGGGGAAGGCTCTTTTTACGTTTTATTGAAATGCTTTCAAAATGAAATTTTCAGACGAAGTATTGCGCTGTGTTGAAGATCGTATTATAGTAGCAGCAATCATTATGGAATTCGACCGAATTTTATAAAATTAAGCTGTGATGAGGTTGAATATTGTTTAAAAAAGACGAATAAAGGTGTGTTTGTATGGAGGAAACTTTCCGAAGATCACTTTATCCTGATTTAGATGACATCGACTATGGGATCATTCGAGCCTTGCAAGGAAATGCGCGCTTGCCGTTTACTCAGATTGCAAAGGATCTCGGGGTTACAGAAAAGACGATTCGCATGCGCGTCCAGCAATTGCAGGACGAAGGTGCCCTGAGTCTGGTCGGCATTGTCAATCCAGTCAAGGCAGGGTTTCATGTACAAGCGATGATTCAAGTGGCTGTGGATGCGGAAAAGCTGGACGATGTGGTTGCTGCGTTGACGGAAATCGTAGAGATTAGGCTCATCGTACTCACTTCTGGTGAATATCAGCTTTTCACACAGGTGCTCGTAACAAGTAACGAAGAATTATCGCAATTTTTACTCAAGAAGCTGCACAAGATTCCTGGCATCTCGAAAACGAATGTGATTAACGAATTGAAAATATTGAAGTCCAAGTACAACTTTATCCGCTAGTTAGGCAAGGACGGAGGTACAGCTATGATTTACTGGCAATTATTTCTCGCCTTTTTCCGCATCGGAATCTTCGGATTTGGGGGAGGACCTACGATGGTACCCCTCTTTTACACCGAATGCGTGAAAAAGTATAAATGGGTGACAGATGAGGACTTTTCCGACAATCTGGCGCTCGGCAACGCTCTTCCAGGGCCCATTGGGACCAAGCTGGCTGCATTTATCGGCTATCGGGTAAAAGGCTGGAAGGGTGCATTGGTGGCAAACATCGCAGTAGTGATGCCAATCGTGCTCGTGATGATCGGTTTGCTGAAAGTCATATATCAATGGAAGGATGCACCGGGTGTATACGGCATGATCCAGGCAATCGGCCCGGTAATCGCAGTTATGACAGGCGTCCTTACGTGGGAATTTCTTTCAAAGGGGTGGAAGGGAGCGTCCAGCAAAGCAGGTGTGAGCCTTTCCCTCGCCCTCTCACTCGTTGCGTTACTCTTCCTTGATTGGCATCCGGGCATCGTCGTAGGGATTGCGCTGGCCGTTTCATTTGCTTACTCTACTTGGTCTGTCCGCAAGCGCAAGGACAAGGACGGCAAGGAGGGAGTAGCATGATCTACCTGCAATTATTTTGGGCCTTTTTCATCTCCAACATTTTGGGGTACGGGGGAGGACCACCGAGCATCCCTTTGATCCAAAATGAAGTGGTTGACCATTACCAGTGGATGAGTGTACAGGAATTCGGAGAAGTGCTGGCAGTAGGAAATGCGTTGCCCAGCCCAATCGCGACCAAGCTCGCTGGATACATTGGCTATCAGGTAGCAGGTGTACCGGGTGCAGTCGTCGCTTTATTTGCAACGGTCGCGCCGACAGCGATCGCGATGGTCTTATTGATGGGTTTTATAAACCTATTCCGCAGTGCGCCACAGGTAAAAGCGATGACCCAATCGGTACGGCCAGTCGTTACTGTCTTGCTAGGAACGATGACGTATCAATTCCTAATGGGCGCAGTCGAGGGAATTGGCTGGATGCAAACAGGAATTTTGACAGTGGCATCCTACCTTCTGCTCGAAACATGGAAGGTACATCCCGCTTTTGTCATCTTGGGAGCGATGGCGTACGGGTTTGTTTTCATTGGCTAGGAAGGATCTTCCGTGCTAATCTAATGGTCTTTCTTATCGGCTAAACGAACGATTTAGGAGGTAAAAACCATGGTTGATTATGACGCAATGGAATACCCATACGCATCAAAGCGTGTGACGACTTTTGCCAAGAACGGTATGGTAGCGACCTCGCAGCCACTAGCGGCTCAAGCAGGTCTCGATATTTTGAAAAAGGGCGGAAATGCGGTGGATGCGGCGATTGCAACAGCTGCGTGCCTGACTGTAGTAGAACCAACCTCGAACGGCATCGGGGGTGACGCATTTGCCCTCGTGTGGATCAAAGACGAGCTGCACGGACTGAATGCAAGCGGTCCGGCTCCACAAGGAATCTCCATCGAGGCATTAAAAGCAAAAGGTCTGAAAGAAATGCCGACCTACGGCTGGACCCCCGTCACGGTCCCAGGCGCACCTGCTGCGTGGGCAGCCTTGTCCAAGCGTTTTGGACGTCTTCCGCTTACAGAGGTTTTGCAGCCAGCGATTGACTATGCGGAGAATGGCTATCCGGTATCGCCCACATTGGCGCATAATTGGAATGTAGCGCATAGAAAGTTTTCTCTGCAATGCAAAGGGAAAGAGTTTTCGCATTGGTTCTCCACCTTTACGTCAGATGGCAAAGTGCCAAAAGCGGGCGACATCTGGAAGTCACCGGGTCATGCGAAGACGCTGCGTCAAATCGCGGAAACAAATGCGGAGAGCTTCTACCGTGGAGAGCTGGCAGAAAAGATCGACGCGTTCTCGCGTGGGTGCGACGGTTATTTGCGTAAAGAAGACCTGGCTGCCTATGAGCCGGAATGGGTGAAGCCGATCGGGGTCAACTACCGCGGCTATGAAGTGTGGGAGATCCCGCCGAATGGGCAAGGGATGATCGGCCTGATGGCTCTGAACATTCTGAAAGGCTTTGATTTTGACGCAAAGGACACAACAGAAACGTATCACAAGCAAATCGAAGCGATGAAGCTGGCATTTGTGGACGGATTGAAATACATCACAGAAGAGAGCAACATGAAAGTTTCCAAGGAGGCATTGTTGTCAGAGGAATACGCTGCAACGCGCCGTGCACTGATTGGTCATGAAGCCTTGACGCCAGTGCCGGGTCAGCCGAAAACGAGCGGTACGGTCTATTTAGCGACTGCTGACGGTGAGGGCAACATGGTTTCCTTTATCCAAAGCAACTACATGGGCTTTGGTTCCGGAGTAGTTGTGCCGGGGACAGGGATCGCCATGCAAAACCGGGGTCATAACTTCTCGCTGGACCCTGCTCATGACAATTGCTTAGAGCCAGGCAAAAGAACGTTCCACACCATTATCCCGGGCTTCTTGACGAAGGATGGAAAAGCAGTGGGGCCATTCGGCGTAATGGGCGGCTTCATGCAGCCACAAGGACATGTGCAGGTGGTCATGAACACCATCGACTTCCACCTCAATCCGCAAGCTTCGCTCGATGCGCCGCGCTGGCAGTGGACGGAAGGCAAAACGGTGGAGCTGGAGCGTCATTTCCCGGAGCATTTGGCACTCGCTTTGGAGCGCAGGGGTCATACGATCAAGTGGGCGCAGCTCGGCAATTACTTCGGACGAGGTCAAATCATTTGGCGTGATGAAAATGGTGTGCTGAGCGGTGGAACGGATATGCGCGCAGACAGTAGCATTGCTGCTTGGTAAGGAACTGGGGCTGGACTGAAGGAAAGGAGGGCTACCATGGAAACTTTACCTCCATGGGTGTGGAGTGTCTATTATATATGTATCCTCATAACAATAATCAGTGGTATTGTGTATCTAATTCGGAAACGGCGTCCCCTTTTTTCGATGATAACTATATTTTGTTCTATTTTCGGTCCAATTGTACTTTTCTTGCAGTCCTTGGTGCGTGGTTCTGGAACAGAAATTGATAACCTGTTGTACCACCTTACCCAAGGGGATATATGGGCTTTGTTTGTTATCCTTGCTTTTATGGAAATAGTTGCGTGGTATCTCACACTGGCGAAAGATCTTTTTGGCAAAAGAGAACCGAATAATAGAGTGAGTTGAGCCGAAGCGGATGCTTCGGTTTTTTTATTTCCCCGCAATGGAATGGAGGACAAGATGTTCTCCTGTTCAGAATTTGTCTAGATGTTCCTAGTAGAATGTAGAAAATGATCAAATTATGCCGTTTTTGCATATAGTAAACCTATTTATGATAGTTCGAAAATCGCGGTATAAAAGATGGGAGAAAACAATTTGAATGAATACCATTTTAATTGTTGATGATACAGCGTTTACGAGACTCGTGCTGCGTAACATGTTTGAGAAATTAGGTATTGAGGTAGTGGCGGAAGCTGATTCAGGGGAGGAAGCTGTTAGGAATTATTGTTTGTATCGACCGTCACTGGTCATGATGGATATTACGATGCCGGGCATGAACGGTTTGGTTGCTTCCCGAAAAATCATAGAGCTGGATAAGAATGCGAAGATCATTATTTGCTCCGCAGTTGCACGACGCGATACGGTCATCAAAGCGATTCAGGCAGGTGCGCGTGATTTTATCGCAAAGCCCTTGCAGTTCGAGAGGATTGAATGGGCTGTTCAGCATTTGTTGGAAAACAGGGATAAGCTGCCGTATAGGTAACTGTCCCTGTTCTTCTTTTTGTCTCTTGTTCAGAAATTGTTGAGATGATCCTAGTAGAATGGGTACAGCTACGGAATAGAGGGGCTTTATACCTATGAAAATGAAAGGTTAAGAGGCATTAGTTTTGGTTGGTATTGCTAATAGGAATATATTACTATAATAAAACAGTCCAAAAGATATAGATGGATAGGATGGGAGACAGCATTTTGGATGAATAGCATTCTGATTGTTGATGATACGGCGTTTACGAGACGTGTGCTGCGCAACATATTTGAGACGTTAGGACTGCATGTGGTTGCGGAAGCTGCTTCGGGAGAGGAGGCTGTTAGAAATTACTGCTTGTACAAACCATCACTCGTTACGATGGACATTACCATGCCCGGCATGAACGGTTTGACTGCTTCACGCAAAATCATGGAGTTGGACAAGGATGCCAAGATCATTATTTGCTCAGCAGTGTCTAGGCACGATACCGTCATCAAGGCGATTCAGGCAGGTGCGCGGGATTTCATTGCGAAGCCACTGCAGCTGGAGCGAATCGAATGGGCTGTCCAAAAATTGCTGGGAACAGGAGTAGATGATCGTCGTGGGGATCGACAAGAGAAACAAATAGCTGAGGTGTTAGCATGAAGGTCTTGATCACAGGTGGTTATGGGTTCATTGGTTCTTTTGTCGCGGAGAGATTTTATAAGGAAGGGTATAAGGTTTTCATCCTCGACAATCTCAGCTCAGGCAATCAAAGGAACATCACATTTCCGCATAAAGCATACGAGCTGGATGTAGCGGATAAAAAATGTGATGAAGTATTTAAGAGCAACAAGTTCGATGTCGTCATCCATTTAGCGGCCCAAGTAAGTGTTGCTGCATCTATGGAAGACCCCCTGCTGGATACGAATACGAACATCCTGGGACTCGTGAATATGCTGAAGCTATCGAGCAAATATGGCGTATCCAAATTTATTTTTGCGTCATCAGCCGCCGTTTACGGCATGAATGAATGTACACCGTTACTCGAAGATTCAGCGTGTGATCCGGTATCTGTTTATGGAATAAACAAGCACATCGGCGAAATGTATTGCCGCAAATGGTCAGAAATGTATGGCTTGCAGACGGTAGCCTTTCGCTTGGCAAATGTGTATGGCCCGAGACAAAGTGCAGGAGGAGAAGGCGGTGTTATCTCTACTTTTTTAACCCAGATCAACAATGGGAAAGAAATAGTTCTGCACGGGGATGGCAGCCAAACGAGAGACTTTATTTATGTAGAGGATGTAGCTGATGCCATTTTCCGTTCTGTTACCACGGATGATACTGGTGTGATGAATTTGTCTACGAATCAGGAAAGCAGCATTAATGAGCTGATTGATATTCTCGGGGCTAACCAGCCACTACAAGGAATATCACGAAGGGAAAAACGCCCAGGAGACGTAGATAAGTCGGTTTTGGACAATACGTGGGCAAAGCGAAGATTAGATTGGATCCCGATGTATTCATTGGCGGAGGGGCTGGAAAAAACGGCGCAGTGGTATCAAGAGACCTTCGCAGAGAAGGAACAAGAGCAGGAGAGCGAAACGAAGAAAGCGATCCATTGGCTCCGTTCATGGGATGCAAGGCCGTACATTGAGAACATTCTTGCGTTTCTTCTGGTGGTTTTCGCGACAGTTGGAACGGCTAATAGCGGTGTCTTTGATCTCAAGCTGATTTACATCGTGTTGATCGGCGCCATTTACGGAACGAAGCAATCCCTCTTGTCGGTTATCCTGGCTTGTGGACTTTTCATCGGAGAAAGTCTGCATAACGGGCGCGATGTCGTATCGCTCTTATATGACGCGAATGTTCTGTTTCATATCGCTGTCTATTTTATTATCGGGATTGCTGTGGGCTATTCGATCGACAAACGCAACAGGGACGTATTGTCCAAGGAGCTGCAAAAGCAAGCGCTGGAAGACAAGTATGATTTTTTAAAAGACATTTATAACGATGTTCTGATGGTAAAGCAAGAATTGCAGCAGCAGATCGTGAATTCAGAAGACAGCTTTGGAAAAATCTACAACATCACCAAAGAGTTGGACAGCCTCGAGCCTGAACGCGTATTGCAGAAATCAGTCAAGGTACTGGAAAGAATCATGAAGTCCGATGAGATCGCCATTTATACGATGAATCAAAATGGCTCTTTCTTGCGATTGATGGCCAAATCGAATAAAGCGGGCTTTGATCTGCCACGCTCGCTGAAAATGAGTGAACATGCTTACCTTACTGAATTAATGACAATGAAAAAGATCATCGTGAATAAAGAGCTACGTCACGACATGCCCCTTATAGCAGCTCCTATTTTTGACAAGGGAAAAATGGTTGCAGTGGTCACATTGCAACAACTCGGGTTTGAAAACTTTACGATGTACACCCAAAACCTTTTTCAGGTTGCCGTTCAATTGATCTCATCCGCTTTGTCCCGTTCTCTTCGATACTTAAACTCCACACAAAAGGACCGTTACCTAGACGATACCCCTATCCTGATTCCTGCTTATTTTTCAGCAATGGTGAAGAACAAAAGGGACGCCAAGCAACAGTTAAACACTGACTTTACCCTCTTGGCAGTGGATTTCGCGCAAATGGATCATCATACACTTGCTACCTATATCGCCAGTTCTCTTCGCGAAGCAGATTATATGGGAATGGACGAAGCGGGAGATGTCTATATCATTCTCTCCAATTCCAACGAGCAAGAAGCCCGTATCGTGATTGATAGGCTTGGTAGACTCGGTATTGCATCGAGAATTGTGCAGGAAAAGGACCAGGATCGCTTCTCCTTGAAGGATGGCGCTTATGTTTAATCTAGTCCTCCTCCATGTCTTGGTGTCTGTTGGTTACAGCTGGGTGCAAAGCCGCGGCAAAAACAAGCAGGTGCTGATTATGCGAATGCTTGTTGCGGGCTTTCTTCCCATTTTTGGCCTCCTGTTATTGGGGATTACCGATGTGTACAAACGAACATCGAAAAAGAATGTGAATGAACTGATGCTAGAGAGCGATTTGCTGAAGCTAGCGGAGGGATCGAATATTTTCCGAAGAGCGGACATGGAAAAGGAAATGAACATCGTCCCGGTTGAGGACATATTGGTTTTGAACGACACGAGCACGCGCCGAAAGATGCTGATCGATGTCTTGAAAGAGCAGACCATTTGGCAGATCGGCACATTGGAGACAGCCCTGCAAAACGAGGATTCGGAAACGGTTCACTACGCGGCAGCCGCTTTAACGGAAATGCGGCGCAACCTTCAGCTCCAACTGCAGGATTTATCAGTGAAATACGAGGAGAACAAGCAGGAGCTTGCGGTTCTACGCGCCTACGCAGATGTATTGAAGAAGTATCTGGACAGTTCACTCCTTGATCAACGCACCTATGTGAAGTACAGCTACACGTATTCGTTTGTTCTGGAGTCATTATTGGACATTTATCAGGAAGAAGAAAGCTATTTTGTAGACAAGATCAATTGTGAGCTGGGGAACCAGTCCTATGAAAAAGCGGAACAGTACTGTCAATTGTTTCATGAGTATCATCCGGAAAGCGAGCAGCCATATGTCATGTCGCTCAAGCGCTTCTTTACGATCAGAGACTACGCAGGTTTTGTGGCAGAAATGAATCGGTTAAAAAACTCGTCGGTTAAAATCTCCCACGCTACGCTGATGATGATCCGCTATTGGAACACTCTGGAAGATGATGAGCAAGACAGCAATTGGGCGGAAGTCGCTGTTACACAGGAAGTAGATACGAATCTGAAAGAGATGAGCGATACAAAATGAGAATGACTAGGTTCAGGAGAAGGAAAAGGGATAGGGAAAATGACAGTGAATGGAGCAGTTCGAGGTCCAACGATATTCCCGTGAAAAAAAACATCTACATCATTCTGATCTTTGTGGCGATTCTGGGGATCACTATTGAAGCTACCCGATCCCAGTTCATCCTTCAGGTGAGCAGTAATAAGTCAGGAGGCTCGGGAAAAGAGGCTGACGTGCCGAAGCAAAACGCGATCAGTCAGGAGGAAATCGCCAAGCTAAAAAGGGAGAGATTCCTTATTCTGCATGATTCCAAGGATGAGAGCAGCATGGCAATCGCGAGGAATGTGGAGCAAGTGCTGCGGTATATGAAAAAGGAGTACGAGCTTGCTGACGTTAAGCAGTTCTCGAAGCCCGACCCCCAATACATGACGGTCATTGTCACCATAGAAAATCTGGACATGCTAGCCAATCTAGATGCGATGATGCAATATGCGCACAATGGTGGAAATGTGTTCTTTTCACGTACGCCTGAATACAATGACAGCTTGTACCGCATATACCGAAAACTAGGGATCAATTCGATCAATCTCCCTATCGTGACAAATGGCATTCAGATGACATCCAATCTCTTGATCAAAGGAGAGGATGCAAAAATCGGTGCAGATGCCATTGTGAATTCCTCGATTCCCGTAGAACTGGATAGGCAAGCAAAGGTTCACGCTGTTTCCGCCGATAATATGCCACTGCTATGGGAGACCCGGTATGGACAGGGAAAGCTCATGGTCTATAACGGGACGAATATGCAATCTGCCATGAATAGAGGACTGATTGCTGGTGGCATCAGTTTACTGAATCCAGATTTCATGTACCCCATTTTCAATATGAAAGTCATGTATATTGACGATTTTCCGGCCCCTTTTCGCCAGGGGATCGAGCCGAGTATTTACCGCGAGTATCGCAAAGATATTCCCAGCTTCTTTCGGGACGTGTGGTGGCCGGACATGATCAAGCTTGCTGCCGATTACGATGTGACCTACACGGGAGCTATTATCAATACCTACAATAACCGAGTTGCTCCGCCCTTCACTGATGAGGAAGGAAAGGATTCGAACAATCTGATTACGTACGGCAGGGATTTGTTGAAAATGGGTGGCGAACTGGGCATCCACGGATACAATCATCAATCACTGGTTACCGATCAAGCGACGGCGAGCCATTACGAGTATAAGGCTTGGCCGGATGAAGCAAGTATGGCCGAGTCCCTTACGTATCTGGACAATTATATCAAGAAGGTCTTCTCGGCATATGACATACAGACGTATGTCCCGCCTTCTAACGTGTTGGGAGAGGAAGGGCGTCGAGCACTGAAAAAGTCTTTTCCTGATCTGAGAATCATTGCCTCCTTGTATGCGGAATCAGACAGTACACACGAATACATCCAGGAGTTTTCCGTGTCCGAAGATGGCATTGTAGAGCTGCCGCGTATTACCTCCGGATACAGTCGTACAGACATTCATGATTGGTACATAACGAATGCGATCACATCCATCGGTGTTTTTTCTCATTTTGTTCATCCAGACGATGTGTTGGACAAGGAGCGAAGCAATAACAAGTCGTGGTCGGAATTGGTAAAAGACTTTCAACTCATGCTGGAAGAGCTTTACGAGCAGTATCCATGGCTGCGTAGCCAGACTGCTTCCGAAGCTGCAACAAGCCTTGAGAGCTATTTACAGACGGATGTATATATCTCGCATACGGATAAAAAAGTGACAGGCTATATGAACAATTTCTCCGAAGACATGTATTACATCTTGCGGACAAACAAAAAAATGACGAGCTTGGTCAATTGCACGGTAGAAAAAATAGAGGAAGGCGTCTATCTCGTGCATGCAACGGGTGCAAAATTTGAAATAGGACTGGAAGAGTAAGCGATGAAAATTTGTCTGATTGCCGAAGGATCTTACCCGTATATTACAGGGGGAGTCTCTAGCTGGATTCATTCCTTAATCGCTAGTATGCCAGAGCATGAGTTCATCATTTATGCAATTGGTGCCGAGGAGAAAAACAGGGGGAAATACGTCTACCAGCTCCCCGAAAATGTGGTGGAAATCAAAGAGGTATTTCTGGATGCCTATCTGAAAGAAGAGGCTGCACCGGGGAAGCGTTTGGGTCTGACTGAGGATGAGCAGCAGGCGTTGCTTTCGTTGCTCGATGGTAGCAAAGGCGACTGGCATGCTCTGTTTTCCGTGTTGTCGGGGAGTAAGGTGCCATCCGTGGCCGAGTTGCTTACGAGCAAGGACTTTTTCGAGGTCATTCAACGTCTTTGCGAGCAAAAATATCCGCAAATTCCTTTTACCGAAATGATCTGGATGATCCGCTCGATGGTGTTGCCACTATGTCAGATCATTCAAAACGGTATGCCGCAAGCGGATTTGTATCACAGTGTGTGTACGGGATATGGCGGTGTAGCAGGAAGTCTCGGGAAGTATCTGCATGCAAAGCCGTTTTTGCTGACGGAGCATGGAATTTATACCCGCGAGCGGGAAGAAGAAATTATCAAGGCAAGCTGGATCAAGGGTCACTTTAAGGATATTTGGATCGATTATTTTCATAATCTTTCTGCATGTGCCTACTCCTACGCGGATGAGGTAATCACGTTGTTTGAGAGGAACAAGGAAATTCAGATCGAGCTAGGCTGTGATCCTTCCAAAGTATCCGTGATCCCGAACGGTGTAAAAGTGAGTGATTATGCTGACATCGTGGAGGAAAAAATGGACGACACAATTACCATTGGTGCTGTTGTCCGCGTGGTACCTATCAAAGATATTAAAACCATGCTTCATAGCTTTGGACTCGTCAAAGAACAAGTGCCACACGCACGCTTTGTTATCATGGGCCCGACGGATGAAGACGAGGAGTACTATACAGAATGCCTGCAATTGGTCGATAGCCTTCAGCTTGAGGCTGTTACGTTTACGGGTGCGGTTAATGTGAAAGAGTATCTCGGAAAAATGGACATGCTTGTTCTGACCAGCATCAGTGAAGGCCAACCGCTCGTTATTTTGGAAGGAATGGCATGCAGAAAGCCCTTCGTCACAACGGATGTGGGAAGCTGTCGGGAATTGTTGTACGGCAATGGTGACAACTATGGCAACGCAGGGATAACGGTACCCGTCATGCATTTTACTCAAATTGCCCAAGCGATCATTACATTGTGCCAAAACGAGCCATTGAGACAGCGGATGGGCAGATGCGGTTTCCAAAGAGTATCAGATATTTACACACATGAGAACTTCTTGGCGAGATATCGCAAAATGTACCGGAAATATGAGGTGTAAGAAACATGGCGGGCATTGGCTTTGAACTGAAGAAAATGTTTCGGAATAAAGGGTATTTGTCCAGTGTGAAGGCGTATGCATTTTCTTCGCTGGTCACAGTCGGACCGATGCTGATTTGTATGGTCATGATCACGGTGCTACAGCAAATTCTTCTTCAATTGAATGTCAGTTATTTGGAGAGGATGTCTTTTTTAGCAGCTGTTGTTTATGCGTTCGTGTTTTCACTGTTGGTTACCTGTGGTTTTTCCATGGTCATTTCCCGCTATATTGCAGACAAAATTTACTTGCGCGAGTATAACGACATCATTGCTTCTTTGTATGGAGTCATCGCTGTTTGCCTGGGCTTGGGGGGAATTCTCGGCGGTGCTTTTTACTGGCTCGCTCCTTTGCCGTCTGGCTTTAAGCTCGTAGCTTACCTTCTTTTTGTGGAACTGATCGTCGTATGGCTTCAATCCGCCTATTTGTCCGCATTAAAGGATTATATGCGCATTATTCGCGGGTATTTGGCGGCTGTTGCCGTTACGCTTCTGGCTGCGTTTCTACTGTCTTATTTGACTGACTTGGAAAAAGGAATCGCCATGCTGATTTCTTTGGATCTGGGCTTTTTTATCATGATCGTTCTGTCTATGGTTCATCTGGAGAGCTATTTCCCGAAGCGGGAGAGGAACTACTTCGATTTCGTGAAGTACGTGAAGAAATACCCTAGTCTGCTGGGGGTGGGTCTGTTTTGCTCTCTTGGTTTTTATGTGCACCATTTTATTTACTGGCTGGGGAGTCCACTTCAAGAGGTCGTGGCGGATACATACGTAATCGCGCCTTTTTATGATGTTCCTGCTTTCTATGCCTCCTTGAGCATATTGCCCACGATGGTCATGTTTGTTGTATCTGTAGAGACCGCTTTTTATGAGAAGTATCGAGCGTATTACGGGACGATATTGGGCACAGGCTCGGTGCAGGATATCAAGCGGGCAAAAACAGACATGGTCCAAACACTGATGCAAGAGCTCAGCTTCATGATGGAAGTGCAGCTGTTCTTTTCCTTCGTTGCATTGGCTCTGGGAATTACGTTGCTTCCGCACATCGGGTTTACGTCCGAGCAGATGGAGCGATACAACATCCTAGTGATAGCGGGATACTTGTACGCTGTGATGTTTGTGGTCGTGTTGATGCTGCTCTATTTTGACGATCGGAAGGGAGCGCTTGCGGTGACGACCTTATTTCTCATCAGTACGGTTGTCATCACCATAGCGATGCTGCCCCTTCATAACTATGGCTTTTCATTTTTTATTGCTGCGTTTCTTGCACTGGTAGCCGGTCTCGGCAGGCTGATCTATTACCTGAAAAATATTGATTATTACACCTATTGCCTACAACCGCTCTTTGTCAAAGGAAAGCGAATGGAATAGATGGGGACTGATGGATTGGGGAGGACTTAGGTTGAAGAAAAAACGATTCATACTGAGCCTGCTCGTAGCATTCGGAGTTGTATTGACTGGTTGTACACAGGATGTACCTGAACAGCCAGTGTCAGACAACCCGTCAGCAACGAGTCAGGTGGAGCCAACTCAGCAGCTGAACGAGAGGCTGATTGAGAATAGAAGCGTATACGATCAGGATGTGGATGGGAGCATCGTCCATTTATATGTGACGGTAGTCAACGAAGAAAACTCAAAACTGAAGACGACTACCTTTACGGAACTCAATCTAGCTCCTAGTGGACGAAATGAAAAGGGAGAAGATCTCCAGGCCAAAGTCATTATGCAGGAAGGGACGGCGGAGGGGCCAACTCAAGGTCACTTTGGTTTTGGCGAGACGAGAGCGAACGGAACGATTGAGTTGCGGGGGGAATCGAGCAGGAGAGCGGAACAAAAATCGTACAAAATCCGTTTGTTCGAAAGTGCCGGATACTGGCGGGATCAGCGCAACATCAACTTAAGCAAGCACAAGTCTGACATGACGCGTGTTCGACAAAAGCTTAGCTTTGATTATTTCGAGCAGATGCCGAATATGACCAGCTTGCGGACGCAGTTCGTTCAAGTAAAAATCAAGGATTTGACCAAAAAAAATCCGGACAGGGACTTTGTTGATTACGGTTTGTTCACTCAAATTGAACAGCCAAACAAAACATTTTTGCAGGCGCACGGATTGGACCGGAACGGAAACTTGTACAAGGCAATTGATTTCGAGTTCCATCGCTATGAGGATCAGATCAAGCTGGCGACCGATCCTACTTACGACAAGAAAGCATTTGAGAAAATTTTGGAGATCAAAGGCAGCGAGAATCATGAAAAGCTCATTGCCATGCTGGAGGATCTCCATAATCCTGCAATGAATACGCAGGACTTTTTGGACAAGCATTTTGATCGGGAGAACTACTACACATGGTTGGCATCCAACCTGTTGATGGGGAATCACGACACGGCTGTTCATAATTTTTATTTATACAGCCCAAGCAACTCGGACAAATGGTATTTCCTCCCGTGGGACTATGACTCAACGTGGGGATTTTTCGAAGAGGAGCTCAAGCGCAGTCCAGAAAAAGGACTTGGTCCATGGCAGTTTGGCCTCTCCGAATACTGGGTGTCGAACCTGCATAGCCGCGTCTTCAAAGACCCGGAAAACATCAAGGCGCTAAACGAAAAGGTTGAGGAAGTTAGCAAGATCATTACAAAAGAGCAAACGGAAAAATACTTGAAGAGCTATTATCCGATTGTGAGCAAATACGTGCTGCAACTACCTGATTTATATAATTTGCCGTTGGATGTCTCCTATTTTCACAAGGAGCAAGCACTTCTCTCTGGTGAACCAGAGCGTAACAAAAAGAGGTACTATGAACGCCAAGAGAACCCGATGCCCTTTTTTATGGGAGAGCCAAGAAAAGAAGGAGATAAGCTCATTTTTGCTTGGGACCATTCCTATGACCTGCAAGGAGACGATCTGACCTATGATTTTGCTGTCAGCTACGATCCTGCGTTTACGAAGATACACGCGCAGGCAAAGGGGCTGACAGGAGTCCAATACACGATAAACGATCCGGGAAAAGGTCGCTTTTTCTGGCGGGTGATTGTACGGGACAGCAAAGGGAACGTACAGACGGCATTTGACAGAGTAGAGCCGGAGGATGCGATTTATCATGGGGTGAAGGAGTTCGTGTTGAAATGAAAGGAATCCAGAGCACGGGCATCCAGCTCGGCAACAAGCGATTGCGGCATGAGTTGAAGTATTATCTTCGGCTGAGTCATTACGAGCCGCTCCGGCAGAAATTGCGTCTGATCGCAACTCCTGACCCTCATTCTGTAAGTGAGGAAGGGTATCATATTCGCAGCCTGTATTTTGATGACTATCACGACACGGCTCTCTATGAAAAAAACTACGGGGTTTTTCAAAGAAAAAAGTATCGCATTCGCATTTACAACAAAAGTGATTCGGTCATCAAGATGGAGCGAAAGAGCAAGTTTGGAGGATACATTTGCAAAGAATCAGCGTCGATTACGCGGGATGAGTATGAACAGATTTTGGCAGGAGATGTTGAATTTCTACGTGAGACGGAAAGTGCTGTGCTGCGAGATTTTTATTTGTCGTGCAAGAATCATTTGTTTCGGCCTCGCGTCATTACGGATTATGTTCGAGAGGCGTATTTGGTTAGAGAAGGGAACGTCCGAATTACATTTGATAAGTACTTGAAGGCAAACGTCAATTCGCTTGATATTTTTGACGAACACATCATGATGGTCAGAGCGATTCATCAGCCGATGATGATCATGGAAGTGAAGTACGATCAATTCCTGCCATTCAATATGAGACTTTTGCTACAGAATCTGAGTAATCAGCGGTCGGCTATCTCCAAATATGTCATTTGCAGAGAGGAAACCAAAAAGTACTATAATCTTTAGTGTGAGGAGAAGTCGAGAAATTATGGACACGACCAATACGATTACTTTTCAAGATATCATCAAAAAAAGCGTCTTAAAAATGGATCAATTCGCCAGCATCTCGATCATCGATACCGTCATAGGACTTGTGCTGTCGGGAGTGCTTGGGTTGTTCATCTACTATATTTACAAGAAAACGTTTCGCGGCGTCGTCTATACGCACACCTTTAACATCACGCTGGTGGCGATGGCCATGCTTACTTGCCTGATTATCATGACGATTAGCACGAATATCGTGCTCTCTCTCGGGATGGTCGGCGCGTTGAGCATTGTGCGGTTCCGTACCGCCATCAAAGACCCGTTGGATATTGTCTTCATGTTTTGGTCGATCTCGGTCGGTATTGCGACGGGAGCAGGTGTGTACCCGGTTTCCGTTCTAGGATCTCTGGTAGTGGCGGGTGTTATTGTCGTATTATCCAAGCGGCAAATGAGAGATGTTGCTTATCTGCTCATTATTACCTATCAGGATCAAGCCAATGACGGAGTCAAATACCAGTTGAACAAGTTAAAGTACACGCTGAAATCAAAGACAGTCAACAAAGAGATGGTGGAATTGATTGTAGAAGTAAAAATCAAAGGAGATCATACGGCATTTGTTCAAGATATTGCAGAGGTAGAAGGTGTGAAAAACGTATCATTGGTCAGCTACGATGGCGATTATGCACCATAAATGATTCTATAAAAAATCCCTTTCTGACGACTCCTTTACAGGTTGTCAGGAAGGGATTTTTCCTTTGATGATCAGTCTCGTACTTGAACCTTGCCTAGTGTGTATCTTCCGTCCGCTCTTTTTCCTTCCATGGCAAATTGAATGCCCGGTTCTTCTGTATGGGGATCGAGGATAGCCACACAGAGAGTGTAGGTTCCTTCTGGTAAATCATCTGGGATTTTCAAGCTTTGCTTGACGGTTTTCGTGCCGGGAAGCCATTTGCGGATGTCCTCGTCCGTTTTGGTCTTGGTTACGATCTCGCCATTTTCATCCGTGAGTGACAGCTCAAGAATCCATGGGAAATAAAAAGGAGCGACACCGTGGTTTTGCCAATCCATCGTTACAGTAAGGCTTTTTCCGGGCTCGACTGTTTTGGCATGTGTCTCTTTGGCGATGGAGAAGCGGTAGCCAATTGTGTTTAAAAAGCGGTCCAAGTATTGTTGTTGTTCGCTATCTTTTTCGAACTGTGCAGGTGTATTGGGGCCAAGCCAGCTAACATGTGAAGCTTTGGCTTGTGAGATTACCTGGTTAATGGAGGAGCGATCAAAGTAGCTGTTTAACGAGTCGGATGGGGAGAACTCTCCACCGCTTGGTGCGTACTTCCAAAAGTCAGGCATGGCAGGCATTGTCTCTTTGGTCAGCCAGGATACATAGCCCTTCTGTATCCAGGACAGGTAGCTGTCTGTATCTTCTTTGTTGCCGAACATGTCGTTAAACAGGCCCAGCTTGTACTCTTTGGCGACTGGATGTGGTCTTCGCATCAGTAGCATGGAATCAGGGAAGTTATCCAGATACGGTTGGACGTACTGATCCGTGACTTCTGTCGCAGGGAAAGGAATAGACGTATCGGTGTGCCATTCTCCCCAGTGACCGACGCTTCCCAGTTGAATGAAAGCAATGCGGGGATCGTCCTTGTAACGTTCTCCCAGAGCGTCAATCAACTGTTTGTGGTATTTGATGATCAATGGGTTGCTGTAGTTGGGACTATAGCCTTTGCCATAGTCGTTTCGATACCACTCGCCGTCTTCAAAGTTGTCATTGTCCCCGCCGATCTCGTTGTATAGCCAATCCGGTATCTCCATGTCTGATTTGGTGTGGGGAATATCCATTACGATACGGAGGATGAACTTGACATCTTTTTCTGTCCATTCTTCAAACAGGATCGCATCTTCGACTTCATCAAATGCATAATCCCCTTTAGTAGGCTCGAGCATCCTCCAGGTAAGATTGGCATAGACGAGCGTGTGTTCTTGCTCAAGATTACTCGTCCGTGAGTCGGGAGCCAGTCCCATATACGGGTTTCGGAGCACGTCTTGGGTTTGTTTTGGTGAATAGGTCGCCGTTCCATAACTGGAGGCGGCGGCAGAGGAAGGTAGAATGCAAAAAGCAGCGAGAAGTACGCTGTATAGAACACCTCTGAGCTTCATGAGTGCCCCCTAGATTTAGTGAGAGAGTAGCATTACTTTTGTTCTGTCTCTTGTTTCCATATGTGATACCACTTGGTGATATGTTCGTTTGCTGCGGAGCCGAGTTCATTCTCCCATCGAGAGGTCAAGAGTTGATACTGTTCTTCTACGGCCGCATGATCGTCCAAGGAAGCATACAACTGCATCAAGATCATGTAGCTGTCTTCTTCAAGCGGGTGCAAATTCTGAATGCGTTGGTTGACGTTGATCGCCTCTCGTACTCTGCCGTGTCCCAAATAAAAGCTGCTCATTGTTTTGGCGAGCGAAAGCCACATTCTGCGGAGTCTTTCCCGCTCGTACTCTGCCCACAAATAGTCGTAGTCTCCGAAATAATCGCCTGTATACGCTGCGAGCAATTGCTCATACTCCTGCATATTGGCAAGAGAGAGGGGAGGGAATTGTTTGAGACGATTCTCCCATTCCTCCACATCGATCGTAGCCGAATCAATCGTCAGCTTATAGCCGCCTTCTAGATTGCCTTTGTTGATCGATATTGTTTGGAGACCATAGCGTTTCAAGGTTTGCCGGATGAGGTAAATCGTCGTATATAGCTGGGTTACGCCTTTGCTTCCATCATAGTCCGGCCACAAAAGCTCGATAAGCGAATCTTTGTCGATCATTTTGTTGCGGTGATGCAACAAATATGCAAACAGCTCGCGGGCTTTATTCGTGCGCCACTTGATCTCTTGCGGCTCCTGATTGGGCTGGTGAAACAAAATACTATTGAAGCATTGGATGGAGACGACTGATTCTTCTTTAACAGGCGCGGCTTCTTTCGCGGACTTGATTCTCTCACGAAGACGGTCCATTGTCTTTTGCAAGCGTTGAAGCTGTACGGGCTTCATGATGTAATCCAGCGCGCATAGCTCAAAAGCATCAACGGCGTACTTATCGTACCCTGTGACAAATACGATCTCCGGGGAGTTATCGATTCCTTGCAGACGTTCTCCGATCTCCAGTCCACTGATGCGCGGCATATTAATATCTAAAAATACGACATCTGGTTGAAGAGATATTGCTTGGTCGATCGCTTCGAGAGGATTGGTGTAGGCTCCGACTACCTTAACGCCGCCAACATCTTTTTCTAGCAATCGTTGCAGATGCATCAAGGGTAGTTGCTCGTCGTCTACCAATAAGGCTCTCATCCACTGTCTCTCCTTCAAAAAACGATAAAATGCAACAGATTGTCTTACGAATCTGATTTGTTCATACTTTCTACTCTATCATCAAAAGAGGGGTTATCCAAATCTTTACGGTGGAGGGAAATGTGAATTTTTTAGCAATTTAAGGTATTCTCCGCCTAGGTCGCATCCACTGTCAACTTCAGAACATTCTCCAACTTATCAAACGAGACAAACCGGGCTTGTCGGAACACTTCTTTTCCGTC
This sequence comes from Brevibacillus sp. HB1.3, assembly GCF_013186635.1. Lineage (NCBI taxonomy): Bacteria > Bacillati > Bacillota > Bacilli > Caryophanales > Paenibacillaceae > Brevibacillus > Brevibacillus sp. HB1.3. The sequence continues at coordinate 258,223 of NZ_JABMIT010000007.1, read as the reverse complement.
CATGAACAGAAGGATCGCCGGAGCTGTAAATACGAGAAACTCACCGGAAAGATTAGGCATTTTTTCCATGGATGCAACCATACTTTTCACTTGTGGGTATTGTTTCAGCAGTTCTACCGTTCTTGCGTAGGTGACATCGCAAACGCCGCAGTTTGCCGTTTTAATGAACAGCAGGCTGAGGGGATGGCCCTCGATGTCTGTAAGCAGTTCAGTCAGTTCTACATATTCCTGCACAGTTCTCCACCTCTTGTTTCGTTGTCCTCACACATTATCATCAGCTTACCCTACGATTCGACAGATTGAAAAGGAAAAACGTCCCGCCCAATCTCAGGAAAAAAGAGAATGAAAGCGATTTCCAGTAAAAGTCCCAAAAAAAATTGGGTATTTTTGCAACAATCTTCTAAAATCCTCCGTCTGTAATGGTGAATTTTTCCTAAATAGCAGGAAGGGAGGACATATGTTGTTATCCATGTATGTCATCATTCCCATTCTTTTCGTAATGGTAGTCGCTATGTATACCGACCTGCGCAGTCGTCTCATTTACGACTGGCTGACGCTTCCGGGAATCGTTTATTTTCTCCTCGTGCATGCGTACCTTCATCCGGAAAAATGGCTATCCTATGCGATGGGCGCTATCGTGCTGGGCGGAATCTCACTGCTCATGGCGGTAATCAGTAAAGGGCAGATGGGCGGAGGCGATATCAAGCTGCTGGCTTTGGTGGGAGCGGCGGTTGGATGGCAAGCGGGATTGGTCGTACTCATGCTTACGTATTTGCTCGCGGGAGTCAGTGTACTTCCCATATGGGTCATATCCAAGATGACGGGCAGAATGAAGCTTAACCGAGAGATACCACTGGCGCCATTTATCGCTGGAGGAACCAGTCTAATGCTGGTCATGGTTACGTATTACTAGTCTTTTTCTCATAAGGTTGTCGATTCGGAATCTTGGTAATAAAACGACAAAACATGACACTTGAATGGATTTTTCAAAAAAGAGAGGGAATCTTCAGATGTTGGAATCAAAACGTAGAGCAATCATCTTCCTTGTATTATCGTTCCTACTTGCTGCTCTGGCGGGCTTTCTGTTTTTGCAAAAAATCAAGGATTTGAACGCGCAGCTTGGCGAGATGGTGGAAATTTACGAGGCGAATGCAGACATTCCATCTCGGGCACTGATTCAACCCGACCAATTGACGGTAAGGGAAATCCCCAAAAAGTACGCGGATGATTCGTATGTGATCGATAAAGCCAGTTTGAAAAATCAAGTCACGATTGTCCCTTTGTCGAAGGGGGATATCATTACGAAAAACATCATGAAGCCAGCAAATGTTGTTCGGGACGAGAACAACAGGCTCGTGACGGTATTTTCATCGAATAATATCGTCTTCGATCAAGAGTTGGAAGCGCTAGACCGGGTCGACATCATTATCTCGCATGAGGTGAGTGGAAAGCCCGTAACGGAAGTGTTCATGAAAGATGTACCGGTCGCCATGGTAGCAAAATCGGAGAACAGCTTCAAGGGCGTGGCTTTGGAACTGCCGTTTGAAGAAGCGCCGAAATTCATTCACCAGCAGCATTACGCCCAGATGGTTCGCATTTTGAAAGCGAATGTGGGCAAAGGAGATTTGGGCATTCCTGATCCGTTTGTGGAGCCTACCCCGGAACAGACGAAACCTCCTGGCAAACCAGCCGACGCCAAACCTGGGACACCAGCAGTAACGCCACCTGCGGCACAGCCTACCGGACAGCCCGCCGTCCAGACACCACCAACGGCTCCGGTTCAGCCACAAAGCAAACCAACTTCGGTACCACCGCAGCCAACTAATCAACCACCGAAAACCGGAGGATAAGTCATGAACAAAGATATGAAAATTCTCGTCGTTGCGGATTACGACTCTGTAAAAGACATGCTGAGGGAAATTCTGTCCGTTTACGAGCAAGTACGATACACGACTTCCAGCGAAGTGAAAAAAGAAATTGACCGCATTGGACCCGATGTTGTTTTGCTTGTTCAGCCGGAAGACGGGGCAGGAGTAGAGCTGGTGCAGTACATACAAGGCGAGCTCCCGGAGGGCATCCTCATTTATCTTACGGAAAAACAGGACTTTGTCCTGCTGCGAGATGTCGTCCGCGCGGGTGCGGTGGAATACATTGTCATGCCTGATGAGCTCAACCTTTTGTCTGATCGTCTCGACAAAATATCCGATCTATCCCTAATCAAACAGAGAAAAAAGGGCGCGGATGTATCCGGCAAGGCTTTTGTGAGAGGACGGGGGAAGGTGTACTCCTTTTACAGCGGAAAAGGGGGAAGCGGGCGAACGCAGCTGGCAACAGGCTTTGCGCAAGCATTGAAGCTGGAATCTACGGCAAGTGTGCTGCTCATCGACCTCAATCTCCAATACGGCGGTGTAGAAACCTTCTTGTCGTTTGAAAACAACCGTACATTAGGCGATCTGATGCCGGTTATGGATGAAATCAACGAATTTCATATTCGCAACGTGGCGCAGAGGGAGAACTATTCCAAGCTGGAGGTGCTGGTCAGCCCGCGGGATGCCGAGACAGCCGAGAATATGTCCGAAGCCTTCGTCACTAGGCTGATCCGTGCCAGTCGCCGCAGTTATGACTTTGTCATTCTCGACCTGCCAACGCATATGAACGAGCTAACCTTTGCCGCTTTGTCAGAGTCGGACATGATTTACTACGTGATGAATCTGGATACACCGTCCGTACAAATTTACCGACTCGTGGAAGACCTGTTCAAACGGCTTCGGATTGATACGTCAGGCAGGCTCGAAGTGATCGTCAACCAGGTGGGACGGGATAACGAACTGAACGTATCGGATTTGAAAGGATTATTCAACGCTCCGATTACTGCTGAAATCAGCAGAGATCATCAAGGAGTTCAAGCTGCCGTTAATCAAGGCCGACCATTGCAAAAAGAACCGAATGAGAAGAAGCTCTCTGTGGCTGCGAAAGACATCAGAAAATGGGTACTCAAGAAACTGTCATAAAGGTGGGAGTTAGATGGCTTTATTCCGACGCAAGCAAGAGCAGACAGCGCCAGGGGATGAGGCAAAGCAGACGACACTCGCTGCCACATTAGCAGCTCCTTCCTTCAATCCGTATATTGACGAGCTGGCTGAGCATTACAAGACCCGACTCTTACGTGAAACCAACCTGGAGAGGTTGACTAGTCTAGGTTCAGATGAGATGCGTCTCGCAATCGAGCGTCTCGTCTCCCAATACATGTCGGAAGAGAAAGTAGTCATTCCACGAAATGAAAAGGACATTCTGCTTACTCGTTTGATCAATGAATCGGTGGGGCTTGGCCCACTTGAACCGCTGCTTGCCGATCCAGAAATCACGGAGATCTCGATTAACGGACATAACCTGGTATACGTCGAGAAACGGGGAAGGCTGGAATTAACCGATTTAAAATTTCGAGACGAGGAACACTTGCGGCATATCGTGGACCGGATTGTGGCACCGCTTGGCCGTCGAATCGATGAAAGCTCGCCGATGGTCGACGCCCGTCTGAAGGATGGAAGCCGTGTGAATGCCGTCATCCCTCCGATCAGTCTCAATGGCACACTCGTTTCGATCCGTAAATTTCGTAAAGAGCCTTTCTTGATGGATGATCTGATGCAATTTGGTTCTTTCAGTGAAGCGATGTCTCAGTTCATTCAAGCCGTGGTGGAAGCCAAAATGAACGTGCTGATCTCCGGCGGGACCGGTAGTGGTAAGACAACGCTACTGAATGCGACAGCAAAAGCGATTCCGCACTACGAACGTGTCATAACTATTGAGGATTCGGCCGAGTTGAAGCTGACTCATCCCAACTGTATTGGGATGGAGGCACGCCCGCCCAATATGGAGGGAACAGGGGAAGTCACCATCCGTCAGCTCGTGCGAAACTCGCTTCGGATGAGGCCAGACCGAATCATCGTCGGGGAGGTACGGGGTCCAGAGGCATTCGACATGCTGCAGGCCATGAATACCGGGCATGAAGGATCACTTACAACGGTTCACGCCAACTCACCACAGGATGCCTTTAACCGTTTGGAAGGGATGGTCGTTATGGCTGGGATGGATTTGCCCTCCTCGATTGTCCGCGAATATATCGTCAGTGCGCTTGATATCATCGTCCAAGTCACCCGCCTGTCAGACGGAACACGTAAAATCGTTTCGATTTCGGAAGTAGCGAAAACGGAAGACAAACGAGTAGAGGTCAACGAGATTTTTCGTTTCCAGCGAAAGGGAATCGGCGCAAAAGGGGAAGTGCTTGGCTACTTTACGGCAACGGGGGTAATTCCACGGTGCTTGGAGAGGCTCCAAGTTTTTGGAATCAATCTGGATGAATCCATGTTCAGGGCGGAAGGAGGGAAGCAGCGTGACCATGCCTATTCTGTTTAGTCTCGCGGTGTTGTTTGGCATCTGGGGCATGTACGAGTATCTCGGTTATCGGGCCAAGAAGACCGAATGGAAAAAGAAAGCAGAAGAATGGTTCGAGGTAAAGGGAAAACGAAAAAGCGTCGTCATCGTTTGGGGAGATAAATTTGACCAGACGCCCTATGCCAAGGAAATCCAAAAAAAGCTGATCCAAGCGAACTTCCCGCTTGCGCCCTCGGAATTTTACGGAATTTTGATCGTAGGGACTATGGGACTCGCTTTCTTACTCAGTAACGTGGTGAATATTCCCTTTCCTTACAACCTCATCATTGGTGCAGCGGTGATGTATCTCATACAGAACGTGTTGTTCTTCGTCAGACGAAATAAGTACCAGGAGCGGTTGAATGAACAGCTGTCCGAGGTGTGCCGCCTTTTGGCAAACTCATTGCGGGCAGGCCTTACGCTCTCGCAGGGGATCACGCTTGTTGCGAAAGAGATGAATTACCCTGCTGGCGAAGAGTTCAGCCGTATGGCGCGCGAGCTGCAGCTTGGCGTTAGCTTTGACCGCGCGCTCTCTGACATGGAAAAACGGATACCGACACGGGATTTCCGTATCTTTACTGCTACGCTGTTGATTCAACGGCGCGCAGGGGGAAATTTGAGCCAAGTGCTGCAGGAAATGGCAGAGACATTGGAGGATCGCCGCATTGTGAATCAGGAGATTAAGACGATGACCGCCGAGCAGCGATACGTCTCCATCTTGGTGCCGATTATGCCTATTGCCCTGGTACTGATGATGAACATGATGAACGAAGGCTTTATTGATCCGTTGTTTTCCGGATTTGGTCTTTTTCTTCTGGGGTTGTTCGTAATCGGAACTCTTTTGTCCTATATCCTCGTAAAGAAAGTGACCAACATAAAGGTGTGAAAACATGGATGCTCTCATAATTACATGCGTGTTCTTGTTTCTCTTGCTGTTCGCCATCTGTCTGAAGGAGTGGTATCGCTACTCCATCGAGAAGCAAAAACTGCTCACACATGTCCATGAGGTGACCGGACACAAAAACTACGGAGTGCGCAAGAAGGAAACCTCATCCGAACGTCTGGTCAAACGCCTGCTTAGGTATGGAGACGACTATGCGGTCATGGGTCAGCGCATCAACTTTTTTAGTGAGTCACATGAGGTTGAGGACTGGCTCCTGAAGGCTGGACGCCCGCTAGATTTGACAGTTGCCCAATTTCAAGGAGTCAAAATATTCATGGCTTTGCTCGGCATCATTGCCGGCGTGCTGTTTTTCATTCTTGGCTTTCCTTTGTCGCATCTGGGCCTAATCGCATGGCCGTTGATTGGATACTTTCTGCCCATCCTTTTGCTGAAGAACAAAGCCCGGGATCGTCAAAATCAGCTTCGTTATGACCTGCCGGAATTTCTCGACACCGTAAGCGTCACCCTGCAAGCGGGGGTAAGTCTCGATCAGGCATTGCGCGAAGTCATCAAGTTTTTTGACGGACCGATTCGGGAAGAGTTTTCCCGTTTCAATCAAGAGCTGGATCTGGGTGTACAGAGGGAAAAAGCGTATGAACAACTGCTTCGACGCAACGATAATCCGGAGTTTCAAATGCTGATCAAAGCGCTCATTCAGGGGATGCGCCTGGGAGTACCGATTGCCGTCACGTTCAAGGCACAGGCCGAAAACATGCGAAGAATCCGTAAAGAGCTGATCAAGGAAAAGGCAGCAAAGGCGTCGCCAAAAGTAACCTTGATCACCACGTTTGTCGTGACTCCTACAGCGATTATTCTGATTGGCGGTTTGATGGTATTGAATATTTTAGAGAACCTCGATTTGTTCTCTGGCATCATGCCATAATGTATGTTTTGACTTTATGGGAGGTGATGCCCGTCACAAAGATGGGATGAGTAATGTAAACAATATGTCTTATCAAATTCATTTTAACTATGAGGGGAGAAGATTTTTTATGAAAACCATGATGCAAAAACTGTATGTAAAAGTCCAAGGGGCTCTGCAAAATCAGAAAGGTGCTCAAGCCATTGAATGGATCGCGCTGGCAGGTGTGGTGATCGCCGTATTTGGAGCAGTAATCACTTACTTCAAAGGTAATCCTGATGGTGTGGGAAAATCAATTGGTGAAACGCTTGGCAATATCATCGGAGACTTGGATGGGAAGTAATCTGAGTGAATGCTGTTTGATTACAAACGTTGGAAAAGTTGGCGGTGAAGGGCTTTCCTTCACCGCCACACATACATAGTAAATCTGTAGGAAACAGGAGGTAGCAGTCGATGAGATTTGTGAAGGGAATTATTGCGGCCATCCTCCTTTTTAGCCTGCTAACGGCATGTTCACAAGAGGCAGGAAATCAACCGGAAACTCCACAGACCACGGATGGGCGGCCACCCTCTGTTCCATCAGGCACAGAAACACAACAGCCTCCAGACAAGACTGGTGAAACGAACACTGAGTTGAGCAGAGAAGAAAAAATAAAAGCGTTGGAGGCAATGGTAAAGGCTGGCCTCCTGCTAAAACGGGAAACAACAGAGGATTTTTTGAACACTCCTCCTGGGCTTTTTGCGGGGAAGTCGTATGACGACAACAAGGAAGAGATAGAAACGGAACTGAAGAAATTCCCTTATATTGAAAATCCAGACGAAGAAATCACGAATCTGTATTACCTTGCCCTCTTAGGTTTGTTCGCGGAGAGCTATCCCGATCCGCAACAAATTATTGATGATATGAAGATGGATTATTTCGGAAGTCCGGAAATCGAAGATCCTCGCTACCAGTACAAGGAAAACTACAATGTGGAGATTATTCTTGACGCAAGTGGCAGCATGGGTGCAATGGCGAACGGCAAGACGAGGATGGAGGCTGCCAAAGATGCCATCAAAGCCTTTGCTGAATCATTGCCGCCACAGGCCAATGTGGCTCTGCGCGTATACGGACATAAGGGCAGCGGGAAAGAGTCGGATAAAGCGCTCTCCTGCGGCAGCAGTGAGTTGGTATACGGAATGCAGTCTTACAACAAAGAAAAACTACAGAGTTCCTTGAATCAGTTTCAGCCTGCGGGATATACCCCGATTGCCTACTCCTTGCAGGAAGCCATGAAGGATTTGAGCAAATTTTCAGGGGACAAAAACACCAATATGATTTACCTGGTTAGCGACGGAATCGAAACATGCGGCGGAGACCCCGCCGAAGCAGCAAAACAACTTTCCCAATCAGCCATTACTCCGATTATTAACGTAATTGGTTTTGGCGTGGACGGCCCAGGGCAGCAACAGCTAAAAGAAGTGGCCAAGGCAGCAGGAGGACGCTACGTACTGATTCAGGATCAAAAAGAATTACAGGAAGAATTCAATCGTGGGAAAGAGATTGCAGACAAATGGAAAAAGTGGAAAGCAGATGCGTTCTATCAGGCTTTTGACACACGCATATCACGTAAGACAGACATCAGTTCGTTTGCAGCAGACTGGAGAATCATTGCTGGCGATGAAAGCTACAATATGAATTCTGCCATTACGACCATGGGTGCGGATGACATGATTCCGGATGAACTTGCCAATCGTCTCCGAACCATGAAGGACGAACAGAAGGATATAGCCAAGAAAAAGGCGGACGAATTGGAGGACTTTCTGGATTCGTTGAACGATAAGTCCTATAAGGAAACCGTGAATGCGATAAACAAGAAGTTTGCTCAGAATACGAAAACGAACTAAAGTCGAAATCTCCAAAAGGAGGTTTGTGAAGTGAGGAAATGGATTAGAGGCCCAATTGCAGCGGCTACCTTTGCTTTTCTGATTCTTTTGATGAATCTGCTTCCGCTTGCGGCTCTGGCATCATCTGTTAACCTGCAAGCGCCGAATTACAATGCGCCAAATTGGCAGCAACCGATCATACAGGCGCCAAACTGGGAACAGCGGAACATACAGGCGCCAAACTGGGAACAGCCGAATGTGCAGGCACCAAACTGGGAGCAGCCGAATCTGCAGGCACCGAACATGCAGGCGCCGAACATGCAGGCGCCGAACTGGCAGCAGCCAAATCTTCAGGCTCCAAACGTCAATCAACCGGACCTGCAAGCGCCAAATGTCAATCAACCGAACCCGCAAGCGCCAAACGCAAACGCCCCGACAACGAATATAGAAATGCAGCCACCCAACGCAAACTCTGACGGTTCGAAACCGATGACGGAGACGCTGGAATACGGTGCAGTCAAATGGACGTTCAAGGACGTCATGGGCGGAACGCTGGCATATAGTGCTGATTTGCTTATGAATGGCGAAGTAGACATGGCAGCGGGACTTCGTGGCAAAGGCATGTTCTTGGGAGATCTGGCTATAAAAGGCCTTGATCTTGCCTTCAAGAATACGCCGTATGTAAACACGGTAACAGGCTTGGGTGTCGATTCACTCGACGGGATGAGCGCGTGGGGCAACTATCAATTTGTGTTGGCACAATTGCCGAATAACAGTTTTCGAGATATTTTCCAAGGTGGTCAGCTGACGAATTCGGCAAATCCGTCCGGCGTCAGAATGCCGGGAATCGTGAAAGGTTTAAATGTGGGCGTAGCAGCAATCAGCCTTCCGTTTGACATCATGGATACGGTCGGCACCTTTGGCATGGCGTTTGATCCAAGCCAGAATGAAGCCACGCAAAATGAGAAATTTGTGGATGGCGTCGGTAATTTCGGCAGTGTGCTGATGGATGCAGGTGTCATTGCTTCCGTCATACCAGGTGGGCAGGCCGTAGGTGGAGTGCTTGTTGTCACCGGTGCGGTTTTGTGGGGATTGAGTAAGCTCGTGAAGTACGCTGACAAGCTAGCTGGAGGAGCGATTACCCGTGGAATCCGGGATGGGGTCGGAAAAGCTGTTGGCTGGGTGAAATCCTTATTTGCGTAACGGAGGTCCTTGCTTATGAAAGTCGTGAATACACCACAGGTTCAGGCTCAAATCGAGCGGAATAAGCGTTTTTTAGAGAGGACAGAGCTGTATAACTACCCAGCCTACGTAAACGGACAATATTACTATCATGTAGCGTACTGGAAATGGGGGAAAAAAGACGCTGTCGGGTACCTGGTGCTGCGACCGGATGGTGAAGTAGTTCGCCGCCATGAAGCAGAGCCTGTCGTGAAGCTGTTTTTGGTGCATGCACATGCGGGGCGCAAGATTAAGAACAATCTGGCCATGGATAAAGAGAAGCCGACCGAGATGTATGAGCAAAAATACGAGTATCTGAGGGCGCTTTTGCCCAGCTACCAGGATAAGATGGACACGGTGCTTCGGCAAGATGCAGAGAAGCTGATCGACGTTTGCAAAACCATGATGGAAAGCCGGGACCAGCTACGTGCTATTTATACTCGAGGGATGGATCTGCTCAATCAATTTTTCGCGCGCAACTACGTCATCGCTGGAGAAGAAACGGCATTACGGGATGTTTTGTTTGAATCCGACTACATTTTGTATGATCGCATTCGCAAGCAGGTGCTGATCAAAGACTCGGTGGATCGGCTTTACCAGCTTTTCCAGTCCAATCGAGTAGAACTGGATCGGATACAGGAGCAGAAACGAAAAAAGCTGAGTGACTTACTCTCCGTTTACAAAGACAAAACACTGCGAAATATTGCCGATGAATCCGTGAAAGGCTTTGAGACGCATACGACAGGGAAACATGAGTCTTTCCATTCGGTTGAACAGTTGCGGGAGGCCCACGAGAAGCTTAATATGACCATCCTGGAAAACGGGCTGATGGATAAACTGCGAAACCCATAACAGGAAAGGTGAGAGAAACCCATATGCATCCCTTCAAAGAAAGCATTCGTTTTTATGCACGGAACATCGAATCTTTGCTGCTCTTGTCCGCCGTGCTCGTGGTTCCATTTTTTATCATCCACAATTTTACGCTGAACTACCTGAATTTGATTGCGGCGATCACGGGCGCCAAATTCGTCGCAAGCTTTTTCAATCTGTTTTTACTGCTTCTGTTTTTGCTGATCCTCCAGATTCCTTTTGCCCAGTATGTTCAAAGTGATCTGGACGGCGATGAGCGTCCGATTCGTAAGGCATTTCGGACTTTTTTTGAACACAGCTTTTCCGTATTCGTGTTTGGGATCGTGTTTAGCTTTCTTGTCTCTACAGGAATGATGCTGTTCATGATACCTGGTTTGATTCTGATGGTCTTGTTCTATTTGACACCGTTTTTGGTGGTGCTGAAAAAACAATCGGCTTGGCGCTCTTGGCGAGCTGCCATGGAAATGGGCAAAAAGCATTTTTTCCAAATCTTTGGCCTGTTGCTACTGGTGAGTGTGGTGGAATGGCTAATCAGTATGGCGGGCTTGTTCCTCGTCACGTCGATTACGGCGACCTTCGGGGCGGTGATGTTTATCGAGTTGTTGCTCAATGTGATTGTTCTTCCGTTTTTTGCGGTCATGTTCATGATGTACGTGAATAAATGGAAGGACGAGGCGGCCAGAGCGGAAGCAGCTATAGCAGGGGGATTGCTGCTCGATGAAAGGTAGCTTGCAAATAAGTTCGAGAGGAGATGAGCGAAGAATGCGCCTGAAGAAGATCGTTTCCAATGAAAAGGGCTCGGTCACCGTAGAGTTTATCGCCATACTGCCGTTCGTCTTTCTGATCATGCTGATTTGCTGGCAGTTTCTTGTGGGCGTCTACGGTGTAATTATCTCTCAGTCGGCGGCAAATGAGGCGGCGAAGGTGTACGCCATAACGGGGAACTCGGGTGAAGCTATGAAAGCTGCGAAGAACGTGGTGGATGCTGCTGGAGGCTACATTTCCTACAATGGAGGCGGTATCACATGGGATGGCAGCGGATATTTTACCGCCAAGGTCGGCGTGCAGATGGAGCTGGGGTTTCTTCCTGACTGGCTTTATATCAAAAAGGAAGACCGATATATCTCTTTTGATCGAGAAATGAAGAGCAGGGTGATGAACTAGATGGTACGTATACTGCGTCACTTGCAAAATGAACGTGGAAATATGACGATCTTCACCCTGACGATTTACTGGTTTATCTTCATGCTGGTGTTTGTTGCGCTTTTCAACTTTTCGACCGTTTTTGTAGACAAGGAGCAGGCATCGAACAGTGCGCAGCAGGCGAGTATTGCGGCGGTGAAGGATATTTATGATGAGATGGATACGGCTATTAAAGTATATGATGCGTCACCCAATCGGTATTATGACCAAAATTATCTCAGCCTCAAACTAGAAGCTGCCAAGAGCAAGATGAGAGCATCGCACCCCGATTGGTCTCAAAGTGAAATTGAATTTGGCGCGATTGACTCGGTATTGAGCAACGAATTGCCGGGCAGTGTTGAGTTGCAAACATATGTAAGTCTAGGGTTGAAAAACGCGGCCAGCCAAATTCCGGGCGTAGTGCGCAAAGTGCTATCGGATAACAAGGCAACGCTCAGCGGTTCGTCCGTCAAATTGTTCAACAGTGACAATCGGATTGAAGTAACAACTTCTGTAAAGTACGAATCGGAATCGATGGGGTTTGACTTCATTCCCGCCTATTCCGAGCAAATCTACCAGACAGGTGAAAGCAGAAGGATCGGTTTTATTGATGAAGTAAGCGGATGGGTGAATCTGCATATTCCTATGTAGGAACGGCGAACATTGGAGGAAATGGCATGACAAGCAAGCTACAAAAAATGCAGCGATTCTGGAATGTAGTGACGGTGATCATCTATGGCGTTTTCCTGCCGATGTCCTGTCTGTTCATGGCGTTGGGGGAAAAACTCCCGTATGCGCTGCTCTTTTTTATGTTTGCCCTTCCGTATATTGAACAGGCTGGCATGGAACATTTGCGTCGAAAAGAAATGAGTCGGTGATGATCAAGTGAACGAGAAGGAAGGTGTAAGCCATGTCCAGACAGGAACGAAGCTGGCAGCGCTTTTGGCGATACATGATGATTTACTTCTACGCCTTGATCGTACCAGCTACGATCATCGGCTCATTTTATCGAGAAGAGTTCCCGTTGCAGCTGCTCATCCTCGCGATCGGTATGCCTTTTATCAAAAGAAATCATCTGGCGTTCATCAGAAAGAAAAACGCGGCGATCTAATCAGCAAGGCAACAAGGCAAGGAGGATACGACCGAATGCGTAACACAAAAATGCGGATGTCGCTCTTTTTCAACAGTATCTTGATCATGCTGCTGCTTTCGGGTTGTTCACTGGGCGCGATAGGAGCGGGTACAGGGATCGGGCAAAATCAAGGGCCGCAGACGACACAGGAATTGATTGCTTCACAGCCTGGACCGCTTGCTGGCACACAATTTTTCCACGCAGCTTATCCGCATCGAGCGCAGATCATACAGGTCTTGGATAAAATGCCTACCGTGGTCGACGGGATGAATGATGCTTACTTGGATTTGTACTGGAATCAATTGCTCACCCTGTTCGCGGAGGATTACCTCAGTCCCCAGATGGTTGTGGACCGCTGGAGAATGGCTTCGTATGGGAGTCCAGATATCGAGGACGCCCGTTTTCAGTTTCGGGAAAATTTCAACGTAGAAATCATTCTGGATGCGAGCGGCAGCATGGCTGGGAAAATTGGGGACAAAACGAAAATGCAGCTCGCCAAGGAAGCGATTCAGGAATTCGCGGAAGCACTACCTGAAGAGGCGAGAATCTCGCTGCGCGTGTATGGTCATAAGGGGAGTAATGCTGATGAACATAAGCAGCTTTCCTGTGGCAGTAGTGAGATGGTCTATCCATTGCAAGCCTACGATGCGAAGAGACTTGAGCAAGCACTCGACATGTTTGAGCCGACGGGCTGGACATCTATTGCGCACTCCTTGCGTCTCGCACAGGAGGATTTGGCAGGATTCGAAGCGGATAAAAACACGAATGTCATCTACCTGGTCAGTGATGGTATCGAGACATGTGATGGCAATCCGGTGGCAGTAGCCAAGGAATTGTCCCAATCCAAAATTATGCCGTTGTTGAACGTCATTGGCTTTGACGTGAATGCAGAAGGGCAGAAGCAATTGAAAGAGATTGCCCACGCGTCAGAAGGTCTGTATGCAAATGTGACGAATCGTGAGCAGTTCAAGCAAGAGCTGGAACGTGCGAAAGAAATTGCCCAGAAGTGGGAGCAGTGGAAACGGGATGCTTTGACAGAAGCTGACGCTGTCTTGATCGACCGCAAGAAATGGGTGGATGCTTACGACCGGGACTGGTACGAGAAAAACTGGCGAGAGAGCCTGAACATCGGAACGGCGATCGAGTATTTATCTGCGAGCGGCAAGATTGGCAATGAGGCGAGGGAGTACCTTACTGGGAAAAGGCAAGAAAGAGAAGCGTTGGCTACACAGTCCAAGCAGGAGCTTACCAATTACTTGGTGAGTCTCACAACCGAGACCTATCAGGAAATGAGAGAGGAAATTGAGGATAAATACAGCGGAAACTAACAGCAGTGGGTTCTCGCAACGGAGAACCCACTGTAAATGGAAAGGGAAAGAGTTAGGGTACGTCAATCATACGTGAACGTAACGACCTGTTTCAGGCCTGGGTCCACTCCGATTGCCACGTCATTTAGGCCATCCGTGTAATAAAAGTAACGCTTGGCGTCATTGGAATGAGCGTCAGAAGCTTTCACCAATTGGAAGCTGTTTGCCGCAAGCAGGTTTTTCGAGCGGATGAAATCAGATGCCGTCTTTTCCAAATCTGCTTCTGTCATCGTTTTTGTCGCTATTTCTCCGTTTATTCCAATAACGTCAATCGACAGGGAAAGAATTTGCTTAGACCTCGGTTCGATGATCGCGTGAAAGCCATGGACATCGCCGTTCACAGGTTCGCGTTTTAGTATGGCGTGAACAGGTACACCTCTGTATACCGAATTGGCTGGGTCCTCCAGCGTGATTTCCCGATCAGTGGTATCAACATCCACCTGATAATATTGTCTAACAGCGGCGGCAGCGATTTGCCCCGCTTCTTCTTTTCCGAGCCCTTGCACTGTATCTGGTGAGCTGGAGGAGCATCCCATTAACAGAAAGACGAGAAGCGCCGTGCCCAGCCATGCGAACTTTTTCATTGTGAACCCTCCAGCCATCCCAAGTAATACGTGTAGTCTTCTTTTATCCTAACAGGGATCGTTTCGACTCCCTATCGATAAACCTTTCCATTACCTTACGATGTTGTAAGCTTGGAAAAAATGTAGGGAGTGACAGGACTTCGGGCGAAAAAGACGAAAGATTCCGAGTATAAGTGGTGAATGTGAAAAACGAGGGGGAAACTGGAATGAACGCCATCGAGCTGAATCAAGCGCTTCAAATGTATGTGAGGACCGAGACCTTTCCTGTGGGAGTTAGCATCCGAAAAGAAGAAGCAGCTCTGCCGTCAAAGGCAAAGCGACCTGTCCGTGATCTGGGTTATCCGATTACGATTTGCCAAGCTGTTGGTTTTTCTCGCCGTTATGGCTGGAGTATTGCGATGAATGGAGCCGATTTGTCCTGTCCGATCGCGCAGGTGGCTTTTGGGTATGAAGAGCAGCCGGCGTTTTATACAGAGGGTCATCTCGCCTGTGGGATGTATACAGATTCATTGGAAAATGGGGCGAAAAGCGAGCTGGATGTCCCGAAATTTTCAGCAGAAGAAAGCGGCTACTACGTATCGTTTCCGCTGGAGCGGGCAGAGATTGAGCCGGATGTCGTCGTGATTTACGGCAATGCGGCACAGGTCATGCGATTGGTGGCGGGGATGCTGTACAAGCGCGGTGGATCGATTCCTTCTACCTTTTCCAGTCGGGCCGACTGTGCGGACATCGCGATCAAGCCGATCCAGACGGGACAGCCGCAAGTGATCGTACCGTGTTATGGCGACAGATTGTTTGCCCAGACACAAGATCATGAGATGGCTTTCAGCTTTCATTTTCGCGATGCCGCCGAGCTAGTGGAGGGATTAGTGGGAACACAAAAAGGCGGAATCCGCTATCCGATCCCGTCCTTCTTGCGCTATCAGGCGGAGTTTCCGCCGACCTATCAAAAGCTTGCGGGGATGTTTGGAGAAAAAACTAGCCCTTCAGTCGATTGAGCTGGAGCAGGTGATGGCGATAGTGCATTTCTACCACGGCAAACCATTCCTTTGCGTTCAATGAACCGAAGGCTGGGTGAGCCACCGTGTGATGCACAGGAATTTCGTCCAGAGTCGGTTCCAGCTCTTTCATTTGTGCGAGCACGCTGATGAGTCCATCACGCAATTGCTCCTTACTCTCTGGTTGTGCAGGTGTGTACTCCGGGGAGGCAGGGACTTTCACGCGAACGGGAAGGAAGGAACCTTGTGCAAATATCGTCTGCCCGATCTCGGATTTTTGGGCACCTGCTTCTGTGACAGCAGGACCTCCTTGTCTACACTTCTCGACATTTCCCAGATGAAAATACCGGGCAGATTGGATCAAGTGAAGGTACATTTGACCGATCGACCATTCCTCTTCACTTGGCTTTTGCAAGAGTTGTTCCATGGTGAAGCCTTCTAATTCATGCAGGTAGTGGTTTGTCACGTCTTCGAATTTGGTTACGATTTCTTTTGTATTCATGGGCGAATCAGCTCCTCTTGGTTTCTTGCTCTTATCATATTCGAACGCTACTGACAGCAGTATGTCAGTAGCGTTCGAATAATTTTTGGGCTTCTTCGCGTATTCGGCTACGCAAGGATTCAGGCGTAAGAACAACCGCATCTGCCCCCAACCCAAGTACCCAAGACAATATTTCTTCGATTTGTCTGACGCGCAATCTAACGAGAAAGCCGTCCGGATGCTCCGTAATCTCTTCGATAAAAAAATTACCCGATTCTTTTACCCGATCAGCGATAGTTGGGCTGATGACGATCTGCACCTCCAAGTACCGATCGTCGAGAGGCTTGTAATCAGCAAAATGGAAATGGTCAGGGAGGATAAAGCGGTCTTCCAAAACGATCAGGCCGCTCATGCGGGACAGGCGGAATCGACGAATATCCTGTCGCAGATCGCAATGAGCGAGCAGTGTCCAAGAACCACGAACCAGAACGAGACCGTATGGAGCAACATCACGAACTGTTTCACGATCGTCACTCTCCCCAGGCGTGCCCCTCCGATAGCGGAACCGCACCTTCCGCTCACTAATGATCGCATCGTGGAGGAGCTGCGCATGCGCTTTTTCTTGTTCGCGCAGATTGTTTGCTCTGGGGCTTACGAGGCGAAAGGTTGAACGGATACGTCTGGTTTGTTCGCCTACATCCGCAGACAGGATCGCTTCTACTTTGCGTTGTACGGCTCTTGCGCTATTTCCAAAGTTTTGGTCAAATGCTTGCTCGACCAAGTCTGCTCCGATCAAAAGTGCAACGGCTTCTTCTACCGAAAAGCTGACGGGCGGCAGAAAATACCCTTCCATTAACGAATATCCCTGACCCGGTGCCCCAACGATGGGGACGCCGGCTTCACTCAATGCTTGCATATCACGATAAATCGTCCGGACGCTCGTCTCAAAAGTCGCGGCCAAATCTTCTCCGCGCAACGTACCTTTTCGCTGCAGCTCCAGAACGATTGCCAACAGACGGTCTGTTTTATTCATGCTAGACTGCTGACCTCCTCTCTATCCAGCTAAGCAACTTTATAAAAATGATTGGACATCTTTAAAATTATTTAAGATTTACCCTACTTTTTATTTTAACAGTTTTCCCTATCCTAGATGTGTAAGTGAAGGAGGAAGCTGTGAATGAAAAAGAGGGTTTTTTGGCTTGTCATTTTATCGCTGTTTGGATATATCGTTTTCCAAAAAGTAACAGAAGGGCCACCTAATGTTGGAGGACATATGGAAACAGTGAGCGAGGCTATCGGTGTGGAGTACCAATCGATACAAATAACAAAAGATCAAATTTATCAGGGAGACCTTCTCTTGGTCAATAAAGACTATCCGGTTCATGAGGCAGGGGTAAAAAACGATGTGGTTCGGTTGTCTGAGCATGAAGAACTGTTACAAGGCTATACTTTGCTCGATCATAGACTCGAAGTGTCGGAGCGTGTAGCCAAAGTATTCCTGGAGATGGTCAAAGCTGCGCAGCAAGATAACGTGAGTCACTTTATCCTGAACAGCGGTTATCGAGGTAAGGAAGAACAAGAGAAGTTATATGAAGAAATGGGGCCAGCGATCGCGATGCCAAGCGGTTATAGCGAACATAATGTAGGTTCCGCGCTGGATATTGGATCGACGCAAATGAAAATGGAGCACGCCCCTGAAGGCAAGTGGCTGAAAGATCATTCTTGGAAATACGGTTTTATTTTGCGCTACCCGAAAGACAAGGTAGCCATTACAGGAACGGTATTTGAGCCTTGGCATTTCCGATATGTCGGCTTGCCGCATAGCGCGATCATGAAGGAGAATAACTTTTCGCTGGAAGAATACTTGGACTATCTAAAAGACAAAAGAAGTATCTCCGTGACAAATGATGGGAAAATCTACGAAATTAACTACTACCCTGTCGATCAAGAGATGACGATCAATGTTCCGATTTCGAGCAACTATGAGATTTCGGGTGACAACATAGGCGGCGTGATTGTAACAAGCTACGTGAACTAAAGAAAAGGGGAAGTGAATCTAATGAAGAAATTGACTGTCGCAATTTTGTTTGGGGGATGTTCTTCGGAGTATGAAGTATCGCTTAAATCTACGAGTTCGGTGCTGGAGAGCTTGTGTCTTGAAAAATACGAGGTGATTTTGCTAGGAATTACGAGGGAAGGGCAATGGCTGCGATATACCGGCAACATCGAAAGCATTCGGAATGACAGTTGGCATCAAAGTGAGAAGTGTGTGCCTGCCTTTCTCTCTCCTTGCAGACAGGTGCGGGGAATTGTTACACAGGAGAACGGTGCCATGACGGTCACGAAGGTTGATGTGGTATTCCCGATTTTGCATGGCAAAAACGGAGAGGATGGAACGGTGCAAGGGTTATTGGAGCTCGCCGGAATTCCTTTTGTTGGTTGTCACACGCTATCCTCGGCGATTTGTATGGACAAGGATATCGCCCACACGTTGGCAGAAAGCTCCGGTATTAAAACGCCAAGATCCGTTACCGTGTATCCAAATACGGATCTTGCAACTGTTCACTCTGCCACCGAAGCACTGGGATTTCCTTTGTTTATCAAACCGGCAAAAGCAGGGTCTTCTATTGGGATTACGAAAGCATACAGTCCGTCAGAATTGTTCTTCGGGATAGAAAACGCCCTCCAGCATGATGACAAAGTAGTCATCGAGGAAAACATCGCAGGATTTGAGGTGGGCTGTGCGGTACTCGGAAATCGTGAGGTTATTGTAGGGGAAGTGGATGAGATCGAATTGCTCCAAGGCTTCTTCAATTATACAGAAAAGTATTCATTGGAGACTGCCCATATCCATGTCCCAGCAAGAATTGACGAAGAGCTCGCTCATAAAATCAAGCAAACAGCGACCCATCTCTATCAGGTTTTTGGCTGTCGTGGCTTCGCTCGCGTGGATATGTTTGTCACACCAGACGGGGATATCGTGTTTAACGAAGTGAATACGATCCCCGGCTTTACCTCGAAGAGCAGGTATCCAAGCATGCTGCGTGCTGCGGGGATTTCCTATAAGGAGCTTCTTGATACGTTGATTATGCTAGCGTTGGAGGAGGACTAACCGATGACACAACCTCAACCTCATGTCTTTACGGTTACATTGAACAGCGACAATCTGCATCACGGTCATCTGATTTTGGTGAATCGCCAATACCCAATCCGCTGGCAAACAGACGACGGTATCCTACTGAATCGCATGCGGCTGATTGATGGGGCACACAACAATATGATGCTGGAAAACACGGCTGCAACGATGTTTGCCAAGCTGCTGAAAGCCTGCAACGCAGAGCATACAATCGTGCCTGTCAGTGGCTTTCGCAGTAAGGCGGAACAAACGGATATCTATGATCAATCCTTGCTGGAAAATGGACAGGTGTTCACCAGTAAATTTGTAGCGCGCCCGAATGAAAGTGAGCATCAGACAGGGCTTGCGATAGATGTAGGGGAGAAAAAGGAAGTAATCGATTTTATTTGCCCTTCTTTTCCCGATCACGGCGTATGCCGAATGTTTCGGCAGCGCGCCAGTCAATATGGGTTTATCAAACGCTACGACAAAGACAAAGAGCAGCTGACAGGGATTTCGGATGAGCCTTGGCATTTTCGGTATGTGGGCTACCCGCATGCTGTTTTGATGGAAAAGCTCCAGCTTTGTCTGGAAGAGTATATCGAGTATGTGAAAAACTACGAATTCCATCAGGAGCATTTGCGAGTAGATGAGGAGAACATTGAAATCTACTATGTAAAGGCTACTGATGCAGTTACGCACATCCCGGTTGTGGCTGGTGAGAGCTACGAAATATCGGGCAATAACGTGGATGGATTTATCATTACGGTGTTTCATCAGGAGGCACGTAATGAACGTGGGTAGTGAAAAGCAGTATGGCGGGCTGGATCGATTCCGAATCATGGCAGCGATTCTTGTTATCGCCATTCATACTTCTCCGCTGCTATCCATAAGCGAATGGGCTGATTTTACACTGACACGGATAATAGCCAGGGTGGCAGTTCCATTTTTCTTTATGTGCACAGGATTTTTCTTCATGCAAAAGCTTGGCACAGATCGCAACAGAAATGCGTTTATGCTAAAGCCGTTTTTATGGAAGGTAGGAAGGCTATATTTGCTTTCGATCCTTCTCTATCTTCCTGTGAATGTGTATGCAGGGTATTTTACGGATGGATTTACTGTATTTTCAGCAGTGAAAGACCTCTTGTTTAACGGGACCTTGTATCATCTGTGGTATTTCCCTGGCATTATGCTGGGAGTGTGTATCAGTACTTTTTTATATACGAGACTATCGATATGGAATACATTTTGGGTGACTTTGCTGCTGTATGGCATCGGGCTATTGGGAGACAGCTACTTTGGCTTGGTACAGATGAGTCCGTACGTGGACAGTATCTACCAATCGATGTTTATTTTGTTTGATTACACGCGGAACGGCATATTTTTTGCCCCTGTGTTTATTGTCATGGGAGGGATGATTGCCAATACTGCCCATAACCGCAGACGGAAAAAGAACAAGGTCGCAACGTATGCTATCGGGTTTGTTTTGTTTGGAAGTATGCTGGTAATGGAAGGCTTGCTTTTGCACGCTTATCAGCTGCAACGCCATGATAGTATGTATATTTTTTTGATACCGTGCATGTATTTTCTCTTTCAACTTTTGTTGTTCTGGAAAGGCAAGAATCGCCCAACTTTACGAAAGCTGAGCCTGTATGTTTATGTCATTCATCCACTGTGTATTGTGCTCAGTCGCGGGGCGGCCAAAGTGACGGGACTGACAGGGCCGCTTGTTGAAAACAGCATGGTGCATTTTACGCTGGTCACAGTGCTGTCGTTTGTTCTTTCTGTGATGGCGATGAAGGTGATCCAGCGCCTTCGAAGTGGGAAACCGGATCAAATCGAGCGAGCATGGGCTGATATCCATCTCCCGCACCTCCAACATAATGTCAGGGAAATCCAGCGGGTTCTCCCCAAGGATTGTGCAGTGATGGCAGTCGTTAAGGCGCAGGCATATGGTCACGGCGGATGGCAAATCGCGAGGTTCTTAAACAAGCTCGGGATTGATCACTTCGCCGTTGCCACAATCGATGAAGGAATCGAGCTACGGAAGAAGGGCGTAAAAGGGGAGATTCTGGTGCTTGGCTATACGGATGAGCGTCGTATACGCCAAATCGCCCGTTTCAAACTGACGCAAACCGTAGTAGATGACGAATATGCCCAAAAACTGAATGGCTACAACGTGAAAATCCCTGTTCATATCAAGATCGACACGGGGATGGGGAGACTCGGGGAATCTTGGGAACACACGGAAAAAATCGCGTCCATGTATCGATATAAGCATTTGCAGGTAGGCGGTACCTTTACGCATCTGAGTGTGGCTGACAGTTCGGAAGCCTCGGATATCGCATACACGAAAAATCAAATCGCCCGTTTCCAAAACGTGATCCATCAGCTGAAGGAAAAGGGGATCGATCCACAGAAGCTGCACGTCCAAAGCAGTTACGGCGTGCTGAATTACGGGGAGCTGCAATACGATTATGCTCGAATGGGGATCGCTCTCTACGGGATGTTGAGCAAGCAGGGAGACAAGGTAAAAACAAGCGTCGACCTACGACCTGTGCTATCACTAAAAGCAAGAGTTGTGCAGGTAAAACAGGTAGAAAAAGGAGCATCCGTGGGCTATGGACGCGCCCACACAGCGCAGAAGGACAGTAAGATTGCCATCGTATCCATCGGATATGCAGACGGGGTTCCGCGCATGCTGTCACAAGTGGGGGCTACCTGCTTGATTAGAGGAAAAAGGAGACCGATTATTGGCTTTGTCTGCATGGATCAGCTTATTGTAGATATTACAGATATGGAAGAGGTGCAAAAAGGGGACGTTGTGACCTTTATCGGCAGAGATCAAGAGGAGGAGATCACTGCTGAGGAAATGGCCCAATCGTGTAAAACCATTACGAACGAGCTGGTAAGCCGTTTGGGAGAACGGGTTAAAAGAGTCTATCATGATTGATCTTTGGACGAAAACGAGTATAGGGAGTGGTTCATTTTTTCCATGGCGAAGGGGAGACATAGCTTTCGTTTCAAAATGCTAGGGCTTCTTGGGTTTGGCATGCTTCTGGCCGCTATCGTAACCTATCTGCTCTATAAAGTGCTCCAGTTTTACTATCGGGTGGGGGTTAAGTACGAAGATCCGCTCGCCCAGGTTCGTTATTTCATCAGGGAGATGGGGGATATCAATTTCTTTTTGATTGTCTTTGCTCCCATTGCGATCTTGTTTTTTTATCTTCTGACCAAACGGTATGCTGGTTACTTTCGGGAGATTTCTACGGGCATTCATTATCTCGCGAGTGGAGACTTTACACGGCATGTCCATATTCCATCCAATGATGAGTTTGCAGAAATCGCCAAGGATATTAATACAGCCAGCGAAATGCTGCAAAAGGCGGTAGAAAGAGGGGATTTCGCCGAAAACAGCAAGGATCAGCTTGTTTTGAATCTGGCGCATGATTTGCGTACACCACTGACATCTGTTCTGGGTTATCTGGATCTCATTTTGCGAGATGAGCAGATGCCACATGAACAGATGCGGCATTATGTGACAATTGCTTTTACCAAGTCGCATCGATTGGAAAAGCTGATTGATGAGCTATTCGAAATTACCAGAATGAATTACGGCATGGTTACCATCGAGCAAAAGGTCATTGATTTGAGTGAATTGCTAGTCCAGTTAAATGAAGAGCTGTATCCTTCCTTTGAGAAAAATGAGCTCGTCGCGCGGTGTACGGTTGCTGCCCAATTAGTGATCGTGGGAGATGGGGAGCTGCTGGCACGCGTATTTGAGAATATACTGACCAACGCGATACGCTACGGGGGAGATGGCCAATTTATCGATTTGAACGCTTATCGTGAGGGCGATGAAGTGGTTGTGCAAATCATGAATTACGGTGACCAGATACCAGAGGAGGCGCTACCGCATATTTTTGAAATGTTTTTTACTGGCGACAAAGCGCGAACGCATCAAGGGGGAGGCACAGGACTCGGCCTGTTTATTGCCAAAAATATCGTCGAGAAGCATCGGGGAACGATTTCTGTCCAAAGTGATTTGATTCGAACATGCTTTGAGGTCAGGCTGCCGTATGGATGAAAGGATGGAAAAAATAAAAAATGGAGACGCTTCAATATTTGGTAGAATATTCTTGTAACGGGACAAATTAACTTCGGGGGAGTTATGAATAAAAACACATGGACATTGATAGGTGCGGTAGTTATTGCTGGAATATCATCGGCTACTTGGGCTGGGGCCATTAACCAAGGGGATAAGGAAGCACTACAGGCATATAAAAAGATGGAACAGGCACGTAACCAAGGGAATGAACCCTTAAGCAAATTGAGTAGTAATGTAACCCTTTCGGATTTTTCAATTCAGGGAGCTGTTTTACCAGAAGCGGATAAAATACGTAAATACAACGATACGAATATGCAAGGATTACTATCTTCAACGGATGAAAAACTTTCCTTCATTATGGAAGGGGATGAAGTAAAAGGTATAGTTTTAGCAACAGATACAAAGCCAATCATGGCTGGTGGTGAAAAAACTGGTCCTGAATTGTTTACCCTTTACGAGAACATGAAAAATACACTCGGGGAAGATGTAAACATTACGTACTTTAGTTATGCAGGTGGGTTTATCTTCGTTGCAACTGATAGGGAAGGTGAGGAAAGCTTGTGGCTCGATCGACGTGCTTCTACTTTTTTAGAACTTCCTTCGCACAAGCAACTCAAATCTGAAGAAGTTGTAGAAAAAATTCGAGAAGGTGCGGAATCGGTGGTTGAAGAAAAGACAAACGAACTAGAAATGGGAAGTAAATCTGAATAAAGCGTATAAAGCTAGCTGTTGGCTTTTCACGGAGATTGATAGATGTTCAAAGGCCACTCCAGACAAGGCTGGGAAAAAACAAGAAAGCCGGGTCCCCGCTAGAGGACTCGGCATTTATATCCAAATTTCATTATCCGATGAATTCTTGTGCCCAGTATCCATTCACAAAGCCTACACCGATTTTGGTGAAGGAAGGATTCATGATGTTTTGACGGTGTCCTTCACTGTTCATCCATTGGTTCATGACTTCTTCAGCGGTACGTTGACCCATGGCGATGTTCTCACCCGCGGTCATAGAAGATACACCGAATTGTTTCATCATGTCAAATGGAGAGCCATACGTAGGGCTTGTATGGTCAAAGTAGTTGTTGTTGGACATATCAGCCGCTTTTGCTTGTGCAACTTTATTCAGGGAAGCATCCAGTTCCACTGGCTTCAAACCTGCTTTTGCACGCTCTTGGTTTACCAAATCAGTTACTTGCTTCCCAACAGAGGAAGCATCCACTTGTTGGTTAGCTTGTTTTACTGGCTGTTGAGCTGGCTGCTGTTGATTCGCTGGTGCTGCGTAAGGTGCTTGCATTTGCGGTTGGACAGGTTGCATATATGGTTGATATCCGTATTGCGGACATGTGGTAGCTGCAGAAGCTGTGTTAGAAAAGCCGGAAAGAACAAATCCCAATCCCAATGTCGCGATTGCAACAGTACCAAGGCGTTTCATATTCACATCGTCTCCTTTTTTTGGCCTACGAGGTTAGTTGACGGATTCGGATTGAGGAAACAACCCTACGCACTTTGGCGATTCACCCCATGCAGATCTCTCATCTGCAAGTAAAAAAGATCCCCCGCACTTCCATTCGAGAGGAAGTTTCGGCTGTTTTGTTTGGCATGACCTAGAATAACAGAGATTCACCGGTGAAAGATACCCGTAAAATTTGGTAGGATTAATAAGAATATCAGCATCAGTCTCATACTTTATTTTCTCTGAACAATAGAAAATGGGCTAGGGAACCTCATTCCCTAACCCATTTTTTCATTCATTTCGTTTAAATCAAATTCTCCGGATTCAAGCCTTCCAGCTCTGGCAATACAAAGCGCCCATCTTTTCTGATCAGCACATCGTCAAACCAGATTTCTCCGCCACCGTATTCAGGGCGTTGGATTTGGACCAAGTCCCAGTGAACGGAGGAGCGGTTGCCATTGTCTGCTACTGTGTAAGCATTTCCTGGCGTGAAGTGGAAGCTGCCCGCGATTTTTTCGTCAAACAGGATGTCCAGCATCGGGTGGAGGATGTGCGGGTTGAAGCCGATCGCGAATTCTCCGATATAGCGTGCGCCCTCGTCCGTGTCGAGGATATCGTTCAATGCTTTAGTATTGGAGCTGGTCGCCTCCACGATTTTGCCTTCTTTGAAAGTGAATTGCACATCATTGAAGGTAATGCCGTTGTAGATCGATGCCGCGTTGTAGAAAATCGTTCCTTCCACGGAATCGCGTACAGGAGCGGTGTATACTTCGCCATCCGGGATATTGCGTTTGCCGTCACACTTGATGGCATTGATTCCTTTAATGGAGAAGCGCAGGTCCGTTTTTGGACCGACGATGCGTACACGATCAGTGCGCTCCATCAGCTCTTTCAACGGAGTCATGGCAGCGGACATTTTCGCGTAGTCCAGATTGCAGACGGAGAAGTAGAAGTCCTCAAAGCTCTCGAGACTCATTTTGGATAGCTGTGCCATCGACTTGTTTGGGTAGCGAAGTACAACCCAGCGTTTGTTCGGAACGCGCTCGTTTGTATGTACAGGTTGATACAGGACGCGAGCGTAAATGCCCATTTTGTCTTCTGGTACGTCGGCATACTCGTTGATGTTGTCGTAGGCGCGGATGGCGATGTAAGCGTCCATGTCCTTCATCCGGTCATACTCGTATTTTGCCATCAGAGCCATGTGTTCTTCGCTCGTGCCTTGATAGAGTGCACGCATGACTTCCTGGTCTTTCAGGGTGACCAGAGGCAGAGCCCCAACTGCAAATGATTCACGCACAAGTGCACGAACGAGTTCAGGTTGCAGGCCTGTATTTTCGATCAGAACTTTTTCGCCTTTTTGCAAATGGAGTGAGTAACGGACGAGACGGCTTGCCAGTTCATTAATACGTGGATCTGCCATGGTGGTAACCTCCGTAGTAAAATAATTTTGATTAATGATTAATTTGTATTATTACATAACTGAGCGAAGGCTCGCCAGTGTGTTTGATGCTTCGATTACAGGCAAGCCTCGTAGATCGCGGTTACATCGGATTCATTCAATTTTCGTGAGCTAGGCAGATACCCGATTCCGCGTCCGCCGATGCGAACTGCTTCTTCGGCCATTTGGGCCAGCGATTGTTTGGTCACACCGAAGTCAGACAGACGTTCTGTGATTCCCATGCGCTCATACCACCGGCGAACGGCATCAATCGTTGCTCGTGCTGCTTCGCCCTCGTTCTCCATCGTAACACCAAAACAATGACGTCCCATACGGGCTAGTCTCTCGGGACGGTCTTGCAATATCACCTGTTCGAAATAAGGAAGGGACAGGATCGCCAGTCCACGACCGTGAGCCATATCATAGATTCCGCTCAGTGGATGTTCAATTCCGTGCAACGGCATGCCAGCACCGCGACCGCCAGCAGCGAAGGGACTGATGCCCAGCGTGCTCGCCCATAAAAGGGTGGATCGTGCTTCAGCGTTGTCTGGTTGCTGGATCGCTGTGATGGAGTGCTCGACGACGAGGCGAATGAGTGTTTCGGAAATCCCGTCCTGAACGTGGGTCCCTTCCGCGCTGATCAAATAGTTTTCAAACAGATGGGAAAAGATATCGGCGCAAGACTCCGCTGTGACGCGAGCCGGAACGGTAAAGGTGACAGACGGGTCAAGAATGGCAATCTTCGGGTAAAGTGCTGGACCGTTGATCGAAGATTTTTCATGCGTGTCCCAATGAGTCAGGACGCTGATATGGTTTGCTTCCGAACCTGTGGCGGCTACTGTCGGGACGGTCATGATCGGCAGTGCTTCCTGAACGGGTACCAGTAATTGACCAGAACCGCTCGGATTTCCCCGCATGTAATCGTAAATCGGGCGTCCGGAAACGGCTGCCGCCGCAATCGCTTTGGAGGCATCCATTACGGAGCCGCCACCGATAGCCAGAATGAAGTCACACTGATGCTCACGCGCAAGCGCAGCTCCGGCATCAACCGTTGCGGTACGCGGATTCGGTTCGATTTTGTCAAAAACAAGATACGCCACTTGAGCTTCCTGCAACAGAGCCTTGGCGCGGTCCAAAAGTCCTGTACGTTTGGCAGCATTGCCGCCTGTAACGAGCAATGCTTTTTGGCCTAATGATTTTGCTTCTTGGCCCAAACGTTCCAGTTCGCCTATGCCAAAGTAAATTTTGGTAGGAAAAGACACTTCAAATGGAAACATCTGAAATTCCTTCTTTCACGTATTGGTTGTACCACTGACAAGTTTATCATAAACAAACGAAAAGAGCCTGCCCGGAGGGGGAGGCTCATCTTGTTCAGGCAACGCGAAAGCGATCACTGATTTCTTGCAACCGCTCAGATAAGGATAGAAGCTCTGTTGCCAATTGACGTGATTTTTCAATAGAAGTGAGCTGTTCGCGCGAGGCGACCAACATTTCTTCTGTGCTGCTTTTTGTCTCTTGTGAAACGGCAACAAACGCATCGAATGCCATGTCTACGGTGTGCAAGCCTTCGGTTATGTCGGATAACCCCTCATTGGCAATATGCAGCTCTCCCGTTGTCTGGTCGACAGCTTGTCGAAGCTCAAGAAAAGCAGATGCAGCCTCTGAAAGCTTTTGCAGGCTTTGCTGAAGCTGTTCGGATGCTTGTGAGGTTTCGGAGGAAATCTCATGGGTTTGTTCCTGAACAGCGTCCATCAGTCGCGTGATTTCTACTGTGGCATTTTCCGACTCGCTGGCAAGCTTGGCTACCTCGTTTGCCACGACAGCAAATCCGCGTCCGTTTTCTCCAGCACGGGCCGCTTCAATACTCGCGTTTAAAGCGAGAAGCTTGGTTTGCTTCGCCACATTTTGGATCAGATGAACAACATGTCCAATAGATTCTGATTGTCGACGCAGTTCTGTCATGCGGGTGTCGACCTGTGTGTACGTGTGGGAGAAGCGATTGATCATCGTGTTCAAATCATCGATACGATTTTGTCCATGGTGGGTGACTGTCTGCATCTTTTTACCCGCTTCAATCACAGAGAAAATACGCGCAATCAGTCCATCCATCGATTGCTTGATGTGCTGAAAAGAGGCGCTGGCACCATCTGTTGAGGCAGCTGTTTGTTCGACGCCTTGATTGACTGTATCGAGACGAAAAGACAGCATCGATGAATGATCGCCTGCTTCATCGGCTGTTTGCCTGATTGCGATGCCGCCTTTGTTCAGTTCCACAATCATGAGTTGGATCTCGGCAATAATCTCACACATTTGCTCCACCATGTGATTGAAGCTGTTAGAAATTCCACGAATCTCTGGACCCTCGTTTTGTAAAAGGGAACGATGGGTGAGGTCGCCCGAGCTGACCTGTTGCATGGCCAAAATCAACGTCTGAAAAGGCGCGGTAATCCCCTTCACAACCAGAAGGCACAGCAACAAAGAAAGGACCAGACTAGCGAAAATGGTCATCACGATGATTTTGGTTATCTCATGGAGAGGACCTAGATAGGATTCCTGCAAAACGTCTATGACGTATATGTAGCTCTCCTCAGGAGAATGCGTAAAGGCCAGCGTATGTATGTGACCATCGACAGGGACATGAATCACGCCGAATCGCTCGGCTTCCATTCGTTTCGCGATATCTTGCGGGATTTCAATGGCGCCCTTTGTCACGTTTTCAATGGGATGAAAAGCTCCATTTTTGACCAGATATTGCTGGAGTATCAAGCCTTCCTGAGACAGATTGCTTTCTTGCTGCTGCAATTCGTATTGAAGGCGCTTTTGGTAGGATTGATCGTCGCTAGCGAAAGTGAACTTCAAAAGCGAAATTTTTTCGGTGGTCTTGTCCGTCTCTGAGTCAAGGCGGGACTCCATTTGCGAAATCATCACCTGTTTTGCCTGGGTGTAAAAGGTCCAGCCAATCATCCCAGAAGAAATGAGCAGGATGAACAGAAGTGGGATCGTCAGCTTGGTACGGAGCCGCACTTGCCTGTGTAAGCGAGAAAAGGGAGTAAATAAATGGCGAAAGATAGCGTGCATCTCCAGTTGCCTCCTGATAAGTGGATGATCGAAAAGTCCTGAGACTAAGGACTATTGTAATAAGGAGATGTAAAGCTAGTATGGAGATCATGTAAACGAATGTTAACATCTATGACTCGGAAAACATGCAGTAAATCCCGAACATTTGTCGAAGTCTATTCCAGCATTTTTCGTTGATAAATGCGTATGTTTGTGTTTTAATGTAGTTGAAACGTTCGTGAATTAACCTAAACTCAACCTTTTTGACTGGGAAGGTGACTCCTACGGTGGAAAAACAGGAACAACTCTACGAAGGTAAGGCGAAACGTATTTATCGGACATCATTGCCTGATCAGTACTGGGTAGAGTACAAAGACGACGCAACAGCATTTAATGGAGAGAAACGGGCGCAAATCACCGGAAAAGGTGAGCTGAACAACCGCATTACGGCAATCTTTTTCACCATGCTGAAGGAGCGGGGCATCGACAACCATTTTGTCCGTCTGCTGTCCGCCACAGAGCAAGTTGTTCGCAAAGTGGAGATTATCCCTTTGGAGGTAGTCGTTCGCAATATCGCAGCAGGCTCATTGGCCAAGCGTCTTGGCATGGAAGAAGGAACTGTGCTTCCGCAGCCCGTTGTCGAGTTTTACTACAAGGATGACGCACTGGGAGATCCATTGGTGAATGCCTCCCATATCAAAGTGTTGGGGATTGCAAGCGAGAGTGACCAAGCGACATTGGAGCGCATGGGTCTTGCTGTAAACGAGGTCCTCGTGCCTTACCTGCGCGAGCGCAACATTACCTTGGTCGATTTTAAACTGGAATTCGGAAAAACAGCGGACGGGGAGATTCTCCTCGCCGATGAAATATCCCCGGATACATGCCGTTTCTGGGATTCAGTAACGAATGAAAAGCTCGACAAAGACCGCTTCCGCCGCGATTTGGGCAATGTGGAGGAAGCTTACAAAGAAATGCTTACGAGACTAGGAGGAGACGTACATGTTTAAAGCTGTTGTTTATGTAACATTGCGCGAGAGTGTTTTGGACCCGCAAGGACACGCTGTAAAAGGTGCTCTGCACACCTTGGGTTTTGATGAAGTAAACAATGCACGCATCGGGAAGTACATGGAGCTGGAATTGAACACTTCTGACCGTGCGCAAGCCGAAGAGCGTGTACGTGAAATGTGCGAAAAGCTGTTGGCCAATACGGTGGTAGAAGACTATCGCTTTGATATCGTGGAGGGCTAAGGATATGCGAGTAGCCGTTATCGTCTTTCCAGGCTCGAACGCCGACGTTGATTTGTTTAACGCAGTTGAAGACGTAATGGGAGTGCCTGTGGATTACGTATGGCATTCCGATACGGATCTTTCTAAATATGATGCGATTCTCTTGCCAGGTGGATTCTCTTATGGAGATTATCTGCGCTGTGGTGCAGTCGCTCGTTTTTCACCCGTCATGGAGCAAGTGGTGAAGGCAGCAGAAGAAGGAAAGCTGATCATGGGAATCTGCAATGGCTTCCAGATCCTGACCGAAGTGGGACTGTTGCCAGGAGCACTCTTGCGTAACCGTTCACTGAAATTCCGTTGCAAGCTGTCCGAATTGCGCGTGGAAAACAACGATACCTCCTTTACCCGTGATTTCGCGGCAGGGGAAGTCATCCAAATTCCGATCGCGCACGGCGAAGGAAACTACTACTGTGATGAGGAAACACTGGCGAAGCTTAAAGCGAACAAACAGATCGTTTTCCGCTATCATGGCGAGAATCCGAATGGTTCACTGGAAGACATCGCGGGCATTTGCAACGAACGTGGAAACGTACTTGGCATGATGCCTCACCCGGAGCGTGCCGTCCACTCTTGGATGACTTCCGATGACGGACGCCGGATGTTTACCTCGATCCTGAAGACTTGGAGGGAGCAGAACAGTGTCACAACTCACGCATAAAGAACCGACAGCCGAACAAATTGCCGATCAAAAACTGTACAAAGAAATCGGTCTGACTGACGAAGAATATCAGCGTGTCGTAGAAATTCTCGACCGCAAGCCGAACTGGACGGAAACAGGTCTGTACAGCGTCATGTGGTCGGAGCACTGCTCCTACAAAAACTCCAAGCCTGTCCTGCGTCGTTTCCCGACAAAAGGACCTCGCGTTTTGCAAGGACCTGGGGAAGGTGCGGGTATTGTCGACATCGGTGACAATCAGGCGGTTGTTTTCAAAATCGAAAGCCATAACCACCCATCTGCGATTGAGCCGTACCAAGGGGCTGCGACTGGTGTGGGCGGTATCATCCGTGACGTATTCTCGATGGGCGCGCGTCCGATTGCGCTGCTCAACTCGCTTCGATTCGGGGAGCTCAAGTCTCCTCGCGTCAAATATTTGTTCGAAAACGTCGTTGCAGGTATTGCAGGCTACGGGAACTGCATTGGGATTCCTACTGTGGGTGGCGAAGTGAATTTTGACCCTACGTATGAAGGCAATCCGCTTGTCAACGCCATGTGTGTCGGCTTGATCGACCACGAGAAGATTCAAAAAGGGGTAGCGTCCGGTATCGGCAACCCTGTTATCTACGTTGGTGCAAGCACGGGGCGTGACGGTATTCACGGGGCGACTTTCGCATCCGAGGAGCTCACAGAAGAGTCGGAGAAAAAACGCCCGGCAGTACAAGTCGGCGATCCATTCATGGAAAAGCTCCTGCTGGAAGCGTGCCTGGAGCTGATCGACACGGGTATCGTTGTCGGGATTCAGGACATGGGAGCGGCTGGCTTGACGAGCTCCAGCTCCGAGATGGCGTCCAAGGCGGGCAATGGTATCGAAATGAATCTGGACCTCGTGCCACAGCGCGAAGCTGGCATGTCTGCATACGAAATGATGCTGTCTGAGTCTCAGGAGCGTATGCTCGTCGTCGTGGAAAAAGGCAAAGAGGCAGAAGCGATTGCGATTTTTGACAAATGGGGTTTGGCGTCCGCTGTCGTGGGCAAAGTAACCGAAGACAGCAAGCTGCGCTTGTTGCACCAAGGTGAGGTAGTAGCAGAGGTGCCAGTAGACAGCTTGGCTGACGACGCGCCTGTGTACCACCGTCCATCTGCGGTGCCTGCTTACTACGAAGCAAACGCGAATGTAGATGTGTTGGCAGCCATCCAAGAACCGAAAGATCTGAATGGTACGCTGAAAAGCTTGCTGGCTCAGCCAACCGTGGCGAATAAAGCATGGGTATATGAGCAATATGATCATATCGTACGTGCAAACACAGCTGTAAAGCCTGGTTCTGACGCTGCTGTTGTCATGGTGCGCGGTACTCGCAAGGCCCTTGCCATAAGTACAGATTGCAACGGTCGCTATGTGTACCTCGATCCAAAAGTGGGCGGCGCCATTGCGGTTGCAGAATCTGCGCGCAACGTGGTCTGCTCCGGTGCAGAGCCGCTGGCGATTACGGACTGTCTGAACTTCGGAAGTCCGGAAAAGCCTGAGGTGTTCTGGCAATTTGAAAAATCGTGCGAGGGCATGAGCGAAGCGTGCGTAGCACTCGATGCTCCAGTTATCGGCGGAAACGTATCTTTTTACAATGAACGCAGCGGTGACGCGATCTATCCAACCCCAACGGTGGGAATGGTCGGCTTGATCACTGATGTTGACCATATTACGACCCAGGATTTCAAAAACGAAGGCGACGCGATCATTCTGTTGGGTGAGACTTTCGCAGAGCTGGGCGGCAGTGAGTATCAAAAGATGGCTACGGGCAGCATTTCCGGTCGTCCTCCACAAATCGATCTGACTAAGGAAGCGGCGGTACAAAAGCTGGTTCTCACAGCGATTCGCCAAGGTCTGGTGAACTCCGCACACGATCTGTCCGAAGGTGGTCTCGGTGTCGCACTGGCTGAATCTTGCTTCGGAAAAGGTTTCGGTGCGCAGGTGACTCTTACGTCCGAGCTGCGTACTGATGCGCTCTTGTTCAGTGAATCTCAATCTCGCATCTTGCTCAGTGCTTCTGGGGAGCAAGCGGCGGCGATTCTCGCATTGGCAGGTGAACATGGCGTACCTGCTGAAAACATCGGTACGGTCGGCGGCGATCGTCTGGTAGTGAACGTGAACGGTACAGAAGCGATCAACGCTTCGACTCAAGAGGTGAAAGCAGCCTGGAAGGATGCGATTCCATGTTTGATCGGTTAATCTGGGACAAATTGAATGAAGAATGCGGCGTTTTTGGCATCTACAACCACAAAGAAGCATCCCAATTGACCTATCTGGGTCTGCACGCCCTTCAGCATCGCGGTCAGGAGAGCGCAGGTATCTGCGCCTCCGACGGCGAGAAGTGGTATAAGCACCGCGGAATGGGCCTCGTGTCAGAGGCTTTTGGCAAGGGCGATCTGGAGAAGTTCAGCGGTCATATCGCAATTGGTCATACCCGTTATACGACTGCTGGTTCGAGTAAGATTGAAAACGCCCAACCGCTCTTTTTCCGCTATGCACAAGGCAGCATGGCAGTTGCCCACAACGGGAATCTCGTAAATGCCGCTGTGCTTAGAAAAGAGCTGGAAGCAAAGGGCTCCATATTTCAGACGACCAGCGACACTGAGGTGATCGCACACCTGATCGCCCGCTCTGAGTGCAAGGATTTGCCAGGAGCGGTAAAGGATGCTCTGCAATACATCAAGGGAGCGTATGCGCTTCTCGTCATGAACGAAAACCAGCTCGTGATCGCCCTCGATCCGAATGGCTTGCGTCCACTGTCACTGGGACGTCTCGGAGATGCGATCACTGTCGCGTCCGAGACTTGTGCGTTCGATATCATTGGTGCGCAATATTGGCGTGATGTACAACCGGGTGAGCTGATCGTCATCGACAAGAATGGCATTACCGAGAGCAAGCATACAGAAACGACACAGCGTTCGATTTGTACGTTTGAATACATTTATTTTGCCCGACCAGACAGTGACATCGACGGAATCAACGTCCACATGGCGCGCAAACGTCTGGGCAAGCAGCTGGCTTTGGAATCCGCAATTGATGCTGATGTCGTCACAGGTGTACCGGATTCGAGTATCTCTGCTGCTATCGGATTTGCGGAAGCGACAGGAATTCCGTACGAAATCGGCTTGATCAAAAACCGCTATGTCGGACGTACCTTCATTCAGCCGAGTCAGGAGCTGCGTGAGCGCGCTGTCTATCTCAAGCTGTCTGCGGTTCGCAAAGTAGTGGAAGGCAAACGCGTCGTGATGATTGATGACTCCATTGTTCGTGGTACGACGAGTAATCGGATCGTCCGCATGCTGCGTGAGGCTGGCGCCAAAGAAGTCCATGTGCGCATCAGCTCTCCACCTGTTATGAATTCTTGCTTTTACGGCATCGACACCTCGTCGCGTGAGGAACTGATTGCGTCGACCAAATCCGTAGAGGAAATTCGTCAAATCATTGAGGCTGATTCCCTGTCGTTCTTGTCTATTGAAGGAATGATCGATGCAATTGGCCGCACCGATTCAGCTCCTAATAGAGGACACTGCCTCGCATGCTTTAACGGAGAATATCCGACAGAGATTGAGTTCGAAGAAGCGCTACCTGCGCTCAAATGCTAACCGTGCTTCTTATGAACAACCGCTAATACAAGCACCTCTTGCTAGGGGGAGAAACGATGAGTGAAGCATATAAACAAGCTGGCGTAGACATCGATGCGGGCAACGAAGCCGTCGAGCGCATGAAAAAGCACGTCAAAAGAACATTCCGCCCGGAAGTTATGACTGATTTGGGCGGGTTCGGAGCGCTGTTTCGCCTGGATACCAAAAAATACGAGAATCCGATTCTCGTTTCCGGCACAGATGGGGTTGGAACCAAGCTAAAGCTCGCTTTTGCCATGGACAAACACGATACAATTGGCATCGATGCGGTCGCTATGTGCGTCAATGACGTAGTGGTTCAAGGGGCAGAGCCGCTCTTTTTCCTCGATTATCTGGCAGTAGACAAGGTCATTCCAGAAAAAATCGAAGCGATTGTCAAAGGGATTGCGGAAGGCTGCTCTCAGTCCGGCTGCTCGCTGATTGGCGGGGAGACTGCCGAGATGCCTGGCATGTACGCAGAAGGCGAATACGACATCGCAGGCTTTACCGTAGGTGTCGTGGACGAGAGCAAAATGATTACGGGAGCTTCCGTGGCGGCAGGCGATGTACTGATCGGTCTGGCTTCCAGCGGCGTGCACAGCAATGGCTTCTCGCTCGTTCGCAAGGTTCTTTTGGCAGACAAAGGCATGTCTCTGCATGATCATGTTGACGTATTGGGCAAAAAGCTCGGCGAAGAGCTGCTGACACCGACCCGCATTTATGTGAAGCAAGTACTATCTGTTCTCGAGTCACATGAAGTGAAAGCGCTGGTACACATCACAGGCGGCGGCTTTACTGAAAACATTCCACGCGTGCTTCCAGAAGGAATGCAGGCTGTGATCAACGTTGGTTCCTGGCCTGTGCTGCCAATTTTCGAGCTGGTACAAGAGGCGGGGAACATCTCTTACCCGGATATGTACAAGACGTTCAACATGGGCATTGGCATGATGCTTGTCGTGAAGCCGGAAGACGCAGTGAGTGTGATGGAAAAGCTGCAAGAGCTGGGAGAACAGGCGTATTTGATCGGACAAATTCAAGCGGGAGAGCGCAAAGTCGTATACAACGGGGTGGAATGGTGAGAAAGCTGGCCATTTTCGCCTCAGGCAGCGGCTCCAACTTTGAAGCGATCGTGCAGGCTGTACAGGACGGTAGGCTCGCAGGTGTAGAAGTTGGCTTGCTCGTGTGTGACAAGCCCGGCGCCAAGGTTTTGGAACGGGCAGAGCGTTTAGGGATCGACGCCTTTGTTTTTCAACCGAAGGAGTATGCAGACAAGGCTGCTTTTGAACAGGAAATAGTGGCGCAGCTCCAAAAACTCGATATATCGCTGGTTGTGCTGGCAGGCTACATGCGGTTGGTGGGCGACACTCTTTTGTCATCCTACGAAGGAAAAATCATCAATCTGCATCCGTCACTTTTGCCTGCTTTCCCAGGAAAAGACGCGGTTGGTCAGGCACTCGCATACGGGGTAAAGATAACAGGGGTAACGGTACATCTGGTTGATGCCGGTCTGGATACAGGGCCGATCATTGCCCAAATTCCCGTAGCGGTGCAAGAAGCAGATACGGCTGAGACCTTGGCGGCTCGCATCCATGCTGTGGAGCATGAGCTTTTGGTGAAGGTCATTGGCTATTTAGCAGACGAGAGAGTAAAGCTGGAAGGAAGGCTTGTCCAGCTGACGTAAATCGAGAGAGAAAGCAGTAACCGACATCCTTTTACGATGTCGGTTTTTTGGTCATCCGTTTTAAAAATACTTCTTTCTCCAAAACAGGAGGGCAGTTACGGACGTAATGGCGGTGGACATGATCATAATGATCGTGAATGCGTGCGGATGATCTTGAAAAGGAAGCCCGACGTTCATCCCGTAAAAGGTGCCAATCACCATAGGTAACGTGATGACAATAGTAATGGCAGTTAACAGCTTCAATACGCGATTCAGATTATTGGAGATGACGGAGCCAAAGCCATTCATGATGTTCCCTAAAATAGCGGTATAGATTTCCGTCATTTTGATGGCCTGCTTGGTTTCGATTTTTACTTCTTCCAGCAGCGCCTTATCTTCTTCGTACATTTTCAAATAACTGCCGCTCCGAAGCAGGGAGATCAACAGACTGTTCGTTTCCAGGGACGTCGAAAAATAAACGAGACTTTTCTGCAATTCAAGTAAGGTAAGCAGTTCATTGTTTTTCGTCGATTGCCGCAACGATTTTTCCAGCGTTTCTGTCTGCTTGTTGATTTTTTTCAAGTAATGCAAATAATTATGCGACGTATTCGATAAAATTTGCAGGACGAACCGGTTTCGCATGTGCGTGTGAAAGCTTTTCACTTTTCCTTGGACGAACTCATTCATGACAGCCGTTTCTACCAGACAAACCGTTAAGATATAATCTTCCGTCACCATGATTCCCAATGGAACCGTCGTATAGTTGTCTTTCGTCGCTTCTTTCGTGGAGATTGGGATGTCCACGTAGAGCTTCACGCGGTTCCCTTCCTTGTCGATCCGTCCGATTTCTTCATCATCAAGGGCATCCTGCAAAAAATGAAGATCAATCGACAACTCTCTGACGACTTGAAGCTTTTCTTGCTCAGAAGGATCGGTCAGATGAATCCAGCAGCCTTTTTCAAATTGGTGCAGTTCTTCTATTTTTCCGAGGGTATTCGTTTTGTAAATGTTCAACATGGTTTTCTCATCCTTTCGCAAAGAAGGATCGGAGGGATACGACCATGTTGCGCAAGCATGCCTACATAGAGATACTTACATACACTCGTCCCATAAAAAGGGAGAATGATGAATAAGGTATGGGGAACATGCCGCAGCGCCACAAGGTCGGAAAATTCTCCGTACACAATCTTGATTGCAGTTATTCATTCCGCAACTTGGACTACTGTCCATTAAAACGTTCCCCCCCTTTCGAGAATAAAAACCCTCTTGTTTTCTCGTCCTACATGCATGTTATTCATGTCCTTTCAGACGGTGTCGGCTTCTAACATGACCGACTCACCCTATTTTGCTGCTATGCTTCTTCCACGAATCATGACAAACCAAATCAACTCTTGTGACATACAGTAATAAAGAAGGATATTCCCACAAAGGGAGGGGCCGACTTGAGCGGAGATTTTGTTTCGAACTTGCTCGATAAGCTAAGCCAAAAAACCGGGCGGCAATGGACGCTTAACGATATTATGAAGCTCGCGGAAAAAATGCCGAAGGGCGGAGCCAATGTAGATGCGCTGCTCGATGAGCTGGGAAATATGGGATTCCAAGTGCCAGAGGAGACGAAAGAGCGCGTCAGGGATCGTGTAAAGGACGGCAATTCCATCTCCATGGAAGAGTTAGGGGACTTAATGCCCAAAGAAGTAAAGGCGAAGAGCCGTAAGTCGAAGAAGCCGATCAAGCCAATCAGGGCGACTGCCAAAGGCAAATCAGTCTCCCTGTCAGACCGCATCAAAAGGCTATCAGGCAAAGGCAAGAAAAAACGATAATTTCATCAAAGCAAATACAGGTGGATGCAGTCGCAAGTGCCGAACAGGCATGGGCGGCTGCGTTTGTTTTCCTCATGAAGTTATTGATAATAGCGTACGATTATTTTATAATATATGAGTATTGTTCGTG
Organism: Brevibacillus sp. HB1.3; assembly: GCF_013186635.1. NCBI lineage: Bacteria > Bacillati > Bacillota > Bacilli > Caryophanales > Paenibacillaceae > Brevibacillus > Brevibacillus sp. HB1.3. The sequence continues at coordinate 219,918 of NZ_JABMIT010000007.1, read as the reverse complement.
TTTTGGTCAATAGTTACTCATGTTTTCACTAAAATTCAGGAGGTTCTATCCGTGAGTGTGAAAAAAGCGTTGATCAGCGTTTCTGACAAGACAGGATTGATTCCGTTTGCCCGTCGATTGGTAGCCGCCGGGGTACAGATCATTTCTACCGGGGGTACGGCTTCTCTTTTAAAAGCAGAGGGAGTTCCCGTCATTGGCATTTCTGAAGTGACTGGATTTCCAGAAATTTTGGACGGTCGCGTCAAAACGTTGCATCCCAATATCCACAGCGGCCTCTTGGCTGTAAGGGACAGTGAAGCACATGTGCAGCAACTAAAAGACCTTGGGATTGAGACCATTGATCTGGTTGTCGTAAACCTGTATCCTTTCAAGGAAACAATAGCGAAGCCAGATGTGACATATGAAGATGCCATTGAGAATATTGATATTGGTGGACCAACAATGCTGCGTTCTGCTGCGAAAAATCACGCGTTTGTCAGTGTGGTGGTCGATGCAGCCGATTATGAAAAAGTAGCAGAAGAAATTGAAGCAAATGGCGATACTACGCTAGAAACCCGTCGTAAGCTGGCAGCAAAAGTTTTCCGTCATACAGCTGCCTATGATGCCTTAATCTCTCGCTATTTGAGTGAGCAGGTGGGCGAACTGCTGCCTGAGAGCTACACGGTGACTTACGAGAAAGCACAGGATTTACGCTATGGGGAAAATCCACACCAACGTGCGGCATTTTACCGTGAGCCATTATCGGATCAGCTGAGCATCGGGAATGCGAGTCAGCTGCAAGGAAAAGAGCTTTCCTATAACAACATCAATGACGCAGACGCAGCGTTGGCGATTGTACGCGAATTCGCTGAACCTGCTGTCGTTGCGATCAAGCACTCCAACCCTTGTGGAGTAGGGATTGGCGCTGATATTCGCGCCGCTTACCAAAAAGCGTACGAAGCAGACCCTGTCTCTATTTTCGGTGGGATTGTGGCAGCAAACCGCACGATTGACCGTGACACCGCACTCGCGATGAAAGAGATTTTCTTGGAAATTATTATCGCACCAGACTTCACCGAAGAGGCGTTGACTGTTCTGGCTGAGAAAAAGAACCTCCGTCTCTTGCGTATTTCTGCGCTGAATGAACCAGCCAAAAAAGTGGACAACCTGTTCCGCGTGGCTCCTGTTGCAGGCGGGGCACTCATTCAAGACTTCGACTACAAGCAGCTCGAAGAAAGCGAGATTCAAGTGGTTACAGACCGCAAGCCTTCGGAAGAGGAACTGGCACAGCTGAAATTCGCGTGGAAGGTCGTCAAGCACGTCAAGTCGAATGCGATTCTATTGGCAAAAGACAATATGACTATCGGTGTGGGCGCAGGTCAGATGAACCGCGTTGGGGCAGCAAAAATCGCCATCGAGCAAGCAGGTACATTGGCAAGTGGCTCGGTTCTGGCCTCAGATGCGTTTTTCCCGATGGGAGACACCGTGGAAGCGGCAGCTAAAGCAGGGATTACCGCTATCATCCAGCCAGGCGGCTCGATTCGCGACCAAGAATCGATTGATGCTTGCAACCGAGCAGGCATTGCGATGATCTTTACCGGCACGCGTCATTTCAAGCACTAAAAGAGGCTATTTGGGAGTAACTTTCGCTTTTTTAACACGTATGAAAGAGTGGATTACCTCTCACACAGGAGGAAATACAATGAAAATATTAGTGATCGGTGGCGGCGGTCGAGAACACACGATTGCCTGGAAGCTGTTGCAGAGTTCTAAAGTGACAAAGGTATACTGTGCGCCAGGAAATGGGGGCACCGCCCAAATCGCTCAAAACGTTCCGATCGGTGTCCATGATTTTGCTGCACTGGTTCAATTCGTCAAGGATGAGGGAATCGATCTGACTGTCGTTGGCCCAGAAGATCCTTTGCTGGCGGGGATTGTAGACTTTTTCCAGGAGCGCAATCTGCCGATCTATGGCCCGAACCAAAAAGCGGCAATGATCGAGGGAAGCAAGTCTTTTGCGAAAAGTTTAATGAAACGCTACGAGATTCCGACGTCTGCCTATGAATCATTTCTGGATTACGAATCGGCGAGTGCGTATGTGAGAGAGCAGGGCGCTCCTATCGTTGTCAAAGCGGATGGCTTGGCAGCGGGGAAAGGGGTCGTTGTCGCAGAAACGGTGGAGGAAGCGGAAGAGGCACTTCGTCAGATTATGCAGGAAAGCGTCTTTGGTGAAGCGGGAGCGCGCGTGGTCATTGAGGAGTGCATGTTCGGTGAAGAGCTGTCGCTGTTGTCTTTCGTCGATGGAGAGACGGTTAAGCCGATGATTACTTCTCAGGATCATAAGCGAATCTTCAATGATGACCGCGGCCCGAATACAGGCGGCATGGGAACATACGCCCCGGTACCGCAAATGTCTGCTGAGCTGGTGGACGAGATCGTCAAAACGATTGTCCAGCCGATGGCTTCAGGGATGGCCAAGGATGGCATTCCGTTCAAAGGCATTCTCTACACAGGTCTGATGATTACGGAGCAAGGCCCGAAAGTCGTGGAGTTCAATGCGCGTTTTGGCGATCCAGAGACACAGGTGCTCTTGCCGTTACTCGAAACAGATTTGCTCGATATTTTTGTCGGAACGATCAATGGTGAGCTCGATGCAGTCGATGTGACATGGCAAAAAGGAAGTGCTGTCTGTGTCGTCATGGCAGCGCCGGGTTATCCGGGAGAATATCCAAAGGGTGCGTTGATTCACGGACTGGGTCAGGCAAATGAGGGAGCTACGGTGTTTCACGCAGGTACGAAGGAAACTGAGGAAGGCATCGTTACGAGCGGTGGCCGTGTACTTGGCGTCGTGGCAACAGGAGCGGATTTGGCGCAAGCGCGTGAGACGGCGTACGCGAAGGTGCAGGGGATCTCGTTTGATGGGGCGCAGTATCGCACGGATATTGCGGCACGAGCGATGAAGTATCAGCAAAAGGGATAAAAAGAACAAGCTGTTCCTTCTGTAGAGATTTCTACGTGGGGAACAGCTTTTTTTGGTTACTATATACTAACGTTTTCACCTGCGATGGCCGCTTTTTTCGCCTTAGCCGCAGCCACCTGCGAAAGGAAATAAACAATAAGGAACAGCAGCAAGCAAGCCGCCGACCAGCGGTACATGACAGAGTAGCTCGAATGTGTCGCGATGACGCCGAGGAGCATAGAGCCAACCGCGATCCCCAGATCGATGGAATTAAAGAACAGTCCATTCGCCATGCCGCGTTGCTCAGGTGTGACGACCTTCACCATCCACGCCTGGATAGATGGCTGAATCATGCCATAGCCAAGGCCATAGAAGGCAGCAGAGACGAGAAGCAAGGACTCTGTCGTTGTCAGGGACAGGAGCAAGAGGCTGATCCCGACGAAAATCGCACCGGGAGGCAGGACGGCAATGTGCCCTTTGCGATCATAAAGCTTGCCGGAAAACGGACGAATCAACACCATCGCCAGAGCATTCGTAAGGAAAAACCAGCCGACATTCTCAATGTGGGCCTCTTTTCCATACAAGGCCAAAAAGCTGAGAATCCCGCCATACGTAATGGATAAACAAAAGTTCAGTCCAGCTGGAAGCAGCAGCTTTTTATCATAAAATCGACGAATGCCTGTGACCGTTTGTGTGTTCCCGGACGACACAGGAAGCTGATTGTAGGCCCGGATAAAATGCATTAACGGAAAAATAATAACAACTAACAACACGAGAACCATGAGCATCGATCCGAATCCAAACCCATTTAACACGCCAAGTCCAATCAACGGGCCGAGTGCCATAGCCAGGCTGGTCGATAAGCCGAAATAACCCATGCCTTCGCCGATTCTTCTGGCAGGAATCACATTAGAGACAATCGTCGGAAAGGTCGTGCTGCCCATCCCAAAGCCGATGCCGACCAGGATTCGCAACAGAAGAAAGAACACAATGCTTCCCGCCCAGTAATAGCCTGCGCTGAAAATCGCGACAAATCCAAGTGCTACGATTGCCAAGAGCTTACTGCTTTTCGTTTTCAAAGCTTCCCCGGTAAATACCCTTGCGATCACTGCTGCAAGTGAAAACAAGCTAATAACCAGGCTGACAACAAAATCATTGGCCTGATAAGCTTCCTTCACATAGGCAGGGAATGTTGGGGTTTGCATTTGAACCGTGAGAAACAACAACAAATTGCATACAGTTAACAGGACGAAATCTCTCGTCCACAGTCTCTCCCTACTCTCTCCCAATGCTGTCACTCCTAGTCTGTCGTTTTTCTATTGATGTTCTCGTTAATCTCCAGCAAGATTTCCCGTAGGAAGGCCAGCTTTTCAGGAGAGATCCCTTCCAAAATGTCCGCAACAGCCTGAGCCTCTACAGGAATTGCTTGCTCAAGCCATTCCCGTCCTTTCGGGGAAAGGGTAATGATGTAAGCGCGGCGGTCTTGGTCGCTCAATGTCTTTTCGATAAAGCCTTTTTTGGCGAGTGTGTCTAAAATGCGTGTCATGGAAGGCTGATCCTTCGCAGAGCGCTGGGCCAGCTCTTTTTGATTGATACCCTCTTCCTCGCGTAGCCGATAAAGAACGGCAAACTGCTCCGTGGTCAAATCAAACTCCTTTAAAAAAAGGGAAACATAATGAATCATTCTCCGGTATGTATTTCCAATAAGAAATCCAACCGGTTCCTTTTGCCAATGATCGATCAGGGGAATAACCCTCTTTCGTTCAAAAATACTTGCAACGACAATTATATGCACAACAATTAATTTTGTAAATGGAAAAAACCGCCCTATGAAAAGGCGGTTGGTTGCTTCTCCTTTACTGACGATATCTCCCTCTCTTTCGCGAGGTGCGAAAGAAGTAATATCCCATTACGCCGATGACGCCAATTATCGTGGCAATGACAAAGAAGTTATGGGACATCCATTCATACATCTGGGAGCAGACAAGCATATGCAGTGCCTCCTCTCCTTATGTGTACGTGGGGTAACGAGTGCTGCTGTTGTTATTTTCTTGGGAGCGAAATGAAATGATCTCTCTTGCCGCTTTTTCGAGAAGTTGATCCTCGGGAGTAAGCTTCGTATTTTGCTGATTGGTGATTGTTTGTTTTTCTGGATTTCTCAATAATTGTGAGCTTGTGGAATACTGTATGCTTGCCTTATTCGTTGTCGCTGGCGTGTTGCTCTCATCATCCTGGCTGGTGTTCGAGTCTTTGATGGGCGCAATATTCATGGAGCGGGTAAACTGGTTGACTGCCATCTGCACGCCTTTTTTCTTGAGCTGATCCATCATGCCATTCCCTTTTTTCGTATTGATGCCCAGCGCTGCGTACATCGGACAAAAGCGAGTAGCTCCTTCCGCTACTTTCATTGCTGAAAAAGCCATGAGCAGCCATGGAGTGTTGGATGGGCGACGACTCATTTTTCCGATGCCATACGCCAAGCCCAACAGACCACCAGTTATACGAATCATGGCATCAGTTCTACCTACGTTTTTATGCATGAGAGTTGTCCTCCTGTCGCAATTACGTCTATTCCCTAGTGTGTAATAAAGGGGGACAAGACACCCGTGGGAATTGTTACTACCATTACCAAGCTTGCAGGGGAATGGATGATGGGAGGAGAAGGTGTAGAGAGTGATGAACGACCGTTCATTTTGAAGAAACATCGGGAGACCAGCGAGGAGAGAAGAAATGATGCGCGTACGAGCCCTATCAGATCGTGATTACTTGAACATGATTCGCGTGAGCAGACGTCAGGCACCGGCAAGCCTCTGGATAAAAGGCGCAAGCGTTCTGAATGTGTACACAAAAGAATGGCAAGAGCATCACGTCTCAGTGGCAGGAGAGCGTATTGCTTATGTAGGAGAAAAAGAGCCATTGGTCGATGATCAGACCGTGATTATAGAGGCGGCTGGACAATATCTCGTGCCGGGTTACATCGAGCCTCACGCGCATCCGTTTCAATGGTATAACCCTTATACGTTGGCTGACTTTGCTTTGCAGACGGGAACGACTGGTATGGTGTCGGATACGTTAATGCTCATGCAGCTGCCCTTTTCGCAAACGGCAGCGATCATGGATTCTTTGGCAGCACATCCCGTGAAGCAATTTTTCTGGGGCAGACTCGATCCGCAGACAGGGAAAGCTCATCCGTCGTTCACGAAGGAAAATTTGGCGCGAATGCTGGAACATCCACGCGTGATCCAGGGCGGTGAGTTGACGAATTGGGGCGGTGTTTTACAAGAGGATGAGACGCTGCTTTTTGGTTTGAAGCATACGCGGGACTTGGGCAAAAGGATGGAAGGGCATCATCCGGGGGCGTCATACGAGACATTGAACATTGCCGCAGCAGCCGGTATAACAGCTTGTCATGAGGCTATCCAAGCTGCTGATTTGCTCTCGCGCATCCGTTTAGGCATGTATGCGACACTGCGCCATTCCTCTATTCGCCCTGATCTGCCGGAGCTGGTGAAGGGCTGGTTGGAGTTGGGGGTGCCGTGGTCTTCACGGATGATGCTGACATCGGATGGAAGCACACCGCCGATGCATCGTGACGGGTTCATGGATAGTACGCTCCGTGTTGCCATGGAAGCGGGAATGCCGCCAGAAGAAGCGTATGTCATGGCGACCCTGAACCCGGCTGTCTATTATGGGCTGGACGCGGAGATCGGAGGAATTGCGCCAGGTCGAATCGCCGATATGCTATTGTTGACGGCAAAGGATCAACCGACTCCATCCATCGTGATTGCAAATGGACAACGTGTGGCAGAAAAAGGGACTCTGCTCGTTCCAACCGTTCAGCCACAATGGGAGGAAGCTTCGTTACGTTTCGCTGATCCATTGAAAAAACAGGCACATCCTGATTGGTTCCGCCTGCGGCCAGATGCGGACGGCAAGACCCCTGTGCTACAGATGCTGAATGCCGTTATCACGCGGCTGTCGCTAGAAGACATGCCCGTTGATCAGGACGGATACGTATCCTTGCAGCATGATCCGCAGTTGGCATTGATCGCTATTATTGATGCAAATGCAACTGGAGGCAACCGAACAATGGCAGTGCTTCACGGCTTCGGTGAGCATCTCGAAGGACTAGCCAGCACTTATTCAGCTTCTGGCGATTGGATCGTAATCGGACGCGATCCTCAAGCGATGGCGCAAGCACTGGAGCGTATTCGGGAAATAAAAGGTGGAGTCGTCCTAATCGATGAAGGAAAAATCATTTGCGAATGCCCATTGCCTCTTGCTGGAAAATTCGCGTCGGCACCGATGGAGGAAGTAATTGGCATGGGTGAAAATTTGGTAAATCAGCTCCGTTCCAAAGGACATGTCCATCTCGATCCGATTTATTCGCTTTTGTTTTTTACGGCTACCCACTTGCCGTATGCACGTCTAACGGCTACAGGCATTGTCGATGTGAAAAGTGGGCAAATCGTCGTTCCGGCACTTCCTCTACCTTGAGGGAGTGTTTTTTTGCTATTACACAAACAATCGTGATCGTTTGTGAATCAATGATATATGTATATAAAATATATTTTACTTCTTGTAAATTATCAGATTTATTTTAAAATAAAAACAACCAAGCCTATCTATCTTTATCCCCGAAGAGTATCGTTTTTGAAAGTCGCAACCTGGCTAACGTGGTAGATGGATTGGGTAACAAGAACAAAGAATGATAGAAGGGGGATTCATTCTGAATGAAAAAGCGTTCTTATGTGGGGGTTTTATCTGCGGTATTGGCTGCGAGTATGGCATTAACAGGTTGCGCAGGAAATAGCAATTCAAGCGGAGGAAGTAACGCAAGCGGCGGGCAAAGTCAGCCAGCTCCGGGCAACAGTGGTGGAGGAACGACCGAGGGTGGCCTCATCAAAATTGCCACACAATCCCCTCTGTCCGGGAGCAATTCTGCTATCGGAGATGCGATTAAGACAGGCGCTGGTTATGCTCTCGAAAAGCGCAAGGAAGAATTTAAAGCACTTGGATTTGATCTCCAGCTTTTCCCTCAGGATGATCAAGGCGACCCGAAAATTGGGGTATCCAATGCGGAGATGCTCATCTCTGATCCCGATGTGTACGGTGTAGTCGGGCATTATAACACAGGGGTTGCCATTCCGTCGTCTGTAAAGTACGACGAAGGCAAGCTGGTCATGGTATCCCCGGCAAATACAGGGGTGAAGCTCACGGAGGAAGGCAAGAAAACCGTCCATCGAATCTGTGCTCGCGATGACGCACAAGGACCAAAGGCTGCTCTTTATGCAAAGAATACACTTGGTGTAAAAACGGCCTATATTATCCATGATAAGACAGCATACGGCCAAGGTCTGAGCGATCAAGTGAAGATGCAATTCGAAAAGGACGGAGTCCAAATCCTTGGCTTTGAGGGGATCACCCAGGGCGAAAAAGACTACAGCGCGGTACTTAACCAGGTAACGGTGAAAAACCCGGACATTATCTTTTTCGGAGGTCTTTATCCAGAAGGTGGAATTTTGGTCAAGCAAGCTCGTGAAAAAGGATTTAAGGGTTATTTTATGGGTGGCGACGGCTTGGATTCTTCTGATATGATAAAAATAGCCGGTAATGCTGTCGAAGGTGTAGTCTTTACGTCAGTAGCAGGGGACGTAACGCAAACCGAAGAGGGCAAAAAATGGGCTGAAGAGTACAAGAAAGCCACAAACAAGCCTCTGGAAACCTATTCCGTCTATGGTTTCGACTCCATGAACGTCATCCTCAATGGTGTCTTGGAAGCTGCCAAAGCGAACGGAGGCAAAAAACCAACCCGCGAGCAAGTCCTCGATGCAGTCCACAAAACCAAAGATTTTCAGGGTCAATTCACCAAGGTTACCTTTGATGAAAAAGGTGACAACACAAATGCAGACGTATTCATTTACAAGTTTGACAAGGACAAATCCATTTTCGTAGGCAAGGCCGAGTAATCACACCACACAACGCGGACACACTCCCATGCCTCATACCAGGATAGGGGCTGCACGCCAGTGTTGGCCCCTTTTCCACGAGAAAACACGTCCAGTCAACGTATTGAATGCAGAAAATTTGTACAAGTCTACAAGGGAAATGAGGGATGGGAAAGCATGATCAATATTTTGCCTCAGGTGTTGGTTGACGGATTGACACTTGGATTTATGTACGCAGTCGTGGCTTTGGGCTACACAATGGTTTACGGGATTTTGGAAATTATCAACTTTGCCCATGGAGACATTTTCATGGTCGGAGCCTTTATCGGTACGGAGGTATTGTTGATCTCTGATGCGCTAGGGGCACTTGAAGGTATGAATCCATTTGTCGCACTTTTCATAACACTCATAATTGCCATGGTATTAACTGGTGCTTTGGGGGTAGGAATTGAGAGGATTGCCTATCGACCACTGCGTGGGGCACCTCGTCTTGTGCCGTTGATTTCGGCGATAGGTGTATCGTTTTTGCTGCAAGACCTCGTACGTTTTACAGAAGCACTGGCTCGCAATGAGTTTTATCTAAACAGTCCCGCTCTTTTTACGGGCTCAATTCCATTAGGAAGTATTGCTACGATTCCAACAAAAGGTTTGATCGTAATTGTAATTGCGATCGTCATGATGATTGCGTTGACGTTGTTTGTGAATAAAACAAAGTGGGGAATCGCCATGCGCGCCGTCGCACAGGACCAGAGTACGGCTTCGCTGATGACCATAAATGTAAACAAAGTAATCATGCTTACGTTCTTGATTGGCTCCAGCCTAGGTGGCGCGACAGGTGTTCTGTTTGCGCAAAACTACGGGACGATCGATCCTTATATCGGTTTTATTCTCGGTCTAAAAGCATTTACAGCTGCCGTACTCGGTGGGATTGGGAACCTGCGTGGTGCGATGATCGGTGGCGTACTCCTCGGTCTTCTGGAATCCTTGTCCGGAGCCTTTATGGGGCCGTTGACCAACGGAGCCTTTGGTGCAGAGTACAAAGACGTGTTCGCGTTCAGTATTTTAATTCTCGTGCTTCTCTTCAAGCCAGAAGGACTGTTTGGCGAAGCTGTAAAAGAGAAAGTGTAGGTGAAATAAATGGCAAATCTCGCTTGGAAATCTTTCAAAGGTATTCCGCTCGTATTCACGTTGATCTGGATTGTAGGCTTTTCTGCCGCATTGTACCTGATGGATAAATCAGTGATCGCGTTTCTCGGCATTCTTTCTTCCATTGTGCTTGTCTATTACACCAATACCACCAAGTCGATCAAAATGGCGATTGGCGCTATCGTTCTTCTCCTGATCATTCCATTGGTAGCCGGTGAAAACCGTTACTACATGGAGGTAGCCTCGCAGGTAGGCATTTACGTAGCGATGGCTTTGGGCTTGAATATCGTAGTAGGCTTTGCTGGTTTGCTTGATTTGGGTTATGTCGCGTTTTTTGCTGCTGGGGCGTATGCGTACGCGATTTTCTCGACCTCGCAAGCGAATGAGTTTATTGCAGGGAATCTGTTCCCGCTCTCTGGTGAGTGGTTTTGGCCGTTTCTCATAGTCGGCTTGATTGTGGCCGCTGTTTTCGGAATATTGCTAGGATTGCCAGTTCTCAGAGTAAAAGGTGATTACCTCGCGATCGTGACCTTGGGCTTCGGTGAAATCATTCGCATTGTCTTCAACAACCTGGACAAGCCCATCAACATCACCAACGGTCCACAGGGAATCACGCCGATTCCGTCTCCTGAGCTGTTTGGGATCAAGATGGGGACGCCGTTTTACTTTTACTTCATCGTGTTGTTTGTGATTGCCTTTATCGTGTTGGCGAATATACGCTTTGAGCATTCCCGTTTGGGACGTGCATGGATTGCGGTACGTGAGGATGAGCTGGCTGCCCAGTCCATGGGGATTTCTTTGTTGAATACCAAGCTGGCTGCATTTGCATTGGGTGCTTCCTTCGCAGGTGTCGTGGGTGTTATCTTTGCGGCCAAGCAGACGTTTATCGATCCGACTTCCTTTACGCTGATGGAATCGATCGGGATATTGGTGATGGTTATTCTGGGTGGTAGTGGCAGCATTCCAGGCGTTGTGCTTGGAGCCGCATTTGTGACAATCTTGCAGGTACAGCTCTTGAAAGAATTTTCCAACTTCCTGCACGGTCTGCAAAATTCGGGCATCATCAGTTTGCCAAACCAGCTGGACCCATCCAAGTTCCAGCGCCTCATTTTCGGAATTATGCTCATTCTCGTAGCCTTGTATCGCCCTAACGGATTGATTCCGGCCAAACGGAAGAAAAACGATCTCGATGCGATCAAAAAGAGCGAGTTTGGCAAAGAAAAGCTGGGGATTCTCGGCAGACTGTCCCAATTGACTTCTGGAAAACAGTCATAGCGGACGAGGAGGGAAATGAGCATGGCATTGTTAGAGGCAAAAAATTTGACGAAGCGCTTTGGTGGCCTGGTAGCCAATCAAGACGTCTCGATTGACATCGAAAAAGGAAGCATTACGGCGGTCATCGGGCCGAATGGAGCCGGAAAAACGACTTTTTTCAATATGATTACCGGATTTTACGAGCCAGACGAGGGAGAAATCCTGCTGAATGGCAAAAGCATCAAGAAGCTTCGTCCCGATCAGATCGCGAGTCGCGGTATCACCCGTACCTTTCAAAACATTCGTCTGTTCAAGGAAATGACGGCTTTGGAAAATGTCATGGTGGGTGTGCATAGCCGCTTATCGGCTGGAATTCTTGGAATCTTGTTCAACTCCAAACGTGTACGCCAGGAGGAAGAGCGGACGCGCGTCGAGGCTTATCAGCTCATGGAGTATGTCGGGATCGCGCATATTGCCAATGAAGCGGCAGGGAGTCTGCCTTACGGGTTGCAACGACGATTGGAAATCGCGCGGGCGATGGCAACCAATCCGCAAATCATTTTGCTCGATGAGCCAGCGGCAGGGATGAACCCTCGCGAAACGATTGAGATGACGGATTTTATTCGTCGGCTGAAAAAAGAGCTCGATTTGACGATTATCTTGATCGAGCATGACATGAAGCTGGTCATGGGACTTAGCGAGTACATTCACGTGCTGGATTACGGGCGAAAAATTGCAGAAGGAACACCTGAACAAATCCGTAACAACCCTAACGTCATTGAGGCCTATCTCGGAAAAAGTGCGTCGGACGTGTCGTAGAAGGAGGAAAATCGATGGCATTGCTAGAGCTGACTAACGTTCATACGTATTACGGCGGCATCCACGCATTAAAAGGTTTGAGCATAACGGTAAACGAAGGCGAAGTGGTGACGCTAATCGGTTCCAACGGGGCAGGTAAATCGACCACGTTGAAAACGATATGTGCACAGACCCGTGCCAAAGAAGGAAAAGTCATCTTTAATGGCAAAGACATTACGCAGATGCGTACACATGATATTGCCTTAGCGGGAATCGCTCACGTCCCGGAAGGCCGCCGTATTTTTCCCAAGCTGACCGTACGCGAAAATTTGGAGATGGGGGCCTTCAGTGTATCGGACAAAAAGGTGATTGAAGAAGGAATCGAGCGTGCCTTTGCTTACTTTCCACGACTGAAGGAACGGGTTAATCAAAAAGGTGGAACGATGTCAGGCGGAGAGCAGCAAATGCTGGCGATTGCTCGTGGACTGATGATGAAGCCAAAAATTCTCATGCTCGATGAACCGTCGATGGGATTGGCGCCGATTCTGGTGGAGCAGATTTTTGACATCGTTACGGAACTGAACAAGGAAGGCATGACGATTCTCTTGGTCGAGCAAAATGCGAATCAGGCGCTGTCTGTCGCGCATCGCGGTTATGTGATTCAGACAGGCGAAATTATTTTGCAAGACGATGCCCAGACATTATTGATGAATCCGCAGGTAAGAGAGGCGTATTTGGCGTAATAGTGGTGTAATAGAAACGTGAGTACCGATGGGGATTTTTGCTCCCGTCGGTTTTTCATTTATTCAGCGAGGAGGATGTGGCTTGCTAGATATTAGTCCCCGCTTTGTAGAAGGGAGCGAACCTCTCTATCTACAGCTTTATCGCTATTTTTGTACAGAAATTCAAGGGGGACGGTTAATCTCCGGGACACGTCTGCCTTCTGTTCGGGCCTTGAGCGGATTTTTGCAGGTGAGTAAAACGACTGTCGAGAGTGCCTATCATCAGCTCATGGCAGAAGGCTACATCGAGAGTCGGGAGCGCAGCGGATTTTATGTGGTCGATGTGGACTGGGATGGGCAAGTGCCTGTACCTACAGGGAAAGGGCAGCAACCAGCTAAAACGGCTTACGTCCAAACAACCCCATCTACGCTCTCAGCAGTTCTGATCCAATATGATTTTCACCAAGCGCGCGTTGATGCCGAGCATTTTCCTTTTGACCGTTGGCGCAAGTACACCAACCAATGCATGCAGCAAGAGAACATGCATGTGCTTTACTATGGCGACCGACAAGGAGAGCCGCAGCTGCGGGAGGAGCTCGCACGCTATCTCGGACGAGCTCGGGGTGTGCAAGCTACGCCGGAACAAATTGTAATCGGTGCGGGGACGCAGGTGATCATCAGCTTATTGGGGTTCCTATTCGGAACACGGGGGCAGGCTGTTGCGATGGAGGAGCCGGGTTATCACGGTGTTCGTACCGTGTTTTCCCATTTGGGCTATGATGTGCGCCCGATCAGACTGACAGAGGATGGGATTGATGTGGAAGCGCTCAGTGAGAGTGGAGCACAGCTGGTTTATATCACACCCTCTCATCAGGACCCTTCCGGAATTGTCATGCCGTATGCCAAACGGCTAAAGCTGCTACACTGGGCGAATCAGACGGGGAGCTACATCATGGAGGACGACTACGATGGTGAGTTTCGCTATCATGGCAAACCGATCCCTTCCCTTCAGGGGCTGGATACACAAGGACGAGTCATTTATTTGGGGACGTTTTCCAAGGCGTTGCTGCCGTCGATTCGGATGAGCTATATGGTTTTGCCGCAATCCTTATTGGCGGTGTTTCAGGAGAAATTAGCGGATTTTGACCAGTCGGCATCGCGTATTCATCAGGAGACGCTGGCCCTGTTTATGAAAAATGGCGATTGGGAGCGACATATTCGCAAGATGCGGACGCTTTACCGCAAAAAGCATGGAGTGCTGCTTCAGTGCTTGCAGGAACACTTTGGGCCATACATCCGGATCAAAGGGCAGGATGCCGGGTTGTCTGTGACGGTAGAAGTGAAAAGTGAAAGCACTCCGCAACAGTTGACGCAAATCGCGGCTGCATCAGGCGTTCGTGTCTATCCAACCGCACATAAATGGATTCATCCACAGGAAAATGGACTGCCGGCTTTTCAGTTCGGCTTCGGGGGGCAGACCATCGAGGAGATTGAGGCTGGCATTCGTCTGTTAAAACGTGCATGGGAGCCTTATTTGCACAAAGATATGGGCCAGGTATTTTAAAATCAAAACGGCACTCAGCATGATTTGAGTGCCGTTTTATATAGTCCTTTACCGTTTGGCTGGCGGAATACTCTGTGGAAAATGGAAGACGTTTTTAGGATCGTAACGAGCCTTCACCCGTGTTAATCGATCAAAATTTTCTCCGAAGTATGCCTTCTGCCAGTTCTTAATAAAAAGGTCAGGAGTATTAACGTAAACACCCCGCGTAAAGGGAAGCATCGCACGGCGCCAGTTCTCTACCCAGTGAATTCCTCGCTTCGATCCTGCTTGTGTGCTCCAGGTAGCAGTGGAAGTCATATTATACAAAGCACGGCGATAGAAGTAAGCTGTTGCTCGATTCGGCACCTTAGCCACTGCACCAGCTAAGCCGTGGAGGAAGATGGAGACCGCAGAGGTAGGCGGTGAATCGATGAAACGCCGTATTGTTGCGATGGCAGACTCCGGTAGCGGACGATAGACGTAGGGACCCACGCTCTTAAAGGGATAAGGAGCTGTAGGTGTAGTCTTCGCTACGAGTCGGACAGTTTCTATCCAGGGTACCTCCTTAATAACCACTTTTTGTGGTGACCCGGCGCGAAGCAATGGCTGCAATAATTGCCGCAGCTTTTCTGCAGATCCGAGGAAGACACCTTGCATCAATACAGGGAAGCTGGATGAAGCCTGCCTTCCGTTAGCAATCCCAAGGGTAACGGTGAGACGCTCGTTGGCGCCTGGAACCGTATAATCCTGCCAGACCCGCAGCACTCGTTCCAGATCGCGGAGCTCCCAGCCGATTTCGGCAAAGCCGACAGTCTCAATTGGGTGGGTACGGAAGCGAAAGGTCGTGCATACTCCAAAGTTGCCACCTCCGCCTCCACGTAACGCCCAGAAAAGATCAGAATGTTGCTTGGAATTGGCATGAAGCACGCGTCCATCGGCGTTGACGATTTCTATATCGACTAAATGGTCAAGTGTGAGACCGTAGGGACGAGATAAAATACTGTGACCACCGCCAAGAGTGACTCCGGCAATTCCAGTGGTTGGGCAGAGTCCAACCGGGACCACCAATCGTTCTTTCCAAAGTGCCGTGTTTAAGGCGCCGCCTCTTATGCCGGTCTGTACCGTGGCGATGCCACTCCTTCGGTTCACATCCACCTGATTCATGTCGCTCACGTCGATGACAATACCACCATTAACAACAGACAATCCCTCGTAGCTGTGTCGGCCGGAACGCATACGAATCGGTACATGATGGTGTCGTGCCCAGCGAATTGCATTCACGACGTCCCTCGTCTGCTTGGCAAAGACAATCACCCGCGGGAATTTATTGAAGAAGGTGTTAAACTCCTGACGGGCTTCATTGTATTGCGGGTTTCCCGGTACAACGATACGTCCGGTTAGTTCTGGTTCCCTACCATGTCTCAATATTTGCAGAGTGTGTCTCTTACTGGTTTGCGAAACTGCAAACCTCTTTTTTGTATTCCTAGTTTTTATTGCTCGCATATAAAGCTTTGGCTTGGATGGTCTTGCTATATGGAATAGCCGTTTTGCTCCGCTCAATCTACCCACCTCCCACTGATCAATCCTTGTTTCGACAGCTTCCAAAAACCTAGCATGACCTTATAAACAACCAAGAGGACCACTGTATTACAAAGGATGTTAGACCAATGCAAAGTGTGTGGGTGAATGACGGGTTCCATTCGTCTAATTCTGTTTTTGGATGGAATGAATGTGGTTGTTTTGCCTATTCACATGTCGATACGGGCGAACATACCATTTATTAGTCTTATGCCATCGGTGAAGCTTTTTACGTGTGTTGCATGGTCATCATGATTCATTCGGAGGTGGGAGGAATGGGAGGAGAAAAGCGATCAAGCCGCAAAGCAAGTACGCATCGTAGTGTTAGGAAAAAAGCATCCCCCAAGCTGACAGGGCGAATCGTTTTGCCAGGGAATGCGCCGTACCATGGCAGGCGAGGATGTTTCAACAGCTTTCCCAAGGTGATCGTCTATGCTCAGAAGAAACAGGACATCGTCAATGCTGTCCGTTGGGCACGCCACCATCATGTCCCTGTACGGTATAGGCGTCCCGGCCATTCATATGACAAAAGGGTGCCAAATGACAAGGGTGCTATGGTGATTGATATAAGTGAAATGTATCGGAGAGAGATGGTAAACAAGGGTAGTCGAAGGATCCTTACTCAACCAATTGGTCCAAGTCCTGATCGCCTGATCGGTCAAAAAAGAAGGATACTGGAGGGAGGACTTACAGACGTTCCCGGCATTCTCGTAGGACATGCAGAGGACGAAAGTGGACGGACCGGTTGCACAGTGATTTTGTGCCCCAGTGGGGCTGTCCCAGGTGTTGATGTAAGAGGAGGTTTTCCAGGAACGATACAAACGGATGCCATCCGACCAGGCACAGCAACGGATGTGGTACAGGGTGTCCTTCTTACGGGTGGCAGTAACTTCGGTCTGGCAGCAGCATCTGGAGTCATGAACTGGCTGGCTCAAAATGGAATTGGTGCGCCAACGGAGGCAGGACCTCTTCCAACTGTTCCCGGAGCAGTCATCTTTGATCTTATTTACGCGAAAGGCGCTCGCAGGCCCGATGCAGAGATGGGCTATATTGCCAGTGAAGAAGCAAATTCCGGGCCAGTTGAGGAAGGAAGTGTAGGAGCAGGCGCGGGTGCGACCGTCGGCAAGATCTATGGCACTCCGATGAAGGGCGGGGTAGGAACTGCCTCTTGGAAAATCCCCGGTGGGCCTGTTGTAGCGGCATTGGCGGTGGTAAACGCCGTTGGAGACATTTGGGATCAAGATCACATCATTGCTGGGGCGCTGCGGCCAAATGGTACGTTCGTGAACCAGACCCGGGCGATTCTTGAAGGGATACCCCCAGGAACCAGTGGGAGCAGGAACACGACCATTGCTGTGGTAGCGACCACAGGGCGGCTAACCAAGGCAGAGGCGGGCCGTGTAGCGACACTCGCCCATGATGGAATGGCAAGAGCCATCTCGCCCGTTCACATCCAATCCGACGGCGACACTGTCTTTTGCCTTGCTACTGGTACAGATACGAGCGGTCTGACGGGAGATAGTGCTGTGACGGCAATTGGCACTACAGCGGCCGTAGTATTAGAAGAGGCTATTATTAGAGGGGTAAAGGCAGCTAATAGTATACGTCCTCGGCATGGTGGAAAGTGAATGTTTTTTAAAAGGCGAGAATTGGATGATGGGCAAAACCACCTTTGAGGTGGTTTTTTAGAAGATGTCTCTATACGAATCGTTGCAATATCTGCTGGTTGCACATTTGTTTGTGGGAAAATAAAAACCCAATCCAAGGGATCGGGTGAAGGAAAAGAGCATCCCAAAAGGGAGTGCTGCTAATAATTAAGGTACGTACTGTTCTGTAACTTTTGTGATGACTCCATTCTTTACTTCAACGTGGAATGGTATCTGATAAGGAATTCCCTTAGAAAGCACAAACTTTTTAAAAGTATCGGTGTTTACTGCTTCATTCCAATGGAAATTCCCATCTTTTTGTGTAGAGTTGGTTTGAAGAGTAAAGGAAGCCTTTGGAGAAACTTCAAACGTTCTAATTTTAGGACTGCTATTACGAATGTAATATGGCATCGGATAGTCCTCTTTTTCCGATGGATGATCTTGACGATAAGCTTTTACTGCTGCCTCACCGAAAAACCATTGAACATAGTCAAGTGAGACGAGTAGCTTTCCATTTTTCACTTGTAACGATTTCACATAGGCCATTGATTTTTCAAGGGTATTTCCTTGTTTATCCTTGCTACTTGTTGGAACAATTACTTGGGGAGGAACAGGTGCAACCGTTCCTTGCTGTGAAGCAGCATGAGCGTCAGGAACAAGCAATGAACAGAATAACAAAGAAGAAAGCAGCAAATATGTTTTTCTCATGGGGTGTCATTTCCTTTCTGTACACGAAATACTATTCACAAGTAGTAGACGAAAAAATAACGAAACCGTTTCGCCTCAAGAAGAAAAATTTAACATAACTATATCGAGTGAAAAGTAAGTGAACGGATTGAGCCGTTATCATTGGCAAAACAGGTGAGTTTAGCATGAAGAGTAGCCTCCTGTCATCAGAGCAGACTGATGAACAGGAGGTTTTTTCATGGCATCTTAAACGGATTTCAAGACATTCGATACCCTAACTGAGCTGACATCGCACGTACCGTCGCTAGCGTTTCTTGTAAAATCTCTTCTTGTTTCGGCATCACGCGGTCGGAGGGACCGATGACGCTGACGGATGCAGTTACGTGCCCAGTTGAATCAAAAATAGGGGCAGCGATTCCGGTCACGCCTGTATTGCGTCGATTCGAGCTGATTTCATAGCCTCGCCGGCGGATCGTCACCAAGTCCTCTTTGATTTGCTCAACCGACGTGTACGAATGAGGTGTGTAGCTTTTCAGCGGATGTTCCTGCAAAATCTCATCCTGAAACTCTTCTGGCAGATACGCAAGCAAAACCCTTGCAGCAGAGGTAGAGTAAAGAGGAAAACGCCGGAAGGATTCTACGGTAAAGCGAACAGGATGAAGCGAATCCTCTTTGGCTACATAGATCGCGTCCTTAGAATCTTGTACACATAAGACCGCCAATTCGTTTGTCCGTGAGACAAGCTGGTCTAAGAACGGTTTGGAAAAATCAACGATATCGTGATTCGTGAGCACCTTCGTGCCCAGCTCCAAAAGCGTGTAGCCAAGCGTATACTGCTTGGTTTTTTCATTTTGGCGGATAAAGCCTTCAGACTCCAGCGTGGACAGGAGCTTGTGAACGGCTCCCTTGGACAGCTGAAGTTTTTTGCTGAGCTCCGTTACCCCAAGTTCCTTTGGCGAATCGAGAAATATTTTTAACAGCCGACAGCCATTTCGAACAGAAGACAATACTTGGTCCATACAAAGGTCTCCTTTAACGTACAGTAGCTCTTCTATCAAAGAAGAGTCTCGATTGAAGTAATTTTACCATTAGAAAGAATGCTGACAAGCCTGTAATTGGGGCAATGGTGCTCTAGTACGACTACCTTGAATAGTCAGTATCTTTATGCTAGTATAGCATTATCGTTCCCGAATAGGAAACAGCGTTCTCTATTCGTGAACAATATAGACAATCGGGGGTCGAACTTACATGAAGAAAAAGGCATTATCCGTCCTGTCCATTTTCGCTTTGACTGGTTCCTTGCTGGCTGGATGTGGCTCCTCCACGCCGCAAACATCTGCTCCTGCACCGGCTGCTGGCAACAATAGCGGCACCGAAGCACAAGCTCAGCTGGAAGACACACTGGTAGTAGCAGGAAACGGCGCGACCGTTGAAAAGATGATGAAGGATGAAGTCTTCAAGAAGTTTAACGAGAAGTATCCGAATGTAAAGCTGACCTATGTTTCTGGTGTTTCCACGGAGATTGTAGCGAAGGTTAAGGCACAGAAAAATGCTCCGCAAATCGACCTGACAATCGTTGAAGGCGGCGAACAAGAAAAGGGACGTCAAGAAGGCTTGTGGGAAACTGTATCCGCAACAGATATCCCGAACATGAAAAACGTGCCAGAAGATTTGCGTGTGACGGAGGATAGCGGTGTAGTTGTAAACTTCACGCCGATGGGTATTTCCTACAATGCGGATCTGGTAAAAGAAAAAGGCTTGCCTGTACCGAAGTCCTGGAATGACCTGGCAAAGCCTGAAGTGAAAGGCTACATCACGATGACAGACGTAGCGAGCAACTTTGGACGCTCAACGATGATCATGCTGGCGTACGCAAATGGCGGGTCTGAGAAAGACATCGAACAAGGCTTTAAGAAAATGGAAACGATTGCAGGATACATGCCGACCTTTGCGAAGAGTGCTGCACAGCTTCAGCAAAATCTGCAAAACAAAAGCGCAGCGTACACCACTTGGACAATGGCGCGTAGCTTGACACAAAAAGAAGCAGGCGTACCATTGGAGTTCGTTTTCCCTGAAGAGGGCGGAAACATCGTACCGAACGTAGCTACGCTGGTAAAAGGTTCGAAGAGTCCAAAAGCG
Source organism: Brevibacillus sp. HB1.3 (assembly GCF_013186635.1). Taxonomy (NCBI): domain Bacteria; kingdom Bacillati; phylum Bacillota; class Bacilli; order Caryophanales; family Paenibacillaceae; genus Brevibacillus; species Brevibacillus sp. HB1.3. The sequence continues at coordinate 199,519 of NZ_JABMIT010000007.1, read as the reverse complement.
GCAAAAGCATTCGTCGATTTCCTTTTGACAGATGAAATTCAAACGATGTACGCAACGAAGCTGTACTACAATCCGGCAACCTCTGTGAAGCTGCCAGACGATGTAGCGAAAACATTGGAATTCGATCGCACAAAGGTTGTCAACTTCGACTATAGCGTAGTGAGCAAGGAAACATCTGCTTGGCTGGATCGCTTTAACAAAGAAATCGCACCTAAAACAGGAAAGTAGGTATTCACGTGACCAAGGTGATTGACGTTGAACTGCGCGGCATCATGAAAAAATTTCAAAGCAATGTCGTGGTTCAAAACTTCAACCTGCAGGTGGAGCAAGGCGAATTCATCTCGTTTCTCGGCCCATCTGGTTGCGGTAAGACCACGACCTTGAATATGATTGCCGGTTTTTTAGACCCGGATGGCGGAGACCTTTTGATCAAAGGGCAGCGAATGAATGGCGTACCTCCGTACAAACGGGAGCTGGGCATGGTGTTTCAGACGTACTCGTTGTTCCCACATATGACTGTGGCGGAAAACATTGCCTACGGCTTGAAATTACGCAAAGTGAACAAGCAAGAAATGCAAGAACGTGTGAATCGTGTACTTGGGCTGGTCAAGCTGCCAAACGTAGCAGACCGCTATCCGAAACAACTTTCCGGCGGACAACGCCAGCGGATTGCGATTGCACGGGCGCTTGTTATTGAGCCGTCGCTCCTGCTTTTGGATGAGCCGCTCAGTAACTTGGATGCCAAACTTCGGGAAGAGCTTCGCGATGAGTTAAAGCGCTTACATCACGAAATCGGCGTTACGACTATTTTCGTTACCCATGACCAAGAAGAGGCGCTAGCGCTTTCTGATCGCATTGTGGTCATGAATCACGGATTCGTGGAACAAATCGGTACACCGCTGGAGATTTACAATCAGCCCGCTTCTGAATTCGTACATACCTTCATCGGTAAGACGAACCGTTTGGAAGGGGAAGTCATCGGAATGGACGGGGATGTACTCACGCTGCGGACGACTGGTGGAATGCTCGTGAAGGCGGCAAAGCAACAGCGAACCGTGGCACTCCATGAAAAAGTGATCATTTTTATCCGACCAGAGAAAATCAAGCTGACCGATACAGCAGTCAGTGAGGAAGCGAATCGGGTAAAAGGACATTTGCAGCTTGCCTCCTTCCTGGGCTCGTACACAGAATGTGAGGTCAAGGTCGGGGAGCATACGCTCTCGGTAAAAGTCCAAATGACCGATAGTTCGGTCGACCGCCAAGAAGGTCAAACGGTTTACTGTCAATGGAACGCGGACGACGTACTGGTCATGCCCGCAGGAAGGGGATGACGGATGAGCAAGCGTCTCTCGGTTACATTGTTGACAGCACCTGCGATGATTTTGCTGCTTGGCGTATTCATCCTCCCGATGCTGATGATGCTTTTGCTCAGCTTTCAGGATGAGAATCAGGCGTTCTCTTTGCACAATTATTCATTATTTATACAAGATCCGTACTACTTGGAGATTCTTTGGCGGACGATTCGCGTGAGTCTCTGGACGGTACTGGTAAGTCTCTTGCTCGGATTTCCTGTAGCGATGTACATGGCGCAGGCTACAGGGAAAATGCGTGGAATCGTCACGATGCTGATCCTGGCCCCTCACCTCATCAGTGTTGTTATTCGCAACTTCGGTTGGGTAGTGGTTTTGGGGGAAAAAGGGTGGATCAATGAGACGTTGATCAGTCTGGGGCTGATCGATCAACCGTTGCGGCTGTTGTACAACGAGTTCGGTATTGTGATCGGTCTGACGGATTCCTTCGTTGCTTACATGGTTCTGGCGATTGCAACCAGCTTGTATGCCATCGATCCGTCCCTGAATAAGGCGGCATCGATTTTGGGGGCTTCCCGCGTACGTACGTTTTTCAGTGTGACATTGCCCTTGTGTTTGCCGGGGATTATTGCAGGTACGACACTGGTGTTCAGCTTGTCGATGAGTGCCTTTGTGACACCAGCCCTGATGGGGGGAACGTCCGTGAAGGTCTTGCCTGTCATTGCCTATGAGCAAATCATGGCGACATTGAACTGGCCTTTGGGAGCGGCACTTGCCTTCCTGCTTTTGGGTAGCACGATTCTATTGGTGACTTTGTATACAAAGCTGATTGAAACCAAGCGGTATAAAGAGGTGTTTGCGTCATGAAAAAAATAAACGTACTCGGACTCATCACGTTCTTTGTGCTTGTTTTGGTCAATCTGCCGTTTCTGGTCATTATCCCGAGCTCCTTTACGGCAGCCGGATACCTCGCTTTTCCGCCCGAAGGATTTTCGTGGCAGTGGTATGAAATGATTTTGGATCGGCCGGAGTTCATCGATTCGCTGTGGATCAGTCTAAAGCTAGCTACGGTAACGGCGATTTTGGCGACTTTCTTAGGGACATTGGCTGCATTCGCGCTGTCCAAATACAAGTTTCGTGGGAGCGGCATCATCAACGCACTAATGCTTTCACCGCTTACCGTTCCTTCGCTCATTATTGGGATTTCCGCGCTGCTGTTTTTCACGCGAATTGGTATCGCAGGGACGTTTACAGGACTTTTGCTGGCGCACATGCTGATCTCGATTCCGTATGTCGTTAGGCTAGTGCTCACAGGGCTTAGCTCGTTCGATTATACGCTGGAAAAAGCGGGATACATGCTGGGGGCCCATCCGTTTCGGGTGTTCTGGGATATTACGTTGCCACTGTTGCGTCCGGCCATCGTGTCGGGGATGATCTTTTCGTTCTTGACGTCGTTTGACAATGTCACGGTTTCCTTATTCTTGGTGGCACCGGATACGACGACGCTGCCACTCGCGATTTTCACCTATATGCAGGAGACACTTGACCCGTTGGTGGCTTCTATATCCTCCGTGGTCATCCTGCTGAGTCTGGTGTTCATCGTCTTGTTGGAAAAAGTGTACGGACTAGAGCGCCTGTTCGGACTCAATTCACAATCTCATTAAGGAAGAGGCACTATGTCAATCCACACTTATGTACAAGAGAATATGCCCCACTATCTTCAGTTACTCGAAGAGTCAGTTAACATGGACTCGCCTTCTCGTGACAAACAGTTGGGTGACCGCATGGCGGGCTGGTTCGCCCTGCAGTTTCAACGGCTGACAGGGGGAGTAGCAGAGCTGATCCCGAATAAGACGTATGGCGATCAGGTGCGTTGTACGCTGGGCAACGGGGAAAAACAAATCCTCATCATCGGCCATTACGATACCGTATGGCTAGAAGGAGAGGCGGCTCGCCGACCGTTTGCGATCCGGGATGAAAAAGCGTACGGGCCGGGCGTATACGATATGAAAGCGGGCGTTTTGCAAGCAATGTTTGCCATGCGGGCATTGGTAAAGCTGGATCGCCTGCCAGCAGATAAAAAAATCGTGCTCCTATTAAACAGTGACGAGGAGATCGGCAGCCCGACTTCTCGCCGACTGGTAGAAGAAGAAGCGGCGCGTTCGGTGGCGAGCTTTGTGTTAGAGCCGCCAACCGAACCAAGCGGCGCACTCAAAACCTGGCGGAAGGGAAGCGCCCATTTTACCTTGTCAGTCAGCGGAATTTCCTCACACGCGGGCGTCGATCATCAAAAAGGTGTCTCTGCTATTGAAGAGCTGGCGAGACAAGTGCAATTTCTGCATGCCTTGACCGATTACGAGAAAGGGACAACCGTCAATGTGGGCGTGATTAAGGGCGGGATTGGCTCCAATGTCGTAGCCGATTCGGCAGAAGCTGAAATTGACGTGAGATTTATCTCGATGGAAGAGGCCCTACGCATTGAGAAGGTAATGAGCGAACTCACGCCAGTGCTCGCCGGTACAAACATCAGCGTAAAGGGAGGCATTCGCCGGCCGCCGATGGAGCGAACCGAAGAGACAGGCAAATTATTTTCCCTTGCACAATCGATTAGCATCAATGAACTAGGGATGGCTTTAGAAGAGTCGGGTACAGGTGGAGTCAGCGATGGCAATTTCGCGGCCGCTTGCGGAGTACCGACGCTGGATGGACTTGGTGTAAAGGGGGGCTACGCCCACTCGCCGGATGAATGGATCGAACTGGGAGAAATATCAACGCGTGCTACCTTGTTGGCGCGGTTGATAGAGGAAGTATAGAGAGAAGCAAGAGAAAAGAGAAGAAGCACCTGCCTGATGCGTAAGATGGTTGTATCAGGGCAGGTGTTTTTTGCATGGAGAAATATCATGTGCTAGAAAAGGGCTTTTTTAAGCACATGGAAAATCCCACCCAAATAGGGGATAATAGAGGAGCACTCCTATTATGAAAAGAGGTCGATCACAAAATGAAATACTACCGACTCGGTGGCAGTGGATTGAAGGTATCCGCATTGGGATTAGGTACGAACTCATTCGGAGGGCGTGCGGATGAGCAAACGTCTGTAAACATCATTCATACCGCAATCGAAAACGGGATAACCTTTATTGATACAGCAAATATTTACACGCAAACAGAATCGGAGCGAATCATTGGGCTGGCTCTTGAAGGGAAGCGGCACGAGGTTGTTTTGGCGACGAAGGCCGGTTTGGTAAAAGGAGAAGGACCAAATCAGAGAGGCTCATCGCGATACCACCTGATGCTGGAGCTTGAGAACAGCTTGAAGCGTTTGCGCACCGACTATGTGGACTTATATCAAATTCATACGTTTGATCCAGAGACGCCTTTGGAAGAGACACTCCGCGCACTAGATGACATGGTTCGATCCGGGAAAGTACGTTACATCGGGGCTTCCAACTATGCGGCCTGGGAGTTAATGAAGGCAATTGGCATCAGTCAGCGGGAAGGGTTGAATCGATACATATCGACGCAGGTGAGCTACTCGTTGGCAGATCGGACACCGGAGCGTGAACTCGTACCGCTTTGTCTTGATCAGGGGGTGGGGATCATTCCGTACTTCCCGCTTGCTGGCGGAATTTTGACAGGCAAATATACCTCCGCAGAACAGGCTCCAGCTGGTTCGCGGGCGGACAAGGAGCCGCGTTTCGTCCGGCTGTTAAGTGAAGACAAGCTGGAGTTTGGACGTAAAATCAGTCGGATAGCGGCGGAGCTAGGTGTATCCTCCAGTGTGCTGTCTTTGGCTTGGCTGATGCACAAGCCGGCTGTCTCTTCGGTGATCGTGGGTGCGACCAGTGTAGGGCAGCTTACGGATAATTTGCAAAGTGCAGCGTTGGCGTTGGATGAAGCGACCTTGGCAGAGCTGGACCGATTGAGTGATACGTATCGAAATGGGGAACCATTTGCCGTATATCGTTTGCCGTAACAATGGTGACTAATAGGTTCAGTCCCAAAGCCTCCTTGAATAGGGGGCTTTTTTGCGTTCAGCATAGACGCTGCAGCCATGAGGGATAGTAAACATATCCCGAACTGGAAAAAGAGTGATTCGAAATGATGGATACAAAAAAACAATCTGCGCTTTTTCATTGCTCGTTGGAAGAAAATCTGGAAAAGGTGAAAAAAGAGCTGGGTAACAGCACGGATCTCGTGACGAGGCAAGTACGTCTGGAAGCAGTCGATCAGATTGTGGTAGGGATTTTGTACACCGAGGGTCTGGTCGATAAAAATATGATTAGCAGCCTCATGGAGTCTCTTATGCTCCATGCAAAAAAAGCGCACATCACGGCGGAAGCCGAGTGCGAAGAAAGATCATTGATACTAATGAAGGATTTCCTGCTGACGATCGGTGGAGTGGAAGAGGTCTATGACTTTGACCATTTGTATGATGCGATATTGACGGGGGATACCGTTATTTTGGTAGATGGATATTCCAACGGATTTATCGCAAATACGAAGCAGTGGGAAGATCGTGGTGTTCAGGAGACTTCCGTGCAAACGGTGGTTCGGGGTTCTAGAGAAGCGTTTTCGGAAAACCTCCGAACCAATACGGCTTTGGTGCGTAGGCGGATCAATAATCGCAATCTTTGGTTGGAGACCGTGCAGATCGGGGACATGACACAGACCAAAGTCGCCATGATGTATATAAAAGGAGTCGTGCAGGACAGCGTAGTGGCAGAAGTGAAGGAGCGGCTGGGAAAGATCGAGATCGATGGAATTTTGGAGAGCGGGAACATTGAAGAAATGATTCAGGACCATACCTTCACGCCGTTTCCGACCATCTACAATACAGAGCGTCCAGACTCGGTGGCAGCCGGTCTGCTGGAAGGGCGCGTCGCCATTCTGGTGGACGGTACACCGATTGTTTTGTTGGTACCAGCCGTCTTTGTCCAATTCTTCCAGTCTCCCGAGGATTATTACATGCGTGCAGATTTTGGGATCCTGCGTATTTTGCGGTTCATTTCTTTCTTTATCGCTTTGCTTGGTCCATCCATTTATGTTGCGATTACCACCTTTCATCAGGAAATGTTGCAAACGAACCTGCTCATGAGCATAGCAGCCCAGCGTGAAGGAGTGCCATTCCCTGCTGCAGTCGAGGCGCTGTTGATGGAGTTTACCTTTGAAATGCTGCGAGAGGCAGGAGTGCGCATGCCGAGGGCGGTTGGATCAGCAATATCCATCGTGGGAGCACTTGTGCTGGGGGAAGCGGCTGTGCAGGCAGGACTGGTTTCACCCGCTACGGTCATCGTCGTTTCCATTACGGCAATTACCAGCTTTGTCTTCCCTTCCTTTTCTATGTCCATTCCGATTCGACTGTTGCGGTTCGGCTTGATAGCACTTGCCGCCAGCTTTGGTTTTATCGGCATATTTGTGGGGATGATCGCCTTGTGCATTCACCTATGCACCTTGCGCTCGTTTGGTGTCCCGTATATGGCTCCGCTGGCCCCTGTGAATCTGGCTGATCAAAAGGATACACTGCTTCGGATTCCCATCTGGATGATGCATACGCGTCCTCATTTTTTGCGCCAGAAAAATAGCGTCAGAGAACGAAAAAGTAAAATATAGCGCAAGTATCGTGCCGAGGTGATGAAAAATGATGAACCGAGGTGGAGACGGCATGAAACGAAAAGGGCTGTTCCTCCTGACCCTTGCTCTTCTCGTTTTGTTGACAGGCTGCTGGAACTGTAGAGAATTGAATGATTTGGCGATCGTCATGGGAACAGGTATCGACAAGATTGACGGAGAGTACGTGATATCCGCCCAAATCGTCAATCCGGGAGGGGTAGCGTCAAAAGAGGGAGGGGGAATGAACCAATCATCTGTTGCGACTTATAGCATGCGAGCATCCAGCATTTTTGAGGGAATCCGGAAAATGACAACGGTAACCCCAAGAAGGCTTTACTTTTCCCATATCCAGGTGCTGGTTTTAGGGGAGCAGATAGCAAAAGAAGGGGCAAAGGAAGTGCTGGATTTGTTATTTCGCGATCATGAGGTCCGGCCTGATTTTTATGTCATTCTAGCCAAGGACGCGACAGCACTACAAATTCTCAGCATGATCGATCCACTGGAAAAAATCCCGGCGACGAAGCTCTATAAAAGCTTGGAAACAGCAGAGAGTGCCTGGGGATCGATTGTCTCCATTCAATTGGATGAATTTATTGCGGATTTGCTACGGGATGGGATCGAGCCAGTGTTGGTAGGCGTTAATACGAAAGGGAAGGTACATATGGGGACTTCCGGGGGTAATTCCCAAAAGGAAAGCCAGTCATCACTATTGAGGTACCACGAAATCGGTGTCTTCAAAGGAGACAAGCTACGTGGGTGGTTTAACGAAGAGGAAAGCATCGGATTCAGCTACATCACAGACAGGGTGGACAGTACAGTAGAAGAAATTCCTTGTGATAAAAACAATAAAATTGTCATTGAGATCATCCGAAACAAAACAACGGTCAATGGCAAGGTGGAAAAAGGCAAACCACAAGTGGAAGTGAGTATTTCCGCAGAAGGCAATGTGGGCGAGGTAGCATGCAGCAACGATTTGTCCGATCCCAAAACCATCTACAAATTGGAAGCTGATGTGGAAAAGCAGATCAAAGGTAAAATCGTAAGCGCCATTCATAAAGCGCAAAAGCAATACCGATCGGATGTTTTTGGATTTGGCCAGTCGATCTACAAAGATGACCCCAAAGGGTGGGAAAAGGTGAAAGAGGATTGGGATTCTCAATTCCCCAATCTGAAAGTGAAAATCAAAACAGACGTGAAGATCAGGCGGACAGGAAAAGTGGGCAATTCGTTTATTCCTTTCATGAAAAAGGAGTAGAGCATAACTTTTTCCATCCGTGGAAATGGTAAAGGTAATCCTGCAAAAAAAGTAGGTGCACTGCACAGCATGTGGACCATCATATTGATTTTGCTGATCAGTCTATTCATTGCCCTCTTTGAGGTGCCTTATTTGAGAAGGAATGCGATGAAAAAGGAAATGCTGATTTTCTTCATTCTGCTTGTAGTTGGGACGGGACTTGGGATAGCCGAATCGCTTAAGGTGAATATTCCCAACCCGTTGGACTGGATCACATTTGTCTATAAACCATTCAGCGACTTCATTTTGGGAACTGTGGAATGAAGCAGTAGCCAGCAGCGAGGCGGGGGAGCGAGAGGAATTGATAGACAACGGCCATATTAGCGCAAGGCAATTTATGATACTCGTGGCGCTCTTCGGGATTGGCGATGCGATTTTGTACGTACCCTCCCTTACTGCTACCGCTGCCAAACAGGACGCCTGGATCTCCGCCTTCATGGGGTGGGGGGAAGGCTTTCTTTTAACCTACCTGTATGTTTCGCTGAGTATGCGGTATCCGAACAAGTCTATCTATCAGTACAGCGAAGAAATATTGGGAAAGTGGATAGGGAAAGCGGTGGCTGTTTTGTTCATCACCTACTTCTTCATCGACGCTTCGCTCATGCTAATGGAGATTGGCGATTTTGTCACGACGCAGATTATGCAGGAGACCCCCATTGAAATTATTCTTGTCCTTTTTTTGGTGATCATCGTTATGGGGGTCCGCAGTGGACCAGAAGCCTTTTCTCGGGTGGGTGAGCTGTTGTTTCCGTATTTTCTGTTGCTTTTTTTTGTCTTGATTGCATTTATCTCCCCCCAGATCAAAATAGAAAATGTGAAGCCTGTGGTTGCGCATGGATTCGCTCCTGTTATTGGGGGGAACTTCCGATACGTGGGTTATTTGCTGGAAACGGTCATTCTGATCGTGATGTTTCCCTTGGTAAAACGGCCAGCGAGTGCTGCCAAAGCTTATATCTGGGGTATTCTTTTCGCGAATTTTTGCCTGACGCTGATTACTTCTGTGGCAATCCTGGTTTTAGGCGCCGATATTACTGTGCTACTCGCCTACCCAAGCTACACACTTGCGCAAAAAATCAGTATCGGCAATTTTTTGGAGCGAATAGAAGTGATGATGGCCGTTATCTGGTTTATCACGCTCTTTGTCAAAATTACTATTTGCTATTATGCGACGAGCTGTGGAATCGCGTATACAATGGGGTTGCGAGATTACCGCCAATTGACATTGCCACTGGGGATGATCATGATTGTGGTGGCATTGGCGACGATGCCTAACCGCTCTTATTTTGATACTTTCGTTTCCGAAATTTGGATGCCTTATTCCTTGACGTACGGTTTGTTCTTGCCCGTTCTCTTGCTGAGTGTGGGGGCCCTAAGAAAAAAACCAGTCTGCTAGCACTGTGAGCTGCAGACTGGTTTTTTGTGATTACGCGCCGATTGTCTTACTCAGCAGCCATGCTGCTTTCTTTCAAGATAACGTCATGTGCGCCGCCTTCTACCAAGCTGGTGGCAGAGATGACGGTGATTCGCGCTTTTTGCTGAAGCTCTGAGATGGAGAGCGACCCGCAATTGCACATGGTCGATTTGATTTTGCTCAAGGTACGGTCTATGTTCTCGCGCAGGCTTCCTGCGTATGGTACGTAGGAGTCTACGCCTTCTTCAAAGACGAGACTGCTTTTACCGCCAGTGTCATAGCGTTGCCAGTTGCGAGCGCGGTTGGAGCCTTCTCCCCAGTATTCTTTCACGAAGTTGTTGCCGATCTTTACTTTTTTGGTCGGGCTTTCGTCGAAGCGAGCGAAGTAACGTCCCAGCATGACAAAGTCTGCCCCCATAGCCAAAGCCAGTGTCACGTGGTAGTCGTGTACGATTCCGCCGTCAGAGCAGAGCGGAACGTAAATGCCTGTTTCCTTGAAGTACTCGTCGCGAGCTGCTGCCACTTCAATGAGGGAAGAGGCTTGACCGCGCCCGATTCCTTTTTGCTCGCGGGTGATGCAGATGGAGCCGCCGCCGATCCCTACTTTAATGAAATCTGCGCCCGATTCCACGAGATAGCGGAAGCCTTCCTTATCGACGACGTTACCTGCACCAATCGGAACATTAAAGTTTTCTTTTACAAATTGAACCGTCTCGCGCTGCCATTCGCTGAAGCCATCGGAGGAGTCGATGACCAGAATATCAACGCCTGCCTCCACCAACGCAGGAACGCGCTCCTTGTAGTCCTTTGTATTGATACCGGCACCTACGATATAGCTCTTGTTCGCGTCCAAAAGGGACAGCGGATTGTTTTTGCGGGAATCGTAGTCCTTGCGGAAAACGAGGAAGTCGAGATTTTGATTTTCATCTACGATTGGCAAGCAGTTGAGCTTGTGCTCCCAGATCAGATCGTTGGCTTCGGAGAGCGTGATGCCGGATTTGCCATAGATCAGCTTCGAGAATGGAGTCATGATGTCGCTGACGAGCTTGTCTTGAGAGTCACGGCTGATGCGATAATCGCGACCGGTTACGATTCCGAGCAGCTTGCCTTTTGCCGTACCATCTTCCGTAATGGCAACGGTGGAGTGGCCTGTCGCCTCTTTCAATTCCAAAATGTCTTTCAGCGTATGGCTTGGTGTCAGGTTGGAGCGGCTCACGACGAAACCAGCCTTGTAGCCTTTTGCTTTGCGAACCATGGTTGCTTGGCTCTCGATGGACTGGGAGCCAAAAATAAACGAAATACCGCCACATCTAGCCAATGCGACCGCCATATGATGGTCGGAAACTGCTTGCATGACTGCGGATGAGAACGGTATGTTTAGTGAGATGGCAGGCTTTTCACCTTTTTTATACTTGGTAATCGGAGTGGATAAGTCCACATTGTTCGGTGTGCATTCTTTTGTGGTGAGATTTGGCAACAGCAAAAACTCATTAAACGTCCGAGATGGTTCTGTGTAATAAAAAGCCACGATTCTCTCCTCCTAGGTGAAATTGATTTTTGAACTGCCTCTTTAATAGAGAAATTTTTACCATGTTAACCGTGAAGTACGACAACGTCAATAGGGAATCGTTAGAAGGAGTGATTTCTTTGCTAAAATTGCGAACAGGTCATGAACAACGCCAGCTTTTGGAACAAATTTCGTTAGAACATTCGTACATTTTATACGGAAATATGTATTTGCGAACGGACAGGAGCGTCGTTGTAACGGACAGCGCCCAAAAAGAATTAATCGCCATCGGGTCTTACTTAAAAGGGATGCCTTTTCACGCGTTTTCTCTTCATGTGGTAGAGGGGGAGGAAAATTACGAAGTGGAGGCGATGCTCTCCTATCTGAAAGAAGTGCTAGATGGCAGCCTGCCAGATGGACAAAAGGGCGTGTTAGCATTAGCAGAGCCTCTCCTAACGCGCGTACAGATTCCGAATATACTTGCCACACGTACCATGTATTTGATGAAACTAACCGATCCTGAGCGTCTTTTACCTGTGGGAGAATCACGAATACTGGTGTTATCCGAAGCACAGATCGTGGAGAATATGGCGGCAGAGCTCGGCATGATTAGTTTTCGAGCAGAGGAAGTAGCAGAAATGCCACACATCGCACTTTTTTCGGAAGGAAGGGAACCGATGGCTGTAGCAGGCTTTCATGTCTATGACGAAGCCTACGTAGAAATCGGGAACATTGGAACATCTGTTTATCATCGGCAAAAAGGGTTGGGTACGCAAATCAGCTCAGATATTTCCCGGATAGGCTTGGCGAAGTCTGCGAATGTTTATTTGATGGTTTTTGCCGATAATCCTACGGCGGTACATGTGTATGAGAAGCTCGGTTTTGTCACGGTATCTTCTTACGCTTTTATTGAATTTCTCCTTTAGAATAGAAAAAGAGAGGACAAGTGCCCCCTCTATCAACTTAATCGGCCTTTGAATTCAATGGGTACGATCATTGTAAAACAAGGTCCATCTGCATCGTTGCGGGCATCGATTGTCCCTTTATGTGCTTCCAAGACGGCGCGGGCAATCGCGAGTCCGAGCCCATGCTTGCCGGACTTTCCTTTGCGGAAACGCTGGAACAAATGCGGCAGCAGCGCCTCCTCAATGGGTGGCCCATCGTTGGAAATCGTGACGACGACGCTTTTTCCCGCTTGTCTCCCTGTGACGGTAAGGCGGCTGTTGGCGTAGCGCAGTTGATTTTCCATGATATTGACGAATGCAGTGCTCAATTGCTCGCCGTCTCCCTCCACAATCAAGTCGTCCGCCAGATTTAACTCCCACTCGACTTGCGGATTGAGCACGGAGAGCCGCTGTTTTAACAGGTGCATCATCTCTGACAGGTCGACACGGTCGACTTGCATCATTTGAGAGACAGACTCGATCTTTGTGATATACAAGAGCTGCCCGACGACCTTTTCGAGGCGCTTGCTCTCCTCCATGATGATGGAAAGCCCTTTTTCAGCCTGAGGGCCCTGGAAGACGCCTTCTATGAGTCCTTGCGTGTATCCTTGAATCGCCATGATCGGTGTTTTGAGTTCATGGGAAATATTTTGGACAAAATGCTGCTGCGACTCGTCGTATTCCTTCAGTTGGTTTTTCATCATATCGAATGAGCGGGCGAGCTGTCCGATCTCATCCCCGCGATCCATCGCTAGCGGTATATCGAACTGACGACGAGCGATCTTTTTGCACAGATCTTCAAGGGTGCGGAGCGGTCTGCTCAAATACCCGCTAAACCACACGGCCAAAAGCCAGCTTACGAGCAGCAGCAGACCAAAAACGAGCAAAAACTGACGAGTCAAAATCGAATTGATCTGGTTGAGCTCCTGTTCCTTGGAGAACAGCACCATGTAGTAAGGGAAGCCGTGGTAGTCCATTTTTTTGCTGACGAACAAATAGCTCTCGTCTCCACGGTCCAGTGAACCATGTTGCAGCTTTTGGCTTGGGTATGTGGCTGCTTTTAGGAACAGCTCCTTGGAATCCTCATACGGAATGCGGCCATTGCTATTGCTCCGGCTGCCTAGCTCTTGACCGTTCTCGGCATAGACAATCATATCAAAGGAGTACTCATAGCGTTGGAGCAAGAGCTGTAAAAAGTAGGGGGCAGCAGCCGGAACAGGCAGCAGCTCATTATGCTCATTGAAGGAGATATGCTGAGATAATGTGTAAAACTCTTCTTCCAAGAGCGAGTAAGTGTTGGATACCAGATACTGTTTGACAGCCAGTGGATACCCGATGCCAAGGCCAACCCCGAGGACGCTAGTCAAGATCATGAACAAAATGAGAATTTGCCTGGAAATCGGCAGGTTTTTTAGCCGGAATTTGCTCATATACGCGTCATTCGGTAGCCGAAGCCATAGACCGTCTCCAATGGAAACTTAGGCATTTTCTTGCGGATACGCTTCACTAAGTCATCGACAGCTCTATCTGAGCCGATGTAGTCTTCACCCCAAATAGAGGTGAGAATCTGCTCACGATTCAAGGCCAGACCTTGATTGTGCAAAAGGTAGATAATGAGCTCGAATTCTTTGGTGGTTAAATCAATAAGCTCGTCGCCCTCTTTTACTTGTCTGCCTTTTTCTGAGATGATATAAGGATCGATTGTTACCCAATCTTGGAAAGTCTGGGTAGAGGAAGCAGCGGCACCAGGCTTCTCATAGGTGCGCTGGAGCAGCTTTTTCGCACGGATGACCAGTTCCCGAGGGAGAAATGGCTTCGCCAAGTAGTCGTCGCTGCCTAGTTCCAGTCCGATGATTTTATCGACATCCTGATCGCGAGCGGAGATGAAGATGATGGGTACATTCGACTTTTCGCGGATAAGGCGCAAGAGCTCATAGCCGTCGATGTCGGGCATCATGATGTCCAAAATCCACAAATGTGGTTGTGTTTCCTCATCAAGTAACGGCAAGACGTCCTTTCCGCTAGAAAACGCTTTCACTTGCAATCCGGCATTTTGCAAATACGATTGTAGCAAGTCCAACAGGTTCGTTTCATCGTCCACCAGATAGACGAGGTAGGGGGTATTCATAGATTTCGGCCTCGCTTTGCATCTGTTTTATATCCGTATTGTAGCATAGCCCAAAACCAGATGTGTGGCACGTACGTATGAGAATCGTGGAAAACGTGTGGAAGCAGGATTCCCCTGTATCCTTCTGGAAAAAGAAACAGGGAAAAAAAGACAACGAGAGATGGAAAGGAGCGATTCATATGAAACGAACAGTCAAATCGTCTCTCATGGTACTAGCCTTCATGCTCTTAACGACGGCTTGCGGTCAAAAGCCAGTGGACACCCAACCTAGTCCGCAGTTACCTGATCCACTTGTGCAAACGCCACCGGAAACGAATCAGCCCATCGAATACGCGTATAAGGCACCGATGACAGGAATTGGCAGTCAAGAAAACCTGGGGAGCAAACGCCCGATCATGGTGATGATCAACAACGCTCCGCCCGCACGGCCACAAACAGGCATCAACAAAGCGGACATGATTTATGAGGTATTGTCAGAAGGGGAAATGACCCGTTTTCTTGCGATATTCCAAAGCCAAAAACCGGAAGTCATTGGACCTGTCCGCAGTATCCGCCCTTATTTTATCCAGATCGGGACTGGTTTTGATGCAGTCCTCGTCCACGCGGGAGGCAGTCCAGATGCGCTGGAAACCTTGGCGCGAAAAGACCTCAGTCATCTGGATGAAATCCCGAACGGTAAATACTTTTGGCGCGAAAAATTCCGTAAAATGCCACATAACCTGTACACCAAGCCAGAGCTCTTGGAAAAAGCGATGCAGGATAAAGGGATGCGTCAAACGGCAGAGGTGCCTCACTTCACGTTCCTGCCGGAGGATACCGAGATCAAGGAAGGCGAGCCTGCTTCACAGGTAGATCTGACTTTCCACTCATTGAATAAAGCGGCTTTTACATATGATGCCGAGCAAAAAAAATACATGCGCTTTACGGCAGGCAAGCCGCATTTGGACTTGAGCGACAAGAAGCAGTTGTCCACGACCAATCTATTGGTCATCTCTGCTAAACACCGCGTGCTGGATAAAGAAGGGCGTCTATCGGTCGATGTAATCGGGCCGGGGGACGGTTATTTGTTCCAGCAAGGAAAAGCGCGCAAGATCAAATGGAAGCGCAGCAATGGTGTCATCCGTGCCTATGAGGATGCGGCTTTGACGCAAGAAGCACCACTTTTACCTGGGAATATCTGGGTTTCTATATTGCCGAACTCACCGGGTCTGTCGAAGTCCCTCACGTTCCAGTAAGGATTAGGGGTTGCGGATGAAGGCAGTTTCTTCTAAGATAATTGGTGAAGCTTTAGTGCTTAAAAATTGTACAGTGAGAAATCGCTCGATAGACGGATATATAACAGAGGTGACAGACATGCAATTGGAAAAATTAAAAGGAAAAGGGCTCGAACAGTTGTTTGAAGCTGTTCTTTCCCTGGAAACGATGGAAGAGTGCTATCAATTTTTTGACGATCTGTGCACAGTGAACGAAATGCAGTCACTCGCACAGCGCCTGGAAGTGGCGAGAATGCTCCGCAAAGGCTTTACTTACAATCAGATTGAAGCAGAGACCGGGGCAAGTACGGCGACGATTTCCCGCGTCAAACGCTGTTTGAACTATGGAAACGATGGATACCAGATGGCACTTGAGCGGATCGGAAAATAGCTAGGAGGCAGGCAACGTTGATTGACTATCGTGGCTGGCGCCATACATTTAAACTAGACCCGGATAAAACAATCGATGACGAGGCCTTGGAGGCGATTTGCGAGTCCGGAACAGATGCGATCATTGTGGGCGGCACGTACGGTGTGACCTATGACAATACACTCGAATTGATGTCGCGATTGCGTCGTTACGCAGTACCGGCTGTCCTGGAGATTTCCTCGTTGGATGCAGTTGTGCCGGGATTTGATTCGTACTTGATCCCGCTCGTATTGAACGCTGGCGATCCAGACTGGATTTTTGCTCCGCATGTATCGGGGCTTCAAACGTTTGGTGCTTATATTCATTGGGATGAGATCATTACAGAAGGATATATCATCGCCAATCCAGAAGCGGGCGTAGCACAGCTGACAAAAGCACGTCCGATTGCGGATGCCACGCAGGCCAAAGCGTATGCGCAGGTAGCGACGAACATTTGTCGTTTGCCGATTGTCTACATGGAGTACAGCGGTACATACGGTGATCCGACAATCGTAAAGGCTGCCAAGGCAGGCGCGGGTGAAGCCCACCTCTTTTATGGCGGCGGGATTCGTAACCCGGAGCAAGCGGCAGAAATGGCTGCGATTGCAGATACGGTTGTTGTAGGGAATGTCATTTATGATGATCTCGATGCTGCGCTTTCTACTGTGAAGGCTGTAAAAGGAACCCAATACTAAAAAATGACCACCACTCCCATGAGCTGTTACAGTCTCGTTGGAAGTGGTGGTTTTATTTTTGCGTTAGTTCTTCAGTGGAAGTGCTACGCTCCAATCCATATCTTTTGCTTTGTTCACTTGTTCCTCGATCGTAAGCGTCAGCTCTTTCGGGTTAACGTCCATCTCATCTACGAGTGTACCTTTCATGATAAAATTCCCTTTTTCATCTTTTGTTGTGGAGCCCATGAAATTAAAATTGTATTCTTCTCCCTTGTCATCAGCACCCTCCCAGGAGTCTAAAAAGATCACACCTGGTGCCAAAGTTGCCTCTAGCTGTAATGTATTACGCAGCCTTTTGATTTTTTTAGAAGTGATTGGGTTTGTTTTCGTTATCTCTTCTGAAGCAAAGTTTGAGAAGGTTAGTGTGCTTCCTTCATGCTTTATCGTTACAGGAGTGGTTTTTAGTGTCTCGATGGACAGCTTTTGCTTAAAATTCGAAGGAACCTGATCGTAATTATCACCGACTCTAAAGGTTAGATTTTTATCCGTTGGCAAGGAATGAAAGCTGATGAAGTGAATATTTTTGTCATCGGTTGCACGAACGAAATATTCTCTGCTTACATTTTTGAAAAATGGATTCGGCTCTTCCCCAAATTCACTCATCAGGTCCAGAGTGCTCCAAGCTGCGAGTACAGCCCCCTTGTCGTCCACCACTTCATAAGTTAAGGATGGGGAACTACCGCTTCCTTCCGTATTCTCGATAACGAATTCAGTTTGGCCAGGTGTCACCATCACTTGCTTCAGATTAATCACTTCGCCATTGGGAGCGGTAAAATGCTCGTTAATCGGAACAATTCTCGTTTCCTTTTTTGCTTTGGAAATGTCAACAGGGATGGTCACGCTCCAATTCCCGTCAACTTTGTCCAGCTTCTTGATGCGAAGCTCGATGTTTAGTTTGTCAGGAATCTTGCTGACATCTGTAAAATATCGGCTAATCGGTCGGCTGACCATCAAGTACTCCTCTTTTTCGCCGATGCTTTCCTTCTTGTTATATTTAAGATGGTACTTATCAATTGTTTCAAGAACGTTTCCGTCCTCGTCTGTGATTTTTATTTCATAGGTTTCGTTCAGTTTATCTTCATCCCCCACTGGCAAATTCCGGAACAACTTTTCAAGCTGCTTGCCATTCTTATCCTTGAAGCCGAAAATAATCCGGACATCCCTCGTATCTGCCATAACTTCTTTTACTTCCAGCGTCATTCCGTTGTCGACGGCTTTCAAATCAAGCTTCTTGTTATATCCTCTTTCAAGTCCACGCTGGATGAGGGCGTCCTCGGACGCTTTTGCTGCAAACAAGCTACTCTCTGTCTGCTGCGGATCTGATTTTATGGTAGAGGCATACAAGTTATTTACATAAGTCGCAAAGGATGGTGAAGTCAGTGTTCCAAAATAGACGACTGCTGCCATTCCTGCTACGGCGATGGTTGCTTTTTTCACGATATCCAGACTCCTTTTCTTCCAATCCATTTTCTTCTGTATGTTTTGTCTCTCTGAGCGTTTCAGGACGTGTATAGGGTAAGGGGGCAGATTCGCCATAATGGCATGAATGACTGCTTCGGACGGTTCGTCTGTCGCCAGTGATTCTTCTGGGTCTTCCAGCTCGTCCAGCTCCTGTTTCAATCTACGCTGGCAATGACTGCAATCTTCCAAATGGGCTGCTATGACCTCTGCTTCCTCTGGCTCAAGAAGGTCGTACAAATACAAAGCAATTTGTCCTTTATCTAAGCATTTCATAGATGAAAGTCCCCCCCTTGCCCTGCATGCCCGATTGCTTCCCTCAGCTTGTCTTTTCCACGAGACAGGCGCGTCCGAACAGTACTCGACGGAATCGACAGTCGATGACTGATTTCTTCACAACTCAAAGATTCGAAGTAGCGCATTTCGAGGACGATCCGATACTTTTCTTCGACAGACATCATCCTTTGACGCAACAAGCGCTGCCCCTCCTTATTCAGGAAGGCAACCTCCGGCGTATGGCTATCCACTGGCTCTATCTCTTCATTCGAGCTGAGTGTAAGCTTGCGTTTACGTTTACGCAGCTCGTCCAGACAGTGGTTGGCAGCAATCCGGTACAACCATGCAGAAAAATCGTAGTTTGTCTTATATTCTGGTAAATGGTAATACGTCTTGATGAAAATTTCCTGCACGATATCCTGTGCATCCGGTGTATGTCCCAACATCTTGCGAAGAATGGAACTTACTTTTCCGTGGTATCTGGCAATGATCTCGGAGTAGGCGTCTTTGTTTCCTTGCAAGACCCGCCCGATGATCACTCGATCTTCCTCCATTTGTGCTCCTCCTAGGCAAAAAAGGCTCGCTGCGCAGCTTTTCCTTTTTTGATCAAACAAAAGTGATCTTGGTCAAATTTTCTTATTACATCCTAGTACTACGAATCCCAGAATGAAAGTGTCCCAAAATAAGGGGTATTTTCCAAAAAAGAATCGAGAATTCTTTCCTAAAAGAAGGAATTTTAGGATTTTTAATAGAAAATGGAAGGAAAATACTATTGCATACGAAATAAATAGTCGAATATTACCAAAATATATAAAACTTTGCTAATATTTGTAGATTTCTGTAAATTTATGAAATATAATCAACTTGTCTTTATTTTTGAATCAGAGAGAGGAGGAACTATCCATGAAAATCCAAGCGAAAAAAGTTGAAAGCGTTCGCACTACTGCAGTAGCAGCTTAATTCTCTTAAGAAGAGGGGGAATAGCACAAGAGCTATTCCCTTTTTTCATCTAAAATGAGCCGGGTTAGCGAACCTACTATTGGGAGGTGTTTTGTATGGAACGTCGTCCTTTATTTAAACCAGTGCATCCCGTCTATGAAGTGACAGAGCAGATGCTCCGCTTGGGAGAGGCTCCTGGCTATACATTCGAATTGGAAGACGAGAATGGGTCTATCCGCAAGATGATCAAACTGATGGATGGCACTCGTACTATCGGTGAAATACATACATTATTGGTTGTCGATTACCCCGAAATTACGTATGAAGAAATAGTGGAAGCAGTGGAATCACTGAGTGGTTTGGGTTTCCTAATGGATCAGGCGAAGGAAGAGGCTTCCGTTCTGACCTCGGAACAAAAGGAAAGATATAAAGCGAATATCCGCTACTTCTCCTTGTTTACCGATCTCAATCAAAGTCCAAGCGAGCTACAGGAACAGGTAAGTAGAAAAAAAGTGACGATCTTAGGGATGGGTGCCTTTGGCTCTACGCTACTGGTCAATCTGGTAGGAGCGGGTATTCAGCATATCAAGCTCGTAGATTTTGATAGAGTAGAGCTTAGCAATTTGAACAGACAAATGGTCTTTAACGAGCATGATATTGGTCGCCTGAAGGTAGAAGCGGCACGTGATTTCATCGGAAGGCTTCATTCTGAGGTATTGATTGAAACGGAGACGATGCAAATCAAGTCCGGCGAAGACGTGGAGCGGGTTATTGCGGGAAGTGACCTCGTGATGCTTGCAGCCGATCAGCCCTTTTTCTTTTTGCAGAGATGGGTGAATCATGCCTGCACCAAGCTGCAAATCCCGTTCATTGCTGGGGGATTCAACCTCATCGAAGGACAGTTCTTCATGGTAGAACCGGGTAAGACAGGCTGTATCGACTGCATGCATTTGCATCGTTCTACACAGATTGAGGACTATCCGCAGTTGATCCAAAGGCTGCTCGATACCAACTTTATTCTGCCTACCGCTACCATTGCACCCAACACCATGATGATTACAGGAATGATGGCTTCCGATGCAATCAGGTATTTGACTGGAATTGCTCCAGTACAATCGGCGGGCAAATTTATCATTTTCGATTTCAACACGTTGGAAAAGAGCGTGTTTTTTGAGTGGGAGCGAAATGAAGCTGAATGCCCGACTTGTGGAAGAGGCAGCGGAACGGAGCCGATTTTTCATATCAAGAGAAACGAAGTGCTCGCAAAGTAAGGAATCGTTCCTGTAAGAGAGGAAGGTGTTTGGCAAGTGAATATCTCGGGAGATAGCATTCTCAAGATGCACCCGCTTGCGCGTCGGGCGGAAAACGAGGAAGAGATCCTCATTGGACGAACGGATATCAGCAATTTCATTGTGCTTCCGGCCATTGGTGTCGAGATCATCGATATGTTGGATGAAGGGAGGAGTATTCATGAAGTCGCGACGATCATGGAAGAACGGTTGGGCGAACCAGTAGATGTGCTTGATTTTGCCCAGGATTTAATTGCTTCCTATCAATTTGTCTACATGGTAGATGAAGAAGTTGTCAACGAACCAGTACCGGTAGTGGATCATTTCTCTTGGATCAAGCAGGGGACGGGGCAGTTTTTCTTTAACCGTGTTGCCTTTGGTTTATACGGTCTCTTCTTTTTCACGGGTCTTTTCATTTGTTTGTTTACGGGCAAGTATATCCCGGTCTATTCCGATATTTTTGTTTCTTCTTCCGTGACGGTTTCGGTAGTGGTTTCATTCGTGGCCACTTGGGTTTTTCTGTTTTTCCATGAGATGGCTCACTTGATGGCGGCCCGATCATTGGGGATCGGCAGTCGTATCGGTCTGGGGCATCGACTTGTTTTTGCCGTAGCAGAAACGAATATGTCCAATATCGTTCTCGTTGAGCCACAGCGCAGATACAGGGCGTTTTTGGCGGGAATGTCGTGGGATGCGATGTTTATGGGAATCGGTGTGATTTTGTTGTTTGCCAATGATCAAGGCTGGCTGACGCTTTTGCCCTTCATGGAAGCATTCATTCGCATGCTGAATGTCATTCTGCTCATGGCTTTGGCCTTTCAGTTTATGGTTTTCATGCAGACCGACTTGTACTACGTGCTGGCAACCAAGTTCCAATGCTCCAATTTAATGGTGAATACACGCATGTTTTTGAAAGGGAAATTCCGTTCCTTGACGCAGGAGGAGCAGGAGGAATGGGAGTACGTAGCTGACCATGAGAAGAGAGTCATTCGCTGGTATAGCTGGGTCTACTTGATTGGATCAGTGTGGGGAATTTGGTTCTTTGTCCAGTATCAGCTGCGCATGGCGGTTGATTTCATCTGGATCATCGCCGACGACATGAAAAACGCTCCGCTTCACTCGTGGGAGTTTTGGGACGGCATCCTGTTGATCCTGTTGGTGCTAGTTCCGTTTCTCATTTTGGGCTGGTCGTGGATGAGAGCCTATCGACAACGGAGAAGCGAAAGAGAGCGGACAAAACCTTTGCAGGGCACATAACGAATTTGTGTCTTCACCTTGCCAAGCTGCCCTGTTACGCTAGGGGGAAGATAGATACCCAGGCAAAGGAAGTGCTCACATGAACCCGATGATCCAAACTATCATTCATCTGCGAAAAGAAGGGCATCTGGACGAAGCGATCCAGCTTGCCCTTCAGCTCGTCAACCAATCTCCGACTGATCCTGTCGCCCATTATCAGTGTGCTTGGTGCCACGACGCAGCCGGATTGGAGAAGGAAGCCGTTCCCTTTTACGAAAAAGCAATTGAGCTCGGACTGTCTGTCGAAGACGACCTGCAAGGGGCATTACTCGGTTTGGGCAGTACGTATCGCACGCTGGGACAATACGAGCAGGCAGCAGCTACGCTCGAGATGGGGATGCAACAGTTCCCCAGCGACCGTTCCTTTCCGATTTTTCTTTCCATGGCGTATTACAATCTCGGGAAGCATCACGAAGCCATGAATCTCCTCCTGAAAAACCTCGCAGAAACCTCAAGCGATCCTACGATTTTGGCCTATCAAAAAGCGATTCTGTTCTATGCAGATGATCTGAATAAGACATGGTAGCGTCATACTAATTCCATTTGCAGGAAAACAATCGCCTCCCGTTGTACAAGTACAACAGCGGGAGGTGCCTATGTATAAGCTGATATTGGTAGATGACGAAGAAGATGTAAGAGAAGGGGTTAGCCAAGAAATTGACTGGCATAGCCACGGGTACGAGGTGGTTGCCAAAGCAGAAAACGGCAGAGAGGCATTGGAGCTGGTAGAGAGGCTGCGACCGGACGTCGTCGTAACCGACATCAAGATGCCCTTTATGAACGGACTTCAGCTGGCGGAGTCCATCGGGCGCGATTACCCTGCCATACGCATCATTATCTTGACTGGGTTTGATGAGTTCGAGTACGCGCAAAAGGCCGTGAAGCTGCAAATTGATGAATATGTGCTCAAGCCGTTTTCCGCGAGTGAGCTGATGGAAGCGCTGGACAAGGTCAAGCGACGGATGGACGAAGAGGCGGCCCATCGGGAAAACGTTCAGCTGCTGCGCGATAGCTATCGAAAAAGCTTGCCGGTGCTGCGGGAGGTTTTTTTATCATCTTTGCTGAGTCGTCAACTCGTACAGCACGATGTTTTTTCAAAAGCCTGCGAATACGGGATTGAGCTCAGGAGTCCCGAATATCTCGTGGCGGTCATCTGTGTAGACCAGCCCAAGCAGGAGGAGCAGCAGTTGTTTCTTTTTGCTGTGAAAAATATCGCAGAAGAGCAGCTGAACGCGGGCAAACAGGCGGGTATTGTTTTTCTCCATGAAGATCAGGTTGTGCTGCTCATGCGAACAAAAGCAGACGACACGCAGCGAATCGAAGTGCGAGCACAACATATTGCAGAAGAAATCAGGCGAACGATTGAAAAATATATGAGCATTACGGTAACGATCGGAATCGGCAACGCTGTGGCAGATATAGCAGCACTCCCTTATTCGTATGAGGACGCCATGCAGGCACTTGATTACAAAAGCATCCTCGGCTGCAACAGGATGATTGTGATCAATGACGTGGAAAAGCAAGCGAGTGAACAGATACGCCTCGATGAGAGAAGGGAGCATGAATTGGTTCGGTGTATAAAAATGGGGACGAGTACGGAGCTTCGGGCCGTGATTGATGAATTGTTTGATCAGGTGGCGGGTGTTCCCGTATCGATTGAGGACTACCGAATTTATTTGTTGGAAATTATGACGACCATTTTGAAGACTGCCCATCGTGCCGAAGTTGACATGGATCAACTATTTGGCGGGCAACGTTATCTGTTGCAGGTCATGACGACTTTTACTGGTATGGAGGATGCCCGAGAACAGATCTCAGATATTTGTGAGCGCCTCATGGCGAATATCGCAAGCGGACGGCAAACGACGTACAGGCGATTGATCACACAGGCATTGGACTACACCCACGCACATTATCATTCTCCCGACATATCCATCCACAAGGTGTGCGAGCAACTGCACATCAGCCTCGGTTATTTTAGCGGTATTTTCAAGAAAGAGACGAAAACCACCTTTGTGTCCTATCTCCTGTCATTGCGCATGGAAAAGGCCAAGGAGCTTTTGCGGACGACCGATTTGAAGTCCTTTGAAATCGCGGAGAAAGTAGGATATACCGATCCCAATTACTTTAGCTTCAGCTTTCGCAAGTATACAGGCATGTCAGCTAAAGAGTACCGAAGTCAGAGCGAGCAGGAAGGTTAACCGATGAAACGATTGCTTACGGTGATCAAGGTCAAAGGCATTCAATTTATCATTACCACTTCCTTTACACTCGTGACTGTACTCGTCATGCTGTTTGTCGGGGTGATGCTGTACGGAAAATTTGCGCAGACGGCAGAGCAAAACGCCTATCTGCACACACAGCAAATCCTGGAGCAGGTGAAATACAATCTGGACAGCTACTTGAATGGGATGACGCAAATTTTCGAGCTCGTCGATGACAAGATCAGAAGAAGCAAGGGACTCACGGCTGACAAGCTGAGCGAACAGCTGGAGACAATCGTAGAAACGAGAAAGGACATCGTCTCCATCGCGGTTTTTACACGAGACGGAACGTTATTGGCCACAACTCCTTCCAAAGTACTGAGGAAAAACACTCGTTTGACGGAACAGAGCTGGTTCCAAAAGGCGATTGAGGACCCGACGAATCTGAACTTTTCGCTCCCGCATATCCAGAACTTGTTTAAAGGAGAGTACACCTGGGTCGTCTCGATGAGTCGGGAAATTCTTCTCCACGGACCTGACGGAGAAATTCCTGCCGTACTTTTAGTCGATGTGAATTTCAAAGAGATCGATGACCTATGCCAGAGAGTGGGCTTGGGGAAAAAGGGGTACGTCTACATCATCGATTTGGTCGGGAACATCGTCTACCATCCGCAGCAGCAGTTGATTTACGCCGGATTGAAAAATGAAAACCGTTCCTTGCCGCTGAAGCATTCCTACGGCAGCTATGTAGAAGAGACACAGGACGAAACGCGCTTGATTACCATCAAAACGGTCGATCAGCTAGGCTGGAAAATCATTGGGGTTTCCTACATGGACGAGATTGTGACGACCAAAAAAGAAATCAGTCGCTTCATTTTTTGGTTGCTCATCTTTGTGATTGTCATGGTGTTGTTCGTGCTGCACTATCTCTCTGCAAAAATATCTCGACCGATCAAGCTGTTGGAGCGGTCCATGGAAAAGGTGGAGCAGGGAGATTTTTCAGAGAGTGAACCGATCCGGGGAAGCCATGAGGTCGAACAGCTCTCCTTGCGTTTTCATCTGATGGTCGCGAAGGTCAGGGAATTGATGCACCAGATCATTCGGGAACAGGAAGCCAAACGAAAAAGCGAGCTGGAGGTGCTACAGGCACAGATCAATCCGCATTTTCTGTACAATACGCTGAACTCTGTGGTCAGAATGGTCGGCAACGGAAAAAACGAGGATGTCATCACCACGATTACTTCGTTGTCAAAGCTGTTTCGGATTAGTCTGAGTAGAGGCAAGAACATTATCACGGTGCGCGAAGAGCTGGAGCATGTGCGACATTATCTCATTATTCAAAAAATGAGGTACAAGCAAAAATTTGAGTACGAGATCGTGGTCGAAAATGAGGATGAGGTGCTTAACTGTCTGACGTTGAAGTTACTGCTTCAGCCGATTGTGGAAAACGCCATCTACCACGGTATTGAGCATTTGGCTGATCCGGGACAGATTCGCATATTTGCAGCACTTATCGATGGTAAGGTGTTACTTCAGGTAAGTGACAATGGTTTGGGCATGTCCCCAGATGTTCTTGCCCAAGTAAAAGCCGGCTTTTACAAAAGCGAAGAAGGCTCGGGCGTTGGAATTCTAAACGTGCAGGAACGCATCCGATTGACCTTTGGCGAACAGTACGGATTGGAAATTGCGAGCGAGCAGGAAGAGGGGACCGTTGTGCGTGTATGGATTCCGCGGCAGGTTGCAGAGGAGCGAGATCGTTTATGAGGACAGCAGCGGGGAAACGTTTTAGCATATACGGACTGGTCGTTTTGGTAGCGGTGACGCTTTTTTACTCGTGTAGTGCTTCGCTAACGAATGTGGAAGTAGACAAGAAAAAGACAGTGGCGCTGATCGTCCGTATGAAGCACGGCGATTATTGGCGAACGGTCAAGCTTGGCGCGGAGATGGCTGCTAAGGAATATGAGCGAAACCTGAATTTTTACGCACCGGACTATGAGGAGGATGCCCAGAGGCAAATGGAGCTGGTGCAGCAAGCAATCGCAGATGGCTCCGAGACAATCGTGGTGGCACCTAGTGACGAACGTGTTTTACGAGAAGCCATCAAGCTGACAAGGGAGCGGGCCATCCCGATCCTTGTACTCGACACAGTCGCAAAAGATTCAGCCGTCAAGAGCTACATTGGGACGGATAACTACGATATGGGCAGGAAGGCTTTCGAAAAAATGGTGTACCTGATTGAAAAAAAGGGACAAATCGCATTGCTCGGCACAGACCGGATAAAGGCAAATGCCAAACAAAGAGAACAGGGCGTCCTCGATTTGCTTCCACGGGAAATGCAGGTTGAACTGGTTGCCAACGAAAATGTTCCCTCGGATAAAAAGCAGATTGGTGAGTGGACGCGCGAACTGATCAGCAAGCACCCGCAGTTGAAAGGAGTGATTGCACTCGATTCCAGTACAGCGATCGGTGTGGCCGAGGAAATGGAAAACAGTGGACTGCGGGACAAAGTCAAAATCGTAGCAATCGACAGTCCACCGGAAGTACTGGAGTATTTGCAGGAAGGTATCATTTCCGCGACGATCATCCAGAAGCCGCTATCGATGGGATATCTCGGCGTCAAGTACGCGGTCGAAGCGAGCAACGGAGAAGCAGTACCCAGTCTGGTAGACACCGGAACGAAAGTAATCGATCGGGAGAATATGTTCTGGTCGGAGAATCAAAAGCTCCTCTTCCCCTTCGTTAAATAGGCCACCGAAAAACAGATGAGAATTTTGATAGAAATGCGCAGGATTTTCGATGGAACACACCCTGGAAAACGCTTACATTTGGTGTATATCAGATGTAAATATAGGAATAAAGGGGGATTATCGAATGAGAAAGCTGATTGCCACTACACTGGTGGCCGCTGTTACTCTCTCGGTAGTTGGATGCTCACAATCAGGCGGATCGCAGCCAGCAGCGTCGGGGGGAGGAGCGGCTCCTGCGGGGAATCCCAAAATCGGGGTCGCCATTTACAAGTTCGATGATACGTTCATGACGGGAGTACGCAATGCGATTTCAAAAGCAGCGGAGGGCAAGGCGGAGGTGGACATTGTAGACAGCCAAAATGCCCAGCCTACGCAAAATGACAAAGTGGATTTGTTCATTAACAAAAAGGTAAATGCCCTCGCTATCAATCCGGTGGATCGCACAGCTGCTGGCGTCCTTATCGACAAGGCGAAGCAAGCCAATATCCCTGTCGTCTTTTTCAACCGTGAGCCGATGCCAGAGGATATGCAGAAGTGGGATAAGGTCTATTACGTGGGAGCAAAAGCGGAGGAATCCGGAACGATCTCGGGGCAGCTGATCGTCGATTACTGGAAGGCAAACCCGGAAGCAGATAAAAACAAGGATGGTGTCCTCCAATACGTCATGTTAAAAGGCGAGCCAGGGCATCAGGATGCTGAGCTGCGGACGAAGTTTTCGGTGAAGGCGATTGAAGATGCAGGGATTAAAGTAGAAAAGGTCGCGGAAGATACGGCCATGTGGGATCGCGTAAAAGGGCAGGAAAAGATGGCAGCCTTCCTCGCAGCTTCCGGTGACAAGATCGAAGCTGTTCTTGCCAACAACGACGATATGGCTCTCGGGGCAATCGAAGCGCTGAAGGCATCTGGCTATTTTGCCAATGGTAAGTACATGCCCGTTGTTGGCGTGGATGCCACAGCACCTGCACTTAAGGAGCTGGAAGCGGGAACCTTGCTCGGAACGGTTCTTAACGATGCGAATAACCAAGGAAAAGCAACGCTTAGCATCGCGGCGTCTTTGGCGAAGGGTGAAACGCCAACAAAAGATTCCACTGGGTTTGACATTACGGACGGGAAGTACGTGTGGGTGCCCTACAAAAAGATCACCAAGGAGAACATGAACGACGCGAAATAAAAAGCAGGAGAGTCGGTGAAGAGACGAATCCGACTCTCCTGTTTCGGTGATGGGGATGATTTTGCGCAGAGGAGGGCATTCCATGGCCCAGCAGGAGTTTTTGTTGGAAATGAACCACATTCACAAAGAATTTCCAGGGGTCAAGGCACTCGATGATGTCACGCTTAAAGTCCGTCCGGGAACAGTCCATGCACTGATGGGCGAGAATGGAGCAGGCAAATCGACCCTGATGAAGTGTCTATTCGGAATTTATCGGCCAGATGCGGGAGAAATCGTCTTAAACAATGAGCAGGTGACGATGAGCGGCTCAAAGGACGCGCTGGCACACGGCATCTCCATGATTCATCAAGAGCTGCATCCGGTGCCCTTTCGCAATGTCATGGAAAACATATGGCTAGGACGTTTTCCGGTCAAAAGAATCGGTCCTTTTCCGTTTGTGGATGAGAAAAAAATGCTTTCGGATACGGAGAAGCTGTTTGCTGATCTGGGAATGGACCTGAATCCGCACGCTGTAGTCCGTGACTTGTCTGTATCCAAGGTACAGTCGCTTGAAATTGCCAAAGCGGTCTCCTACCGATCCAAAGTGATTATTATGGACGAACCGACGTCTTCACTGACGGGAAACGAGGTGGAGCAGCTATTTGCGATCATCCGTGAACTGAAGAGCAGAGGTGTTGCCATCATCTATATTTCCCACAAGATGGAAGAAATTTTACGGATTGCGGATGACGTGACGATCATGCGCGATGGCAAGCTCATCGGTACATGGCGGGCAGCTGAGCTGACCACAGACCTGATCATCTCCAAAATGGTCGGACGGGACCTGACGCAGCGTTTCCCGAGTCGCTCCAATACACCGGGGGAACCCATTTTGAAGGTAGAGGGATTGACCTCCCCGTTTTCCCAGTCTTTTCAGCACGTGTCGTTTGAATTGCGCAAGGGCGAAATCTTAGGCGTAGGCGGTCTAGTGGGTGCACAACGAACAGAGCTGATTGAGGCATTGTTTGGACTGCGTGCAGTGTCAGCAGGAAAAGTGTCGATCAACGGTCAGGAGGTACGGATCAAATCACCGAAGGATGCGAAGAGGTACAAAATGGCGCTCTTGACGGAGGAGCGGCGAGTCACTGGCATCATTCCTGTCTTATCGATTCTGGAAAATACAGTCATCGCAAATTTGGCCAGTTACCAAACACCTTTTCTGCTCCTCAATGAGCGCAAGCGAAGAGCAGATGTCAGCCAAAGCATCGAGATGCTCCGCGTCAAGACACCCTCTATGAAAGCAATGATCAAAAACCTGTCAGGAGGCAATCAGCAAAAGGTTCTGCTAGCGCGGTGGCTTTTGACTGATCCGGATATTTTATTGCTGGACGAACCTACGCGTGGAGTCGATGTCGGCGCCAAATACGAAATCTACACCATTATCGCGGAGCTGGCGAGTCAGGGAAAAGGAATCATCATGATTTCTTCGGAAATGCCGGAGTTGCTTGGCATGTCAGATCGAATCATGGTCATGTGCGAGGGGAAGCTCTCCGGTTTTTTGTCAGGAACAGCGGCAAACGAAGAAGAGATCATGCGGCTGGCTACCAAGCATCTAGCATGAGAAAGGAGGGGAACTAGTATGTCTTCGTTGTCTGCTAAACAGGTGCAGGGCTTTGTTACGCAAAATGCCATCTATATCGTTCTGGTTTTGTTGATAGCGGGAATTGCGATTTATGATCCCAATTTTCTTTCCATTACAACGCTTCGGGATATTTTGATGCAATCCTCCACTCGCGCCATTATTGCCTTGGGTGCTGCGTTTGTTCTTATTACAGGCGGAACGGATCTTTCTGCGGGGCGAGTGGTCGGATTGACGGCTGTCATCTCCGCCTCGATGCTGCAAACTCAAGACTATCCGCGTAGATTTTTCCCGGATTTACCCGATTTGCCGTTGCTGATCCCTATTCTCATTGCAATCGCTGCGGGCTTGCTGGTTGGCCTGATCAACGGCATCATTGTGTCTCGTTTTAGTGTGCCCCCTTTTATCGCCACGCTGGGCATGATGGTCATTGTATACGGGTTCAACTCCATCTATTTTGACAGGGAGCCTAATCAATCTCAGCCAATAGCTGGACTGCGGAGTGACTTCAATCAGCTTGGGACAGGGTACATCGGCCCGAGTGGTCCATATTCGATCCCGTATATTGTCATCATTGCGATCATGGTTGCGTTCATCGTCTGGGTGATTTTCAACAAAACACGGCTTGGTAAAAACATGTACGCCATCGGAGGCAACATGCAGGCCGCCACTGTTTCTGGGATCAACGTCGCTTTCAACCTCATGATGATCTATGCTATTGCGGGTGCCCTGTATGGACTCGGTGGTGTTTTGGAGGCAGCTCGGACAGGTGGGGCGACGAACAACTACGGTAACATGTACGAGCTGGACGCCATTGCAGCCTGTGTAGTAGGCGGAGTCTCGACGTCTGGGGGAATTGGTACCGTTCCAGGTGTGCTTGCGGGTGTCCTTATTTTTGGCGTCATCAACTACGGTCTTACGTTTATTGGAGTCAGCCCGTATTGGCAGCTCATTATCAAAGGACTCATTATTGTGGCAGCCGTTGCTTTTGACATTCGTAAATACTTGGCGAAAAAATAAGAAAACCTTTTTCGAGGCTTGTTCATGGATGAGCGACCGCGTATTGTCGGAATGTTTTCCGTAATATCGGGAGGAAATCCGAAGATGTTTACACTTTCCGATATTATAAAAAAGAGACCCCGGGTCAGCTGTCAACCAAGGCAGCTTTTCTGGGGTCTCTGATTGTTTATTTTCGCAACGGTGTGATTTTCATATACGTAAATAATCGCCAGACCCACTCAAGTGGCCCCATGCGGAAGACAGACAGCCAGAGTACGCTTACTACCATTTGCACCACGTAGATACCAAGGCAGATCAGTGTCGTTTGCAGGTAGCCGAGATTGCCAAACCAATCGAACACATAGCCTCCCACAAGGATCAATACGGTTTGTCCGACGTAGTTTGTCAAAGCCATGCGCCCATAGCTGGTCAGCGGTGAGAGGATGGTCTGGACGATTTTATTTTGTAGCAGCCGAATCAGGGTCGTCGTGTAAAAGGCAGCCATGACAAGACCAGTGGAGGTCAAGGCAATCGTGTAGTTCATCAACTGCTGGAGGGCATCTTCTGACACGGTATCGTCTACAACCAGATTCGCTCCACTCATTGCCAGATCATCTGGAGTCAGTCGGTATTGGATAAACAAGCCGATTAACGAAAGGACGAAGGTCACGCCCTGCACTTTTTTAATCACGGGTAAAAATTTCGGAATATCTTGAAAGACCCCGTATTGCCCGACAGCGAGTCCCAAAATAAATAAGGGAAGCACCAAAAGCGCTTTAAAGCCAATAGAGCAGACAAGGATAGACAGAATAAGGCCGATGATCAGATTGGTTCGCGCCTTCAATCGATAAAAAGGCAGTAAGATGAAGCCGAAGATAGCGTAGATGAAAAGTGCTTCACCAGGGTGAAACATTTTATGGACAAAGCCAAGAGCGAGTAGTGCAATCAGACGCCGAATGAACAAAACGGTGCTATTGGCCCCTTTTTCTTTTGCTCGACTGATGAAAATATAGAAGCCTACGCCAAACAAGAACGAGAAGATCACGAAGAAGCGAGATTCCACAAAGAAATTGAAAAACTGGAACAGCCAGTGGTCTACACTTCCTATCTCAGGTGTTTGCGCATATAGCAATGCCACGATGTTGACGAGGAGAATGCCCATTAAGGCGAAGCCCCGTACGGTATCTACTGTATCAATTCGTTGGTTCAACGTAGGTGCGTTTTCTTTCAATCTCATCACTTCTTTCTCTTGTTGTTCGTCGCCCGATCACGCACCTCTCCTATCCTAGCTCAACCGGGGATGGAGGGAAATGGCATTTGCTTACGTCTTGCTTACAAAAGTGTAAGAAGTGAAGGGATCTCCTGTATTCGACCGCAACTTCATCTCAAATTCCTGCGTCTATTGTAATAATCAGGAAGTTGGGGTGCGCAATGAAACCAATCGCACGGGGAAAGTGGCGTCTGGCAGCGGGCATGGCCTATTTTCGTTGGAAAAGGTATGTACAATGGACATTTAGTCGAACGAGGTTCGCTCATGAGAAAAGAAGCGAATGGTTGCGCTATGTCCATTATTCTCATCAAACCATTTTGTTACGCCCATTACAGAACGTGGAGATGTGGATGCAGCATAACAAAGTGATCAATTTGCGACTGGCCATTGCACGACTGAACGGATTGATCATCCATCCGGGGGAAACCTTTTCGTATTGGAAGCAGATTGGCAAGCCGACCCGTAGCAAAGGCTATGTAGAGGGGATGCTGCTCTCGCAGGGACGTGTCACGGCCGGAGTTGGCGGAGGGCTTTGTCAGCTCTCGAATCTGCTGTACTGGATGACCCTGCATACACCGTTGACAGTGACGGAACGACATCGTCATAGCTTCGATGTTTTTCCTGACTCGAATCGGACACAGCCGTTCGGAAGTGGAGCGACTTGTTTCTATAACTATCTGGATTTGCAAATCGCCAACCGGACGCAACAGCCCTTTCAACTGCATGTCTACCTGACCGATACACATTTGGTAGGGGAATGGCGTTCCGACATGCCACCGACACGGACGTATGTCATTATCGAGAAAGAACATGAGATCCTTCCTTCGATTTGGGGAGGGTATGAACGGAAAAATGAATTGTATCGAGATGTCTACACGCTGGAAGGAGAACGGGTGGAGCAAGAATGGCTGACGGAGAATCGAGCTTATTTGATGTACGAGCCATTGCTACCGAAAGGATGATGTTTCCTGTTCGGGATACGAACTGGAACTCCACTGCGATCTGTGCGAAAATAGGAACATATGCTTTCGTCTAGGGAACGTGGAAAGGTGGATTTATACATATGTCTTTTGCAGATCGTATCACAGCAGGACTGAACCCTGAGCAGCGGGAAGCAGTCCTTACAACAGAAGGTCCCGTCTTGATTTTGGCCGGTGCGGGTAGTGGCAAGACTAAGGTACTGACACAGCGTATCGCATACCTGATCAGTGCCAAACAAGTAGCGCCTTGGAGCATTTTGGCGATCACCTTCACCAACAAAGCAGCGCGGGAGATGCAAAACCGTGTGGCTGCCATTATTGGCGGAGCGGCAGCGCAGGATGCATGGCTGTCGACGTTTCACTCCTTGTGTGTGCGGATTTTGCGCAGGGATATCGACCGACTCGGCATCAATCGCAGCTTTTCCATTTTGGATGCGGGTGACCAGTTATCTGTCGTCAAGCAATGTTTAAAAGAGTTGAACATCGATCCGAAGCAGTATGAGCCGCGTTCGATTTTGGCTGCGATCAGCGGAGCGAAAAACGAGCTGACCGATCCAGAAACCTATACGCGTCTTGCGGGCGATCCATTTGCACAAGTGGCAGCAAAGGTTTACACGGCCTATCAGAAAAAGCTGAGAAACAATCAATCGCTGGACTTCGACGATCTGATCATGACGACAGTTCGTCTGTTTAAAGAAGTGCCGGAAGTATTGGAGTTTTATCAAAAGAAATTCCGCTATATACACGTTGACGAGTATCAGGATACAAACCGGGCGCAATACCTTTTGATTTCCATGCTGGCAGACAAGCATCGAAATGTTTGCTGCGTGGGGGATGCTGACCAAAGTATTTATAAATGGCGCGGTGCCGATATCTCGATCATTTTAAACTTTGAAAAAGACTATCCCGAAGCCAAGCTCATCAAGCTCGAGCAAAACTATCGCTCCACCAAAACGATTTTGCAGGCAGCGAACCAGGTCATTGCCAACAACAAGCTGCGCAAGGAAAAGAAACTCTGGACCGAGAATCCTGGCGGTGACAAGATCATGTGCTTCCAAGGTGATTCCGAGCACGATGAGGCGTACTTTATCGTCGATACGATTCGCAAGCAGATGGCACAGTACAAGAGCTACGACAAATTCGCGATCCTGTATCGGACGAATGCACAGTCTCGTGTGGTCGAGGAAGTTTTCATCAAATCGAACATGCCGTACACCATCGTCGGCGGAACCAAGTTCTACGATCGCAAAGAGATCAAGGACATCTTGGCTTATTTGCGTCTCATCTCCAATCCGGATGACGATATCAGCTTGCAGCGCATCATTAACGTACCGAAGCGAAATATTGGGGATACGACGGTAGACAAGCTACAAGCGTATGCGAACGCAAATGGTCAATCCCTTTTCCAAGCGATTCAGGAGACTGCTTACATGGGGCTGCCTTCACGCACGACGAATGCGATCCTGTCCTTTAATGATCTCATCTCGAATTTGATGCAAATGACTGATTACTTGAGTGTCACTGAGCTGGTGGAAGAAGTGCTGAAGCGCTCTGGATACCGCGATTCTTTAAAAGAAGAGAAAACGCTGGAAGCACAGGCTCGTCTGGAGAATATCGAGGAGTTCCTGTCTGTAACTCAGGAGTTCGAGCGCAAAAATGAAGACAAGAGCTTGCTTGCGTTCCTGACAGACCTCGCGCTGGTAGCAGACATTGATTCCTTGGGAGATGACGGTGCCCAGGAGGAAGTATCGGCAGAGGGACAGGTTGTATTAATGACCTTGCACAGTGCTAAGGGACTGGAGTTCCCTGTGGTGTTTCTGGTAGGTTGCGAGGAAGGTGTCTTCCCGCATAGCCGCTCTTTGTTTGACGATGCCGAGATGGAGGAAGAACGCCGTCTGGCTTACGTGGGAATTACACGGGCAGAGGAACGTCTGTACATGACATGTGCCCGTATGCGGACGTTGTTTGGACGGACGAATGTGAATGCGCCGTCTCGCTTCCTGCAAGAAATTCCGGCTGAGCTGTTGGAAGGAAATCCAGCGACAGCGGACCGAGGCTTCTCCGGCGGTGGACGCAGTAGTGCATTTGGACAGCGGGATGGCAGTGCATTCGGACGTGACACGGGAGCGAGACCGTTTGGAGCGTCCTCCTCACAATCAAGCTCTGCTCCGAAATTTGGCAGTGCTCAGCGAACCCCAAGCAGCACACCTGCTACCTTTACCCGTCCGGCGGGTGAAAAACTGCCTGGACATGGTCAAGGAGCAGGCGTTGACTGGAAGGTTGGCGACAGAGTAGCACATGGCAAATGGGGCAACGGTACGGTCGTCAAAGTAAAAGGAACAGGGGACGACATGGAGCTCGACATTGCTTTCCCAAGCCCGACTGGCATTAAAAAGCTTTTAGCGAAGTTCGCCCCTATTCAAAAAGGATAATGTGCAAATGCAAATACAGGCCAATCGCAAATAGGTAGTTCAAAAAGTCGTCTTTTGATCACGAAGCAATCCGGGAAGCTTATTCGCGTCGATAATGGCGTTCACCTTCGAAGTCCGGTGCTCATGTAGGTACCTACACTCCGCTCCTCCTTCGTGCGGTTCTCGCCACTATCTCGGTGCTGAAAAGCCAACTTTTTGAACAGGTATGAGTATGAAAGGATGAACGAAATGGATCGATTGACGGCGGAAACAAAAATTAAAGAATTAGCGAAACGAATTGAGCGACATAATCGTCTTTACCATGAAGAGGATCGACCTGAGATTTCTGACCAGGAATACGATCAATTGATGCGGGAGCTAAGGGAGCTTGAAACCAGCTTCCCTGATTTGCAGTCACCTGATTCTCCTTCCTTGCGTGTAGGGGGAGAACCGCTGCCCTTTTTTGAAAAGGTCGTTCATAAGACACCGATGCTCAGTCTCGGCAACGCCTTTAATGAGGAGGACATCAGGGATTTTGACCGCCGGGTTCGTCAGGCCGTTGGCAGTCAGGCTGTCCGATATGTAGCTGAACTGAAGATTGATGGTCTGGCCGTGTCGCTTCATTATGAAAATGGGTTGTTCGTCCGCGGGGCTACTCGTGGAGACGGAACAACAGGCGAAGACATCACACAAAACCTGAAAACGATTCGTTCCATTCCCTTGCGGCTGACGAAGCCGTTAACCCTTGAGGTTCGCGGTGAGGCTTACATGTCCAAGGGAGCATTTGAAAAGCTGAACAAAGAACGCGAGGAGCGTGGAGAAGCGTTATTTGCCAACCCGCGCAATTCCGCAGCAGGCTCGCTCCGTCAGCTTGATCCAAAAATAGCTGCATCCCGTCAACTCGATACGTTTATTTACGGCATTGGCGATTTGCAAGGGGAGACAGTGGAATCGCACAGTGAAGGGCTGGATTTGCTGGAGACGCTCGGCTTCATGGTGAATCAGGAGCGACGTGTATTTGACGACGTCGATGAACTGCTCGCTTTTATTGCGGGCTGGACAGAGAAGCGTCCTCATTTGCCTTATGAAATCGACGGCATGGTGATCAAGGTCGACAGTTACGCTCAGCAGGAGGAGCTTGGTTTTACTGCGAAAAGTCCGCGTTGGGCCATCGCATACAAGTTCCCTGCCGAAGAAGCGGTTACGATTCTCGAAGGGATTGAAGTATCTGTGGGGCGTACAGGGAATGTCACCCCGACTGCTCTATTGAAGCCAGTTAGCTTGGCAGGTACGACCGTGAAGCGCGCTTCCTTGCACAACGAAGACATTATTCGGGAAAAAGGCCTCCTTATCGGCGATCATGTTGTCGTCAAAAAAGCGGGGGACATTATCCCGGAAATTATCGCAGTCTTACCAGAGCGTCGTACTGGAAATGAAGTGCCATTTGCTATGCCAACGCATTGTCCTGAATGCGGGAGTGAGCTGGTACGCTTGGAGGAAGAAGTGGCTCTGCGCTGCATTAATCCAATGTGTCCGGCCCTAATCCGTGAAGGCATGATTCATTTCGTGTCTCGTACGGCAATGAACATTGACGGCTTGGGAGAAAAGGTCGTGGCCCAGCTGTATCGCGACGGTATCATCCACAGTGTCGCTGACTTGTATTATTTGCACCAGCAGCGCGATGCTCTATTGGGTATGGAGCGCATGGGTGAAAAGTCCGTAGATAATTTGCTTGCGGCTATTGAAGCGAGCAAGGAGAACTCACTCGAGCGCGTCTTGTTCGGTCTTGGTATTCGCTTGGTCGGAGCCAAGGCGGCACGTGTTCTTGCGGAGCATTTTGGCAATATCGATACCATTATGCAGGCTTCTGAAGAAGAGATTACACAAATCGATGAGATCGGGCCGAAAATGGCGGCGAGTCTCGTGAACTACTTCGCACAGCCGCAGGCTCAGGCAGTTATTGAGAGACTGCGAGCGGCCGGAGTAAACATGGAGTACAAAGGAATCCGCATTGAGAGTGGCGCAGACCTCCCATTCTCAGGCAAAACAATCGTTTTGACTGGTACCTTGACGCAAATGTCGCGGCAGGAGGCAGAGGAAGCGATTGCGCGCTTGGGTGGCAAGGTAACAGGCAGCGTCAGCAAAAAGACAGACCTGGTGATTGCAGGTGAAAAAGCCGGCTCCAAGCTGGAGAAGGCAGAAAAACTAGGCGTGGCTGTTATGGACGAAGCAGGCTTCCTGCAAGTATTGGAGAGCAACGCCTAAGAAAACGGTGGCGACAAGGGATGAGTAAGGGAAGGGACGTGAAGAGCATGAATAGCTTCCTGAAATGGGGAATCGGTGTAATAGCCATGCTGCAATTGGTTGGCTGTGGAAATAACAGCAGTACTGGCAGTAAAGAAATCAATGCGAATCCTCCAACAGTTACAGCTGCTGCTCTACAAGGGAACTTGACCTATCAGGACGTATTGGAACTGGGCGCAACCATGAACAATCTAATGATGACCGATGATGCCCGTCAAATATGGGTTGGTACGAATGCAGGGTTGTATAGCTCAACTGGCGGTGGAATGTGGGGATCTCTCTCGACAGATTTAGATCAGTACGCGATCGAAGGTTGGTTTGTGGACCCGAATGATCCGAAGCAAATATTTGTCGGCGGAATTGATGGGGTTCTTCATTCAACAGATGGTGGTAAAAAGTGGACTTCAGTCAACAAGGGTTTGCCAGAACCAGCGAATATCACCAGCTTTGTGGGGAATCGCCAAGGAGACAAAGTACGTCTGTTTGCCTTTGTCTCGGGTGAAGGCATTTATCAATCGACGGACGGGGCCCAATCTTGGAGTCTGTGGCAGCCGATGGACCAGGAAGTATTTGCCATGGACTTTGATCCCGAACAAGACCGACTCTATGTAGCGGCCCAATTCAGCTTGCTCTATAATGAAGAGGGGCAGTGGAAGACAGAGGAGATTCCCGGAGCACAGCAGATCTATTCGCTCGCCATTAACAGACGAACTGGTACTCTCGCTGTCGCAACCGAAAAAGGTATTTATGAGAAAATCAAGGGCGAATGGCGGTTGCTGGATGCTCGTTCACCAGAAAAGTTGATTGTCATTGCTTCAGGTGGCGAGGATACAAAATGGGTGGGAATTGGCGAATCGGCATTGATCTACAAGCTAGAAGACAAGCGATGGATCAAGTGGAACGAATGATTTGTACATCGCCCACCTTTGGATACGAAAAGGAGTAATCTATGAAAGTGAAGTTTTTGACAGGATGCAGGTTCTTGACAGCTGTACTTCTTGTGACGGCATTGACTGGCTGCTCGCTGATACCTGGAGGCAAGGACAAAGCTCCTGAGCCTACTACACCGTCCTTGTCGGAGGTAGTGGAAGTATCCGAGGATTACTACGGAAGCATTACCCCGTACAAGCAAAACCAGACACGAGGAATGCTTGCTGATACGAAATATCGCGTCGATTTCAGTCACCTTGAATTAGGCTTGATGGAGTTTGCTCGGGAGACATACCCGACGTCCGATTATTATTTCCAAGAAGGTCAAGTGATAAAAAAAGAGCAAGTTACCCAGTGGATTGCACAAGAAAAGACGGCTGGGGCCAACGGGAAAAAGAAAAACGGAATTCTCGTGCACGTATTGGAGCATGATTACCTGAGCAAGAAGGATAAGAGCCTAGCTGGCATGGTGTTGGGCTTGTCTCTTTCGCCGAATTATCAGGATGCAACCGGTCAGGACAAGGTGTACACGGCACAAGAACTACAAGCAAAAGGTCAGCAGGTTGCAGCTCGTATCGTGCAGTCAGTACGTGCAACCAGCCCGGAAGTTCCGATCCTGATTTTGATGTATCAAGTACCGGAAGTGAATTCTACTCTGGTGCCGGGGCACTTCATCATGTCAGGTACAGTAGGGGCGAATGAAGCAACGATATCCAAGTGGCTGCCGATCGAAGAGGAATATTTCCTGTTCCCGAGTTCAGAGGTTGAGCAGAAATACCCAGAGCAGTCGTTGCAGTACGACAAGCTTATGCGCCAATCCAAGGGCTATTTCCCTGAATATATCGGGATGACTGGTCTGGGACGTTTCATGGACGGCAAGCTCACTGAGATTACGATTACCGTCACTGCGGAGTATGACTCCAGAACAGAGGCATTGCAGTTTACACAATTTGCAGCAGGAAGCATCAATCAGCTCTTCGACAAAAGCGTTCACGTCAATCTGTATGTACAGTCGATGAACAAACCATTGTCGATCTACATTCGACCGACAAGTGGAGAGCCGTATATGCATATTTACAGACAATAAGGAAAAGCATAAAACACCCGAATGATCTCTTGAGAAGGTGAGGAGGTCGGGTGTTTTTTTTGTACACAAAAAATAACGGATTGAACAAATGTGTGAAATATTGAACGGTGTGTGCACAAAAGTGTTCGAGGTACTTCTTGAATCTTGTCGGTGATTTTTCTGCAAAAATGCAAACACTAATAGAGTCGAGCCTTAAATGGTTTTGTTGGTATGATCCTTGCATATGTTTTATGAGTGATCCGAACATGGAAGATATCGATAAGGAGGCGTCACAAGATGCAAGTGGAATTCAAAAACGAGGCGTTTACCAATTTTAGTCTGCCAGAAAATAAAAAGGCATTTGAAGAAGCTCTCGCTAAGGTAGAAAGTGAGCTTGGCCTTGAGTATCCGCTTATCATCGGCGGAGAACGCATCACAACTGAAAAGAAATCCAACTCCTTCAACCCTTCTAATAAAGAACAAGTAGTGGGCGTTGTTTCGCAGGCTGACCAAGCACTGGCTGAGAAAGCGATCCAAACAGCTGCTAGCACTTTCGAAACATGGAAAAAGGTGCCTGCACAAGCACGTTCCCGCTATCTGTATAAAGCAGCAGCAATCATGCGTCGCCGTAAGCATGAGTTCTCTGCTTGGCTCGTGAAAGAAGCAGGAAAAAGCTGGGCAGAGGCTGATGCTGACACAGCAGAAGCAATCGACTTCATGGAATACTATGGCCGTCAAATGGATAAGCTGTCCCAGCGCCATGATCTGCCTCGTATCCCTGATGAAGACAACGAATTGTACTACGTTCCACTCGGTGTAGGTATCGTTATCCCGCCTTGGAACTTCCCTCTTGCGATCATGGTTGGTATGACGACAGCAGCTCTCGTAGCGGGTAACACAGTCGTATTGAAGCCTGCTTCTACCACTCCAGTAATCGCTGCGAAATTCATGGAGATTCTCGAAGACGCTGGCGTACCAGCAGGTGTTGTAAACTTCGTACCAGGTTCCGGTAGCCAAATCGGAGATTACCTCGTAGAGCACAACCTGACTCGTTTCATCAGCTTCACAGGTTCCCGTGACGTAGGTCTGCGTATCAACGAACTGGCTGCGAAACATCGTCCAGGTCAAAAATGGATGAAGCGTCTGGTTGCTGAAATGGGCGGTAAAGATTCCATCGTTGTTGATAACGACTGCGATATCGAGTTGGCTGCACAGTCCATCGTGGCTTCTGCATTCGGTTTCTCCGGTCAAAAATGTTCCGCTTGCTCCCGTGCTATCGTTCACCAAGACGTGTACGATCAAGTACTGGGCCGCGTAGTAGAGCTGACCAAACAACTGACTGTGGGCGACATCAGAACCAACGATTTCTACACAGGTCCTGTGGTTGACGAGAAAGCATACAACAAAATCCTCGAGTACATCGAGATTGGTAAAACAGAAGGCAAACTGGTTGCAGGTGGCGAAAAAGGTCCAGAATCCGGCTACTTCATCATGCCAACTGTATTTGCAGATGTAGATCCACAAGCTCGCATCATGCAAGAAGAGATCTTTGGCCCAGTGGTAGCATTCTGCAAAGCCAACGATTTCGATCATGCAATGGAAATTGCGAACAACACTGAGTACGGCTTGACTGGCGCTGTCATCAGCCGCAACCGTGAGCACCTGGAGCGCGCTCGCGAAGAGTTCCACGTAGGTAACCTGTACTTCAACCGCAAGTGCACAGGCGCTTTGGTAGGTGTGCATCCATTCGGAGGCTTCAACATGTCCGGTACAGACTCCAAAGCGGGTGGACCAGACTATCTCCTGCTCTTCACACAAGCAAAAATGGTTTCCGAAAAACTGTAAGCTACACAATAAAAAAGCTGCCTCTTTTATAGGGGTGGCTTTTTTGTTCCTATTTTGTCCACACTAAAGACAAAATGATGGGCAAAGCAGGTGAGGGTAGCTGTTTACTTATATCGTGTCAGGACTCTCCTCGTTTTTTGTTGTGTATTTGTTGATGCCAGCGGCAAATTGGCTAGCTTGGAAAACAAAGCTGCTGGATATGCCAAAGGGGAGAAAGGGACATAGTAGGCCGATTCCATTATCTGGTGGTTTGGCGATGTTCGTCGGTCTCTTGTTGGTGTCAACTTTTTTTGCAGGGGCGCAAAAAACCGTTGCAGTTTTGGCAGTTGGCGGGGCCGTGTTGGTGGCCATTGGATGGGTAGACGATACGTACAAGTCGCAGAAAAAAGAATTTCCGGCACTGCCGAAGCTAACGGTGCAGTTACTGGTAGCGATGATGACATTCCTCATGGATATTCGCTTTCGGGGAATCAATTTGATGTGGCTGGGGGGAGAGGAAGGGACGTACATTTCATTTCCAATCCTCGTTTCCCTGCTAATGACCGTGCTGTGGATCGTCGGCTTAATCAATATGGTGAATTTTTTGGATGGAGTCGACGGGCTTGCTGCCGGTGCTACCGCGATCTCAGCGGTGACCTTGTTCTTTTTATCGATGCTCAAAGGTCAAGAATTAACAGCATTATTGGCAGTTGCACTGGCAGGTGCTGCACTCGCTTTTCTACGCTTCAATTTCTATCCGGCGAAAATTTTTATGGGTGATGCGGGATCGATGTTTCTGGGATTCGCTCTTGGCGTGATCTCGTTGGAAGGAACGATGAAAGGGGCTACGATCATTTCATTAGTCGTGACTGTCCTGGCAGTAGGCTTGCCCATCGTAGACACTGTGCAGGTCATCATCAGTAGGCTTTTGGCAGGCTCCCCCATGTACCAAGCGGATCGCCGACATGTTCATCATCGGCTCATGTCCCGGGGGTTGTCAACGAAGCAGACGGTCATCATTTTGTATATAGTGAGCTTGTTGTTCTCCGTCTTGGCAGTGTTTTTGTTTTACAGTCAATAATCAAATGGGGTCAAAGAAAATGAAACGATTACGCCCTGTCTTTTTGGCCCGATAAAGTGCTTTGTCTGCATTACTCAACAGTTGTTCAGCTTCGCTTGCGGATGCCGGATAGAGGGCAATGCCTATGCTCGTCGAAAACGGTATGATCCGGTTCTCAATCATCCATGGTTCTTGCGTCGCCAGCAGGATACGATTCGCAATTTTTTCAACCTGACGTTCGGAGTGAATGCCGGTCAGGACGATGACAAACTCGTCTCCACCCAGACGTGCGACGATATCTCCATCTCGAACAGATGAGTTGAGGCGTTTAGCTAGCATTTGCAAAAATAGATCTCCTGTGTCGTGACCCCATGTATCATTGATTTCTTTAAAGCGGTCACAGTCCAAATAGAGGGCAGCGACCATCTCCTCTTTTGATTGGGCAGTACGTAGGGCTTGCTGGAGCTTTTCGGAGAGGAGGCGCCTGTTCGGCAATCCCGTGAGCACATCATGATACGCCATATAGGCCAGCTGTGACTCCAGGTTTGTGCGCTCAGTAACATCGCGGGTAATGGAAAAGACATGTGTACATTTGCCATTGCTATCGTAGACAGGAGAAAGAATGGATTCGCCAATGATGTCGCCATTCGCAGTAAAGTGGATCGGACTCCCGCTTTTTACTGCTTGTGTGTACATGTGCTGCAATAAGCTGGCTTTTTCATGAGGATACACGTCGTCAAACGTCTTTCCGTATGCTTCCTCGCTCAATAGGGCGACGTGCATAGCGGATGGATTCATCAAGACATAGCGAAACAGATACTCCCCGTCCGCATCTTGTTCGACAGCCATGAGAAAGAACATGTCCGACATATGATCGAATAGACTGGTTAGGATATCACCATGCTGACTGATAAGTGTAGTAATATCGAATTTCTTCTCCATAACCGATATCTCCTGATAAGTGGCTTCTTAGAATGATTATAGTATAGCAAGGCTGCCGAAGAAAATGATGAACCTCTGGTAATAGTGCGGGGTTTACTGGCTGTTAGCAGAAGTGGTAAAGTAAGGGTATTGTTGTTTTACGAAGGAGCATATTTTCTTATGGGCAAAAAGCTGCTCCCAGGTCTCATCCATCGCTTGCCACAAAACGCGATGTCACGGACTATGGGCAAAATTACTGCTACTCCCTTTAGTCGATTAGCCATTCAACGATACATAAAGCACTATCAAATTGATACGTCGATCATAGAAAAGCCGGCATCAGAATACCGAACGCTGAAGGAGTTCTTCTCCCGACGCCTGAAGCCCGCTGCGAGACCAATTGCACCTGGCCCAGATACCATCGTTAGTCCGGTAGATGGAACCGTTTCGCAGCTGGGGGATATTTGCGAAGGTACCTTGATTCAAGCAAAGGGAAAAGATTTCAGTGTGAGTGAGCTGTTGGGCGGTTCGGAGGAAGAGGCCAAGCGTTACTACGGTGGTAAATTTATCACCATTTATTTGAGTCCAAGGGATTACCACCGGATTCATATGCCAGTAACGGGCGATTTGAGCAGTTACTGCTATTTACCTGGCAGACTCTATCCCGTCAACAAGCTCGGGATTGAAAACGTAGACCGTTTGTTTGCTCGCAATGAACGCTTGGTAACTCACATCAAAACAGATAGCTTGGGCGATATGGCTTTGGTAAAAGTAGGAGCCTTGTTTGTAGGCAGCGTGAAGGTCTGCTACAACACAGCTACGACGAACATCAAGCACGGTCGCCAAACCCACGAAAAGATTGCTGGGACACCTCGTTATGAAAAGGGCTCAGAACTGGGCTGGTTCGAATTTGGATCCACCGTTATCTTGCTGTTGGAGTCTAACGAGCTTGAATGGGCGACAGGCGTTGAAAAAGGGAAGACTCTCTTGATGGGGCAGGCTCTCGCGACAAAGAAGGCGGAATAGCGAACGAGAAGAAGAGTTCACAGTCCAGGGCAAATGCCTTGGACTTGTTTTTTCTTAGGAGATGAAGATGTAGCTGCGGTGGGGAGAAGAATATTTCCAGTCTAGGCTCAGTGCTCCGTCCCGCTGAGGGTTGGGACTGTCCGCTCCGAAGGAATTCGCGGGGAAACGCAAAAGTGGTAGCCGCTACGTCGTATGGGCACGGTTGCGTTTCTGTTGCCCGCGAATCCCTTCTCCGCTTGGGAGGACTCCACAAGTCGCTACGTCTGGAAATATTCTTCTCTGGCGTAACTTCTTACATTCTTCAATCTTTTAAGTCGTGAAAAGATCGGTAAACAAGGAAAGCTCGTAGAGGAAACAGGAGAAAAAAGCGAAGATCTTAGGGACACCGCCCGAGG
The DNA here is from genome assembly GCF_013186635.1 of Brevibacillus sp. HB1.3. Taxonomy (NCBI): domain Bacteria; kingdom Bacillati; phylum Bacillota; class Bacilli; order Caryophanales; family Paenibacillaceae; genus Brevibacillus; species Brevibacillus sp. HB1.3. The sequence goes on along the minus strand of NZ_JABMIT010000007.1, from coordinate 154,735 downwards.
AGCAATGAAAAAAAGAGAAACAAGCCCTTAGCGTCCACCTCTGAGAAACCTCTTGAATGGACGACTTTGGACGCGGGTTTCGCTTTTTTTCATGGAGCCGGGCAGTCAATCCCCCAGTGGGTGGCCCTAGAAGCTGAGCGTTTTCTCCTGTTTCCTCCCCAGCACTACAGCAACAACTCAAGGTCACTAAATATGCAGCTACGGTGGAGAGAAGAATATTTCCAGACTAAGCTCAGTGCTCCGTCCCGCTGAGGGTTAGGACTGGCCGCTCCGAAGGAATTCGCGGGGAAACGCAAAAGTGGTAGCCGCTACGTCGTATGGGCACGGTTGCGTTTCTGTTGCCCGCGAATCCCTTCTCCGCTTGGTAGGACTCCACAAGTCGCTACGTCTGGAAATATTCTTCTCTGTCGTTACTGACTACATTCTTCCAGCTTTTAATTCGTGAAGAGATCGGTAAACAAGGAAAGCTCGTAGAGGAAACAGGAGAAAACAGCGAAGATCTTAGGGACACCGCCCGAGGCGCAATGAAAAAAAGAGAAACAAGCCCTTAGCGTCCACCTCTGAGCCACCCCTTGAATGGACGACTTTGGACGCGTGTTTCGCTTTTTTTCATGGAGCCGGGCAGTCAATCCCTCAGCGGGTGGCCCTAGAAGCTAAGCGTTTTCTCCTGTTTCCTCCCCACCACAACAGCCAGACAAAGTTTTTATTAGTTAATAACCGATCAATATTTTTTTGCCGAAAACATTATTTGTTTTCCCTGTCAAAATCCCCGTGAAAATTGACTGAACCCGCTCTTTTCAAGTAAGATCAAAGTTATGTGATACGATTCGGAGGTGGAAAGAATGAGTGCCATTACTCGCAAAGAAGTAGAACACGTAGCTAATTTGGCCCGTTTGCAGCTCACTGAGGAAGAAGCGGAGCGGTACACAAAAGACCTGAACGCCATTCTCGATTTTGCAGCCAAGCTGAATGAGCTCGATACATCCAATATTGAGCCAACCAGCCATGCGACAGACGTGAAAAACGTCATGCGCGAAGACGTAAACAGACCGTCCCTGCCGCGTGAGGACGTGCTGAAAAACGCACCTGATCACGAAGACGGACAGTTCAAAGTACCGGCTGTATTCGAATAACCTACTGGATAACGAGAAGGGAGGAACCCACTGTGTCGCTGTTTGACAAGCGATTGTCTGAGATACATAGCGCCCTGCGCGCAAAAGAGATTTCGGTAACGGATCTGGTGCAGGCTTCCATCGCTAGCATCAAGGAGCATGACGGAGAAATCAAATCTGTCCTGCATGTAGATGAAGAGGGAGCCTTGGCTCATGCCCGTCAATTGGACGAGCGTCTGGTTAAGGGAAATGAGGAGCTGGGTCTTCTCTACGGCTTGCCAGCCGGACTGAAAGACAACCTGGTTACAAAAGACATTCGCACGACTTGCGCGAGTAAATTTTTGGCGAACTACGATCCTGTCCATGACGGGACGGTTTCCAAAAAGGTGAAGGATGCCGACTCGGTTATCGTTGCGAAGCTGAACATGGACGAGTTTGCGATGGGCGGCTCCAACGAAAATTCCGGCTTTTTCCCAGCGAAAAACCCGTGGAACACCGATTACGTTCCGGGAGGCTCTTCCGGTGGCTCAGCGGCGGCAATGGCTGCACGTCATTTTTACTACACACTTGGCTCTGATACAGGTGGCTCCATCCGTCAGCCTGCTGCTTTTTGTGGCGTTGTCGGCTTGAAGCCTACATATGGACGTGTCTCCCGTTTCGGGCTGGTTGCGTTTGCGTCCTCGCTGGACCAAATCGGGCCTGTGACGAAAAACGTTGAGGATTCCGCTTATGTGCTGCAAGCGATTGCGGGACATGATGAATACGACTCTACTTCTGCCAATGTGGACGTACCTGATTACTTGTCCGCATTGACTGGAGACGTAAAAGGGCTGCGTATCGGAGTACCGAAAGAGTTGATCGGAGAAGGGATTGACCCTGAGGTTCGCGATGCTGTTTTGGCAGCATTGAAGCAGCTGGAGAGCATGGGTGCTACATGGAGCGAGGTTTCCATGCCGCACACGGAATATGCAGTGCCAGCTTACTACCTATTGTCTTCGTCTGAAGCTTCGTCCAACCTGGCTCGTTTTGACGGCGTTCGTTATGGTGTGCGTGCAGACAATGCGGCCAACCTGATCGAGCTGTACAAGGAATCCCGCAGCCAAGGTTTTGGCTCGGAAGTGAAGCGTCGCATCATGCTCGGAACTTACGCGCTCTCGTCTGGTTATTACGATGCTTACTACAAAAAGGCACAGCAGGTGCGCACCCTGATCATCCAGGACTTCAACAGCATTTTTGCTGACTACGATGTCATCCTGCACCCAACGACGCCTTCTACGGCTTTCAAAGTAGGCGAAAACGTAGATGATCCGGTGAAAATGTATCTGGAGGATATTTGTACCGTCCCTGTAAACCTGGCTGGTCTGCCAGCAATCAGTGTGCCGTGCGGATTCTCCAAAAACGGTCTGCCAATCGGTTTGCAGATCGTAGGTCGTGCATTTGACGAATCCACCGTATTGCGCGTAGCCCATGCGTATGAGCAAACCGCAGGCTTCTACGGGCGCAAACCGGAATGGGTGAGGGGGTAAGAGCATGAGCAAGTACGAAACCGTCATCGGCTTGGAGGTTCACGCTGAGCTATCGACCAACAGTAAAATCTTTTGCGGCTGCCCGACTGAGTTTGGTGCACCGCCGAATACACATACATGCCCGATCTGCTTGGGACATCCAGGTGTACTGCCTGTAACGAACAAGCAAGCGGTAGAGTTCGCGATGAAAGCAGCCCTCGCCCTCAACTGCGAGATTTCCCGCGAGACCAAGTTCGACCGCAAGAACTACTTTTATCCAGATTCCCCAAAAGCGTACCAAATCTCGCAGTTTGACCAGCCGATCGGCTACAATGGTTGGATCGACATCGAAGTAAACGGTGAGACGAAGCGCATTGGGATCACTCGTCTGCATCTGGAAGAGGATGCGGGCAAGCTGACGCACAGCGATTTTGGTGGAGAGTCTCTTGTAGACTTCAACCGCGTCGGGGTACCTCTCGTCGAGATCGTTTCCGAGCCAGATATCCGCACACCAGAAGAAGCACGTGCGTATCTGGAAAAGCTAAAAGCGATCATCCAGTACACCGAAGTATCTGACGTTCGCATGGAACAAGGCTCCCTGCGTTGTGACGCCAACGTATCGATTCGTCCGTATGGTCAAGAAGAATTCGGAACCAAGGCAGAGCTGAAAAACATGAACTCCTTCCGCAACGTGCAGATGGGCTTGGAGTACGAGGTACTACGTCAAACGGAGGTAGTTTCTTCCGGTGGCAAGGTCGTTCAGGAAACGCGCCGTTGGGATGAAGCGAACAAGAAGACGTTGACGATGCGTTCCAAAGAGGAAGCGCACGACTATCGTTACTTCCCAGACCCGGATCTGGTTCGCATGCAGATTTCCGAGGAGTGGATTGAAGCGGTTCGCGCAACCATTCCAGAGCTGCCAGATGCTCGTCAGGCACGCTATGTGAACGAGTTTGGTTTGTCTAAGGATGATGCCGGAGTCATTACGATCTCCAAGGAGACGGCTGATTTCTTTGATGAGACGGTGAAAACAGGAGCAGAGCCGAAGTCAGTAGCAAACTGGCTGATGGTTGACCTGTTGGCACACCTCAACGCCAACAACCTGGTGTTTGCTGATGTGAAAATGACACCAAAAGGCTTGGGTGAGATGATCAAGCTGATCGAGGATGGAACCATTTCCTCCAAAATCGCCAAAACCGTCTTCAAAGAGATGGTGGAGACCGGCAAAGAGCCGAAGCAGATCGTCGAAGAAAAAGGACTCGTCCAAATCAGCGATGAAGGCGCCCTGCGTCAAATCGTCGTCGATGCGGTCAATTCCAATCCACAAGCCGTGGCAGACTTCAAGTCCGGAAACGAAAAAGCAGCTGCTTTCTTCGTTGGTCAGGTCATGAAGCAAACCAAAGGGAAGGCAAACCCGGGAATGGTAAACAAGTTGATTCAGGAAGTATTGAACAGCCTGTAGGGCAAAACATACGACAGCACTTTCTCTGTAAGGGGAGGGTGCTGTTTTTTTGTGTTTTGATCTATGCTAAATAGTGGGAAAAAAGTAAGATAGAATGCATAGCTATCATCATGATTGATTAGGAGAAATGTTCATGACACAAAAATGGAAAAGTGCGACGGCTGCTTTTGCAGTGACAACCATGCTGCTGGGAACGGGTGCCCAGGCTTTTGCTGCAAGTCCGGAAATGATTTTGAAAAATGCTGAAAACCCATCCAAAGAACAAGTCAAGCTGCCTGCTCGTGCGGTAGAGATTGTCGCTGCACTGGAGAAGCTGGAGCCTGCTTTAAAGGCCCTGACGCTCCGAGAGGTCGTTATTTCTGATTACGATGAAAATCAAGTGGAGTTGTATATGAGCTATCCTGACGATACCGAAATGAGTGCATATCTGCTTTTTGATCGCCAGAGCGGTGAATTGCTAGGTTACGAGGCTTTTGAATTCATTTGGGAGGAAAAGGAAAAGGTAACGGACGAAGCCATCGTGCAAAAAGCTGAGAAAGCTGTCCGAGAGTTGCTCGGAGAAAAGAAGCGAAAAATGACAGATGCGCCTCAATTGTCGAAAACGGTATACGGTGAAGAAGTGTCGTTTATATACCCGAATGTGTACTTTCCGATTCTGCTAAATGGTCTGGAAATTGACGAAGCGCGCTTTGGTATCGAGGTTGAAATGGATTCAGGCGGACATTTGTTGGGCCTATCTTTTCAACCGCTCGATTTGACGGGTATACAGGTGGCTGATCCGAAAAAAGCTGTGGCAAAAGAAGAGATTCAGAAGCAAATATTTACGCCCGAACGCCTTCGTTGTGGCTATGTATGGGAAGGAACAGATGGGAAACCCGGTATTGAATATACCATGAGAACGGCGCCTGTATTTGATGCATTGACGGGAAAGCAGATCGAAATAGAATGGAGAGCAGGAGAAGGGGCCGGAAAACTCCATACACCTGATATCAAGGACATTTCTTTGAAACCCCAAGGGAAACCATTCATTGCAAAAGACGCAACCGATCAGCAGATTTTAGAGAATTTGTTTGAGGTTGATGCCAAGAAGTTGTATACAACCTATCGAAAAGATGAACAGCAGGGCGAAATCACTTATGATTGGTCGAACCCTATCGACTTCAATCGGGCCTCTATTATGGTGAACAAAGTGACTGGCGATATCGGTGGATACGTAAATTTGGCACATATCGAAAATCTCTCAGTGCCCCTAACAAAAGAGCAATCCTTGCAAAAGGCGATTACGTTCCTTGAGCCTCATGCTAAAAAAGCCGAGTGGCAAGTCGAAATGTATGAGGAAAGCAAGAAAGAGGACAAGAAATCCGTCGAGCAGTATGGCTTTTTATTTTTCGAAAAACAAAATGGGATACCGCTCATGGAGTATTCCTACGGAGTAGTAATTGATCCAAATAAGGGACAAGTCGTTGAATTCGTGGCATCAGTTCCAGCAGAGGATCGTAAATATCCTGTGCTCAAACCATCTGTAACAGCCCAACATGCAGCAGAGATTGTTTCCAAACAGGTACCGGTCAGGTTGACCTATATCTGGCCGAGATCAGGGGAGAAAAATGCACCCATTCTTGTTTACAAACTTGATACCAGCAAAGGCTGGCCAACCGTCGATGCCGTAAATGGATCGTTTAAATGGGGAGAGTACGAGGATTAGGAAAGAAGGAGGGGAATTAATGAAACGAAATGGAAAACGCACAGCAATCGCTTTGACAATAGCAATGATGTTATCAGCAACAAATGGAACAGCCTTGGCTGCAAGTCCTGAAATCCATCCTAGCCACATTGCATCTGCAACAAAAAGCGAGGAAAAGCTCCCGGAGCGGGCCACTCAAATCGTAGCTGCTTTGGAAAAGCTGGAGCCTGCGTTGAAAACGTTGACGAAACGAACGATTGAGAAAAGTGAGAGCGATGAAAAACTGTTAAAGCTCTATCTGAGAAGTCCCGAATCCAATGACATGGGTGCCACTGTTGTCTTTGACAGCAAAACTGGAGAGTTGTTCATGTACAGTGCTAGTTTCCCTATTTGGAAGCAAAGGGAAATTGCGACAGACGAGGTTATTTTGCAACGGGCAGAAAAAGCAGTGCTTGAGTTATTAGGAGCAGACAAAAGAAAACAAATAGGCTCCCCTCAATTATCGAACGCTGTTGAAGAAGTAGACCCTGAAGATTTGATTGATCCGTTAGCAATATACCGTCTTGTTTATTATCCAACGTTAATAAATGGAGTGGAGATATTGGGAATTGGACCGGGCATATACGTGACAACGGATTATGCTGGTCATCTTTTGGAGGTATCCAGTACCCCACTAAATTTGAGCGGGGTCAAGGTCCCAGATCCGAAAACGGCACTGACACCAGAAGCTCTCAAAAAGCAGTATTTCACTCCTGAGCGTCTTGATTTGGGCTATGTGCTGGAAGGGAAAGATGCCAAGCCGGGCATCCAATATGTATGGATGAATACCCCTTACATCGATGCTGTGACAGGAAAGCAGATAGACTTCATTCAGGGAGCAGAGATTGCAGGGGATGGGAAAAGAAATCCTGACAACCTGAAGAGGCTTACGCTATCGCCAAAGGGAGAGCCGCTTATTGTCAAAAGCAGGGCAGATGGAGAAAAAGTCGTTGCGAGCCTGTTTGGCGTAGATACGAAGGAGATGTTTACGCAATACAACACAGGTGAAGTGGATGATGAGTTCATACATTCCTGGAGCGATGATGATGGAGATGAAGTTTCCATTTCGCTAGATGCGTCTACAGGAGAGGTCATCAGTGCGAATAATTGGACGGAAACAAAAAGTTTGCCCGTTCCCTTATCGAAAGAAGAAGCCTTGAAAAAAGCAATATCCGTCATTGAGCCATACGTCGCAAAATCCTCTACTGAATGGCAGGTTGAGATATTTGATCCATATAAACAGCCGAAATTGGCCGATTGGCTGATCGAGTTGAATGAAGGAGAGGGTGAAGAGGGGGAGGATACAGGAATAGGGACGTATACTTTCATTTTTCATGAACTGCACAATGGTTTGCCTGTGTTCGACCGTTACTATTGGATGAAGGTCGATATAGAGAGTGGACAAGTATTGAAATTCATTGTGAATTTGCCGGAAATAGAGGGTGCTCTTCCCATCCTGAAGCCATCTGTAACAGAGCAACAAGCTGCTGAAATCGTAGCCAAAAATCTCCCTGTAAAGCTGTCCTATTTCTGGCCAAACTACAAAGGCAAGGAGGCTCCTTTTCTCACCCTTGTCTATACGATTGACAAAAGCAAGGGCTGGCCTTACGTAGATGCTGTAAAAGGCACACTTGAATGGGGCGAATACGAGGAATAATTCGAACGAAAAAGAACGCAGCTTTTCTGACTGCGTTCTTTTTTCTGTCCCTTTTATGCGCGCGCCTGCTTCTCAGTGAGTACCATCTGTATCTGTTCCAGTACCGATACGGCAGCATGTTCATCTCGCTCAATCGCCTGCAACAACGCAATAGCCTGCTTGCCCTGCTCCGCATCATTCGGCTCGCCCCCAGCCGGGAACGGGAAAAGCTTGCTTAACGTGTCAAAGCCATCAGCAATCGCTCCATACAAGCCAGCTGCTTCTTTCATCAGCGGACGAACCTCATCAAACACAGAATCTGTCCACGTATCAACGATTTCGCTCCAGAAAAGAGAGGCGTAGCGACGTGCATCCCCGTTCACTACGGTCGTATACGCGTTGCCATTCGGCTCAACCGTTCCCTTTTCATAGGCTTCCTGCCAAGCAGCATAGGCGGCTAGACCATTGACGCAGCTCGCGTCCTGCGGCTCTTCTCCACGATAATGAACGAGTGCAGATTGGAGAGCATTTGCGAGCATCGCGCGTTGATCGATCGGAAACGCACGGTCGATAGCAAGGACAAATAACTCCTCGACGATACCCCGCCCCAAGTTTTCATAGGGAATAGTACTGTCGTTTCGGCAGTTGTCTCCTGCGTAAAACACTCTTTTTTCATCATCATAGCCGTAGATCAATCCGAACTCTGGCATGAACAGATCCCAAGCAAGCACAGGATGCCCTTTGTCGATGGAGCGGTGAACCAGCTCCAATGCTTCTGGCAAGAGGACAGACAGCTGACGCTTCTGGCGTGCTTCCTGGCTGAGTAGCGAAGGTTCTACTTGATTGGCATTCATGCTTGGTTCGCAGGAAAGATGATACGAGGTGACGGCACGAGATTCAAAGCCCATGTTTTTCAAACCTTGCTGCAAGACTCGCTGGAAGTGAAACATTGTCGGGCCCGCAATATGGATATTTTCAGGAACGATTGTCAAGCGAAAGGCATGGCCGCTCAGGCCAAGGATCATCGGCAAAGACATTTTTCGTTCGGTCGATTCTACCATTCCGTATAGTGCCGCTGCGCAAGTAACCCAAGTAGGCATCGTGAATGCTTCTGGCTTATTCAATACTGCTTGTTTCATACTCCCCGCAACCTTTCTCGTCTTCATGTATTGATCAACAACGACACGAGTTTTTTCCTGAATCAGTTTTTTGCGAGAACGCGATAGTACTTGATACACATTTCCCTGGGACATCTGGAACATGTGGGCGATCTCGTGAGGGGCCAAATGATCAAAAAAATGAGATTCCACAATGCGTCTCTCCCGAGGATTGAGGCAGTACAGCAGGCTCCTGATCGTCTCAAACAGCTCACGCCGCACCATGACCTCTTCGGGATTGGTGTTCTGCGCAGAGTGTGACCAAGACCGTCCCAGCCTGTGCAGAATACTGTCGAGGTCCTCCCAATCAGTCGGTTCCTGCTCATGCGTTTGTTTGCCCATACTGGAGAAGACTGTTTCCCTTTTTTGCGGCCCCTTCGAAAGCCGTGTGTACGCCTGATTGCGCACAATACGATGCAGCCAAGGAAGGAAACGTCGGCTGTCCACCAGCGTTCCCAGGTGCAAAAAAGCCCGAATGAGGGCATCCTGAACGATGTCTTCGGCAAGAAAGGCTTCTTGTGTGTACGACCGTGCATAGCCGTAAACTTTGGAGCGATGACGCCTGACCAGCTCGCTAAACGCCTCCTGATCTCCGGCCTTCGCCTGCTCTACCAGAGCCTCGTCTTCTATCTGGGTGTGTTCCTCATGAGTCTTGGGCTTGATTATCAAGTGATCCATCGCAAAAACTCCTCGTGATTTGTTGATTTACTGTGTAGACTTCTGGTTCACGGATTTTCTGACACGGGATGTAAAAAAAATTTTGGAGTTTTTTCACCGACACATTTAGTTTAACAGAAGGGTGAAGTTCCTTATGATAGCAGAAGATTTATTTATGCTTTAGGCAACGGGGCTACGGACTAAGGTGATATGTATTTGCTAAAATATTATGACATGTTCTGGTAATTAAAGAGCGCTGTGGCAAGTATTTTTGTCGCAGTGTAATTCTTTTAGGAGGGTAGCATGAATAAATTTATTGGAGTAGTAGTTTTTTCTCTTTTAACAGTCCTTATTTCAGGGTGCAATGGGACTCAACCAGTACATACGCCAATAGAAGCAACACAAGAATCTCAAAAAGCACCTTCACAGATATGGATTCAAGCGTATTTAAATGGGTCAAATAAACCACAACCAGAATTAATAGAATCTAGCGAAGATAAAAGGCAAATCGAACAAATTTACAAATGGATAAATGAAGGGGAAAAAGACCAGAAAATTACAGTTAGTAATATTGACCGAGTCTATCTCCTTCGTTTTGAATTTATGAGAGATGGCAAGATTGCAGAGAGTCAAAACTATTTGTATGTCATTACTACTGACAGTAAACTATATGCGAAGCATGTGGAAGTGAATGAAAAGTATAACTTTGATAAGTATGATAGTAGCAAACTTTCTAACCTAATAAATGAAGCAGGAATTGAAGGATGGCAGGAATTGAAGTCTGGTGTAATTAATAATGAAGTGCTCCCCAAGTAATTTATTTGAACTTACTCTGAGTTTGATCAGACAGGGTGAGTTCAAACAAAGTAAAAGACTTTGAAACGCACCGACCGATTTGTAACAATTTCCACTCTCCCCTATAATGAACGTACAGGAAGAAAAAGGAGGATGGAAGTACATGAAGCTCATTTCTGTGGCAGGAGAAAGTGTGGCACCTGGAAAAGGTGGTTCACCGTCTGATACATTTGATCGTTCTATTTCTACGTGGCAAGAAAATGGTCAAGAAAAAACAATAACCGTTACCTATGTCCGTTATTTTGGCAAAGTGCTCGCTGAACGGGGCATTTACGATCAAGAGGCAGAAGGTGTTCCTGTTAGCCATTTGGTAGCGACGCTGTTTTTAGAAAAGCATCCAGAGGCAAAAGAAACCCGTCATTATATTAACGATACGGAGGCTTTCGTCGCGTTGTTTGAAGGCTTTTCCCTGACCAAGTGGAAAGAGCGTTATCCTTTATAGGATACGAGGGTTACAACTTTCAAAGTCAAAAGATTCTGATTCGTCAAAGACACATACGGGTAACTTTTGTAAGGGCATGCTAAGGGCAACCAATTATTGGAGGGAATTAGCATGTTTTCTATTTGGTTGCCACTGGTGATGACGTCTTCTGCACTTCTGTTTAGTGCAATACCTTCGCATGTCCCTACGGCTATGGTTTCCTCGGCGGCGTGGATGGTTGCTGTACAGGAGTTTGACGCGTTTTTGCAGGACTGGAAAAAAGGGCAGACACTTGAGAATCTGCGTCACCCGCTTTTTGACCTCACGGAAGTGTCAGCGGTGTCAGGAATGATGGAGATTATCCGTTTTTCGGGAGAAGCCCACGGACAAGCGGGAGAAATCACTCTTTCGTTTTACACACTGGAAGGCGACAAGGTCTTTTCGCCCCCAGGCTCCGTGTCTGTCGCGCGAGTCGATGAGAAGCGGCGAGAATTTCAGGTCACGGGCGCCATACCCCGGGTTTTGCGCGGGCGGATGGGGGTCGTACAGGTGACGTTTATGGGAGAAAAGCGGGCGTCGTACTTGCTGAAGGTACGATTCTAGGAAAATACGGGAGAGGAGGGGCTGCTGTTGATTGAGGTCAAGGATGTAAGCAAGCGATTTAAGGAAATCGCAGCGGTCCAGCATGTATCGTTTCGGGTCGAGGCAGGCGAGGTTTACGGACTTCTCGGCGAAAACGGTGCGGGTAAGACAACGACGATGCGCATGATGGCGACGGTATTAAGTCCGACCGAGGGAGATATCGAGATTAGCGGGTTTTCCGTTCGGCAGCAACCGCTTGAAGTACGCCGCAGAATCGGCATTTTGTTCGGGGGAGATGTGGGTCTTTACAGCCGTTTGACAGCGCGGGAAAATATCGCGTATTTCGGTCGTCTATACGGTTTGGAGCAAACGAGGCTTGAGGAGCGGATTGGCAGTCTGAGCCGCATGCTTGAAATGGACGCTTTTTTAGACAGGCGAGTGGGTGCCTTTTCCCGGGGAATGAAGCAAAAGGTAGCGATTGCCCGGACGCTCGTACACGATCCCGATGTCATTTTATTGGATGAACCGACGACAGGACTGGATGTAACGGCTGCCACAATCTTTCGAAGAATGGTCGGAAAGCTACAAGAAGAGGGGAAGACGATTCTGTTTTCCAGTCACAACATGGGCGAGATTAGTAAGCTGTGCAAAAGAGTTGCGCTCATGCACAAGGGCAAGCTGCGGTTCGCCGGGGGTTTGGATACGTTGCGCGAGCAGTTTGGGACAGAGGATCTGGACGACATTTTCATGGCTGTCGTGGAAGGGAGCGAGGGCTGATGGGCTTGCATGTCGTTTGGACCGTATTCAAAAAAGAGCTGATGGACTTGTTTCGCGATCGCAAGGCGTGGATGGGGACACTCCTGGTGCCACTGCTCGTCATTCCGTTCGTCTTCTTTTTGCTGGGGACGTCGTATAGCAATGTGGAAAAAGAAGCGAGGGAGTACATCCCGTTAGCCGTTCAAGGATCATCTTCGTTGATTACGGTTTTGCAAAAAAATCCTGCCGTTCAAATCCTGGAGCCGTCCGATCCGAAGCAAGCACTGCAAGCAGGTCAGCTGCGCGCTATTTTGACAATTCCTGCTGGCTTCGATGAAGAGATTGCGGCGGGAAAAACAGCGCAGTTATCAGTTGCCTATGATTCGACCAATCAAAAATCTGACTATGCCCGTACGCTGATCGAGCAGACAGTAGAGGCTTACAGCAAAGACGTTGTAGCGAAAAGGTTGAACCAAGCGGGCTTGTCCGAGCAAACGATTCAGCCGATTGTCTCCACCTTTCAAAATGCAGCCTCTGAGGAAAGGAAGTCGGGAGGGATGCTGGCTGGCATCATTCCGTTGATGTTGGTAGTCTCACTCGCATCCGCAGGAATGGCCGCAGCGAATGATCTCGTCGCTGGTGAGAAAGAGCGGGGAACGCTCGAATCGCTGTTGACGGCGCCGATTGCAGCCCAGCACATCCTCACGGCAAAGCTGTTGGCTGTCATGACGATGAGTACCATGGGGGCAGTAGCATCGCTAATTTCTGTCACACTGGCCATGCGTCTGGGACCAATGGCGACGGAAGGAGAGCATTTTACACTCGCGTTCTTCTCGCCTGTCACTTTGTTGGTGCTGATCGTGACTATTTTGTTGTTGGCGGCGCTTTTTGCAGGGTTGGAGCTTGTTTTGAGTACGATTGCCAAGTCTTTTAAAGAGGGACAGACGTACATGAGTGCTGTCCTGTTTTTGGCGATGGTCCCCTCGTACATGCTGATGCCAGTCAGTCCGGTCGACATCCCTGCACATTATTACGTGATGCCTGTGTTCAACGGCGTCGCACTGTCCAAGGAAGTGTTTTATGGTAAGGTCGACCCGATTCATGCGCTTCTAGGAATTGGCTCCTTGCTTGTCTATGTGGTTTTCACTATTTTTCTCGCGTCGCGCATATTCCGCAGAGAAGGAGCGGGGTTAAAGCACTGAACACAGAAATGAACCTGCCCTGTTGCTTCTTTTGTCGCTGTCATTTCGAGAAAGCTGGTGAAATGTTGTGAATCCGCTGTATGTCGGTGTGCTATATATTTTCGGATCGGCTGCTGGCTTTGGCGTCATGTCTATTTTTGCTGTGTACGCCTACGAAGCGGGTGTGTCTGTTTCGACGCTTTTGTTTTTGCGGTTTTTATTGGCGACTGCCCTGTTTTTTGGTTTGTTGCTCTGGCGCAAGGAGTCACTTCGCTTGGACAAAAAACAGGTGCTCGCGATGTTTTGTCTCGGCGGGATTTTGTACACGCTGCAATCCCTTAGCTTTTTCTCGGCGGTGCAGTACATCCCGACCTCAATGGCGGCCTTGCTGCTGTATACTTTTCCGGTGTTTGTTGCCATATTGAGCTACTTCGTCGAGAAAGAGCGGCTGACGAAAAAGACTGTCATCGCCATGCTGATTACACTTGTCGGACTTGGACTGGTGCTCGGCTTGTCATTTGGCGGGATTCAGCCGATTGGCGTATCGTTGGCTCTTGCTGCGGCGCTGTTTTATTCCGTTTATATTGTGGTGGGGAATCGGGTGGTAAAAGGTGTTTCGTCCTATGTAACATCTGCGTACATCGCCCTGTTTGCTACCATTTCTACCTTTTTCATTGCGCTAAAAGACGGTGGGGTCGATCTGACTTTTGCGGTGCAAGGGTGGTGGGCGCTTTTGGGGATCGTCGTTTTTTCCACGGTAGTCGCCATCAGTTTTTTCTTCCGCGGCTTGCAACTGATCGGGTCAACCAAAGCGTCCGTGCTAAGCACGCTGGAGCCTGTTGTCACGTTTGGGTTTTCGGCGTTGTTGTTTGGCGAATCGTTTAGCTTGCTTCAATTGTTGGGGGGATGTGCAGTGCTTGTCGGTGCTGCGCTGATTGTTTCGGGGAAAGGCGGGGAGCCAGAGCTGGCACCCAGGCAGGCTTCTTCATAAAGCTATACCAAAAAGACGCTCTTGCTGTGAGGCTTCACGTGCAGGAGCGTCTATTCATTTTATGTGACCCGATCAGGATTCGTGCAGCTGTGAGCGGATTAACCAGCCCGCACCGTACACACCCGCATCATTGCCGAGTTTGGCCGGAACGACCTCTGTGGACTCGACGACATAGCTGAATGGAACGAAGCGTTTGAATGATTCGCGGATTCGGGAAAAGAGGAAGTCACCTGCTGCGGCCACGCCTCCACCGATCATAAACTTCGCGGGATTGAGCACATTCGCCAAATGAGAGAGAGCGAGACCGAGGTAGAGCGCCACTTGATCGATAATCGCGAGAGCTGCTGTGTCTCCTGCTACGGCTGCCTCGAGGACATCCTTCGCGGCAATGTTTCCTTTGGCGGCTAGTACAGCGGCAAGCGCCGGGCTTGATCCATTGGTAGCGGCAAATCGCCCTTCACGAATGATGGCAGTCGCCGACGTATATGTTTCGAGACAACCTGTTTTGCCGCAATTACAAGGGGCACCGCTATCTGGAGTCATCGTAATGTGACCGATTTCGCCTCCCACACCGTTAATGCCATGGATGACCTTTCCATTCAAAATGACGCCTCCACCTACACCTGTACCGAGTGTAATGAGAACGAGATCTTGCGCACCCTGGCCAGCACCTTGCCACATTTCCCCTAGGGCTGCGACATTGGCATCGTTGTCAACTGCGACTGGCAGACCTGTAAGGGCTTCCAATTTTTCCTTTAATAAAACGGGTTGGCGCCAGTGAAGATTCACCGCTTGGAAGACGATTCCCTTCTCGCCATCAACGGGTCCGGGTACGCCTACACCGATTCCGTAGACCTGTGAAAGAGAATAGTCATGCTGCGCAAGAAGATCATGAGACATGTCTACGATTTTTTGCAAAATGCCATCCTCGCCGTCCGCAACTGGCGTCGGTTCTTGCATTTTTGTAACCAGCTCGCCGTTTGGCGTAATCAAAGCCATCTTGATTGCAGTGCCACCCACATCTACTCCCACGATGATCTTCTTCACAAGTCGTCTCCCCTATCCCTTGTTTTCCATCTTTTTCTATCTTATCACGCTATATGGAGCATAGCGATTCCCAAAAATGGCTATACAGGATATGATGGAAGAGAGTACCCCCGTGAGCGAGGGAAGGAAGAAGGGATCTGCCTTGAAACGAGCCAGATTAATCTACAATCCAAGCTCCGGCCGGGAGATCGTGCGTCGGCGATTGCCGGAAATCCTCGATTTAATGGAGTCGGCCGGATATGAAACTTCATGCCATGCGACCAGAGGGGAAGATGATGCGACAGAAGAAGCTGCTCGTGCAGTAGCTCGCGGTTTTGACGTCATCTTGGCCGCTGGTGGAGATGGAACCATATATGAAGTAGTCAATGGGATGGCAGAGCATAAAGCACGTCCATCTCTTGGGATAATCCCCTGCGGAACGAGCAATGATTTTGCCCGGGCGGTCGGTATTCCGAAATCGATCACACGAGCAACAGAGATTATCACCAAGGGCAAGAAAAAACGTATTGACCTGGGACGCATCAATAACCGCTATTTTATGAATATCGCAGGTGGCGGCTCTCTGACGAATTTGACCTATGAGGTCCCAAGCAAGCTGAAAACGCTAATCGGACAAATGGCGTATTACGTCAAAGGTTTGGAGAAGCTGCCATCGCTGCACCCGATCCGTGTTCGTCTGGAGAGCCGCAGAGAGGTGCTGCTAGATGAAGAGATCATGGTGTTCCTCATCGCCAATAGCCGATCCGTAGGTGGCTTCGACAGGCTCGCCCCAGATGCGGACTTGTCAGACGGCAAGCTGGATGTCATCGTCGTGAAAAAGATGAATATTGCGGAGTTTATCCGCCTAGCGACACAGGCAGTTCGCGGCGAGCACTTAAAGGACCCGAACATCCTGTATTTCCAGGCAGATTATATCAAAGCCACTTCGCCGGGCGGAGAGAAGGTTCAGCTCAATCTGGACGGTGAGCTGGGCGGACAGCTGCCTTGCGTGGTGGAAGCTTTGCCGGGGCATATCGAGTTGTTCGTCCCGTAAGAAGATAGTAAAATGAATAGCAATAGCCGTGGGGATGCCGCTTTTCGCTGTGCATCCCTGCATGTTTCCTGGAGCGAAAACGAAAACCTATAGAGCAAGATAAAAGGAGCAATAGATAGTGGCGAAGACAACAAAGAAGCGGCGCGGTCCGCACCCGACAGCCAAAGTGGAGCTGGACGTCCCTGTACGTGTCGGACAAACCGTGGAAGTGGAGATAACCGGACTGAACCACGAAGGAGCAGGAGTCGGCAGGATTGAAGGATATACGCTGTTCGTGGATGGCGCACTTGCAGGAGAGCGGGTTCATGCGCGTGTCGATCATGTGAAGAAAAACTTCGGCTTTGCCAAGATGACAGAAGTAGTAGAAGCAAGTACCCATCGCTTCCAGCCGCCCTGTCCGCTGTACGACCGTTGTGGTGGCTGTTCGTTGCAGCATCTTGCATACGAGGAGCAGCTGCGACACAAGCAGCAAATCGTGCGGGACAACCTGCGCCGCATTGGCGGTTTCCAAGTCGAAGGGGAAGGGGCTATTACCGTTCATCCGACACTCGGCATGAGTGATCCGTGGCGCTATCGTAACAAGGCACAAGTACCAATCGGCGAGGAAAACGGGGCGTTGGTCGGCGGTTTTTACGCGGAGAAATCCCACTCGATCATCGACATGAACGAATGCCTCATCCAGCATCAGGTGAATGATGAAGCAGTGGCAGTCGTGAAGCAGGCGGCGACTAAGCTGAATATCACGGCCTATGACGAGGTGCGCCATTCAGGCTTGCTGCGTCATGTGGTTGTAAAGGTTGGCGTCAAGACGGGGGAAGTCATGGTCGTGCTCGTGACGACAGAGGAGCAGATTCCACAGCGCGATAAGCTGGTGGAAGCAATTCGTACACAGATAGCTGGCGTGACGAGTATCGTGCAGAACATCAACCCGGACAAGACCAACGTTATTTTTGGCAAAAAGACGGTGACGCTCTGGGGCAGCGATGTGATTTACGATTATATTGGGTCGATCAAGTTTGCCATTTCGGCGCGGTCGTTTTATCAGGTGAATCCTGCACAGACCGAGGTGCTGTACAACAAGACACTGGAGTACGCGGGTGCGACTGGTACGGAGACAGTTATTGATGCGTATTGCGGTATCGGGACGATTTCGCTGTTTTTGGCGCAGAAGTCCAAGCATGTGTACGGTGTGGAGATTGTGCCAGAAGCGATTGCGGATGCGAATCGGAATGCGCAGTTGAATGGCGTGGAGAATGCGACGTTTGAGGCAGGGCCTGCGGAGGTTGTGATTCCGGCTTGGAACGAGAAGGGCATACGGGCGGATGTGATTGTGGTTGACCCACCGCGCAAAGGCTGTGATGAGGCGTTGTTGACGACGATTTTGGAGATGCAGCCGGAGCGGGTGGTTTATGTTTCTTGTAATCCTTCTACGTTGGCGAGGGATTTGAAGGTGCTTTCTGACAGTTACACAGTGAAGGAAGTGCAGCCGGTGGATATGTTTCCGCATACGGGGCATGTGGAGTGCTGTTCACTGTTGGTGAGGAAGGACAAATAGTAGAGATGTATTGGCGTAGCAGAGGGATTCAAGATTCCTCTGCTTTTTCATTTGTTTTATACTTGTAATGGGTGTTAAAATTTGTAATACATATTAATAACCAACGTTGTACATACAAAACTTTTAGTAAGTACTTTTTACGAATAACACGGAGGGATAGAATTGCATCCAATAAATTGCGAAGGGAAATGTTTCACAAAAACTGAACTAATCCATGCCAATAAAGCAGCAATTCGTGAAAAACGAAACCGTCAATTGAATGAAGAGTTTCTAGAAGAGTTACCTGATGAAGGGTTATTTCCAATTGCTCTTGCTTTCGATGAACATAACAGAGGGGAAATAAGGGTTCAAATTATATTTGATGAGGAAGGAACTAGAGGCTTTTTGGATTTATCAAAGAATCGATATAACTTACTACCAGTTGCTATTATTGAAGCAGATGGAACCGTAAACCTAAAATACTCTGGTAAGAGTCCGTATCCAATGGATAGGGAACATGAAGAGAAAGTAGTTAAAAAGGTGGTTAGAGACCCAAAATTCAGAAAGATAGTTTTAACAGCTTATGATAACCAGTGTGCTATGTGCTACATTAATGATACTTCACTTTTGGTAGCGGCTCATATCTTTCCTGCTCGCTTTTGTGGTGACGATAGTGTGAATAATGGTATTTGCTTATGTTCAAATCATGATAAAGCATATGAACAGGGGAGTATCCTTGTTAAACCTAATGGTAAGATTGTTATTCATCGGGGGAATATCGAGGTTAACAACGAATTTATTCGTTTTCCCATGAACAAAAATGAACATCCTTCACAGGAGAGGATGAGACAGAGATTGAAACTATCTATGGAAAAACAAGGGATTGATGAACTAGACTGACATATGTGAATATTATTCACAGACTCGTATTTCTGAAAATTTTTCATACGCATTTTACGAACATAAATTATTGAGGTAAGGTCAAAATTTTTTGACTAGGTACTGGGTGGGGTCTACATAAGCAGAAGCCTAGAAGACCACTAAAAATAAACAAAAGGGCGAGCACGATTTAGCCGCTCTTCATCCTTCATTTTTATAGTCATGTTCATTAGGAGTCATGATAAGACCATCAAGCATAAAGCTATCTATATCCCCTTCAATATATGTCAGGAACATAGTGAGCATGTCTGCTGTTTGTGACTTTACCGTCGCCGTTATCTTTTGCCTGTCCTTCCTTCCTATTCCTCTCCATTCACGTTTCACTAGTGATACTTTTCAGTAAGCATCTCAAGCCTGTCATTTCATGTGTATCAGGTATGAAGTGGTATCCTTGCATCTTTTTGAAGTCTTCCCATCCATACTCCGTTATTGGCTTTAGTTTGGGCTTGAAGCGGAACTCAATTCTAGTCAGCGGAATAGAATCAATTCCTTTCACTTCTTTCAGTTGCTTCTGCTTGTCGTACTGACATACTGTGCATTGCGAATTGATCGCCCCATAATAAAGCGTTGAGTCATATCGACTAATCTTCAAGTTAGTCGGCGGCGGCAAGAGAAAACAGTCATCATAAGGGGTAAGGAAGTCGAAAGCAATATCAAGTCTGCTTACCTTCCATCTCTCAGGTTCAATCATGTTGAATATTTTCAATGTTTCAAATGATGGGTTAGCAGGATTGAAGGAAAGCATAGCGTTGAAATGGCAGTAAACGTATTGCTTCTTGGGCAGAAGCCACACCGCAAAGAAGTTAGGTTTACGCTGATAATAACTATAATGGAAGTAAGGGTTTTTCCTTCTGGCAAGAGGAAAGATTACAGAGGTAGATTACAAGGAAGCGATAGACAGCAATGCTGAACTTACTAGCTTGCAAGAACAGCTACTAGGTTTGAAATCCCTTCAAGAGAATGATGATCCTACAGGAAGCTTAGTTCGATTGAAGAAAGAACTTAGGAAGTTCATGAAGCTAACTGAACTAACTCCTGAAATGGTTCATAGGTTTGTTGACAAGATTATTGTTGAAGCGGATGGCACGGTGAACATTTATTACAAGTTCGCCCCCAACGCTCTTAATTCGGCTTAATATACAGTGACCAGTAGTCAAGTCATGTGGAGTCGGTTGCGTTGTTAGTTAGGAAAAACTAATAGTTAGGATAAATTGGTGGGTAATACTAATGGAGCGGGGTACTGTCCCTCTTCTTTTCTTTGAATAAGTACACAAAATAAGGGCTGCTGGGATAGCAGCTCTTTCTGTATCCCTATTTAGAAGCCAACAAAGAAGTACCCTATCGCTTGAATCAAAGTACGGAGGGCAACTACAACCCAATTGTAAAATTATGAGTGTATTAATCTATCACCGAATACCAAATAATTTCTTATTATTACCGCAATGAATTTCAACCCTTGTTTATACACGATAGCAATAATGAAGGAATTTAAGTCCTTTTGTAGAAGACTGTAGAAATAAGCGTTTTCCAATTCATGGGGGGCTTGCATTGAAGCTATCATACTATCTCTTTAATGAGAATGTAAGAAATTTTAATCAATTGATTTTACCTAATAAAGTTAATGAGAAAAATAACTACTTTGAATTACAACCAAAAGAAGCAGAAAGGGATTTCGAGTTCAAAGTTTTTATTCAAAGAAATAGATCGAAAGAGCCCAAATGGATAACCTTTCTTGAAAGGGATTTACAAATTCCAAATAGGGATGAAATTAAAAATACAGTTAACTCATTTGTCATTTTAGTTAAAGTATTGAAAGATGACATGCCATACTTTTTCGCTATAACTGGTGGATTTGGGTTTACAGCGATAAATAAAAATAATCTAGAAAACAACTTTGGGTTAAAGGTAGCGTTAAATTCCATTGATACTAAGGAACTTAAGGCTTTTGATGTAAGGAATATTGACTTAAAAACGAGACAAAAGAGAGTACTCTTTAATAAGGGCAGTGAGATTGGCGAGTTTGATTTGGATTTTGAGCAAGATCTTATAAATCTTGTTTCGGGAAAATCAAGAGATCAGGAATTTGGCACTTCTGTAAGGGGTTCTACTTCTTCTCTAAGTTTGAATAGCGATATAACTTTTTCGAAATTAGGTGAGAAATGTCTGCAAATATTGGAGTTATATTTAAGCGAAGATTACAAGGAAAATTTCGGATTTATTGATAATATAAAAATAATTAGAGACCCTGAGATAGTTACTGTATTAAATGAGAATTTATTTACTGCTATTCGTAACCGTCAGAGTGATAACCTTTCTTTGGCTTATCCTGATATGATCGAATATGAAAGGTGTTCCACTTACCAAATTAAACGGGGGCATAAAAGAAAAGATACTACTGAGGTCACGTTAGAAGATTTATACGCATTCCTTAATGCTCAAAATATTGGATTCGATTCGCCCAATGATATTGAGAAAATAAAAATAATTGGATTTGATGATGCGAACAGTCCTGTTACTACCGCAGTATCGCTAAATCATTTTGTGATTTACCAAACTGAGCATGACCAGAATACCTACATTTTCTCGCTTAACAATTGGTATAAAATTGATAATGATTATATTGCAAGAATTGATAATGAAATAATGGAAGTACCGTTAGTTGAAAATGATGATTTCCTCAGTGAAATTCAACCTAATGAGCCCGAAGGGAGTTACAACGAAAGACAGGACTCGGAATATTTTCTATGTTTGGATAAGCGGAATTTTCAGGTGACAAATACGAGAAGCAAAATCGAAGTTTGTGACCTATTGTCGAAAGATAAGCATTTTGTTTGCGTTAAAAAAGGAACAAGATCAGCGACTTTAAGTCATCTTTTTGCACAAGGTTCTGTATCAATGGTTTTATTAAAAGACTCATCTGATTATCGGCAGTATGTGGTACGACAAGCTGCACAAAAATTTCCTGAAGAAAACTATAGCATTGAAAACTTCCCCTACAATGAATGCACCCTAGTTTATGCAATTTCCTCTCCAAAGCAGACCGATATTAGAACGACTTTGCCGTTCTTTAGTAAAGTAAATCTCTTGCATCATGTTAGTCTTATTAGAAGATTAGGAATAAAAGTAGCTTTATACAAAATACTAGTACACGGAGAAATAGGCGATACTGATGAAGGAGAAGAGTAATAACACATGTGGAGAGTGTGGCTTTGCTTAATCGGAAGTAAATGGTGAAAACCCTTGGGATTCAAGGGTTTTTTGTTTTGGTAAAACTATTGAGTTAAGCAATTGATCACATTTTGACTACAATCCTTAATTTTGTAGTTCTTCTTGTACTAACGTTTCTAAAAAACTCATTCCAATAAATTGGAATGAGCATTGATGAATTTCTTTCTATGAATTTAATTCTTACTTAAATAATCTTTTCATATAAGAACTTAATAATTGGACGCACCATTTTTTCAGCTAGTAACACTGGCACTGCATTGCCGACTTGTTTGTATTGTTCATTAAGTTTATGGTTATTCGTAACGTTTTCATTATTACCATTTGAAAACTCGAACCAGTCAGGAAAAGTTTGAATTCGGGCAACTTCACGAACTGATAAACGACGATTAAAATCACCTTGAAATTCCCAAGAGTCTTTTCCAACTTTCTTCATAGGTTCACCGTAGGGGTGCATTGGAGCTTGTCTACCGCTCGCTTGAATAGTAAAACTTTGCTCGTTCCAGCTCTTTTTACGATTACGACTCATATACATACTTGAAAACGAGCCTTCGTAAACGTCTTTAGCATCTAGAGGTAAATCACAAATTGTATCTTTCAAAGTGACATATGGTAGCTTCCCTTTTCCATGAGTCGGTTCGGGAACTTCATATTCAAAACCATATTTCTCACGAATATCATTGCGGATTCCAACAATAAATACTCGTTCACGGAGTTGAGGAACGCCGTAATCGCGAGAATTTACTAAATGAGCAGTGACATAATAACCCGCAGCTTTAAAGTCCTCTATCATTTGACTAAGAACTTGTCCTCTTGCCATTGTCAAAAGACCTTTTACATTTTCAGCAACAAAAAACTCGGGTGTACTTTGCACTAAGGCACGAATATAGTGGACGTATAGAAAGTTCCGTGGATCATCGAGTAATCGAGGACCGGAACTACTAAAACCGGGACATGGAAATCCGCCGAGCATGAGGTTACACCTCGGAAATTCTGCTACTTTACGAATATCCTTTGCGACTTTAGTAACAGTCGGAGCAAAATTATTAATATAAGTTAAGTTTGCTGATGTAAATATATCATTTGAATAAACAAAATTGCATTTTACATTACTACGCAATCTCAGATAGTCTTCTTTATTTTCAAAAGCTCTGTATGCTTTTTCTTCACCAAATTGAACGACCATACTAGAAAGTTCTACTCCCAAATCTAGGCCACCCGCTCCCGAAAATAACGAAACGATATTCGTTTCTCCTTCGGCATAATGAAGTTTTTTTAGCATTTCTTTTTCTTCTAATCTGTCTTGTTCAGTGATATTAGTTTGAACAAGTTCGTTTTCTTCGCGAATTTTATCGAACAAAACGTTTTGTACTTCTTCGGGCGTGAAAGTAAGCGAAGACACGAAAGGTCTTTTTTCTCTTTCAGCAACTACCATAAGAAACCACTCCTTTTCAATATATTGCATCTTATCATAATAGCTTGGGTTTGGCCAGTCTTTGTTCTTATGAGAAAATAAAGGAAAAAACAGAAGGAGCATTGGAATGGCACAATCACCTACTACAAATGTTTTAGTGGCTTTAAAGAACATTCTTGACAGGAATTCAAGTATTCTCACACCTATTTTTCGGTCAAACGGTTCAGCAAATGCTGCAGGAGATAGCCTTGAATTTTTCATAAAAGATATGTTTTGTACAGGTGCAAGTCAATACCAGTACGAACAAGAGAAAATGAAGAAGTACAATGAATATCTAAGTTGGACAGGTAATTCGTCTAACTTCCCTGATTTTATTATTAAGGGTGGAGTTGGTGTAGAGCCGAAAAAACTAAATAATCAGAGCTATTCTACTCTAGCGTTAAACAGTTCGTATCCAAAAGATTACATTTATCCAGATAGTCAGAACTTACCTAGAGAGATTAACGAGGAAGAGTGGGAGAGAAAAGAGGTCATTTACGTTGCTGGTAATTTAAACACTCAAAATAACAAACTTCTTTCTCTTTGGTTTGCTTACGGGAATACAATGGTAGCCGACCGATCTATCTATTTAAACCTGATTAATGAGATTAGGGACGCTGTAGCAAGCACAAATGCCACATTGATTGCTTCTATGGAATTGGCTCGTGCCAAGGGAATTGACCCATTAAAAATATCAAACCTGCGAGTTCGAGGAATGTATGAATTAGAACATCCACATAGAGTGTTTAGTGAATATATTACTAGAGATGATGATATTCCTACGGATGCATCAAAAATATTTGTAGTTATGCTAAATGACGATTACATAGCACTAGAAGAAAAACCTGATTTTTCAGTGCACTTTGCTAGTAGAAAACTGAAAAAAACAGAGATATATATCCCAAACCCAAATAACCCGAGTGAAAAACTTGAAGCAGTTTTATTCGAAGGTTGGACGGATTAATAAATATAAGTAGATACTGAGTCTTGTTACTACGAGCATGTTATGCATGTAAAGAGAAAGAAAAACTTGAACAAAACATTTTAGCCTTAATAAATTTAATTGCAGTTTTTCAAAAGTGGATTTCCGGAGAATGTAAAAGTCTGGGTTTTAAATCAACTTTTTGGAATGTACGGTCACTATTTCTTGTTAAATTAACGGGTGCTTCGAAGAAGGAGTGCTAAAAATAATCAAACTTTTTTTGTAAAAACTATAACTAAATCATAAGAAAAGAATCCATGTTAATCAAACTTTTTTCAAAATGGACTCTTTCTATTATCGAAAATACGAGTTTGCTCCATATTTTTGTTCAAACTATATTACAATGCTACACCCTGTCCCATCTTTATCTTCTCTGTTTTTGTATAAGGTTTTATTTTTGATGGGAAATGGAAGAATGTAGGAAGAGAGAGGGAATTGAGTTATACATACTAGGGTTTGATATTATGTGAACGCTCGCCAAATTGTTGACCACTTTACTCAACATAAAGTTACCCACCTGGAAGACTAAACACACATCATCATTTTCACACCTAATTGCAAATGTTTTTACTGAGCCGAGGATCGTCAAGGACTTACGTAGGGGTTTACCCTTTATCCTTGACGATCATTGGTGAAGGAAATAAAATGCTACTTTGTGTGAAATGAAGCATCGTAGGTGGTCAACTCGAAGATGAGCGTTTGCCCCAAAAATGGTCAACTTTTTGATTAGCGTTTACAATATTAAGTAGTGGTGTTTTAGAAGTAAGGTTTGTAATAAAAAGAGCAGCTTAGTTTTGCCGCCCCGAATTAGAGCAAATGCCATTCCATATTCCAGGTGTACTCCCTGTCACTTCGGGGCATGTGGAGAGTGTGGCATTGTTAGAGAATAAGAACAAGTAGTGGATACGTATTGGCGTAGCAGAGGGACTTCCTCTGCTTTTTTGTTTGTTAAACGTCTCCAACTTACAGAAAAAAGCCGAGAGCTTAGCCCCAGCTTTTTGGCAGTCATGCATTAGTCGTCCGATTCATCCTGAAGACGCACTATAAAATGCGCCCTTTTTCTTACTCTTCCTCCTCAATGGGTTGATCCCAAAACTCAATTCCGTCATGCTCAATAAGTTGTTCCAGCAACTCTGTGAACGTCAGGTCTATGTCGATAGTATCGTCTGGTAGTATCGATCCAACCCATGTGAGGTAACCTTTGCCACTATGTATTCTGTCTTGATCCACACATATACAGCTATTTGAGATATCACTCCAAACGATAGGATAGTAAGGATGGTCGATGCTGTAGCCTTTCCAGTACCCAATGACGAGTTCGGTACTTAGCACATCATAACCCCCAGAGTTATGCTTGGCGCTCTTGAATAGTGTTGCACTTTCGTAGTGGCTTAAAAAACTGACGTAATCCTCTGGTAACTCAAACGACTTTAATTTCTCCTTTGTGTCTGTGATAGACTCGTTCGAGAAGTAGAATGTAAATTGATATTTTTCGTTTTTGATATGAACGTTCCCGTCTACACTTGTCTTACTTCCCCTGATCTTACTAATGAGGGCTTCAAAAGGATTACTCACAGGATCACATCCTTCAATGGGAATAGGGACTGTCAATTGAATGACAGCCCAATTTTACGTTAATTTCTGCGATAACTTCTCCACCAGTCAGTGACATCATCATGATACAGGATGTTAGAGTTGCTGTTTGGATATCTGAGAAGAGGAATCAACTTACTCATATCATTCGATCCATAGTATTCTAGCGGGATCATATGATGGATTGAAACTTCATCCCAAGCCAAAGTGTTGAGCGAGACCATAGTTTTTTTCGTAGTTATCTATAAAATTATTTCTAAAGTTATTATCGCTCACCCAGTTGTTCGCAAGCTTGCGAGGATATATACGTTGCTTTTCCTCTAAACTACAATTAGTTTTAAAAAGGTTGGGAGATTTTTGTGAAGTCAAAAGAGCAGATCAAGCAGTGGATCAAAGAGAAGAATATGAAGTCGGTAGATGCCGTGAAATCAGCGTTAAAGGAATTGTTTGCAGAAACGATCCAAGAAATGCTCGAAGGAGAGATCGAGTCCACTCTTGGGTATGCCTAGCATGTCGCCAAAAATAAGCGGAGATGGATTGGCGGACTGAAAAAGTGGGGCGGAGAACCTCTCTTTTCTGTACTAATATGCTACCTATTACAAATGAAACGCTATCCGTTGAAAGTAGAGAGTGGGTCATGGCTGCTACCAAGTAACTGAATAGGTGTATCTATTCGGTATGTTTTGTATGTATCTGGTTTATCACCAGACATGTTCCCCTAACCAAAAATAAGATTCACCAACGATTTAATAATCCAAATGCTTATAACAATAGCAAAGTATTCAAGAATAATAAACTTCCAAGTGGCATTATGCTTACTTAATCCATACCTAAACAAACTGAAAAAGAATATGCCTCCAGCAATTTCAAGCAGCTCTATGAAACTAAAGACAGATTCGCTCATATACCTTTACCACCCCCCATAACCTAAATTATACCAAAAACGAAAAGGATGCCTAGAAGACATCCCTTCATATTCTTCAAATCTAACTAATCCACTACCCAATGATCTACTTTAACTGTTCCATCCTTCTCAACCTCAAAACGGGCACGATACTTCCAGCTATAATCTTTCCCAGTTTCGCTAATGTAAATGAGGGAAATCTCTGTACCACTTTTCGGGACTGACGCTGAAATAATATCACCCCAAAGAGGTACTTTTTCTTGTTGCATCCATGCTAATGCTCCCAGTGCATAGTCTCCATACTGAAACGGTTTTTCAAAGCGGTCTTTTAGCTTCAATAATCTTGCCATATATGGCATTTTTCCTCCGATTCTGAAACTGACATAAGTCCCTGCTCCTTCTGCTGCTTTTTGTGCAAACTTTCCACTGTACTGGTTCCACCAGGTTTGTGTGAAGTTTTGGGTGTAATAGTGGAGATCAGGTCTTTTCAAAAGAACTAATTTTCCTTTGTGGATGGTGTACTCTATGGGCATTGTGTCGTCAATGTAAATCATGTTTGTCCTTTTTTTAATAACTTCATCACAACCGCAGTCTTCCCTGGTTGGTACAACCATGTTATTAGCTGAATCTTCTAGAATGTCAGGGCTATTCTTCCACGTAGTGTCTACTATGGTTTCTACGTTTTTGGCGTTTGCGTCAATGGGATACTTTGCGGCGGATTGGGCCTGAGAATCTTTTGCAAAAGAGACAGAAGGGACAAATAGTATGACTGTGCATAGGAGAGAAAGTATAAACTTTTTCATCGACTTACCTCCAATGGGATTTTTTTACTTACGTTGTCATATTATCAAGAAGTGTTTAATTCAGTACATCGGTCGACTATCTTAATTATTCATTGTAATATTTATAAAACTTGTAAAAAAAGGTCGGAATTAGCATCCCGGCCTTTTTAGCTGATGTATTTATGTGAATCTACTTTGTGAGGAGGGTATATCTTATCTTCCTGCCAATCTTTTCTTTCTTTACGTCACTTAAATAAGGCAACGTATTTTTGAACATAACATGTGCATTACTAAACGTAATACCTCTTTTCTGAAGTTCATTACATAGAACATTCTGCCAAATCATGCCCTCCTCAGTTTTGCTCAATATTTCTCTAATAAGTTGGGCGATCTCTGAATAATCGTAGTGAGAGTGAGTTTTCCTACTCTTGAACGAAAAATATTTTTTTGCAGACGAGGTACAGTCTAATTCCTTAATTCGGTTTAACACTTTTTTCGTTTCTAACATCAAGGCTTTTTCTTGTTCTTGCAATAATAATCTTTCAAGTAAAATTTTGTTCAATTTCTCGTTTAGTTTATTTCGCTCTCTCAAGTTGGTATCCAATTTCTTTTTCATAGGATTCCCTTACCTTAAAAGATTGTCTTTACCCTACCACAGTATTCCTTGAATAAAGATGATTGGGTCTTTTCTTTCACTTAACTCGATGGTACTCTTGCGGATAAGGGGCGTAGGCTTCTTATTTATGGGACGTTCCATTGACTGGAAGCAGAGGAGCGTCCTTCTTTTTGTAGGAAAACTACGCTGCTGAGTACCAAGATTGCTCAATTCGATATTATCGCTCTTTTCGGTTGATATTCTTTCTACGTTGCCACTCTACGATATAGTTATCTAGCTCCTGACTCACCTCCACCACAGTTTTGTCAGTTAACCTGCCATTTTTCTTTATAACCTGACTGAGTTTCTGGCGAAGACCAACGATGATCTGGAGTAGGTCTTCATTACTGACTTTATGCCATTCATTCATTGCTACTTGGCCCCCATAGCCTCACCCCTCATTTGCAATATAACATTGATATCATAAGAGTTATGGAAAAATTTACCTTGATACATTTGACGTATTTCGCTATTTTTCGCCAAAATAAATCATATTTTGTCGATCAATTTTTGTTGATTCATATTTGGTGCCTTGTTACAATCCTGTTCGATTGGTTTGTAAGAAAAAGGAAGTTTTTGTATTGGGGGGAATATAGTGCAAAAGAAAACGATCGGGGATATGCTGGCTGAATACCGGAGAAATAGCGGCCTGTCTTTTGCTCAGTTGGAGGATAGAACTGGTTTAAGCAGGGGTGTCCTACAGAAAATAGAGAGTGGAGAAACAAAACGCCCTGAATTTAAAACAGTGAAGTCGTTAGCCACTTTATTTCCGTTTCCGTATGAAGAAATTATTGAAGGATACCTTGAGGATGAGACTAGGAGTGAAACGTTATTTGAAATTCTTCAGGATATCATTCAATGTGACTATACTTCATTAGTCGAAAGAGTATCTTTGAAATTTCTTCAATCTCCTAATGAGAAGACTGAGAAGGCATTAGAGCGACTTTATTGCTTCGGAGACTCGAATGCTATAGTTGAAGCAAATAACGAAATTTGTTTAGCTCTCTATAAGGCCATCGCAAATTATGCACGACAATGTGGTGAGCCGATATACATTGCAAAAGCTTTATTTAAGAAATATCTGATTGAACGAGATGATTTTACTAAATTACCTCAAACATATCAGTCTGGGGAGCAAATCTTGCATTATGCGGAGTTTTTATCTCCTGATGAACGGATACTTTTGCATTATAAACTGGGAGTCCATGCCTATAATCTCGGATTATTTGATGATTGCATCAAACTTTGTCAACATGTTTTAAAAGAAGATGGGACTGAAAGCAGAATCAAAGCTGATTCAACATTGGCAATATGCAACTCGCATTATTATTTGGGGGATTATGGGCTGTCAGAAAAATACCTTGAATTGTTTAGTCATTATTCATACCCACACGTAACTGAAACCGTAAAAGTAATGGAAGGGGCTATTAATGGGAAGAAGGGCAATCTTAATTTAGCTATCACGAAGCTACAAGCTTGTCTTTCAGAGGCTACGGACAATAATATCATTCACATTGTTAATGAATTATTTGAGTTATACCTAAAAAGCAATGATTTTCATTCCATAGAAAATCTTCTAAAGTATGAAGGTCAGATGAACAATGTAAATATACGAACTCCATTCAAGAAAACAGAATTAGCCTATTATTTTAGGTTAAAAGGAGATTATAAAATGCGTCTCGGTCTAATTAGAGATGCAGTAGATAGCTATTTAAAAGCTACCTTCGAGTACGCTAAAGTTAGCGCTCATGAAAAAGGATACGAATGTGTAAATCAAATTTTAAATTATTACACAAAAAACAAGAAAGAGATGGATTATTTCGTAATAAAAGATATCCAAAAAGTGTATAATGAGCTTATAATATCCAGATAACTAGGAGGGGAAAGTGATGAACAAGCTTCTCTTGCGTATATTAATGACGGTGTTCTTAGTTGCTATGCCTCAGACTATTCAAGCAACTGAGGTACAAGCCATTCCAAACCATTCTATGATAGTTTCCTACGGCACTGACCCAGGGTGGTAAAAGTTGGAAGCCCTACTCTTGTGTTGACAGATGTACTTTGACAACTATTGGTAAAGTGCTTTTTATTCATTTGATCTACACAAATATCTACAATATTTGCTGAAATGAAAAGGATGCCACCGCAGGTAATTTTGGAAAATATGGAGGGTGCCCAGATGAAAAAGGCAATGACTTTGCTAGTATTATCGTTGTCCATGGCTGTGTGTGTCAATTGGCTACCTACAGACGTGACTAACACTAATACGGCACATATATTTAAAGTAAAGCAGAACGTTGCTGACCCCGGGCATTAATTAGGTGCCATATTCCTATAGAAAAGTGAACTCCTTTTGTACCTTGATTAAAATAATCAGGGTGCTTTTTATTTTGACTTGTCTGAGTCCTATCTTCATTCTAAGTACGAAGTGGTGCCTCTGTTGCGTAAATTACTTAGCGAATACTGCCACATCGGAAGCTTGTCTATTTTACGCAAACCACACATGTGGAGTGTACAGTGTTACTTAAATTAAAAGGGGCTTCCGATTAAGCCCCTTGCAATAGTTCGCTCATTTCCTGAGGGTGAGCAATATTGTAATGAATCTTGATAGAGCCATCTTGATGGACTTCTATCTTTTCAATTACTTGATGGAGCAATTGTTTTAGAACTTGTTCATCATCAATGTCAAGCTGTGCAAACAACGAATTTTTTAGACCCCACCCAGTGCCGAATGATTTGCATTTTAATGTTGCGGCAGAGTTTACCCTCGTTTGCTCCGTACCAAATTATTTAAGAATTTGTTGTACGCAAAAGGTCCTTTCTTAAAGTTACGCGCAGGATAGTTCAAAAGTTTTCGAGAATACCCTATATATGGGATTATTTACGAAGTTCGTGAATAAGACGTTATGCGCCATTACCGATAAATAGTAAAGATAATAGTTAAGGAGATAATTTATGAAAGGTAAGATACTCTTATTACTTTTTATTACGATAATGTTGTCATCTTGTCAAAATATTAGTCAATCGACTACTTTGAACAGCGAAACTAAATCAATAATGAATTCGGAATTGCCTCCTGATGTAGTGAGTACAGGTAATGGAACAGAATCGAAAGAAATAACTGAAGGTCGATCAGATCCTTCTAACAATGAAGTGTTATCCATGAACATTGGGAACTATGATTTGACTGGAGAATTTTATGATGAAATGCTTCGAAATCCTATCGATCATGATTATGAAGTGGAATTTAATGAACTTCAAAATTCCAAAGAGATAATTACAACATTGGGATGGGGGGCTTTGGAAAGCAAATATACAGAGATTTGGGATAAAGAGTTGAATCAAATATATAAAAAGCTTCTTTCTAAGTTGGATAGAGAACCAAGAGAAGCACTAATTGAATCGCAGAAAGAATGGTTACAGTATCACGTAAGGGAAACAAAATTTGTAGAGAAGACATTTATTGATAATCGTTACCTTGGATCACAAGGATCGGTAAGCCTAGGCAGGGTTATACGGGAGAGAATTAGGGAAAGAACAATGCAATTATTTGAATATCGATATTTGCTAGATCGTGAAGTTGAGTTTTTATACCAAAGTAAAAAATAGAGTTGGAATCTTGATCAAAGGTTTTTAGGTGATGTTTCGAAGACAGTAAGGGTCTGTCAAGATTTTTGTGTAAACTCAATCAACCGTTTTATGACAAGGTTTCATCCCCCTAATTAGCTTGTTTTTCATGTCATGCTTGGCATATCCAAGTGAGGACTCCATCTCAGCTTCGAGCATTTCTTGGATCGTTTCAGCATACAAATCCTTCAAGGCTGACTGAACATTGTCCACAGACTTCATATCCTTCTCCTTGATCCACTGCTTGATCTGCTCTTTTGACATCATAAAAATCTCCCAACCTTTCTAAGACTAATTGTAGTTTAGAGGTTGAGTTATCAGACAGACTTTTTTCATTGTCAACCACGAGGGGATAATACCAAACCTTAAGGGTTTTAGCCTCTTTTATTAATGTACTATCTGTTCGATTTTCAAGAACAAGAAATGAAACAAACCCTTCTCCAAGTCTCTCAAGAAATTACATCACTCTGCTTTACTTATTAGTTTTGTTTTTTCAAAAAAATTTGATATTCCATTTATTTCCTTATATTATAGTTATATATAGTCGTGCACGACACTTGTCTAAATTAATTGCGACGGAGGTTTTTTTGTGAAGAAAGTTATTAAAGGGACAATTGCAATAGCTCTCTTACTTAGCAGTCTATCTATTGGGGCTGGTGTTATGGCTTCAACTGATTCTGTTGAAACAAACCAAGTGATGTTGAGTAAAGTTGAATCCAGCAAAGCTGGAGCTTTCGAACCTTACGGAAAAAGACCTGGAATTAAAAGTGGAACGTTGCCTACTGATGAAAAGAATGTTAGTTATGCATTCAGCGTTCCTAATGGTTACGCTTATGGGAAAGTGTGGATAAAAAATAGTGGAAAAGCTAAACTCACGTTTACAGTAAAAAATACGCACTTTGACGAAATAGTGATGTCAGGATCAGTAAAAAAAGGGGAATCTAAATCATTTTATGTTGACCCTAATGAGGGATGGGGTGCTGATAATCATTTAATTGAATTTTCATCAGATGAAAATTTTGATGGTTCCTTTTCTGTAATGTGTTTTGACAACGACAAGTTTGAGTAATAACTAAGCCGTACCCTCTTGAAATACCGGTACGGCTTTACTTATCAGTTCCAATTTTTAAAAATCACTTTGTCACACTCACTAGGTCCTCTAGCTATCGAAGAAGTGCTGATGAATAAGAAAGCAATCTTACCTGCTAATCCTCAGACACCTTATAAACACCGCTCGATTGGTGCTTACTACCAACTCAAAGGCAGATTCCAAACTAAATTAGGGCGTTTGGATGAGGGTATGGAAAGCTACACTACAATCAATATACCTGAAGGATTACTCCATAGTGACTAGACCTCAGAAAAAATTCTGAGGTTTTTTATTTATATGGGGTGGGTGACGAATGAAATGATTTGTTTTTCTTAATCGGATATAACCCTCGTTTGCTCGGTGAGAAATTTTCTATAGTCCTTTTTGCGACAAAAATTGCTTGAAAAATATAACCTAATTCCCCTACGCTCGCCTCGTAACAAAGGTTAAACATCCCTAGTTAGCATAACTTTTAATCCTAATTTACCTACCTTTGTTTTCTTGTATTTTACTGAAAATATTTTATTTTCAAAAAAATCAAAAGATTGTTGACAGTCTGAAAAATACAAGCTATCATTACCAGTATATACCATACATTCGCGAATATGGTATAAATAACAATTTATTGGAGGCATTATTATGAAAAAAATTACTGTGCAAAAAACCGAGCCTGTAAAATTGACTTCAGTAGCTAACACAATGTACGACTGCACATGTATGGAAGCATAAAGATTTTTTAGTAACACGGAAAAGTGGGGCATTTGCCCCTCTTTTTCAATTATGAAGATAGCATGACAACATCCGGGAGGAAAGTCATGAACGAAAATCGCATGATCCAATTACACCCGTTAACATTTCTGGAGGATAAGCAAGGAGTCCTGATTGGGCGATTTGGAACGGATACGTTTGCTGTTTTTCCTGAGGATGGAGCAGCACTTGTACGAAAACTGCAAGAGGGCATGGGGGTTGCCGAAGCGCATTCCTGGTATCAAGATACCTATCACGATGAAGTGGACATGGATGATTTTTTGCAGACATTACGTGACCTGACATTTATTTGTGATGTTGAGGAAAAGGAAACGAAAGCGCAGAAAGTATCGGGGCAATGGTTGGGTAAGCTAGCTTTTTCTCCACTTGGTTGGCTGATTTATGGTGCCATCATAACCTGTGCCTTGTGGTTGTTATACCAATATCCACAGATTCGTCCAGGTCGACAAAGCATCTTATTTTCCGAATACGCCATGGCGATTTTTCTTGGCATGACGATCGGTCAGATTCCAGGGATCTTGTTTCATGAAATGATGCACATGCTTGCCGGACGAAGACTGGGTATCCCGTCAGAACTAAGTATAGGCAGAAGAATGTACTTTTTGGTCTTCACTTCTTCCATGCCTGGTATTTGGGGATTCCCAAAACGAAAGCGTATTCTTCCCTTTTTAATTGGAATGTTCGGTGATATTTTGTGGTATTCCTTATTGGTGATCGTTGCTGGTGCAATTTGGATAAATACAGGTGAGAAGACAATCATAGCTGCATATTGTATGGGACTAGCATTTACAACACTGTTGCGTTTCTTCTGGCAATTTTATTTTCATCTTCAAACAGATATCTATTATTTAATGATTACGATGTTGGGGTGTGTAAATCTTCAGGAGGCTACACGTTCCTATTTGAAAAATATATGGTATGGACTAATTGGAAAAAAGAACAAGATGGTCGATATGTCCAAGTATACGGAACGGGATCATCAGGTAGCAAGATGGTACAGCTTTTTTTACGCAACTGGCTGGATGATGATGACAGGAATGATACTCTATATGATTCCGGTCGCTATTCAACTTTTAACGAATATTTTTCTCTCCATATTTACAGGAGAAGATATGAAATTCTGGGATTCCGTTGTTTTCTTGTCTATAACGGTGATCCAGTATGGAATTGTATTTTATCTATACCTAAAAGAGCGTAGAAACAAAAGGGAAATTCGGAATTTATCAATGGAACAGAGGGGATGAGTCGAAATGAAACAATCGATGACACACCAATGGCTGATTGGATCTCGACGCAGCGACCGAGAAAAGAAGTACTTCGAAGAGCAATACTCCACATGTTATGTCAGCAATTGTCATTGCAATCTTAGAGGGCCCTATACAGGTACTGGTGACCTTCTGCGCCAGATTATTCCGGAAGCTTATTCGAAATGGCCAGACCTGATTTTATCACACTGCATCGAGATCTTATCCATAGCACCAGAACTGAAAGCAGTCATTCCAGTTAGTGTAGAAACCCTTACCTCTCTTGCTATTCCGAAAGAGAGAACACGTTATTATTCGAAATTGCGTACACTTCGCATGTCGAATGGTTTGATCGATCTTTTATTGGCATTGGCGAATCGGGAACGGATGGGAAAATTGACCCTGGTTTTTGAAAATGTGCAGGCCTGTGATCAACTTGATGCAGAATTTATAAGTACACTTCTGCGTCGTGCGAAGTCTGACCTGATTCAGGTGATCGTAAGTTCAAGTGAAATAGCGGAAAAGGAAGCCCTGAAAAAGGCGTTACAAACGTATACGGAGCCTACTATTATTCTTTCTGACATCGAACAAGATAGGGGGATAGTAAATCTATCTGACGAACAGCGACTTGAGCTAACGAAACGATACATATTTTCTGACTGCACATCAGATTGTGAGCAGGAATTGCTCGCCTATGAAGCAACTCCTATTGAAATTCGTCAGAGCCTTCACGAAGAGCGGGCAGAATCTCTTAGAAAAGAAGAGCAGTGGTCACTGCACTTAGGCGCCATTCCGTTTCATCTGGAGCGCGGCACTTCTGAGAAATCAGCAAGTGAAGCGTTGTTTAAAGCAGTTAGTTATAGCATTAACATGGGTTTTTACGATGCGACTATCGATATGAGCCAACGTGGCCGGAAACTGACGAATTGGAGCAGCGAATTTGATAATAGCCGGTATTTTACAATGAAAATGGCTACGTCTCTGGCTGCATTGGGTGAAACTGATGATATACCGACGCTTTTAGGAGAAGTGTACGCAAACACTGATGATTTTAGAGTTCATATGCAAATTTCATATGGATTTTCGATGTACTATACGAGGCATCACCGAGAACGAGAACACGAGAAGGCGAGAGAGTGGATACAAAAAGCCATTGATTTGGCAGAATGGATTGAAGATGAAAAAGAACGTGCATTTCAACAAGTATTTAACCAAAATGGATTGGCTTTAGTAGAGTTACATATGGATAATCCTGAAGAAGCGCTTCGATTGGTTACGGAAGGATGGCAAAGGTTAAATCAGACTCTTGCTCCTGATGAACATATGTTGCATCGCTCGGTGCTGCTTCATAATAAAGGGCTGATTTACGTAGCCTTAAAAAGGTTTGAAGAAGCAGCTGAAACATTTAGCCAAGTGATACAGATTGATTCCAATTATCCAGAATATTACTTTGATCGTGGAAACCTTTATAGCCGAATGGGGCGAATGGATGAAGCCATTGAAGATTATAACCAAGCGATAAAGCTTAGTCCTCCGTTTCCAGAGGTTTATTTCAATCGAGCTACTGCCTTCAATCGTCTTGGAGATGTGGAGAAAGCAATGGCGGACTATGACTACTTGCTTGATATAGACCCCGAAAATCTTGATGGATTACTTAATAGAGCTACATTATTGTATCAAGTGGAGAAATTCGAAATGGCCCGAAAAGATGCTGAATTCGGTTTAGAAATAGAGCCTGATCATGCGCGGCTCCTGTGTACACTAGGTTTAATTGAAATGTCGGATGGCAATAATGATCAAGCACTAAAAACGTTTACCGCTGCCCTAAACAAGGATAGGGAAATGATGGCCGCTTGGACAAATAGGGCTGTCCTGTACTATGAGATGGGGGAGTATGAAAGGGCCATAGCTGATCTAACTGAAGCTATTGCACTAGAAAAAAATGCAACCGTCCTTTACAACCGTGCATGGGTCTATGAAGCACAGGAGGAGTGGCAATTATCCATTTCCGATTATACAGAGGCCTTAGCGTTTTCTGATGCAGACGAACAAGATATTTACTATCGGAGAGGTTTGTGTTTTATCAAAATGGGTGACACGGAGCTTGGCACGGAAGATTGGAACAAGCATCTCATGTTTGGAGAATCACCGCATGTGAATGAAATGATGCAACTGTTGCCCTCCCTGTTCGTCTCGAAGTAATGAAATATTTTGTGAGATGATAGGTGACTTACATTTGGGGCACAAAACGGTGTTAGGACTGTTTAGGAATAAGAAAAAGAAAAACGGCTGAAGTCCTCGATCAAAAGGATTTCAGCCGTTTCTTCTCACAACTACTTAAATGTAATACCACCCGTTGGGTTTAATGTCGTTCCGCCAATTTCAACCTTAATCTCACTCGATAATGGAATGTTGTACTCATCAATAACGGTTCTCCACCACTCCCAAGCAAGGCCGGTACATTCTTTCGCAAAAATCCTTATGTTTTTGGCATTAGGTGGCAGAGGAATGACTGTCGTGACAGGAGCTGTTCTGTCTTGGTTGCTGCCTTCCCACGTTTTATGTGTGAGTACTTCTTCCCCATTTTTATCATAGGAAACTTCATCCCAGGATACATCAAATTGAGCGACATACCAGCCATAATGGCCAAGCGATATTTTACCTTTTGAATATTCTGTAGCGGTAGTCTCAATATAATCTGTATTGTTGTGAACGGCAGCAATGGCATTATCTTTTAAGAAAACACTTGTATAGGAGATTGGATATGCTGGGTTCTTTAGACTAAATTCCGCATTATCTTTGATGATATTCCGGATTTCACTAAAGTCTTTTGTAACGACCTTGTTATGCTCTTGTGAATCTCCGCCTAATACTACAGCTGTAAAGGAACTGTCTTCAAAAATATCCTTGTACTCGGCATTCGTTTCTACGTTGCCAGTATTCTGAAGCAAGGCTTTAAATGCTGCTTTTACGTCTTTGCTCTTAGAGGTTGTTTCTAATTTCACATAAATGGTTCTACCATATGCGACATTGGATACCATAACAGGTGGGGATTGATCACTTACCCCTTTGCGTTTCAAATCTTTAAAAGTAACGCTATCAGCAAAAAGATCGGATGGATCGTTAGGCAGCTCCGCATTTACCGTATAAAATATTTGTTTATAGGCCGCGACCATCACTTTTTTCTCTCCATTAGCAATCGCATTAAAGTCAATTCCTAATGTAGAATCAAGATATTTCGCGTTAACATTCAGAGCACTTCCAATTTGAGATTTGCTATAAACCATTGATTCTGCATACTGCAATCGTGCAGGTAAAGTATGTGTTGCTGAATACTCATCGCTCCATTTAGATACAAGCTCATCTACTGCTCCAGACACACTCCCGTATGTTGGATTATCCACAGTAATGGAGTTTTCTTTTTTCAAACCTGGTAAATCAATACTAATCGTCAAAGGTTTTCTTGGTACCAGTAATACACTCGGTTTATTTTCTGCAAAAGCTTGATTGGCAAGCTGTAATGCACCTGGGTACGTGCGATTAGCCATAGAATCAATAATGGAAATATCTACTGGAGAAGTGGAAAGTGACTTTTTCTTGCGTTCTACTACGATAAACTTCCCGTGTGGGTTGAGTGCTTCTTTTGGAACAAAACTATCTATCTCATCTCCACTTACTGCTAAAACTTCGTCATTATCATAGTCCAAGTCTGCTATACCGGTATTAATGTCATCGGCGTTACTTGTTTCACTGACTTCACTAGAATCAACCGCTTCGGCAAAGGAGACAACTGGATAACTTACAGTAGCGAAAATAACAGATAAACTAGCGAGTACTTTTAAAAATCTAGTATGATTGCGAATCCTCATAAGATACTCCCCTTTGAGATGTGAGCATAACTCCAATCATTATACTCCCATTAAATATATTTTCTGGATTACTAACTATATCGGTAGTTTCCGAAAGAATCGTTAGACTAAACCAAAAAAGTATAGGGTCGGGCACATTTTGAAGCTTGTTCATACTTTCTACTCCACACATGGGAGTGTACAGTATTACTTAATTAAGAGAGTCTAAAAGAGGTAAATATAACGGGTTTTGTCGATTATCATACAAATTAATATTAGTATAAAAGCTAATAAGTCCGATAATAGATATGGATGTAATTACTAACTTGAAAACTGAAAGGACATTATAATGCTACTTAAAAAGGTACAGATTGGATTTGAAGATCATTTTGATGAATTCCCATTTGAAATAGAATTAGATGGTTTCCAATATTTCTTGATAAAAGATGTAGCCGGCTACAAGCTATTGTCTAGCACATGCCCTCATGCAGGTGGGAAAGTCGTGCACCAAGGCTCGTGCTTCAATTGTCCCATACATGGTTGGAAATTTGATTATTCCGGTGAGTCCATTAATGTGCCTAAACAAAAGTTGGCTCATTATAATGTCTTCGCTGAAAACGGCATGCTTTTTGCTGAAATTCCACAGCCTATAATCACCAGTAAACCGAAACAAAATGCATTGTTAGAACAAGATCTAATCGTAAAACTTCATTCTCATGCGTGTCTTGAGTTCAAGTATAAGGATTTCTCGTTGCTTACTGACCCTTGGTTAGTAGGACCTGCTTTTTTGGGAGCATGGCTTCAATATCCTAATCCAATGGTAGACGTAACTACACTAGAGCCATCTGCTATATGGATTTCACACGAGCACTCCGATCACTTCCATGAACCAACTCTAAAATATTTCAAAAGAAATACACCAATATACTTTCCCGATTTTCCAAATAAAAGAATAGAGGAGAAGCTGACACAATTAGGGTTTCTAAACATCTATCCGATGAAGTTCGGGAGCACCTATAAGATTGACTCACATTTTACAATTACGTGCTTCGAACCTTCCAGTCTATGGAACGATGCGATCCTACTTATTGAGATTGATGGTTTCAGGGTTCTGAACCTTAATGATGCAGGATTGAATCCGAGGATTGCCAAATATATTGGGCCAGTGGACGTTGTAGCTTCAGGATTTTCGCCGGGGGCATCGGGATATCCTTTGACATGGACACATTTGGATGATGCAAAGAAAGAGCAAATACTGGCAAACTCAAGGCTTGGCTTGTTAAAAATGCTTACACAAGCTGTCGATCTTTATGGGGCCAAATCAATCATTCCGTTTGCATCACATTTTACTCTGTGGCACCCTACTCATCGAAGTTATGTAGAAAAGTTGAGAAAAAATACAGTGATGGACGTTGTTGAAGCTTTTAAAGATACTACAATCAATGTCATAGATTTATTACCTGGCGATTATTGGAACGCAAAAGAAAACAATATAGTTTATGTTAAACGGGACCGTTCTAAATTATATAATCAGCCGGAGGTTTTAGCTTATGTAGATGAAGCATATCGTGATGACGACTTTCTGGAATATCATCCGAATGATTATTCTATAACAGCGGCAGAGGTTGAGGAATATTTTTTACTTTTAAATAAAACAAGCGAAATTGCTTACTGTGAAGACTTAAGAGTATGTGTTAAAGTAACGAATATTGATTCTACTCAACATTTTTTTGATGTTTATTTTGAAATTGAAAAGGGAATTTTAAAGATTCAAAAATCCGAAAACCAAGATATAAACTTAACTATTGAACTCTCAGCAAATATTTTAAAGAAAATTATCACCGAAAATTTATCGTGGGATGAGGCTCATATTGGGTATTGGTGCAAATTTAGTCGAAATCCAGATGTATATCACGCTGGTTTCTGGCGTTTGTTGCAAACCCCATATCTTCGTAAAAGTCCGCAAATGGCGAAGAGCTTTCATCCCCGAACGATTACAGGAGATACGGTGATCGCAGATATATTGGAGTTCTACGGGGATGAGGCAGATAGAATCCTCCGGCGATATGGCTTATATTGTTTGGGGTGCCATCATTCTACTGACGAATCTATTTCAATAGGAGCAAGAAATCATGGACTAAATGACATTGATGTAGATAAGCTGCTTCTTGAATTAAAAAAAGCTTTCTTACCGGGGGGAAGGTAAATGGATAACAAAATGAGAGAGTGGGATAGCTCTTACTTAAATCGTGATAATTTTTTATTTTATCCTCACGAAGAAGTAATTCGCTTTGCAGCTAAATATATAGTCAAACAAGTAGGGTTAAATGAATTTAGTTCTATACATTCCCTTAGAGGACAACCTAAGATATTAGATGTAGGGTGTGGAATCGGAAGGCATATCTATTATTTTCATAATTTAGGTTTAGATTCGTATGGAGTAGACTTGTCAAACGAGGCGATAAAGGTTGCAAGACAATGGGGCTCAAATTTAAATATACCTGAAATAGAGAATAAAGTTATACAAGGTGATATACAGAATATCCCATGGGACAGTGAGACTTTCGACTATGCAGTTAGTCATGGGGTATTTGATAGTACTTATTTTAGGATTGCTAAGAATGCTTTTAGGGAAACGGCAAGAATTCTTAAGAAAAATGGTCTGTTTTATTGTGATTTTATTTCAGGAGATGATTCTGATCATGCCCGGGAATTCTGTGGCGAAGAAGTAGTAGAAACACAACATGAAAATGGAACTATTCAAATGTATTATAATTACGCTAAGATTCAAGAGCTAATTCAGGATGAGTTTGATATTTTAGAGGTAAATCTTATTCGTCGAGAAAATGTTTTGTCAGGTTCATTCCATTCAAGGTACCATCTTGTGCTGAGAAAAAAGGATAATGAGTAATGTATCATCTTAGATGACCACTCATATCGCTATGTTAGGAGGGCTACCAGGCCCTCTTTTTTATTTGGGCAAAAACTAGTACCACGTTTCCAAGCAGAACTCTAAATCTTATAACAAATCTAGTTCCACCAAGGACGATCACTCAAGGAAATGATATATCTCACATTAGGGTAACTCTTATCGCATCTTGAGCACGAACTTTTATTCTAAGATCACCGTTAGCAGGCAAATACACAAACCAGGTTTCGCGTCCAGTATCTTTAAATACTTGATAGACTTGACCATTATGGTCTACTTCAAAAATTTGATAGTCAAGGCTACGATTTTGGTAGGTGTCGAAATTAATGTAAAATGATCTTCCTTGCCCAGTGTTATTCGTCCATCTAAAGTAGTCTTGATCCATTCCATATTTTTGTTTTGCAATGGTACCCTCAAAACTATCGACGATCCCTTGAAAATAGTTTGGTGTGTCCTGACTATCGGGTTCTCTATCATCGCCCATAGCGAATGCGGAAGATGACAGGGAAAGCAGGCAAGCCGTAAGTCCGAGGCTGATATCAGTTTCTTTAACTTCATTATTTACACCTCCTAAAAAAGTTTGTAATCACAGGGAAATTACAATATATTATAAAAAATGCAAATGATTTTTCTTATCACAAACTAGAGAAGAATTGGGAGTGAATAGATTAATTATTGTACGCATCTTAAATAGGCTGCACATTAACGACAAATATCGTGCAGCCCATGAAATCGTGCGCAGGTTGAATCTATTTGGGGCTTGTGCTCCTAAATTCAAAGGCTGCGTATCTTGTGTGCATCGAATCGGTGCAAAGGAGAAGAGAGCT
Organism: Brevibacillus sp. HB1.3; assembly: GCF_013186635.1. Taxonomy (NCBI): domain Bacteria; kingdom Bacillati; phylum Bacillota; class Bacilli; order Caryophanales; family Paenibacillaceae; genus Brevibacillus; species Brevibacillus sp. HB1.3. Next base: position 112,217 of record NZ_JABMIT010000007.1, on the reverse strand, counting down.
GCGCCTTAGCATGTAAATGCAATAATTAACCGTAGATCAAATCCAGTTCGTCTCCAAGTCCTTCCCGTCCATCTAAAACCTGCAATTGATCTAGAACCTACAAAAACGGGGAAAAACCAGAATTGCTCTCCATTTGCAAGCCAAAGATACGTAAAACGGAACAAACAACCTTCAATTGCCCCTGGATCAATTCTAAAGGGAGCGGGTTGTGGGGGGATGAACGACGGTGGAGGAGTTAGCGGCTGTGGTACTTGCTGTGCTCCTGGAGGCTGACCCGGAGGTGGCCCTAGAGGCGGTCTAAATGCCATTAAAAATCACTCCTTTTACAATGAATTCTCAACATTGTATGTTCAGCCGAAAAACAATGATTGGGCAGACCACATAGCTAATATGTATAGTGGTCCGCACGAGCATATAAAAAAACTGCCCCTTTCTTCGCATGGGGCAGTGTAATGTCTGAGCGATTTTCGTCCATAACACTAAAAAGTATTATATACATTTTGACATTCTTTCGCGGTCGGCTCATAAAAACAATGAAGCTTGTATCTTCCCACGTGCGGCTGATTATACCAGGTTGGCGGACAAGGCAGGGGATTTTGCGCCGTTCCCGGACGAAAATACCAGAGGGAGAATTTCCCGGGCCAATGGCGCTCCCCATTCACAGCCCTTCGTGCCAGACGGCGTTCTTTATCTCTAGACCTTTGGTAGAACATACCATGTTGTAGAGCTTCAAACGCATGCGGCTGGTTGATCATTTGAGGAATTGTCCGTAGACCTTTAAAATCGGAGCAATTCGCTCTTATTCGATTGATTCCAACATTCCCCACAAGGAGCATACCCATTTCGCCTTCACCTACAGCTTCGGCTCGAAGCAACCTTGCCAACATGTCAATATCACTGCTCCTGGCTTTTACGACTGCCATCGGCTCACCTCTTTAGATTGTTCTAGGCACATCATATTGTAAATGTAGCGAAAATGTTACGCTTCAAATCGCTCTATAGAGAAATACTAATCGGTGGACATATTTCTCGGATATTTTCATACATTTTTTCACCGGATCGATCACTGTGGTGCGTTTTAGAACCTTTGGGTACATTGCAGATTGAAAGACGGATGTTTTGAGGCATTTGGTGGTCCGAAAAACCTGAATGAAATACTTGCGTTTTTTTAAGCAATGGGCAGAGAGCTAGCGAATGAATTGTACGTGAGTGATTACAGAACAACGCGGAAGTAAGAGGACTGTCTTAAGTAGAAATTGATCTTCTACCTAAGACAGTCCTCCTTGTTTGCTTCAAAGTCATCCGCCCTTATGTCCAAAGGAGCTATACGGTGTCAAGCGCAGGAGGTCTTCCTGTCTTTTTGCCAATTTCGATAGCGGGATCCGGTAGGCCATTTCGATAATTTTGCTTGCGACCTCAGCGCCGTTGGTAGGGATAAGGCTAAATCTTTTTTGAATGACCTCTTTATTTGTTAACACATACTCAATCTTTGGTACAATCTCTTCCGGTTCATGGATCGATACCTTATCACTGTTGACTATTTCTCTTAGCATATCTATTTTTTGCTCGCGTTCTGCATCATCTGGCGGAAGGAAAAGCAATGGGGTTCCTGTAGAGATGCAATCTCCTAAAATGCCCATGCCCGGTTTGCTAATGACCAGACTGGCCGCCTGTACAAGATTTTTGCCATTCGGAATGAGCGGGGCTTTGATGATTCTTTCATCGAACTGGTAATCTTCATCTGCCAATTGCCCAGCGACAACAAATCGATAGCGGCCAGCAAGTGAGTTTATTTGATCATACCACTTCACGATCTGTTCATAACGGTTAGCGAGTCCGCCGCCCATGTGAACCAGAATAAACGATTCGTTCTGCTGAAGGCCCAACATGCGTCGCACTTCTTGTGGGGATTGGCTGATTTCTCTGGTGATTAAAGGAATAGGGATATAGATGCAGTTCATTTGCGGATGGGTCTGCTTAGGCGGTATAAGGTTCATGTGCAAAAAGATATCGGATTGATTGGCGATTTCTACAATGCGATTTTTGTATTCCCGCATCGGAGCTGAATCATTCGTACCGATAATAAAGTCACTGTGGTAGAGGGTCACGAGCTTTGTGTTTCCACCGACTTTCCCCTCACTGCGAAATCGAGGCACATCGGAACGCCAATCATTTATTAATAGTGTGGTTTGTTTACCATCCTCGAATTTTTTGGATTTAAAGGCTTTCAATTGGATGTCATTGTGCAGGTTTTTCGATAAATAGCCATGTGTTTCACGAAAGGCAAACACGTGAATAGGAAGATGGTGTTGCTGCAATTTTTCCGATATGCTAATGCATCTACCGAGATGGCCCATCCCTCTGCCAACCACAAAGGAGATCATATTTCATCACCCTTTTAAATAGGTACTTTCTTTGTGCCCAGTTTGAAGCTTGGACAAATTACCCTCATACCGCCACTTATGGGATAAGGTCATTGCCGAATTCGAGTCGCTCTTACAGCTTATATATTTTATGGGGATGGATGGAACATGCTCTAGTCGTATAACGGTTTTCTGATCGAACACAGAAAAAAGCGGCATCAGCGGAGGGGTGTAGCTGTGAATTGTGCTCCCATCTAGAAATAATTAGGTATTTTCATCACACAAACAAACGCTGTCCATGAATAGTGTGTATATATAGCTCAATTAGGATATGGGGTGGGAGAATAGTGGGCACGATTCATATTGTAACAGCCGTTAATGATGGTTTTGCTATACATCTCGCAGTCATGTTATATTCCCTTTTTGAAAATAAGGTTTCGAAAAACCCAGTCATCGTTCACGTTATTGACAGTCAAGTCTCTGGGAAAAATAAATCCATCTTAACGAAAACTGTGAAACGATTCCATGCTCAAATTAAATATGTCACTATTGATCCGACCCTATATGATGGATTCCTCGTCCGTGATCATCTAACGCAGGAAACCTATCATCGAATTTCTATTCCAGACCTGCTGGACAAAGAAGTTGAAAAAGTGATTTATTTGGACAGTGATATCGTTATTAAAAAAGACATCACTCCATTATGGAACACAAAAGTTGATCAATATTACCTTGCAGCGGTGATGGATTCTTGGCAAGGGGTAAACAAGTTAAGACATGCCGACCTGGCTATTCCGGATGACTGTGATTACTTTAATGCAGGCGTATTAGTCATGAATTTGAAAAAATGGAGAGAGCATAACATCACGAAAAAGATTATGGATTACATGAAAAAGAACCAAGGTATTATTCGGTATCCCAGTCAAGATCCGATGAATGCGATTCTTCATGATAATTGGCTTCAACTTGACACAAAGTGGAATTATCAGTCCAAACATCTTTATAAAAGCAACCTGCGAATAGATCCGGCCATTATTCACTACACAGGGGAAGATAGCAAACCGTGGTTGAGTAAAAAGCACCCGCTTCGAGAGGAGTATTTTAAATATCTTAAAAAAGTAAAGAAGTTAAACTCCTTGTAGGCATCGGGTTCTTGGGGCTTTTCTAATTAAATAATTTGGTTGGAAATCCCTTCACATGGAGAAATGGTAGCTGGAGGGATTTTTGTGTTTGGATTTTTGGGGTATATAAGGGGTTATGCACGATACTAAACATCTTCATATAAAATATTGAACAAATTATGAAATATTTGGATTTTAACCATTTTTACCAACCGACTGACCTATAATGAAATGGAAACATTTTCTAATTGGATATTCTTTTGGAGGTGGAGTGAGTGGCACGCGTATTGTATGTTACGATTCCAGCAGATGGTCACGTGAATCCTACATTAGGATTAGTGAAGCAGCTAGTCGACAACGGAGAAGAAGTCGTCTATATGTGTTCAGAAGAATATCGGGATAGGCTCGCCCAGACTGGGGCGCAATTCCGCGCTTATCAAAAGGATGAACAAGTACCCCGTGACTTAGGTTTTAACCCAACAGAATTCAGACACCCTCTTCATTTCAACGATTTTATGCTGCGAGGTATTATTGAACCCCACATTCCGGAGATTCTCAGGCAGATCGAAAACGAATCATTTGATTACCTGATTTTTGACTCCTTGTTTGGGTGGGGAGGGGCGATTTTAGGGGAGAAGTTAGGAATCCCGACGATCTGCTCCGTGACCAATTTCGCCTTTGCTGAACCGCTCAGTCAAATTGTCGAAGTGCTTGATGCAAGCGATGATGTTGATGTGGATGCACTTTATGAACGAGTGACGCAAACTGCACAGAGTATCGCTCGTGTATGCAACGTAGCCGTCCCTGCCATTGAGGATATTACCCGTCAATATGGGGACATGAAGATTGTCTTTACCAGCCGTGAATTCCAGCCAGATGCTGACAAGCTGGACGATAGCTACATTTTCACAGGACCGTCGATTACTTCGCGTCCTGATTCTCCTTCGTTTCCGTTTGAAAAGCTACGTGCTTCATACGATAAGGTCGTGTACATTTCCATGGGCAGTATTTTGACCAAAGATGTGGAATTGTACAAACTGTGCTTTGCAGCCTTTCGAGATATTCCGGCTCAATTCGTACTATCTTGCGGAAGAGAAACGGAGCTGGAGTCTCTTGGAGAACATATTCCACCAAACTTCATCATTGAGCCGTACGTTCCGCAACTGGAAGTGCTCCAGCAGGCTGATGCTTTTATTACACATGCTGGCATGAACAGTACGAGTGAGGCTCTCTATTTTCATGTGCCTCTCGTCATGATTCCATTAAGCTCTGATCAGCCGATTGTGGCAAAGCGGGTGGAGGAGCTGGGAGCGGGTATTATGTTAGACAGGGGGAAGCTCACACCGACAGCATTGAAGGATGCTTTGCTGCAAGTGTTGAACGAATCGACCTATAAACAGTGTGCGATACAGGTAGGGGACTCTTTCCGTAATGCTGGTGGATACCAAGAAGCTGCAAGATGTATCATGTCTTTGTATTCCGTGCCTAATTAATAATGAAAAGCTTCTTGTCTCATCATCATGAGCGGCAAGAAGCTTTTTGGATTGTAGACCCAAAAACGAGTATCCCCAAAAATTTGGGGTGTAAAGAAAGTGATGAATTACCGATATATGTAAAGTATGGGCTTTTCGATATAAAGATGGAAAATTCAATGTTTAGATGGAATATTAGGATGAAAAGTAATTTGTGATATATTTTTGGATGAAAAAGGTGTTTCCTGGGGAATTTCCTACGAAAATAGAGAGATTCATTGATGTAATAGTTGGATTTAATTCTTCACTTGGCCTAAAGAGTGACGGAACCGTATGGGGCTGGGGTAGTAACTATGAAGAGGACACTCCCATGTATTGAAAAACAATGGGACGATTTGGGTATATATAAATGGAAATGTAAGAAAATACCATCAAACAAGTATATCGAACATTTTCTGGTCCGGTGGAAGTATTGTATGAATAAATAATATGTCCTCCTGACTAAACTGCACGCTAATTGTTAGACATATCTAACTGTTGGCAGTGCAGTTTTTTCTCGGAAATTTGGACTATTCGTGTATTTACAGTGAAAATAAATAATTGTATTACTAAAAATAAACAACAAAAGTAATAATAGTAAATTAATATATTATATGGTATATTTTACGAGGTAATTTTATCCTTCTAAATGATGGGGGTGTGCTTATCAACTAATCATCAAATGAGTTGTGTCACTTTTGTTTCATTAGGCAATATTCTATTAACTGCAAATGATGGGAGCTCTTTATGAAAAAACTAACTTCAAAACTTTTAACAGGACTTTTAACAGCTGGGCTTGCATTAAATATATTGGGTTCAGGTGTGGCTCATGCAGAGTACAGCGAAGAAATTGCTATGAATATGGGAAAAGCCTCTGCAGGAGCTTCTCATAGTTTAATTATTGACGCTGATGGAAACGTTTGGGCGTGGGGAAGTACTTCTAATGGAGCATTAGGAGTTGGTGGCACAGGCAGAGAAAAGTACAAACTCCCAACCAAAATTGAGGATTTTACAGATGTTCGAGCAGTGTCAGCTGCTAACGTTTCTTCTATAGCCCTAAAAAATGATGGAACGGTGTGGGCGTGGGGAGTAAACATTGGAGACGGCAAACGTTATTCTGAGAGTGATGTCCCTGTACAAGTGAAGGGGCTTGAAAATGTGATTGCGGTTTCAGCAGGTAACTCACACAACATGGTTTTAAAAGAGGATGGTACTGTCTGGGCATGGGGTTCAAATAAAGTAGGGAACGTTGGAAACGGAACGAAAAAAGACGCTTACGCACCAGTTCAAGTTAGTAAATTAAGCGATGTCAAAGCGATTGCCACCGGGTTTCAACATTCTTTGGCTTTAAAAAATGATGGAACCGTGTGGGCTTGGGGTGGAAATAGAAACGGTCAGCTAGGAAATGGGTTCAATGAAGACAAGACGACACCAGTTCGTGTGGTTGGGCTGGAAGATGTCGTGTCGATTGCAGCTGGTGATTACCACTCTGTAGCATTGAAAAGTGATGGAACCGTTTGGACATGGGGATCTAATGGTTATGGAGAACTGGGCAATGGCAGACCTGGCCTTGGAGAGAACGAGTCTGGAGATTTAAACAAGCCTACCCAAGTACCTAATCTCGATCACGTAGATGCAATTGCAGAGACCAACGGGTTCTGGACTACTGTTTTAAAAGATGATGGAACCGTTTGGGGTTGGGGAAGAAACTACGAGGAACTGATTTTTGGTGATACACGTGGAAAAATTACTACCCCTCATCAAATCCCAGAAATTAATGACGCAGTTGCAGTAAGTAGCGGTACCCAGCATTCCTTGGTAATGAAGAATGATGGAACTGTATGGGCATGGGGAAATAACTACGGTAATAAATTGCTTGGAAATGAAGATATCGAACATAAGTCCGGTCCAGTAGAAGTATTTTTCGAATAAGTGAAAGATGGCCCTGCCTGAAATAGGGGGGCCCTTTTTCTTGAATGAAATGTACAAAAAAAGGGATAAAAAGAAAAGTTTCACTGGAAAGAGCGATTTTTAAGGAGGGATACAGTAAGTGAGTAAAAGAATATTTCAATTTTTTATTATGATGGCTCTCATATTACAAATGTTTAGTATCGAACAAATTGCTTCCGCAAATACTTCGGATAAAACTTCAGTCACCTTGAGCGAGGGAGAAAGCTATATCTTCTACAATGAGGGAACGGCACTCAGGCAGATTAGCACGGATGCCTCCACTACCAAAAATCAATTGTTTGACTATGCTACTTATAAAGAGGATGGCAATGGATATGGGCAGGCAATGAATTCGGCGGGAGACCCCTATATTCCTGGTGGTGGAATTATGGTGGTTACTGTTGTTTCTAGTAATCCTGTTACATTTACTTACTCGGGTGACGTCAGTGGTGACGTAACTTCAGAGCCTGCATTGTACAAGCATACTTTGTATAAAGGCGAGAGCTATACTTTTTCACACAATAACGTAGCAAATACCTCTATTCAAAATGATGCGTCCTCTTCCAAAAAATTTGACTACGCTTCTTATAAAGAGGATGGATCATTAGCTGGTAAGGGCATTGCTGTATCCTCTGAACCAAGTATTCCAGCAGGTGGACAAATGACGGTAACCGTGGTAACAGACAGTCCTGTCACTTTCGGTGGATATAATCAGCTGTTTTACGGATATGTCTCAAATGATCCAGCTTTAATGCGAATCACACTGAAAAAGGGCGAAAGCTTTACTTTTACAAATATCGGTAAGGGTTTCCGCTCCTTAATGAATGACGCATCGTACAAGAATCAAAAGTTATATGACTATGCGATTTATGACAAAAAGGATTATGGGTATACCCACAAAATGAATTCCCAATGGGACCCAAATGTTCCACCAGGTGGTCGTCTGGTAGCGACAGTTACTTCTGATAATCCCGTTACGTTCATTTATCATATGGAATTTAACGTAGAGCCAAGCGAAGACCCCGCCTTACTAAGACAAGTTGTGGCAAAAGGGGAAACATACTCCTTTACAAATTACGGACCAAGAACTTTCATGCTTAGAAATGATATTAAGTCTGGAATGAAGTATGACTATGCTGTTTATAATGCTGACGGTTCTCTCCGTACGAAAAGAGCAAATTCCTCCGCGCAACCGTTCGTACCTGCAGGGGGCAGAATTGTTGTTACAACCATTTCGGATGAGCCTATTACTTTTGGTGGCTACTACGAATTTTTATACGCAGATACCTCAGATAACCCAGCATTAGAACGAAAAACCTTGCAAAAGGGCGAGAGTTTTGTCCTTATCAATAAATCTACAATGAATAAACAAGTAATGACGGATGCTTCGAAACGGGATAACAAGATTTTTGATTATGCGACGTACAACAAAGAGGGGAATGGACATTATCAATTCATGAACTCTGTTGCAGATCCGTATGTTCCGCCGGGCGGTCGGATCGTAGTGACAGTTATTTCAGATAGTCCGATCACGTTAATCTACAATGCAACTGATTTTGAAGCACATATGTCTGAATATCCTGCTTTGTTGAAAAAGACTGTAGCAAAAGGAGAAAGCTACACGTTCACAAGCAAAGGGCGCGTGAAAGAAGTATTAAAAAATAATGCTTCTGCAACTAGGAAATTTGATTACAACATTTTCAACGCAAACGGAACGTTAGAGAGTCAAGGAATCAACCATATGGCAGAGAATGGAGTTCCAGCAGGCGGACGAATTCATGTTTCCAATCCATATGAGGAGCCAATTACTTTCTTTGGCTACTATGATTTGTTTGTTGGAGATGGTAATTCTGATGGTGTTTCAAATGAAAAACTAATTGCTAAAGGTGAGAGCTATCTTTTCTTTAATACAGGTACGAAAACCAAGCAACTTGTAAGTGATGCTTCGTTGGACGACAAGAATAAATTCTTCGATTATGCGGTTTACAAAAGAGATAATTCAGGATTTTCACAGGCGCAGAATGTATCTTCATCTATACAGATTCCTCCAGGTGGAAAAGCTGTGGTATCTGTCACATCTGACCAATCGGTTACCTTCCGATACGATAATGAAATTAAGGCAGAACTAAGTTCAAAACCTGCGCTATTTAAAAAGACGCTTGAAAAAGGCAGCTCCTACATGATTTTTAATAAGGGAACAATTAGCGGTGAGAATCTGGAGAGTAGTGGTTCCCTAGGACGGAAATACCAGTATGTGACTTACAAGCAGGATGGAAGTATTGAGAGTCAAGATACTGTAGTAGCAACTAAATTGTTTGTACCGGCAAATGGAAAAGCACACGTTACTGCCTTATCTGAACAACCTATTACATTCTGGGGCTACTATGATCTCTTCGTAGGTGAAGATGGAACGGGATCAAAAACAAAAGAAGTCATCGTCTACAGTGGAGAAAGTTATGTGTTTAAGAATCGAGCAAGTGTAACGAAAGAGCTAAAGCATGACGGTTCTCAAGCAAATGCGGGTAAATATTTCGATTTTGCCGCTTATAACAGAGATGGCTCTGGCTATTATCAACTGATGAATACCTATGGCGTGCCAACTATACCTGGAGGCGGACGAGTAGTTGTAACGGTAATGTCTTCGAACCCGGTAACTTTCTACTATGACAATGATATCGATGCGGAACCGAGTCGAAACCCTGCCTTACTCAAACAAACGGTCACTACAAATACGAGCTACGCCTTCAAAAATATCGGTGCTACAAGTGAAGCCATGGAAAATACCATTTCACATCCTGAAAAATATGACTACATCGTTTATCAGGAAAATGGAACGGTCGTACAGCAAGAGACTGGTTCAACTGCAAAACCGAAAATTCCACCTAAAGGAAAAATGGTGGTTACGAACACATCTGGCAGCCCACAAATATTCTGGGGGTACTATGAGTTTTTCATCGGAGACGATGTGAATCCACAACCAAGTAATGGTAAGCAAATCGTTAGACCGGGCGAAAACTACGTATTTATCAACAAAGGGACGACCTCAAAAGTAATCTTTAACAATGGATCTAGCAATTCGAAAGATAAGCTGTTTGATTACGCTGTCTATAAGCAAAGCGGAGCTGGAGAGAGCTCAAATATCAGCTCTGTCGATACTCCGACAATTCCTGTTGGGGGACGTATGGTTGTAACAGTTGTCTCGGAGAGTCCTGTTACTTTTACCTTCGATAAAGAAATTGAAGCAAAACCTTGGAATGCACCTGCCTTAGTCAAGAAGACTCTGCGTAAGGATAAGAGTTATTTGTTTACGAATAAAGGAAACTCTGAAGAAAGATTGCAAACGGACGCGTGGATAGGAAGAAACTACGATTATGTTTTGTATAACGCAAATGGAACTGTAGCCAAAAAACAATCGAATACCGTTGAAAAGCCTTTGGTTCAGGCTGGCCAGCGAATTGCCGTAATAGGAATGTCAGACAGTATCATTAATTTCTGGGGACATTATGAGCTGTTCACGGTAAAAGATAATGATTTAACAGGGAAAAAGACTATTTATCCATGGGAAAACTATTTATTTATCAATAATGGTACCGCGCCAAAACAGCTTCCTAATAATGCTTCTGTAGCAGATGATCGTTATTTTAGCATTGCTGTCTATAACAAGAGTGGCACAGGTTATACCCAAAAAATGAGAGCGGCTGAAGCTCCATATATTCCGGCAGGTGGGCAGGCAGTCGTTTCCGTCCATTCAAATAATCCGGTGACGTTTACCTACGATAATGACTTTATTGTAGAAGAAACTAGTGAACGGTCTCTAACGCGCGCAACGCTTACTAAAGGGAATAGTTACGAGTTTACAAATATCGGAACGACAAGTGCCAAAATTATGACCGATATAGCGGAAGGGAAGCAATTTGACTATACGGTTTTCAAAGCGGATGGAACTGTACAGAAAAAAGGAACAGCCACAACCGAAGAGCCGCTAGTTCCAGCCGGCGGAAAGGTCATCGTTACGAACATTTCCGAAGTTGAAATCACATTTGGAGGTTACTTCAGACTATTTACTGGAGCGGTTCCAGATATCCCAGTAGGAGATGCGACGATCTATCCAGCTATCAATAAGATATTTGGGCCTGATTTTGAGCAGAAAGTAAAAGCGGTTCAGTCGGGCAAATAGTACGTATTAGGATGAATGACAGATAGGAGACGAGTCTATTGAAGAAAAAGGCTTATCAAAAGTGGCTCATCATAGTTTCCAATATCAGTTTGGTAGCGGGTTTAGTGCTTCCGTTTGTTTCTACTGCAGAAGCTAGAAAGCTGAGTGATAGAGTAATCGCTGCTGCTATAGAAGGCGCAGAGAATAACCTGTTGAAAAATGGAAACTTCGAGGATTATTCAGGGGATAAAGGCATTGCAGACAAATGGGATGTCGAAAATGATACGGACGTAACAGGAGATTTTCAAGTAGTAGAATCTCCTGTTGATTCCGGAAAATATGCCCAAAAAGTAGAAGCAACGGGTATGGCAAAAGATAAAGGTACGAAAATTGTTCAAAAAGTTAAGGTAGATAGCGATAAAAAGTATCGGCTGAGTGGAGATGTAAACATTGCATCGCTTAGTCAATCTACCTTACAGGTCGGTATCGAATTTTTTGACGCCGAAGGAAACAGTCTGGATAGGAAGAGCGTTGATCTTACAGATGAAAAATTAGACGAATACGTGTCTGTGAAGGAAGTAGTAACTACTCCTACCGGTGTGAGCTACGCGCAAATTTATGCACAGCTAAAAGCCACTGAAGACGGAGGAGAAGGGGCGTTATTTTTAGACGACTTCCGCCTGGAATACCAGGAGGAGGAACCAGTAGCTGAGCTTCCGAGTACGCCTGCCAATCTAAAGGCAGATCCGAAAGCGACGCGGATTGTACTGGAGTGGAACGAAGTTAAGAATGCTGCCTCTTATGAATTAAAACGAGATGATGTAGTTGTCTTTACTGGTAACGAAACAAGATTTGCCGATAAAGATCTACAGCCAGAAACCGAGTATGTGTACACTCTCCTTGCAAAAAACGAGCAAGGGGCTAGTGAACCAGCAACCATTCGAGTAAAAACATTAAAACAAGAGGATCAACTGCCGACAGCTATTAGTGCTGATCCAGTAGCTGTTTCAGTCCTGACTGGGGCAACACAACAGTTACGAATCCAAGCACATTATCCAGATTCCACAGTTGTTGAGGTTACAGACAAAGCTACTTATCAAATCAGCGATGAAACAATAGCAACAATCAGTGAATTGGGAATCATCACAGGTCTGAAAGAAGGAACTGCGAAAATTGCCATTAGCTATCAAGAGCAAAAGTTGGAGATAGACGTTCTCGTCTATAATACCGCTGTTCCCTTAACCGGAATTTCTCTTGAGAAGAGTAATCTTTTGATGTCGCTCGGAGCTGAGGAGCAAGTAAAAGTTGCTTTTCAACCAGAGAATGCAACGAATAAACAAGTAAAATGGACCTCCAGTGATGAATCAATTGTAGTCGTTGATTCAACGGGCAAGATAACTGCCAAGGCCGTAGGAAATGCAACCGTAACAGTTACATCCGAAGATGGTGGCTTTACCGCATCTACAAATGTGGTCGTACAAGAAGCTTCTGAATGGGCGGAAGTATTGAAGAGGGTAGGAGAAGAGTACAACTGGTACAACTTGAACCCGTATCGGATTTTAGACAATCTCAATGAACTTCAAGAAGAGTTGCCAGATGAAGAAGTTACGTTTACTGACCATGAGGGGAAGGTAGTTACTGATAGTTCTAGTAAGAGACTTGCTAGATATATTAAATCATACGAGAAGGCAATCTCAGAAAATATGATTTCCGACAATCGGTACAGTGGAACGGAAGTCTCTCACTCGCAACTGAATCTGTTTAACTTGCTTGCCGCATATAAAAATGAGCACGATCAAGACTTATCGAATAAAGAGCAGGACATGTTATTGGGCAACATTACTGATTTGCTCATGCTTGAATTGCAACAGTTGGAAGCAATCAAAGAAGATGCTGCTCAATATGCGGACAATCTCTCTAAAGCGGGTGAATCCGTTGATCCAGGTTATTTAAAGGATCTCGAAGAGTTTCAGGCATCATGGGGAGGGGTACTTGAGGAATTTAAGAATGGAACGATCGTCCAGCCATTTGAAAAAATACAGAATCTGATGGATATTGGGTCGAATCTGCTAGCTTTCTATGGACTCAATTATAAGATTGAGAACTTGAAAACTGATACCGATAACGATGGTATCCCTGATTTGATTGAGCTTACTTACAAAACGGACATCTACTCAGCAGATACTGATCAGGATGGACTTAGTGACAAGGAAGAGATTGAGTATAACCTGGACCCAACACAAGCAGATTCCGATGGTGATGGAATACCGGATTCCGAGGCGGATCAAGATCAGGATGGCTTGTCTAACATAGAAGAAGCTAGACTAGGCACCAATTTTGAAAATGCAGATACAGATAATGATTTAATCCCCGATGGTGATGAAGTAAACAAGTACCATACTTCTCCTACTCATTGGGATACGGATAGGGATGGAATATCAGACAAACGAGAAATCGATCTGGGTTTAAATCCGTTACGTGAGGATAGTGACGGTGACGGTCAGCCTGATTCCAAAATCAGGATGACCGAGAAAATTGAGATAAATGAAGATGAACAACAAAGCTTTGAAGCAGCTGGGGTGATTCCAAAGGTTACGATGGATGGGTTTCCACAATCAAGTGAAAACACCATGGTATCAGATGCATTTGAGAATCCATTTGTGAGAAATACGCCTCATATGATTGGACACCCGGTTAACCTAGATGTAAGTGAAGATTTTGAACAAGTAACCCTCGATTTCACCTTAAATGAGAAGTGGAACCATCTCGATTTGCAAAAACTGGCTGTTATGTACTATGACAAAGAAAAGCAGCTTTTGAGAAAACTTCCTAATACTCAAATTAATGAAGCAGATCGTACGATTACAGCGACTGGCGATAAATATGGCTACTATGTATTGGTAAATGAAGAAGAGTGGAACAAACTTCTGGAAACACCATATGATCCAGGGAAGCCTACAGTCATTCGTGGGAAAATCGAGAACTTTGCGCTTGCCACTACCTATGCAGTAGGAAACCAGAGTATTTTCAACTACGGAACCATTGAGCGGAATAAGGTGGAAGAAGCAATACGCTCAACAAATATCCCGGCTGATTTGGTCCAAGGACAAGTTTTTTCAAATCAACCAGTAAATCCATCTTACATCTCCAGCGCTATCGACCAATTAGCAGCAAATGCTGCATTGAAAAACAAATGGAAAGTGCTGCTGGTTGCTTCGAAAGAACAGCATCTCGCAGATCCAAACTTAGCTAATGCGATTGCCAAGGCGAATGAAAATCAAATCATGATTTATACGTATTGGACATCGAATGAGATGGGTAGCGGAGAATGGACTCTGCAACAATTGGCTGAACAGACAGGAGGACAATACGCAGAAAGTGATCTGCAAGATGTCACACAGTCAGTTCCAATCCTGACATCCATCTGGAATGGGGTAATGGCTCAGGAGGATATCGATCAAGATGGTATTCCCGATCGTGTAGAAAAAGAAGGAATTCGACTAGGGACGATGGAACGTGTCGTTCTGTCTACATCTCTTGAAGATTCCGATGGTGATGGTGTCATCGATGGAAAAGATTCGGATGGCGATGGATTGCTCGATGGGTATGAAATGGGTTATACGGATGTGGAAGGAAATCCTTTAAAAGAGACTGCGGTTACGGAACATGAAACGTCTCAAGACGAAATAGTCGCATTTACTCTCAGTAAAGGATCGAAGCCACAAAAGACTACGAAGCCCCCTGTGAGCAACAAGCATTTCAATTATGATCCGAAAACATGTTGTGATAATGATCCGATCAAAAACGCTGGGATGTATATTCCGATTGAAGATAGTTGGGCTTTTATTACTTTAAAACCAAAATATAATGTAGATTGGTCATGGTATGAACTTAATCTGGATCAGCTTCCGTGGAGAAGCTTAGTAATTAAAAAGAGAATTGATTTGTTAAATGAAGCTGACATTCCAGGGCCGATAAAATACAATTCTCATTATGTTGATCTAAAAAGAGAGTTACAATGGTGGCTCATCCACATTGATCCAAATGTAGTAGCAGCTAATGGAAGAGGCGCTGGGTTCTTTAAGAAGCTAATTAAAAATGGAGCAGATGAGAATGAGCTTATTCAAGGGGAATGCATCGCTGCATTATTTATAAAAGAGTATGGACCTAATAATCCAGCAAAGCCATCTACTAGAAAAATAACCAGAGACGGTATCATAAAAAAGGTGGAGTTTAAAAATGCGAAAGGTAAACCTTCTGTTGTTATAAAAGAAGTGGTTCCCAAAAACTTTGAGACAGTGGAAGACTATTTAGTAAGTACAGGAGGACGAGTAGAAGGGTATAGCAGCGCAGTAGAATTTAGAAGAACTGTTGATATAGTAAATATTTATCTAAACAAACCATGGGGTTCACCGAGAATTATCAACAAGGATTTAGCCGGACGTCCTTTGCATGGTCCTGGAATACCTAGGTTCGATGTTATTGGGTTCCCAATTTTTGAGGATTATGTAAGATTTACGGCACAAATCGACAAAAAACTATACTTAGCTAAGGATGACGTCCAATTCATAGAAGCTTCAAAACAGTTGAAGGCAGCAATCGATTCAGGTAGTTCAAAGGTAAAAGGGACATTTACTGCTGAAGAAAAGAAGTTAATAGATCAAGCAGCAGCAGGCAAAAATCAGGGGAGAATCGCTAATTACACATGGCATCACCATCAAGTTGAAGGGAAGATAGAATTAATCCCATTGCATGTGCATCGATCAGTGACCCATACTGGGGGAAATGCTATTTGGGGAGGATCAAAGAGGAAATAACGGAGGAATGTGTATGGAAAATGCTAATCATGTTACATTTGAATGTTGCACAGAAAAGATAGACATTCAAGATATCGAAGAAGTTGAATTTGCAATAGGGGTACGCTTTCCGAAAGATTTCGTAGAGTGTATGCTTGAGAATAATGCAGGAGCACCAGTTCCATGCCGATTTGATTACGGACGAGTAGAAGGAAAAGTGTTTAATTCATTCTTTAGCCTTAGTAAAAAGGTAGGTAGTTACCGTATATTGCTAGCATATGAGCAAACAAAGGACTCTCTACCTGATGGAGTGATTCCTATCGGATACGATGCAGGAGGTGGTTCTATCTGCTTTGATTATGTCAATGGAAAGCAAGCTGAACCAATTGTTGTTTTTGCTGACCACGAATATATGGTTTCGGAAAGAGATCTGGACGAGCAAGAACTAGAAGAAAAATCCCTAGAAGAATGGCAAAGAGAAGCCATCACCCCAATTGCTTCAACATTTACTGAATTTTTATCGAAGCTGTATTAATTGAAAATAAGAATGCCTAGTGAAAAGCCTCGTGGACATAGATCAACCGCGAGGCTTTTCCTCATACTATTTACACAGACTGGTTGGTTCAAAATAAAAGTGGTTGAACCATACTTCGTACATGCACGCTGACATTTCTTTATACAACAATAGAAATGTGCATGAATGGGATTGAAAATCATATTGTAACCAGTACTGGTAGAAACGTCAGAATTATCTTTTTGTTCCGTGAACTATCTATAGAGACGCCCGCCAAGAGCTTATTATGTACGTCAATTCCACAATCATGCTGGCGCAACCCAGAGAGGGGTATTTTTTGGGTTCTGACCGCAAACAATGTAGTAACCGCCTTTTCTCCAGTTGAGCATGTGATTGACTGAGGAAATACCATTCATTTAATTCATGGTTGGAAGGTAACAGAACTATAAAATGTTAGGCTTTCGAAGATTTTATAGGTGAGTCAATGGTATTTGCCGTGAGAATGTAGTCTAATAGAATGATCAAAGCCCAAAGGAGATAGATTACGTGAATAAAACTGTCATCAAAAATGAGTTTCCTCCGAATTTTGAGGAATTAAAAAAGGCTGCCAATCGAACATCGAATTGGAGAGAGCGTTTAGAGGCTGTTGAAGAATTGGGTCAGTGGAAGCATGAAGAAACAATGAAATTACTGACGAGAATCATGGAAAACGATACGGTATACAAAGTGCAAGAGGCTGCTTTTCAAAAACTGAAAGCCTTTGGGGAAGCTGCTCGATTACCTGCTCAGAAAAAAGGCGACTTGATCAAAGGAGCAACGAAAGCCTTGGTAAGAATTAAGAAAAGCTTACCAAAAGATCATACGCTCGAGGAATTCAAAGAGAAACTGCAAAAAATGAGAAGCGATATCTATGATACGTACGAGGGAGAAAAAGGTGCTGATTTTGATCAGTGGCTGGAAAACACCTGGGCGTCGTTATAGTTATGTTGGAAAGAAGAAGCCCTGCCACTTTTTAAAAGTGTAGGACTTCTTCTTTTGTTTCTTATTTCAATTCCTTACCGACTTTAATCACATACATCTGCGTAGGATTGCTATTAATCTTAATCTTGCCCTTCTCATCATAGCCATCAACGCCAAAATCATTGTCATTCACAATGGCAATCGTATTTTTATCCACAATCGCTAGTCCTTCCAGCTTTTCATGCGGATAATTCAGCTTGGCTACATCCACCAGCAATTCCTTGGTAACAGGCACAATTCCTTTTTCTTTCACTTGGGCGACGGTGAGTTTTTCGAAGTCATGCTCACTTGTTGGTGTACGGAGTAGATTGGTTGCTTTCGAGAAATCTGCTCTGTAAATTCGCTTAATTTGTGCGTCTGCACCGGCATTTTTATCTCGCTCGTCAATCAGTAACACATCCTGACTGAGTGCTGCCAAGTCGCTGATGACGACGTCTTTCTGTTTTACTTTCACGAAGTCTTTCGCGTTCTCTGCGATGTACATGTACTCGCCTACGACTTTCTTGGTAGCGAGATCCATCTTTAAAATGCGGAGATTACGGGAAGCTTCGCCTGTCTTTTTATCAGGGAGTGCCATCGGACTTTGGATCGAAGTATACAAGAACTTGCCGTCTGGCGAGATGGTGACACCTTCGAAGCCACGGTTTGCAATGCGCTTGGAATAGACGGCTGGTAGCGTATCAAAAATCTCCATCTTTGCACCTGCTGCAACCAAGGCTTCTTTGGAGCCTTTTGGTACATAGCGGCCCAGGATCGTGCCGTCACGCTTTACTTGAATGATGGATGGGCGGTATTCGTCGGATAACCAAAAAGTATCGTCCACCGGGTTGTAAGCGATGCCTTCCAAATCCAAACCGTCTGGATCGTAACTAATCTTTTTTGTCCCCGTTACATCGTAGGGAACTTCATCAGGGCCAGCGAGGTTCGGCAATCCACTGATATAGGCAGTCTTCGTAAAAACATCGATTTTGCCCTGTGGCAAATGCAGCTTGATGGTCTCCAAAACATGAATGTTTCCGTTCTCTACTTTGATTTTGTACAAGCGTGGTGTGTAGTTTTGGTCAGGGAACGTACGCAGCTCGTCCTTGCCGTATTGCCCATTTGGTCCACGGTCAGCCAGTGTATAAAAGATAGAAGGAGGATCGTTAGGGAGATGCACGAGACCGGAGAAACCGCCTTCTTTAATACCTTCAGCGAGAACAGGAGGATTCTTCCATTCATGAATTTCGGCTACAACGGGTGCTTCCGTTACACTTTGAGTTGCACCTGCCCCTTGTGTTCCGATCAAGGATAGAGCCGTCATTGTTGCGATCAGCAAGCTTTTCTTTTGAAAGTGAATCTTCATCATATCCCTCCGAATGAAAAAACGACGTAGTAAACCGCTTTTGTTAGACTACCTGAACTATATTGGGAAAATATGAAGATAAAATGATGGTTTTGTAAAAAGTACTAATATAAGATGCTGCTAGCAAGTTCGGTGCCGTCATACATGGAGGCCGTCCAGAAGGGATAGCCTCTTTTTCGTCTATTGACTGTGTATTTTTCAATGTGGTTATATATTTTTTAGTAAAACTTTAGTATTATTTTTGGATGGGTCTTGCTTTGGATGTATTAACCACAACATTTGTTGGAATAGTGACTTGTAAAGGTGCAAACAGTTAACACAGAAAGTGCTAGCCAAGGCCGAACGGTACATGACAGAAGTAGCGAAATCGACACAGCTGGCGATACAGAAAGGATATGTTCATGCAATACATATGGGGAGTTCTCGGCATTCTGGGAATTTTTTTAATAGCCTTTGCGTTTTCGAAAAATCGCAGAGCGATTCATCCGAGGACGGTCATTGGCGCGTTTGCGATTCAGTTTATTTTTGCTTTAGTCGTACTGAAATGGGATTTTGGGAAAAAGCTTCTGGAGTACTTGGGGTCGATTGTTCAAAGCATCATTAATTCGACGAATGCCGGAATTCAGTTCTTGTTTGGCGGGATACTGGGTGCACAGAATGCAGGCTTTACATTTGCCCTGCAAGTATTGCCGATTATTATCTTTTTCTCATCCTTGATTTCGGTCCTGTATTATCTCGGTATTATGCAGTGGGCTACGAAAATAATTGGTGGATTTTTGTCTCGGGTGCTCAAAACGAGCGAAACCGAATCGATGTCAGCCTCTGCAAATATTTTCTTGGGCCCGATTGAGGCGCCACTTGTCGTAAAGCCTTATATTGAGAAAATGACCAAGTCTGAGCTGTTTGCTGTAATGACAGGTGGACTTGCGTGCGTTTCGGGTTCGGTTATCGGTGGGTATGCGATGCTTGGTGTTCCGATTGAGTATTTGCTGGCAGCAGCGTTCATGGGAGCGCCGGGTGGTTTGTTGCTTGCGAAAATTATCATGCCGGAGACAGAGCAGCCACACAGAGTGGAGCATGTGGAAGTCATGAAAGATACAGAGTCCAGGAACGTCATCGATGCAGCTGCTCGTGGAGCCTCGGACGGGTTAAAAGTAGCGGCTGGTGTCGGTGCGTTATTGCTCGCGTTTATCTCGTTGATTTTCTTGCTGAATTCGATTATTGGCTGGCTTGGCGGGTTAGTGGGAATAGAAGCGCTGACGCTTGAGCATATATTAGGCTACCTGTTCGCGCCGATTGCTTTTATGATCGGGGTTCCATGGGAGGAAGCGCTAAAGGCCGGTTCTTTCATCGGGCAAAAGATTGTCCTCAACGAATTTGTCGCGTACACGGCTTTTGCCCCTGAGATTGCGAATTTGTCGCAAAAAAGTGTGGTGATCATCAGCTTTGCCCTTTGCGGCTTTGCCAATCTGGCTGCGCTGGCGATGGTCATTGGCGGCTTGGGCGGCTTTGCTCCGTCAAGAAGATCAGACCTAGCGGAGATGGGCTTGCGTGCAGTAGTTGCAGCAACCTTGGCGAATCTGTTGAGCGCGGCGATTGCAGGCATGCTCATTTAGGTGAGTGGGTAAAAATAAGGACGAGGGCTGGAGTGATCCATGCCCTCTTTTTTTGGTACTACGTGAAGTTAGTACTACTCGCTTTTGGTGTTCCTCGCTACAATCTTGTTAGTTAAAACAAGCCATGATTTGGTGGGGATACGATGAAGCATGTTCTGTTATTTCTAGGGCCAACGCTCATGATCTTTTTGGGATTACAAGTCATGAGTAGCGTCCCAGTCACGTTTTTGCTGTTTTACGGGTGGCTGTTTGCGGTTCCGTTTGTAGACATGATCGTTTTGAAAGGAAACACGTGGCGGGACACATTCAGGCAAATGGGATTGAGAATCAACCGCCCCAATATGTATCACGGCATTTGGACTGGACTTCTTTTCTTTCTTATCATGATTGTTGCAGGATATTTCTTTCACAGCGCGTTGTTTGATAAGGATGATCTGCAAATTTTATTGGTACAATGGGATTTCTCAGGCAATCTTGTCGTTTGGCTCATCCTTGTTTTGCTCGTGATCAATCCGTTTCTTGAGGAAATCTACTGGAGAGGATATTTATTTAAAAAGCTGGAAGGAAGACGAACAAAGCGAACCATGATTTTGCTGACGTCATTGTTTTACAGTCTGTATCATTTCCTCTCCATCATTCCTTTGTTTAGCTGGCCGTATAATATCGCGATGATTTTACCAGTCTTTTTGGCGGGAATGATTTGGGGATATATGCGGGACAAGAGCAACTCACTGATGGGTTCAATCGTCAGTCATATCCTTGCAGATTCAGGGATTATGGCTGTTTATCTACTATTCTTGAAATGAATGACGCGGGTATGGAGGCGAGCTTCCATACCTTTTTTCTATTAGGTGGATAAGAAGGAAAACGAGCCCTGTTGGAAAAATTAAGAAGGTAGAGAATATCAAAAGATGGAGCTGAAATCATGAACGTTGACGTACTGTTTAACCAGTTTCCCATTCTAAAATCAGATCGGCTCACCTTGAAGAAAATCGAAGAGCAGCATTTGGACGAAGTATTTGAAATCTACAACAATGACCATGTATTTACATACTGCGGGATTATCCCCAAGCATAATAAAGCGACAGTGAAAAGCATGATCGGGCATTTTGAGAGAGACTATTTGAAAAAATCCAAGATCAAATGGGGGATATTCGCCAATGAAAACCCCGATCACTTGCTTGGTATTATGGAAGCTTTCGACTTTCATCAAAAGGTAAACATGGTGACGATTGGCTACTTTTTGTCCGAAGCGCATTGGGGAAAAGGGGTTGCGACAGAAGCAGTAAGCCTATTGCTCCACTTTTTGTTCATGGATGTCAACGTCAACAGAATACAGGCGGAAGTGATGCCTCCGAATGAGACCTCTAAAAAAGTATTGTTGAAGAATGGCTTCATGAAGGAAGGAACGCTTAGACAAGCAACGCTGTGGTCGGGCAAAGGGATTGTGGATCTGGAGATTTACGGAATGCTGAAAGAGGACTATGAAAAAGGAACGTGAGATTTCGTCCAAACCACCAGAATACACCGTTACCTGTAAAAGCCCTCCTATGTTACTATGATGGGTATGATCAATCATAGGCATCTGGAATGGGGAAAACATCTTGAAAAACTTTAAAAAAGTCTATATAGAAATCACTAGCGTTTGCAATCTCGCCTGTACCTTTTGTCCGCCAACGGAACGCGGTAAAAGTTTTATTAAAGTAGAAGACTTTGCGAAAAGGCTGGATGAGATCAAACCGCACACTGATTACATTTACCTGCACGTCAAAGGGGAACCGCTTCTGCATCCCAAAATTGATGAGCTGCTCGATATCAGTCATGAGAAAGGCTTCAAGGTCAATATCACCACGAATGGTACACTCATTGCGAAAAATCGGCATAAATTGCTGGGCAAGCCTGCGCTCCGACAAATGAATTTCTCACTTCACAGCTTTGACGGACATATCGGCTCAACCGACCGTGAAGGTTATTTGCGCGAAATTCTTTCATTTGTTCGGGAAGCGCAGGAGCATCAGGTGATTTTTTCTTTCCGTCTGTGGAATTTGACACAGGACAACGCTACGAACATTCAAAAGAGTAGAAACCGCCAGACGCTCGAAGTGATTGAGAAAGAGTTTGGGCTGGACTATCGTATTGAAGAGAAAGTAATGCCGGGCAGTGGGGTGAAAATCGACGATCGCGTTTATTTGAACCAAGATTACGAATTCCAGTGGCCGAGTCTGACAGCGCCTGAAGATGATGGAAAAGGCTTTTGCCATGGACTGCGCACGCAAGCGGCGATTCTCGAAAATGGAACCGTTGTGCCGTGTTGTCTCGATGGGGAAGGGGTTATTAATCTGGGGAATATCAATCAGACTTCCTTCACCGACATTGTGGATGGCGAGCGGGCCAATAATCTGATTGAGGGATTCTCTCGCAGGGAAGCTGTCGAGGAATTATGCAGAAGATGCGGGTACCGCCAGAGGTTTGGAGCGTAGCAAAAGCAAAACGTCCGGGTCAAATGATTCGGACGTTTCGTTCATCTTTAAAATGTCACTACTAACAACGGCGGCGACGCCTGCGACGGAAGAAGAAACAAAAACGACAGCGGCGACGTCTGCGACGGAAGAAGCAACAAAACCGGCAGCGACGACGGCGGCGTCGACAACCACAACGATCATGGTCGCGTTCAAAATCTTCGTCCACGTCTCTATCGAAATCCCTGTCTAAGTCTGTATCACAATTGTTTTCAAGCTCGTGTTTTTTTTCTCGATCCTTACAACCACAAGACATACATCCACCTCCTTCGTGTTCATACCATATTTTATGAATGCCGCTTGGACATGACTGGACGAACTGTAGGGGATAAAAGCTTGTTTTCAGGCATTGAAAAATGGCGGATGCCGCTATCCCCCCACAAACTCATGGGCAAAAGTAATGGTAAACATAAAAAAAGATAGCGGATCTCATAGCCAAGAGGAGCCAATGAGAACCACTATCTTTTTTCTATGTCAAATGAAGACTTCTTGTTGTATTACTTTGCAGATGTATCTTTGGGGTCTGTATCCTGCTCGGATTCTTTAGGGGCTTGAAGGTCGTCAATGATGACGATTTTGCCTTCTTCTTGCCATTTTACTTCCGCGTTCAGTTGTTCACTGATGAAGCGCAGAGGCAGGAAGACACGCCCATTTTTCAGGACAGGTGCAGTGTCCAGAGAAATGGTTTTCCCGTCTACCGTTGCTTCTTTTTTATCGAGGTACAGCGTGATGGATTTTTCGCCACGCGTAATTTCTACGCTACGAGTCTCTGGCTTCCAGTTCACTTCCGCTTTCAATGCGGAGCTGATCGCACGCACAGGCACCAAAGCTCTTCCACCCTTTACAAACGGTGCCACATCCGCTTTTACCTGCTTTCCATCTACGAATGCTTTCACTTCAGTCGAGCCTGTATCCTCAAGGAGTTCTCCAAGCTTTTGGAAGGGTGTGTGGTCTCCTTTTTGGTACGTGCGCTGAAGAAGTTCAAGCTGTACGTCCAAAGCTCCATGCTTGTCAGTGGTTTTTTCCAGATCAGCTACCAGTTGCTCGTATTTCGCTTTTTGATCTTCCGTGATTTCAGCCGTATGCTTGAGCTCTTGGCGAAGCTCGATTAGCTGTTTTTTCAACTTTACGTCTTTGATGTTGGTTTCTGTGCTAGCTTCGGTTGAGTTCTCATCGTCGCTATCTGTATCGGTATCAGATTCTTTGACAGAAGTTTCTTTCGATTTATCTTTTGCTTCTGCCTTTACTTCGGGCTTGCCTTTTCCATTTCCTTTGCTCTCCAGGTTAGCCGCCAGTGCAGCAGGTACACTGGTTGCGAGCAGAATAGCAACCAACGAAGTAGATATTGCTTTTTTCATTTGAATCTTCCTCCTTCTAGGTGTAAGTCTCATGAACTCGACATTCAAGACGGAGGAAAATATGAATAGGTTGCATAGGTTTTGAGAAAATATTTTTATTTGTGCGAATAGTTCCCTTGCAGTGACATTCCTTCCAAATCCCGTATTTTCCTCATACGTCCGATTATGATTCCCAGTAGAGCCACAAGTAGGCCAGAGAGGATAAATAGAAAGCCTATTCCTCGGCCCGCCCCCGTTCCGATGACCTGACCGACCGTTTGGCCCAGCAATTGATCTGGATCAAACAACGGATTGAATACATGGTCCGCCAAAAATCCTGCCGACCCAAATGCCAGCACGAATCCGATTTGTGAAATAGCCGTGATCATCGACCACACTCTGCCTTGCCATTCATTCTCTACATTCGTTCGGATGAGAACCTCGAGGCTGGTGTTCACAAAGGGAAGCGTGATGAAAAAGAGGAAGCCAAAAACCATAATCAGCCAAACGGAAGGAAATACACCCATCAAGGCGTAAAACAAGCCAGCAAGTACGAGAGAGAAGGACAGCATGAATACCTTTCTTTTTCCCATACCGAAGAGTCCGATCAAAAGGCTGCTGACGAGCATACCCGATGCAGATACAGAGAGAGCGATACCGAGCGTCTTGGAATCAGTTAATGTCAGCATCATAGGCCCAAAAAGCGATTGCAGCAGCCCGATGTAAAAACACACGACAGACATTAACAGAACGAACAAGAAAACGCCTTTCTTTGAAAGAAGATAGTGGAAGGCTTCAGACATTTCGCGAAAAAAGCTCTGTCGCTCATGTTTCTGGGGAGTGGTATCGTGTTTCATAATCATGAGCACGGCGCCGACAGCTAAAAGGAAGGTCATCATGTCGATAAGTAAGACGAGCTGGATATCAAAAGTACTGAGAAGAAGCCCTGCTACCAGTGGGGAAATAAGATATTGAGCGGAGCTTGCCAGTTGGATGAGCCCGCTTGCCTGTGAGTACATCTCTTCCGAAACCAGATCGGAGACGGCTGCTTTATAGGCTGGGTTTAGGATAGCGGCAGAGAGCGAGCTGATGCCGACCCCCAAATAGATGTGCCATAATTCCATACGCCCGGAGAGCATGACAAGCAAGATGAACAAGATACCAGCTATGGAGCCAATATCGCCAATGATCATCATTTTCTTGCGGTCAAATCTGTCTGCCAGCACCCCGCTAAAGGGGAGTAAAAGGAAGGAGGGGAGAAAAGAGAAGAGAATGATGAACGAATAGCTCATGGTAGATTGGGTCTGCTGAAAAACAAAGACACCCAAGGCAAAAGCGGTAAGTCCACTACCGATAGCTGAAAGCAACTGCCCTGACCAAATGACCAGAAATCTGCGAAAGGCTTTATCATGAGCATTCATTGTCTTTCCTCCTTTTCAGCCATTATAGAAACGAGAAGGACCCCGGGGCAGCTCCTAGCGATCGTTCAATAATCACCTGCATGGCTTGTAATCGTTTTGTCTGCTCCTCTTGCTCCCAATGAAAAATGCCTGATTCCAACAAAAATTGCGAGCCAGCAAGGAGGAACTGAACGGTCTCCAAAGCATTCTCGACATGAAAGACAGCTTCTTTCTTTCCTTGTTCAATGACTTGCGCAAGAACAGGAGAAATTTTTAAGATAATGGCAATGTTCAAGCGCTCGTGAAGCTCTCTGTTTTCAGGGCGATGCAAGCTTTCCATCCATTCGGCTTGCTTGTCGATGTGGTAGCTTTGGCTGCGCAGCATCTGGCGAACCTTTTCCATGACGGGTAAGGTAGAGTCAGCTGCGATTTTTTTATATTCTTCGCAAAGCGTATCGACCATGGATTGGACAAATGCTTCAAGGATTTCTTCCTTCGATTTGAAGTAGTAATAAAAGGTTCCTTTCGCTACGCCCACCTTTCGAATGATGGCATCCACGGTTGTATGGGCATAGCCCTGATTTCGAAATAGCTCTCCGGCGGCTTCCAATATTTCTGCTCGCCGTGTTGTGGGGTCTTTCACGATTCTTTTCATCGGCGCCTCCTTCGGTTGTCAGTAAGTGGTTGGATAAAGATTATCATATGACTGACCGTCAGTCTATAAGCGTGCAAAAGAAAAAGAGAAGGGAAATCCTCCTCTGTTCGGTAGTAGGAATGTAATAAGATGATGGCAATCGTTCATTATATTTTCTCGGCGATAATCGTAAAGGTTTTCGGGATTCCCTTGTCAAAAACCTCCGAGGAGAGATTCGGTAGCTCTTCCAGCATTTTTAAGCAAAGCCCTTTGCTCGCAATGGCCGTAACAATTTCTCCTAATGTCCAATTGCGCAACAATACTTTTGATTCAGCGACATTTGTGTCGTTCGAGAGGAATTTGGAGAAAGCAATGTCCTTTTCCTCAAGCGAGGTATCGAAATAATCGCCTGTTACTTTATGTTTGCGAATATTCGCAGTCGTTCCGCGTGAGGAGATGAGTTTTGTAGATACCGGATGGAAATCTTGGAGGACGAGCACGCCGCCTTTTCGCAGGAGCGAGTTGACCACCTGGAATAATTCGGTTAAGTCTAAAAAGTAATGAAGAATACCGAATTCCATAAAAACGAGATCATACTCACCAGACAATACATCTGGAGGGAGCTGCAATACATCCGAAACGATGTAAGTCAGGTCAACACCGGCAGATGCGGCCAGTTCTTTGGCGTACTGCTCATTCTCAGAAGAGAAATCGGCGATGGTCACGTCGGCACCTAGCAAGGCGAGCGCAACGGCTTTGTTTCCATTTGAACCGAGTAAATTGATAATCTTTTTGCCGCGAATGTCGCCCATGTGCTCATATACTTTGCCGATTCGCTTTTGGGGGTCTTCTTGAATTTTGACCGCTGCCTCAGCAGGTGTTCCAAAGCGTTTCAGCCACGCTTGGTAAGCCCCGGTGTTCCAAGCCGTTTTATTTAGTTGTGCTGTTTCCACAAATTCCCCTCCATAGAGTATTCCATTCAAAAAATTGGCCCCGATAGGTTGGTAAGAGGGCTTAGGTAATATATCATACTGACACATATGATTCGTGTCTATATATTTTCGGAGTGTTAATTTTTCCATGTTGACCGGAAAGTAAGAACCATTGGGGCGAGATTCTACAATTGTGAAGCAAAGCAGGACAGTGGTAATATTGGGAAAAAAATATACGTCCGCTCTTTATGCGGTCGAGGGTCTGTTCGACGGGAGGCAAGCTGCTTTGAAAATCAAAGTGTTGATCGCAGACGACAATTCGTTTATACGGGAAGGCATGAAAATCATCCTGACGAGCTTTGCGGAGTTTGAAGTAGTCGGAAGTGTGGAGGATGGGGTCGAGGCGGTGGCGTTTTGCAAACAGAACGAGGTAGACGTCGCGCTTTTGGACGTTCGGATGCCGAACATGAATGGAGTGGAAGCGACTCGTGTACTGACTACGGAAACTACAGTCAGACCACTCATTTTGACTACGTTTGACGATGACGAGTTTGTCCTCGAAGCCATTCAAGCGGGGGCACGCGGTTATTTATTGAAAAACAATGATCCTAACCGCATCCGAGATGCCATCAAGAGTGTCTATAACAACCATCATGTGCTGCAGGATGTCGTGCTGGATAAGATCAAATTGAACCTGACTACAGGGAGGAACGCGGCGGATACCGTGTCCACTACCCCGTCTCCCAAAGCGACAGCAGACATCCCTACCGAAAGCAAAATCGACAAAAGCTTATTTACGGAACGGGAGCTCGATGTCATGAAGCAGATCGCCAAAGGGCTATCGAACAAAGAAATCGCTAAGAAGCTGTTCATTTCCGAGGGAACCGTTGCGAATTACATTACTTCCATCTTGAATAAAACAGCGCTTGAACACCGTACGCAGATCGCCATCTATTATTTGACGGGCGAAACAAACATGTCTGACTGAAAGGAGGTTACTACCGATGGAGTTATGGACAATGGCGAATAAGGCAGCGGTGCTCGGGTTTATCATCGTGACTTCTTTTCTGGTTCATCCCACTTCTGAAATGGACCCGTGGCAAATTCTTGTGTACCTGTTGTATTTGGCTAGTAATCTCACTATTCTCATTGTGAAAAAGAGGAATCATAAGCAATTATTTATGGGGCTATCCATCGTGTTCGTGGTAGCAAGTACACTTGTGTTGGACCCGTTATTTGTGCTGCTCTTGCCAGTCCACATTTTGGAGATCGTATTCTTGGTGAGTAAGCAGAGGGTGGTCGTATTTGGAGGTATGCTGTTGCCTTTGTTTATTGTTTTGCCTGAATGGGTGCCCTTGTATTTACTAATGGCCTTTCTTAGCTTTTTGCTGTATAGATGTGGCAGCATGCTAACTGACAAGCTTCGTAGATTAGAGGCAGAACGGGAGAAGCTGAGGGAGGATTTACAAAGCCTGACCCGCTCCTTGAACGAGAGCAGCGAATACTTCCGCCAGTCAACCTATACGATTCAATTGGAGGAGCGCAATCGCCTTTCTCAACAAATTCACGACGATGTGGGGCATGCGGTGGCAGGTGCGCTCATTCAGATGGAAGCGTCACGACTGCTGATGGCGACTGATCAGGACAAGGCATCCGAGCTACTTCGCAATGCGATCGCAATATCGAAGGAAGGGCTGGAGCGAATCAGAGTAACACTCAAGGATGTGAAGCCACGGCCGGAGGAGCTGGGAATCAATCGACTCCGGTTGTTTGTCGATGAGCTGTCTGCGAGAGAGACAGTGACAGCCACGCTTACTTTTAACGGGGACATCGATGTCATTACACCGATTCAGTGGAAAATCATCCAGCAAAATGCGACGGAAGCGGTCACGAATGCACTCAAATATGCGAAGGCGACAGTGATTTCCCTAGAGGTACGGGTGCTGAATACATTCATTAAAGCAGTGGTTACCGACAATGGGGCCGGCGCAGAAAAGGTTGTAAAAGGGCTTGGCATTCTCGGGATGGAGGAGAGAGCCGCTTCCGCTGGAGGAACAGTGATTGTAGACGGTACGCGAGGCTTTAGCGTGACCACTCTGCTACCTTATCGCAACGAATGAAAAAAATCATGGGAAACAACATGAGAAATCTCATGTGCCGAAGGATGAACTTATGCACTGACATAGGGGCATCCTTTTTTATTACAATGCAGACATAACCACGAAGGGAGTGAGTTGCGTGAGTCATGTATTGGAAATTCGTCAGTTAACGAAAAAATTCGGTGATTTCGTCGCCGTCGACAATATGTCTCTGAATGTGCGTGAAGGAGAAATCTTTGGTTTTTTGGGGGCCAACGGAGCGGGAAAGAGCACGACTATCAATATGATCGCCTCCCTGCTGCGCGTAACAAAGGGCGAGATTACCCTGCTGGGAAAAAACATTGAGAAGCACAGCAAATTCGCCAAAATGAACATCGGCATCGTGCCACAAGATATCGCCATCTACGAGGATATGACTGCCTATGAAAATGTGAGGTTTTTTGCTGGTTTGTACGGACTGCGTGGATCACTGCTTCGCGAACGGACGGAGGAGGCGCTTGAATTCGTAGGTCTCGGTGACAAAGCTACCAGCTTTCCCAAAAACTTTTCTGGCGGGATGAAGCGTCGGTTAAACATCGCCTGTGCCATTGCCCATCGGCCGAAGCTGATCATCATGGACGAACCTACTGTCGGGATTGACCCTCATTCGCGCAATTATATCTTGAATTCGGTACGCAAGCTAAACGACATGGGCTGCACGATCATTTATACGAGCCATTACATGGAGGAAGTCGAAGAAATCTGCACCCGCATTGCCATTGTCGATCATGGAAAAGTCATCGCAGAAGGATCGAAAGAGGAGCTAAAAGCGATTATTACTGACGCAAAGGAAATTTGGATTGGGGTCAGAGCAGATGAACCATTAGACCTCGAAGGTATTAAGGCGATTCCTGGTGTGAATGCGGTGCTTCAAGAAGAGAATACGATCAAAATCGTATCGAAAACGGAGATCAACAACCTGAACCGGATCATTCAACAATTCATCAAGGATCAGGTAGAAATCCGCTCCGTTGAAGAGCAAGCGCCGAATCTGGAGACTGTGTTCTTGACCTTAACCGGTCGAAACTTGCGAGACTAGAGGAGGGGCTTTGCCATGAACATATGGAATATTGCTGTAAAAGAAATTAAGTCCAGCCTTCGCGAAAAAAGAACGTTTATGTTTATGCTAGCACTTCCCGTCATCCTGATGCTGATATTAGGCTCCGCCCTTTCCAACGCATTCGACGATACGAGGACTGTAGAAGACATGCGCTTGCTGTATAAAAGCAACGGGACGAATGCGCAATTGTCTACAGCGTGGAACTCGTTTATCAAAGCATTGGGTGATAAAGGAGTGGAGGTCGCGGAAGTAAGTTCTGGCATGGATGGGCAGGAGGAAGTTCGCGCGGATCGTTATACGGGGTACGCAGTCGTGAGCGATACGGGGATTGAGTTTTATGGAAGCAGCAAGAATGCGATAGGAAGCAATATCCTCGCGGGGATGCTAACCGTTTTTGCAGATCGGTACTCGCTCGCATCTGCAGCTTATCAGGTAGATCCCGAATCGGGTTCGGCAATAGTCAAGGGTATCGAACAGCGTGATGATTTTATTCATGAAACGACCTTGAATCCCAATAAAAAACCGGGGGCAATCGACTATTACGCGATTGCGATGACGACGATGGTTGCGCTCTACTCGATGTTCTCAGCGAGTTATTTATTCACTGGAGAGCGAACGAACAAAACATCCACACGATTAATGGCAGCACCTGTCAGCAAAGGTGTCATTTTTACTGGCAAAATTATCGGCAGTACGTTCGTCAATCTGTTTTTCGTGCTTGTCGTGTTCGTAGTCAGCAAGTTCGTGTTCCAAGCAGATTGGGGCAACCACTACGGAATGGTGATCCTTGTGCTTTTGACAGAGGTGTTGCTTGCGGTCAGCCTGGGTCTGGGGATCAGCTTTCTTTTCAAAGGCGAAGGGGTAAGGTCAATCAACAATATTTTTACGCAGGTCGCCTCCTTTGTAGGCGGTGCCTATTTTCCCGTTGATCAATCAACTGGTTTCTTCGGCCTCCTGTCCAAATTCTCTCCCCTTCACTGGGCAAATACAGGTCTGATGCAAATCATTTACACAGACAATACGAGAGGCGCATGGTTTGCGATTGCGATGAATGTGAGCATCGCTACGGCGTTCATCATCGTTTCTGTTATCACGATGCGCAGACGGGAGGGTGCTTTCGTATGAATGAAATGCTATGGCTAATTCGGAAAACGCTGATGGAGACGTTTCGGAGTAAAAAAAGCTGGTTCACTTACTTGGGTTTGCCGATCGCTGGGGTCCTACTGTCTCTTACCCTGTACAGCAATGCAGGTAGCGGCACGATCCATGTAGGAATTATCAATCAGGATGGGGACCAGGTGATCACGCAGGACACGATCCAGTTTATCGAGAGATTGGAATCTGTCAAAGTCACAGTCATCGACGAACAAACGATGCGCGAACAAATCGTTTCAGGTGAGCTGGATAGCGGAATTGTTTTTGAGTCCGGGTATGCTGCTAGTGTTCGAAAAGGAACGCCGGCACACTTGAACATGGTATCCGTAAAGGGTGAACAGGTAACTGCCTACGTGAAGGCCATGCTGCATAGTTATATCGGCAATCTTGCCGCGATTGGAAAAACGGCACAGGCGGATGAGGCAAAGTTCACGAAGCTGTATACGGCCTACCAAGAGCAGAGCTACAAGCTCCATACGGTAACGCTTCAAGACACATCAAATGTGACGCGCATGACGAATCAATCGATTGGATTCCTCATTATGTTCATGATGTTTTCTGCGGTGAACATGTCAGAGATCATTTTAAAAGAAAAAGAGAATCGCACCTTTTTGCGCCTCCTTTCTTCGCCGATGTCGGCTAGATCCTATGTATTCTCGAATATTATCGTCAACATGTTTATTTTACTGCTGCAAATCATCGTGACCTTGCTCGTCATGAAAAACGTCTTTGGCATAGATGCAGGCGTCTCGTATGTTCAAATGATTTTGCCGTTGTTCGTGTTTGCGCTGGGAGCTATCGCCCTTTCTCTGATGACTGTTGCCTTTGCGAAGAGTAGAGCAGGTGCTGGAGCGATTTCCAACCTGATCATTGTACCGTCATGCCTCCTGGCCGGCTGTTTCTTTCCAATGGAAATCATGCCGGACACCGTGCGCAAAATTTCAACATTCTTGCCTCAGCATTGGTTGCTCGATGCGGTGAATAAGCTTCAACAAGGGTATAGTCTGGGGAGCTTGTATTTGAACATAGCTATTTTGCTCGCATTCGCTACGGTTTTTGCCTTGATCGCCATCTATCGGTTTGGGCGGAATAACGATAGCAGGCAGTTTGTGTGAGAAAAATAGGGCGAGGTGAACTGTAATTTGACAAGGGATAATTCGAAGCGTGTCGAAAGATGATCTTACTATGATAAAGCAAAGCAACTATATTCGGAGTCATTCAAAAGCATTCATAAGTAAGCATCTTGTGATTCTTCTCTTATTTTTAGCATTTCTCCTAGGTCTTCGAACGTTTTGGTTTTCGTTTCATGCATCACCAGATCATCCGCAAGCGATTCAAGGGGTTCTTGATATGCGCGGGTGGGACTTTGAAAACTCCCCGTCCATTTCACTGGATGGGGAATGGGAGTTTTACCCTGATTCTTTCATCACGCATGAAGATTTCAAGCAATCATCGAATGACGAACGCCAGTACCTTCAAGTGCCTGGCAATTGGAGCAGCGCTTTTTCCAGGGACTCTCCGTCACCGTATGGCTATGGTACGTACCGTTTACGGATTTTGGTCGATCAACCACTACATCAGCCATACACCTTATGGGTTCCACAAGTGGAAGCATCATCTACCGTAGAGGTTAACGGAGAGATATTAGCCAGAGCCGGAGTGCCTGCGACAACAGCGGAAGAGTACACGCCACAGAAGGGATCCTTCACGGCTACGTACATTGCGGGTGATGCAAAGGTCATTGAAGTGCTTGTCCGAACGGCCAACTTTCATAATCCAATCGAGGGAGGCATCGTCAGATCGATTTACTTCGGGTCGCAGGCCGCTGTTGACACCGAACGTTGGTATTCTATCGGCTTCCAGATGACAACCTTCCTCATCTTGTTGTTACATGGCTTGTATGCCGGCATCCTGTATGTATTGAATGCCCGCCACAAAGAGTTTCTGGTGTTTTTTTTGTTACTTTCCTGCGTAGGGATAAAGACTGTTTCTGATTATGACAATCTGCTGTTACTTTGGCTCCCGATCGATTATACATGGTCGATCAAGGTAGAAGTGCTCGCCTACATATGGCAGCCTCTGCTGATGATATTATTGGTCAGGAATCTATCTGATCAGGAAGAGAAAGAATACTCCAAGCCGTTTCGGGCATATCTTTTCGTGCTCAGTCTTTACTCGGCAGTCATCGTACTGGGAACTGCACAATGGGTGTATATATTAGCTGGAACGCCATTTTTAGTCATTATTTATTTTGGCCCTTTGTTGGTGTTTATTTTTAAAATCAGCCGCATGCTTATGCATGAAAAGAATGACGCTGTGTTTTTGCTCATTGCTGCAACGAGTATTTTGTCCAATGTCATATGGTCCGCCATCATCGAATATAAAATGATCGATATCAAGTACGTGTATTATCCGCTCGACCTGATTGCTGCACTTGTCAGTTTTTCTGCTTACTGGTTCAAGCGATTCTTTCGCAATTCAGAGGAAAAAGCAAAGCTAACGGAGCAATTGAAAGAAGCGGACAAGCTCAAGGACCAGTTTCTCGCCCATACCTCGCATGAACTGAGGACGCCGTTGCACGGCATCTTGAATATCGCCCAGACTGTCGTCAACAATGAAAAGCATGTCATGGGTGGTCGGAGCACGCAGGATATGGAGCTCTTAATCACGATCAGCCGCAGAATGTCGCATTTACTGGATGATTTGCTAGATGTCGTACGATTGCAGGACAAGCATATCATGTTGCAGAAGAAGCCGTTGCATATTCAATCGGTTGTTTCCGGCATCATCAGCATGCTCACTTACATGGTAGAAGGCAAGCCTGTTCAACTGAAAATGGACATACCAGATTCCATCCCGCCAATCTTGGCAGATGAGAAGCGGCTAGTCCAGATTCTGTTCAATCTTGTACACAATGCACTGAAATTCACGGAAGAAGGATCTGTCGTCGTTTCGGCCAAGAGCATGGACGGACAGGTGGCGATCTATGTATCCGATACAGGAATCGGGATGGATGAGTATACCAAGGCACGTATATTTTTGCCGTATGAGCAGGGAGCTCAAGCAACGAACGACGGCGGAGGAATTGGCCTCGGTCTTGCTATTTGTGCCCAGCTGGTAGAGCTGCATGATAGTGAGCTGAGAGTCGACTCTGAACTGGGCAAAGGCTCGGTATTTCGCTTCTGGCTGCCCGCGGTTAGTACAGATGAGATGAAAGCAGCAGAGAGCCAATATGTGGAGCAAATCGATAAGAGTAATCAAGTGACGGCTATTAATCAGATGGGGCATAGTGAAGCTCCAGATATCTTGGCTGTTCAGCAAACGGCTGCGCATGCGTTTGTAGAAAGAAAGGCGAACATATTGGCGATCGATGACGACCCGGTTAACCTAAGGGTGCTGGATCGAATGCTCTCCTCCTCGCATTATCAAATCACTACGTGTGCATCGCCAAGAGACGCGCTCGATCTGCTTTTTACAGAGCAGTGGGATTTACTTATTATCGATGTCATGATGCCCCATATGTCGGGCTATGAGCTGACGCAAAGGGTCAGGGAGCATTTCTCTGTTTCCGAGCTTCCGATCTTGCTCTTAACTGCGCGCAGCCAGTCTGAGGATGTATACACCGGGTATTTGTCTGGTGCGAATGACTATGTTTGCAAACCAGTCGATGGCATGGAGCTGAAATACCGCGTCTGGTCGTTGACGACACTCAAGCAAACCGTCGATGAACGACTGCGTATGGAGGCTGCCTACTTGCAGGCGCAGATTCACCCGCACTTCTTGTTCAACACACTTAGCTCCATTATGGCGTTGAGTGACATTGATACAGAGAAGATGCGGAAACTCGGGGATGCGTTTACCTCCTTCTTGCATATCAGCTTTGACTTTTTGAATACAGGAAAACAAGTGGCACTCTCCCATGAGCTGGAGCTCGTCCAAGCGTATCTTTACATTGAAAAGGAACGATTTGGGGGGCGGTTACAGATCGTGTGGGAGGTTGAGCCTGGTATCGATCTTCTCATCCCGCCACTGACCATTCAGCCATTAGTGGAGAATGCAATCAACCATGGTCTTCTTACCCAAATAGAGGGGGGAACTCTTCATATCCGCATCGCCCGGCAAAAGAACGCCACTCTTTTTGAGGTGAAGGATGATGGTATCGGGATGGAGGAAGAGACTGTGCGGCAAATTCTTGACTTGTCGAAGAAGGAAAGAGGCGGAATTGGCGTGTCCAACACGAATCGGAGACTGACGCAAATGTATGGGAAGGGCTTGGTCATCACGAGTAAGCCGGGGGAGGGAACGACGGTTTCGTTTGTGATACCGGATCGGATGTAAATTCGAAACTTCTTATATGGGGTGATCATCGTCTTCATTACTTTTCAATGCACCAAAAAGCTTATAGCAGAAATGAAAGTTACTGTTTCTGATAAAGAAAGAATAGTTGCGGAGCCGTTATACAGATGGCACGCTCACCTGTTTTTCTGTCAACGGCGGAAGTGTGTGCTGGTGATGAATAACGTAACCAGATACAATTTCGTAATGTATGGTTTGAAGAAGGGCGATTTTAACCGCTTTAATCAATTGGTGAAAGAAAAAATCGCAGAAAACCTTCTGGCAGATGGAATCGCGCAAACGCGAATTGAGAAGTATTTACAAAATATCGGTGAGGCTACTTATACAGAAACAGTGATAGAAGCATTCTTAGTCAAATGAATGACATGATATGGATTGCACAGGACGATATGGATAGGAAAATGAGGAAAAGTAATGAATTGGGTATTGATCAGGTGAATCGGTTTTTGAATGATTACATCATGACTAAATTGCCACAACTATTTTCCAGACAAGTAATGCTGGAAGCCTTGGAAGAATTATAGTGTGTATCCAAAACTTTTACATTTATTCTCATTACTATGGTATGTTAAATAGTAGAATTCTTGATACTCTCCTATTGATAGTAGGAGAGTTTTCTGTGTTCGCGTTTATCCCCAATCTATGGTTCCTATTATTTACATTCAACGATGACCGATGATTTTGTTAGTATAATAGATAAATTTAAGTGGAAGGACAATAGATATGCTAGATCCTTTGATCATCACCTACATCAATAAATCTATTCTAAAAAAGGATGAACATATTGATCTGCAAGGAAACGTATATCCTGACTCTCCCTTTGTAGATGTAAGTATTATCAGACGTACAGAAAGAACTTATCGGGTTGTTGGGGTTCTTACTTTAATGGCGGACGAGCCAGATTATATAGAAGAAAGCCCTGATGAGGAGTTAATGAGGAATATTTCAACTGTAAGGAAGAAAATAAACTTGGATGACAATGATCCAATTACACTTCGATGGCTGGAAAAAGGTTGGATCATGAAAGAAATCCGTTTTAAAAAAGACCAGAAAACAGTGACTTCCATACAATATCGAATGGGCTATAGGCTTCATAAATATCGAGAAATACAGCTTCGGAACAAGATGGATATCATTGATCAGGAACTTCGAAATTGGAATCAAAGTGCGGCAACGCTTGAGTATGCTTATGAGCATACTAGCAAAAAAGAATTGCAGACATTAGTGTCCATCATGAATGAAAGATACGGTCAGGGCTTCGAGGATATAAGGGACTCATCACTTTTTCCATCAAAGTGGTCCATAGAAAAACGACTGAAATTTCTTCATTTTGTGTTAGCTTTTGTGCAATTAGCATTGAATAAAACCAATTTTGACTGGAAAGAAATCGGGGCTAGCTACTATAAGGAAATTGGCGGATCAAAGGAATTTGACTTATTCAAGGATGAGTTTATTGCACATTTGGAAAACTGGGCACAATGTTCGGCGGATTCACTTGGCCTTACCAGTCTGGGGAAAATTACACCTCTCTTTTTTGCGGGACAAATCGTTGGTCAGTTTTCTACGTATCAATATGGTCCTGTTCATGCACTGACAGATATAGCGATTGATGAAGAAGAGTATTCAACAGGTGCAACAACGCTGTGGCTTGTTGAAAATCGGTCAATATTGACAAGAATTGCTGCTGAAAGAGGCTTTTTGATGGAGACAAATTCTCTTGTACTATGTGTGGATGGACATCTAAGAACCTCACATCGTCTGTGCATTCAGCAACTATTAAAAAACAGTTCTTTAGACCAAATCATCATATGGAGTGACTACGATCCGGATGGTCTGCAAATATCCAGGGAGCTATACTTGGCTGTTGCACAATATGATCGTATCCGTTTGAAATGGATTACACACAATCTTGAATCTGTTACCAGCTGGCAGCAATATGAAGAGTATATGTCAGCACTCTTGAACCATCACAAGATAGAGCAGGAACAAATGTTAGGGGGTGTAAACGATTGGAAAAAGTGGATCAGCCATTAATATCTATTTTTCAATCTGATGAATCAGCTCCCGAGCTGATGCAGTCTATGCGAGATATCGCCTATTTAACGGGTGTGTTAAGTGAGCTTGGTTCACAAAATGCTTTTCAGTCTCCGAGTCAAATCCTGCGCTTTTTACGTTTGATTCAATTATTTAATGAGGAAGCGCTTGGCCTTGATGAGCCAATAGATAATGCGGAGACTGTTTATTATCGTTATCGAAATCGTTACAAGGATCCAGAACCACCTTCTAAAAAAACTGTTGAGCAAACTATAAATATTCTAGTCAAATATAACTGGATCTCGAAACAGTCACGTCAGTTGAAAATGAGAGATGTTGGGAAGCGAATGATGGATGTATTGATTCGACTTGCGAACGATTCTCTTGCCTACTATATGCATGATGATATTGGTCGCTCTCTTTTTCAGGCAAAGCGTGATGCTGAATTAAGTGAAGCATACGATGACCACGGGATTTCGGGTGGTAATAAGATAGCCAGTATGATCCGCAATGTTGAAAATGCGATTCAATTAATGAGAGAACGCGAGTTGGAGATGCTGGCTGATCGGAATGCTTTGCCGCAACTTGAGCTTATTCACTATTTAATGGAGGAACTAGAAGTGAAATTGCAAGACCGGCTTCGTCAATTTCAAACATTGGAGGATAGCTTGATTCTTGCAAATTTAATGCAAAAAGGAACTGCTGTTTTGGCGGAAGGAACCAATTTAAGTCTGGGGATGATTAATAAGTATCTGAAGTTTACCCATATGCAAAAAACACCCTTATCTTCAACGATCCGACCTGAAAAGGTGCGTGAATTTATTATTTCAATGTTTGACCCGCCTCTTGATTCTGACATTCCTAACGCATATCAATTATTAAGCTTTATGGAACAGAACCAGTATGAGGATGAAGCAGTTGACGGTTTGTGGATGCCAGTCAAATTTGCTGCGCCCCTTTCGGCGGTTACTATCGAGGAAGCTATAGATTACTTAGAAACATACGAGCCATTGGTTGAATCGATGGATGAAGTAGTGGAAGAAATCGTTTTTCTTACAGAAGAAATTTCTATGGATCAAATGGAAGAATGGATGGGTGAATCAAACTGGCTGTTAACAAAATCGATGATTGAAACAAAACAGATAGAATCTTTTTTAGATATCCATGAAGAAGCACTTATTGAACAAGTTGTCGTTGAAGCTACATCTTCTCGTTGGAGTGATGCAGTTAATGCACTAACAGCTATTTCAGCATTAGTCGGAAATAAAAAAATTGCTGTTCACAAATCAGAACGAAAAGATTTACCCGATTATGAAAGAAAATGGGAGTGGATGAATCATGAAGATCGAGCCAATACCATCCGAAAAAGAAATCGTACCTCCGATTCGAGAAGAACGGATGGGGGATTGGGAGAGTAACGAGACCAATGTCAATCCATTAAATGTGATGCAGTCAATTAGGGGCATCTTGACAGAAGAAGAGGAAATCACATTTATGAACATTCTATTTTCCTCCTCTGCCTCCATACGATTGGGAAACTTCGGCCTTTCAAGAAAAGAAGTGGAAAAGTATCTTCGAATTCAAGGGAATGATGAGAAGTTTCATTCTTTTATCATACGGGTCAATCAAGCAGTTAGCCGCTATTTCAAAATAATCTATGATGAACGGCGTGATCAAATTGTTGTGGTAATGAGAGTACCGGCAAGAGCAGCCCGCAATACGTTGTCAAAAGAAAGCCTTGCTATATTATTGTATATATTTTACCAGCAGGAAGTTCTTCAGCATGAGTTTACACTTTTTGATCAACTCCTGAATGCATTTGGACACGAAACAACGAAAGCAAACCAACGACTTCTATCAAACATTGACCCATTGAAAAAAATAGGTGCGATAGAAGAATATGATACGAGTTCACAAGAGAAAGCCTATCAGCTAACGGCAATTGGGGTGAACATGTTTTCAGATTCTTTTTTGCGTCGCACAGTGGAATTCAGCCAATCACATCAACTAAACAAAGAAGAGGTTTTGAAATTTTTTAGACGGTATAACCTTTACCAGAAAGGAGAAAACGAATGATTCCGTGGAGACTTACTTTTTCAGGTGTCCGTGACTACTCGCCCACATTGGTGGATTTATCTGGTGAAGATCATCACGTATTAATCACTGGACCCAATGGTGCGGGTAAATCAACGCTTACTTTTTGTATGGGGGCTGTCTTGTATTCCTCTAAAGTAGATATTGAGGGTTTGAAATCTCGTAATTTATCGACTGAACAAACATGGAGAGCAAGAATTTCATTATTATTTAAAAATGACGGACTGATGAAAATTGATGCACCATCGTTTATTGAATTCACGTTAACAATCACTCAAGATCCCGGTCAACCTTTAAAAAAGGAGTTTTCGATTTCTAAGGGTGAGCAAATGGATAGATGGGAAGAAACGGTTACGTTCACTTCGGGTGACCGGTATTTTAATTTTTCTGCGTACAGGAAAGATTTACAGTATAAATATAAAATTGATCCAGATCTTTTCTATCTCATTTGGTATCAGCAGGAGGTTAATCAATTTGCAGTCATGCACCCAGTGGAGCGTTTTCGCATTTTTAGTGAGATTCATGGAATAGACAAAATCCAGCGAAATTGGGAAGAAAGCATGGAAAAAATGAAAGAGACCGAAGATACTCTACGGTCTTCTGAACTGAATGTAAAATTAATGAAAGCAGAACTCTCCATGAAAAAGGCTGCACTCGACCGTTTTTTGGATAACCAAAGAAGGCTACGAGAAGGCGGAGAGCTCTATATTGAATCATTGTTTGGGCTAGAAGAGCATTTTAAAAATGAAAAAGAGAGAGTACAAAATATCATACAGCAATTGGAAGAAGAAATGGAAGAGGTATATGAGACACAAGCATTAAGAAAAGAACAACACGAAAAAGCAAAAGAACACCTGAACACATTGATGAGTGAATCTAAAGTACTGGACGCACGTATTGAAGAAGCCCATAAAAAAATCGATGAAGCCACATTACACCTTCAGGACATTCAGATACAGATCGAAGAATTAGAGAAAGAATTGGAATCCATTACGTTACGAAAGAGTCAAATAATAAGAACCGAGGAAGAGGTAAAAGCTGAGCTTTATGGGCTTTTGAATGAACAGAAAAAAACAAATGAAGACTATCAGCGGACTCATTCTTTATTGGAGGAGCGACAAACAGCTTGGCAGGAAAAAGTAGTACAAGTAGCTAAGAGCGAAGAGAAAATAGCAGTTGATAATGATTTGGAAGTTGTTCATCTTGAAAAATTACAACAATATAAAAGCAGTCATGCAGTACAAGAAAAGATTACGCTTCTTGAAAAAGAAATCGAAGTGAACAAGGACAATAAAAGAAATGATTCACTAAATTTGCGTG
Source organism: Brevibacillus sp. HB1.3 (assembly GCF_013186635.1). Taxonomy (NCBI): domain Bacteria; kingdom Bacillati; phylum Bacillota; class Bacilli; order Caryophanales; family Paenibacillaceae; genus Brevibacillus; species Brevibacillus sp. HB1.3. The sequence continues at coordinate 70,846 of NZ_JABMIT010000007.1, read as the reverse complement.
AGCTAGAGGAAGAGCTTGCTTTACTTGAAGAGGAGCGTAATTTGTCGGCTCGCCAATTGGAATCAATGAAATTGTTCCGATCACAACAAATAAAAGCTTATCCTCTCCGTGAGCTCATTGAAATGGATGAGACTGCTCGATTAAAGGATGAGCAGTTATTTCATACAATCAAGTATACGATCTTTGTTAATGCTACCCACGTTAATCCGCCAAACGATTTGTATCATGTCCCGTTGATGAAAATTGTTCCTGACCGGTCTGTTACAAAATTACCAGACCTTCATATTAGAGTGAAGGAAGGATTGCGTGAAGAAGAAATTCCATATGCGATCAAAGCGCTTTGGTGGGTGGAGCAATTTTTTAAGGACGAGGCATATTCCATCCAAAACGGTGTTTTAATTGATCCGATTGGGATTCGAGGACCTCAAGAAAAAGAAAAGTTTATTTTAAGTATAAAAGCACTGCGAGTTCGGAAGCAGGAAGTGCAAGAACAGATTGAGACACTTGCGCAGAGGGTGTCCTTCTATGAGCAGAAAATACTAGCTGATACGAAGACTGTTCAAGAGTTAAACAGTATTATTCATCAAGTGAGAGAAGCCGAAGCGTTCATGACAAATGAACATGAGCGCGTCTTGCGGAAAGAAATGTTGATTGAAGTACTTGAAAGTAAAGAAGAACTAGAGCAGGACATGAAAAGATTAGATAAAGATAAGCTACAACTCGTTCGTCTCCAAATTAAGCAACAAAAATTAGAAGAAGAACTACGAGAAGAAGAGGCTGTTTACGAAGAACTCGGGAAGATGAAAGACAAATATGAGAGATTGAACGAATTCAGGAAGCAAGTGACAGTAAAGAAGGAGCAATTGAAAGAAGAAAACAGCAATAGCGCTCAAATGGAGAGAGAACTGGGGCAGCTTGAGCGAAAGATTAGCCAGACTGAAAGGGAAATAAGAAAGTTGTCTGATGATCTAGAAAAAATGGAAAGTGATATTCAATCGAGAAAGAAGCAAAAGGAAAACTACATGGGTCAAATAGAGACAACGAAACAAGAGCGTGTTGAGACGATAAAAGAACTGAATGAGTTACAGCATATTACCCCTGATATTTATTCCGACGTCTTTGCTAAAGCGGTTTTAGAAAAATCATACTCTATTTCGCAACTGAGGAAAGATCGTGAAAGAGGCCAGGTCATTTTTAACCAAGCGAGGATGGAAGAAGGAATAGATCCTGCTGCACCAGAAAATCACGAGACAGCAAAATTTGAATATGAACGTTTGGCTGACGAATTCAAGAGGACAAGCATTTTGCTAGAACAAGATAGGGAACGCTCCGAGCAATTAAGAGATAAATTGGAGACGACAATTAACATGCGTGTTCTCGAGTTGCAACAGCGGTTTAAGATGTATATGAGTCATTTTCAATTTGAAGGGGATATTAGTTGGGAATCATTTGAAGACCAGCGGAAGCGTATCCATTTTAAACTGTATATTAAAGCTCGGAAAGAAGGTCACCGCGGATCTCTGGAGGATGTCAGTATAAAAGCACGTGGTGGAAAAGTTGGGAAAGGAGTCTCGGGGGGTGAAGAATCTCTTAGCTCACTCCTTTTTGCTCTTGCACTATTACAGAATCTGCAAACTACCCCGGGATTCATTGTACTCGACGAATTTGATAGTGCTCTAGACGAAAACCGAAAATCAAAAGTCTTTGATTTGTATGAACAAGAACTAAAAAGGAAATTGATTATTTTAACGCCAAAGTCGCACGAAGAAACGTATTTGAATCGTTTTACGAAAGCGTTTATCGTTCAACACGATCCTACTGGGCCAACAAGTAGAGTTATTGGGATTGTGAAAGGAAAAGATTAATTTCTTTTTTAGAACACATATCGAAAAGCAACCTCTATCTCTTTAACGAGTGAAGCAGGTTGCTTTTCTCTTTATAAAACTCGAAAGAAGGCCCATTTCAATCGAAAGCTCTCATAACTTGAAAAACGACAAGGTTGTCTATTATAATGAATTTATCAATAAAAATGACAATTATGTCTATTTTGTAAGAAGGAGACTCCCAACCCCCATGGCCCCAAAAGTAAGCGACGAATACAAAACCAAAAAGAAAATCGAACTGCTGCAAGCGGCAAAACGTGTGTTCATCACCAAAGGCTATACACGGGCCACCATGCAAGACGTCATGGACGAGGCGGGCGTATCACGAGGAGCCTTGTATGCCTACTTTGATAACCTGGAGCACTTATATTTGGAACTGCTGCAATTCAAGGATCAACAGGATGCACAATTTTTTGCGCCTGTTGCTGGTGAAAGGTCTTGGCAGCAAATCACCAAATGGGTGAACAAGCAACAGGGCGAGATCGAGAAAATCGATCAAACACTGTCCAAAGCCAACTCAGAGTTTTTCCTGTCACTGAAGGATCAGCAAAAGCAACAGAGCTATCCATACATCACGACTCGCTATGAAAAAATGGTCGACGTGTTGACAGCTTTCTTCGCGCATGGGACAGCGACAGGTGAGTTCAAGCCACATCTACCACCTGAGGCGATCGCTCGCTATTTCATCTCGGTTATCGATGGGCTGATGCTGGATACTGCGCATTTGGGCCCAGAGAAAACGAAGGTGTCCGAGCAGATGGAAGCATTGTTGTTTTCATTGAGAGCGATGCTGGGACCGACTCAATAAGGAGGGGCACGAATGTTATTTCAAACAGAGAGAATCTATTTGAGAAAAATGACGGGGGAGGACGTGGACGTCTACCACAAGTGGAGAAATGACGAAGAAGTCATGCGGACAACGAATCCGTCTATGGACGTCTATACGTGGGAAGATACGAACGGGTTTGTGAATCAGGTCATTCTGCATGCAAGCTCCTCGAAGAGCTATATGATCGTAGACAGCCAAACCAATCGACCGATCGGGATTACCTCTCTCATCCAAATCGACCTGAAAAATCGCAATGCGGAATGCATCATCGATATTGGGGAGAAGGAGTATTGGGGAAAGGGGTATGGACGAGAAGCGATGAAGCTGCTGCTGGATTATGCATTCTTGGAAATGAATCTGCATCGGGTATCGCTGCGTGTTTTTTCTTTTAACGAAAGGGCGATCAAGCTGTATGAGAGGCTCGGATTCAAGCAGGAGGGGATCTCGCGGCAGTTTTTGTTTCGAGAGGGAAAATGGCATGATATCGTCTACATGGGAATTTTGCAGCAGGAATATATCTCATGAAAAGAGGCTGGCGGTACGATGGGTACCACCAGCCTTTTGCGTATGAAGAGCCCTTATTTTCCAGAGTAAATCGGTACTTCCCACTCTACATTTTTGTGTTCAACCATTCGTTTCTTGGATGAAATGATCAATTGCTTTGGAAGGGTTGTGAGGTTTTTTAAGAAGATCGTTCCTTCGAAAATAGCCCGATCATTTTTATACTCAGTCTTATTGATTAAGTAGTCGATGTCTTCGTACTTTTTCCCTGTCTCGTCTGTAATGGTCCAGTATTGGTAGGGACCCATAGCGGCAGTATCTGGAGAGAGAGTTGCCTCGAATGCCAGATCGTAGCCTTCCAATTTTGTGGTAGTCCCATCGTCGTTCACGCGGTGATGGCCGTCATAGCCTTCAAAATCAACGACTGCGTTTGGATCCTTTTGATATTTTTTGAAAGTAAACTGATCTCCCTGGTCTTTCGCTGTAATGACTTCTTTCTTTTCGAGGCGATTGGTGTCCAATTTCGCGTTAAGCTTAGCTGTTTCCTCTGTATATACAGACTTCAGCTTGAAGGTGAGGCTTTGGCTTTCGTCGATTGGTTGGAAGTAGTGGAAGTCTCTTGTTCCATTTTCAGTAGAGCGGGTATGCTCCCATTTCAAATACGGGATGACATTGCTTTGTTTGCTGGCTTTACGGGTGACAGCATCGGAATCCCAAGCGGCGACAACTGTGCCCTTTTCATTGACTAGCTCGTAGCTGTATTCTTTTCGCTGGTTATCCGTATTCGAGCGATCTACGACCATTTCCATCCCACTCGGTGCAAACGTCATCTGTTTTACGTCCAGCTTGAGCCCTTGCGGAGTCGTGTATGTTTTGTTGATCTCATGTGTCTTCGTCGCGGCCTTTGCCTTTTTCATGTCAACAGGTACGGACAGCTTCCAGTTTCCTTTGATGTCGCCCAATTGTTTAATGTTGAACTCCACAATCAGCTCGTCCGGAATTTCACTGATATCAGCAAAGTAGCTGCGCAGCTCACGATTCAAGGACATGGTACCGGTATCTGTATACATAACATTGTGCCAATCTTCATTTGGTCTGCGAGTGTCTTCATTTGCAGATGACTCAACAGGCTTCAGTACGTTCCCTTGTTTGTCTTTGATTGTAATGACTTGCTCCTTGTTATCTCTTCTGATCATTTGGCTCAAAAAACCGTCCGTCGGCTTACCGTTCTTGTCTTTTAAAGAAGCTGCTATGCTAATACGCAGCGGGTCGGCGACCACTTCATGCACGGTGAAAGTGAGGCCTTGATCGGTCGCACTTATACCAACGGACTGTGCGAATCCATTCTTGGCTGCTTGAGCAATTCCTTTGTCCGCTAATTTTTCCAGGAAGCTATTGCTCACAGGTGCTACAGGATCAGCCTTGCCAATCGGGCTGTTCGTAAAAGCAGCATGGACATAACTGGAAAAGGTCGGGGAGATGAGCATTCCTCCCGAGACGACGATGGTTAATGCAGCGGCGGCAAGCGTCATTCTTTTCATGATCGTGATACTCCTTTGTTTCCACGCAGGTGGTTGGTGTGTAGGTGTAGCAGGGTTCAATACTCTCACGGGATGAGGGGAGAGCATCTGAATAATCTTTTGATCCATATTTGGTGAGAGGGAGTTTTCCCACATCGTTTCTTCTGTTTGGTGCAGCTCATTGACCCATTGCTCCAGTAGGTGCTGGCAGTGTGTGCAATGATCGAGATGACTTTCGACATTTCGTTTGTTCACTGGCGATAAACGATCTTCCATGTAGGCGATCAGCTGTCTTTGCGTAAGGCAATTCAAAGCGGGGTACCCCCTTTTTTCTCCGGCTTGCTTAGCTGGTCTCGCAGCTTTTTCCTGGCATAGGAAAGGCGCATTCTCACGGTATCTACGGACAAAGATAGTTTGTTGCCGATCTCTCGGTAGCTTAAATGCTGGAGATAATGCAAATCGAGAATCGTCCTGTGGTTCTTGTCCAGTGTCATCATCTGCTGTCGCAAAGCATGACGCTGTTCTTTTTCCAGATAATCTTCCTCTGGGATCGGACATTCGTCTTTGACCTCGACATCCATCTCCGTTACGGAAGGCATCCGCTTTCTTTTTCGCAGCTCGTCAATCCCGCGATTGATCGCAATTCGATACAGCCAGGCAGAAAAGGAGCAATTGGGTTTATAATCTGGCAGACTGTAGTACGCCTTGATAAAAACCTCCTGCACCATGTCTTCGGCATCATGAGAATGATGGAGCGTGCGCTGGAGAATCGAAGCGATTTTTCCCTTGTATTTATTGACGATCAGAGCATAAGCCTCTTTATTTCCTTGAAGAACCTCCGCAATGACCTCTCGATCGTCCTGCATGTTTGTTACCTCCTTGCAAAAAGGTGCTGCGCAGCTTTCCGTTTTGCTGTTCACTACTATAGACGACAAGAAGGGGAAACCCCTCTCAAACTTTTTTATAAAAAAAGAAAATGGCATAGGAAGAGGATGCCGTTCTTCACTCGCTAGAAGGGCATCCTCTTTCCATTTTACCGTGTAATCCGATAAACCTCGCCACTCAACCGTCCTCGAATTTTATAAACATCGCCGACGGAAACAGCTATATCCTTTGCACCTTTAATCAAAATTTCTTGCTCCAGTCCTTCCACATACAGTGGGAAGTGATTTCCGCCAATATCGTGCGTAAATAATCTGTTTACACGCCCGATGACCTCGTGCAAGGATCGATCTCCAATATGGCTAAGCGATGGTTCCATATTATTATCCAGTTGGGTCAACTCTAAAGCACTAAATGATACATGTTCCATGTAGAGAGAGACGACAAGGTGATCGTTGACCTTGGTATACTCTGAATATCCCCCCGCAAGCATGAAATCACCCGGGCAAAAATATTCAAACTGAAACAAAAAGTCATTATTTAGCTTGCGTACGTGCAAATCCCTAACATTTCCGCCAAGCTTCACATCGGTAATGACGCATTCAAACTTGTCGTTTTGTTCCAAGTAGGCCAATCTACGGGTCATCTGTTGATTCAGCCATTTGAGATAATACGCTGCAAATGAATCACTGACGAAACGTGTCCCCTGTCCATTACAGGTATCGATGTAGTACAGCTTTCCGGCAAGCTCACCTGATACAATCATGACAATAAAATACCCGCAACCATCGTTATGTACGGTGATGGTACCGTGAAGTGCCTCCGTAATCATCTGATCATATCCAACGTCATCGTCCGTAATCGTATCGTCTTCTGTTTCGTCTAAATCATCGTCAAAGCAACGGTTGCATTTGTCCAAGGAAAAGGGGAGACTCATATATTCTAAGCCAACAGTTTTTCGTAAGCTTTCTTCCAAACACCCCTTTGCATGTGACAAGGACAGGGGGAACTGTTTGGCATGCTTCCCGCCATTTCCGATGTAGAGCAGGAAATCTTTGTAGTCTTGCGGTAATACTATGTGAGCCGAGGATTCGAACTGTTCGATTTGCTCCAATGTCAATCGTTCATTCAAAACATATGGACAATTTCCGTCATAGAGGCTGTGGTATTGATCTAGCATTTCTTCGACCTCTGTAATAAACGCGCTTTTGGGGGCGGTATCTATCATCCTGTCTAGCACCTCAATCGTAAAGGAGTAATATGACCTTGAGCCAAAACAATCATTCCATCGCGGTGATCTCTGACGTACACAGCAACGCCTATGCATTAGAAGCTGTTCTGCACGACATAGATTCCCGCGGAATTGAAACCATTGTGAATTTGGGCGATACCTTATTCGGGCCGCTTGATCCGATCAAAACAGCAGAGCTCTTGATGGAGCGAGCTGAAATCATCCACATCATGGGTAATTGTGACAGATATTTACTGGGAGAGCAAATGGAGTCAATGACCTTCCAATACGTGAAACCACTGCTGACACAAGAAATGCTCAGCTGGATCGGGTCATTCCAAAAACAATGGACACAGGATGATCTGTTATTTTGCCACGGAACACCTTTTGCCGATGATATCTATTTATTGGAGAACGTTGCTCCCTACGGAATAGAAGACAAAAGTGCGAATGCGCTAATGATTGAGCTGACAGGTATCCAACAAAAAGTCATTTTTTGCGGACACTCTCATGTGCCCAAATCCGTGTGGCTCCCAGATGGGAAGCTCGTAGTAAATCCGGGGAGTGTCGGATTGCCAGCGTATTTTGAAGAGACGCCGTACCCGCATTCGATGGAATCGAAAACCCCACATGCCAAGTACGTCACGGTAAAACCACAAAGTGGCTCGTGGCTAGTCGAGCATGTATTGGTTCCGTATGATTTCGAGAAGGCAGCGAGAAGAGCGGAAGAAAACGGACGCAGAGACTATGCGTATGCGATCCGAACGGGAAGAGCGGAGCTGTAGCATGTCGATCCTGTGCATTCATACTATAGGCACAAAATGAGTGGGAGAGCAGGGGTTTTCATGAAGGACGATATCATCAAAAAATTAGATTTGCACAAGCAATGGATTGATTCGATTGGGAAAACGGGTGAGAGACTAGTCGTCGATGAAGTAGACTTTCGCTCAATAGACGTAGCAGAGTACCCTTTGGATCAATCTCGTTTGATCGCCAGTACTTTTGACGGGATGAATCTAAAGGATAAAGATCTCTATGCAGCGCATCTGTACTCCTCAACGTTTCGATCAGCAAATTTAGAAAACGCTATCTTCATCAAAAGCGAATCGTCTTATGCAGACTTTTCAAATGCTAATTTACAAAAGACAAACTTTGTCAAAAGTTCTTGCTTCGAAACGGTGTTTGCGCGAGTCGATTTGCGGAAGGCAAAATTAGTGAATGCTCTTTTTTATCAGGCAGATTTTAGAGAAGCCGATTTACAGGATGCGGATATTCGAGATTCTTCATTTGAAGAAGTGTTGTTTAAAGGAGCGCAATTAAAAGGAGTAACCGGTTTAGAAGAAGCTACTATCATAAGTATTAATATCGGTACCTTGGAGCAGCCAGACATTCTTGCAGGAGAAGACGCGAGAAATTGGCTCATACAGCAAATCCATACCCCATGAAAAAAAGGAAGAGGACGAGCGCCCTCTTCCTTTTCCTTATTAAGCCTTTCCTGCTTCGCCCTCCGGCTTCTGTCCCATTTTCCCACTACGCAGTGGAATTTCCTTCAGGAACAGCGCGATGATGACTGCGATACCCGCTACAATCGCCCCAGTCAAAAACGTAGTCGTAATTCCATAGCTCATCGCTTCCCGGATCATATCCAGCATGTGAGTAAACAGCGGCTGTAAATCCGGTGGCAAACTAGCCAGTGCGGCTTCAATTTTCGGCTGATCCAACAAATTTTGCGGATTCGTAAAGAGCGACAGCTTCTCTGCCAGAGCAGGGTCGGCTGATGCGGGATTGTTCACCTGACCCATGGCTCCCGACAGTTGCGTCATTTTCGCAGTCATGCTGGCACTCATGACGGTTCCCATGACAGCAATTCCAATGGTCCCACCGAGGTTGCGGAAAAGCTGCGACGTTGCTGTAGCGACACCCAATTGCTGCGGTGCGACTGCATTTTGCACCGTCAAAGAGAAGACTGGCATCGCAATCCCGATCCCCAAACCGAGAATGATCATGTAGATCACGAGCAAGTAAATTGGTGTGGCTGGCGACATGAAATACATCAGCACCATGCCCAAGGTCATGACGAGAAGTCCACCCAACGCCATCTTTTTATATTTTCCCGTCTTGGTCATGATTTGTCCGGCGATTGCAGAGGTCGCGAGCATGGCGATCGACATCGGCATCGCTACATAACCGGCCATTGTCGGAGAGATGCCTTTGACCCCTTGGACAAAGAATGGCACATAAATGATAGCACCCATCATCCCTGCGTTGAGGAAGAATCCGACCAGATTAGAGACAGTAAAAATACTGTTTTTGAACAAGCCCAGTGGAAGCACGGGAGTCTTTACTTTTCTCTCAATCATAATAAACACGGTCAACGCAATGATTGTGGAGGCAAACAAGCCAATAATTTGCCACGAGCCCCAAGCGTGTTTGCCCGGGCCATTACCTGCCCATGAGAAGGCGAGCAGCATCGGTACGATGGTGAGTGTCAGGAACAGCGAGCCGAAGTAGTCCACAGACTCTCCTTCTTGCTTTGGTACTTTTGGGAAATGAATCATGATCAACATAAAGGCAATCACGCCAATCGGCAAGAAGATCCAGAACACCCAATGCCAGTCGAGATGGTCGACGATATAGCCACCCATCAGAGGACCGAGCACACTGGATACACCGAAGACGGCACTCATGATTCCGCCCCATTTGGCGCGCTCGCGAGGCGCATACAGATCACCCATGGCGGTAAAAGCAGTGGACATGATGATCCCGGCACCCGCCCCTTGAATGCCACGATAGCTAATCAGTTGAAAAATATCAGTAGAAAACCCAGACAACAAGGCTCCGATACTAAACAACGCAATACCCGTCAAAATAAACGGTTTTCTTCCATATATATCGGAGAGCTTCCCAACCAGTACAGAAGCGACGGTTGAGGTCAGCAAATAAATCGTAATCGCCCACGAATAGTAATCCATGCCACCCAGCTTTGAAATAATACGCGGCATGGCAACCCCGATAATGGTCTGGTTGATCGCGGCGAAAAACATGGCTGTAATAATCGCGATCATAATCGTTACTTTCTTTTTCTCTGTCAGCTGTTGCAATCTTGATGCTCCTCTCTTTGTTGATCTATATTTTTCAGAACCTGGTGATAGATGCGGACTAAGTGTTGTTTGTCTTCATCAGATACGCCTGCAAAAAACTGTTCAATCGTGCTCCTCACCACGGCTTTGTATTGCCGCAGGATATCTTTTCCTTGATCGGTTAAGTCCAGTTGCACGACGCGGCGGTCCGTACTGTCACGATTTCTCGTGGCATAGCCGCAAGCAATCAATTTATCAGCGAGACTCGTAACCGCTCCGGGGGTAATGTTCATACGTACTGCAATAGAAGATGCCTTCTGCGGACCGCTCATATCTAGGATTCGCAAAAGCATCGCTTGTGATCCTGATACGAGTGGGTCCAAACGCTTGTGTGACTCAGCCGAAACCTTTCGTTGGAGTTGTATATAAAGTTCTTCAAAATTGACTTGGCTTTGCATCGTACCCTCTCCTGTTTTCATTGCTTAATTATATATGGTGTTAAATGTTTACCCACTAAAACATTTATGAGTATACATCGATTCATGAAGGAGAGTCAAATTAACCTTTTACCAATTTGACCAATTCAGGTGGTCATTATGTGATCAATTTCGTCATAAATCGGGGAAAAATACTATTTTTCGATTGGACTTCATGGAATTTTCAGAGTTGCGATGCTACAATCAGTTTTGGCATTCTTTTCATCTTAGATAAATAGATAGGTGGGATTTTTACGTGTTTGCGAAAAAATTAACCAGCGCATTGCTCGCTACAGCGCTGCTGTGCCCGATGTCGGCTTTTGCCGCCCAAGGGACAAAGCAGCCAGCAGATGTCGTATTAACGAACGGCGCGGTCTACACAGTGGACAATAAGAACAGCTGGGCAGAAGCAGTGGCCATTCGCGGTGATGAAATCGTCTTTATTGGCGCAGATGAATATGCGAAAGCACACATCGGCAAGAATACGAAAGTAATCGATCTGAAAGGCCAAATGGTATTGCCGGGCTTTATTGACAGTCATACGCATGCAAGCAAAACGACGGGACTTATTTACTCCATTGATTTGTTTGACGGTGGCTCTGTCGAGGAATACGTTACGATCATCGGGAAATTCGTAAAAGAGCATCCAAACGAACCAGCATTGCAAGGACGCGGCTGGAGCAATCCGGTAGTGCCTGGTATTGGTCCGCGCAAGGAAGTATTGGATAAAATCGTGCCAACGACTCCAATCGCGCTGACCTCCGACGATGGACATTCTTTGTGGGTGAACTCGGCAGCATTGAAGCTGGCCGGAATCACGAAGGGCATGCCAAACCCTGAGGGCGGCATTATCGAGCGCGATCCGAAAACAGGAGAACCATCTGGAACGTTGCGGGAAAGCGCAATGAATCTGGTGCTGTCAAAAATCGGGGGATACACCGTACAGCAATACAAGTCCGGGATTGAAGCCTACCAAGAAAAAGCCGTTGAACGCGGTGTAACGACAGTGCGCGATCCGGATATGCTGCGCTATCCAAACGTCTTGGAAGCGTACGAGGAGCTCGCGAAAGAGGATAAGCTGACAATCCGCTTCCGCAATGCGTTGACAGCGAACCCAGAAAAAGGACCTGAGCAGATCGCAGAATTCGTAAAAATCCGTGAGCGTAATCAAAATCAAAATCCGCTATTCCAGGTGAACGCCGTCAAAATCTTTTTGGATGGAGTCGTAGAAGGCGCCACAGCTTACTTGGAAAAGCCGTATGTCCATAAGGAAACAAACGGAGAATTAATCTGGAAGCCAGAGGTATACAATCAAACCGCTGCCGCAGTAGACAAGGCAGGCTTCCAATTGCACATCCATTCCATCGGGGATGCTTCTACCCGCATTGCACTAGACGGTATGGAGCTTGCTGAGAAACAAAATGGCAAGCATGATGCTCGCCACTCGCTCGTTCACTTGCAACTGGTCAATGAGTCAGACATCGAGCGCTTCAAGAAGCTGGGTGCAGTCGGAATCGTGCAGCCATTCTGGTTTATGCAGGAAGAGGGCTACTACGATGAGATCGAAGTGCCGTACTTGGGCCACGAACGCGCAGAAAAAGAATACCCGATGAAGAGCTTCCTGAAAAAAGGGGTGCATGTAGCTTCTTCGTCTGACTACATCGTAACGCCGGAATTCAATCCACTGCACGGCATTCAACAAGGTATTACCCGGATCGAGGAGGGTGTAACCGATCCGAGCAAAGTTGCCAACCCAGACGAGCGTGCGACGCTTGCGGAAATGATCGCCAGCTTCACGATTGATGGTGCTTACGCCAACCACGTGGATGACATCACAGGCTCGATCGAAGTCGGCAAGAAGGCAGATCTCATCGTGCTCGATAAAAACTTGTTTAAAATTCCAGCCGCTCAAATCAAGGATGCGAAAGTCGTGCTGACCTTGGTTGAAGGGAAGGAAGTTTATCGTCAGAAGGAAGCAAAGTAAGTGGGGAAAATGGCTGTCTTGTTGAGGCTGCTACAAAAGTGGTGTTTTGGAAAATAGCAAAAAATTTAGGAGGGACAAAAATCTCCCTGAACGCGAAGCGAGCCGTAGAAGCGATTCTACAGGCTCGTTTTTCTTTGAGTGTTTTTTGTTATGAAAAAATGGGCTTTTGCAGGAGCTCTCTGATTGGAGGAATAAAGTCAATGCTCCAAATGTTTGGGAGCACTTGTTTACCAGCCGGGGTCAGGGTAATAACTTGGTTTTGTTAGTTTTGACTCTATTGACGGTTCGGTCGTCAATGGGACTACAAATAGCGCAGATAAGACACATAAAGACAGAATCAATTTTTTCATGAGTACCCACCTTTCATGATTGGATATTGAATCCATTATACACTTTTACCAAATTTTGGAGTATATCAAAAGAAAAATTTTTCTCGTTTATTATGTGGTATTCCAGAAGTGTAGTGAAGCTCTTATTCACCTCTTCCAGCGCACCGATTTTTCCATAATAGGTTATGCTCTCCATAATACTATTTACGCCTAACTCTTCACAGTCTTGTTGAAGATAAAATCCACCTTTAGAGCGGTAATATAAACCCAACTGTTCATATTTGCTTGGAGTGTTTGGGGCTGTCGGTAGGAACGTGGACTCTGTTAAAAAAATATCTTGCATTCCTTCTTTGTTATTCATCCTAAAGTAGATTGCCAGTAGGTCGTTTGCGATAGGAAGACGGTCATTCTGGTCTTGGCACTCTAAACAGTCTTGCAGAGCGGGTATTGCTTTAGTGAACTTTTCAGTCTTTAGATATAGTTTGGCTCGAAGGTATTGCGCATTTTTACGTACTTGAGGGAAATTGAACTCATCGTATTTGTCTAAGTACACGGTCGCGAGTATATAGTCTCCCAATTCCATATACGAAGTGATAATTGTTAGGATTGCTGCCGCTTTTCTCTCACCCTGACTAGGATCTTGGTCTACGCCTTGTTTGCAGAGTTGGATACATTCTTCGTAAAGTCTACGACACCATGCATGTACTCCCAACTTGTAATACGCAAGAATACGCTCGTCCCTATGTAAGTAACTCATGTAATGCAGTAACTCTTTACCCTCTATGTAGGTTTGATCCAATTCTTTGAAATTTTCGCGTCGAATCATGTACTTTTGGTACAAAGAGCGGGCTAAATAAACAGGAATTCCATGTTCGCGGGAGTAGTGAGAAATGATATCGTAGATTGCCACTCGCAATTCTCCCTTTTCCATGGTTCCAGCTAACTGGTATAGGTAATCCAGTGACAAGAACGTATTATTCCTAGGAGATTCAAGTAGTCGCAGCGCGACTTTTTGTATAAGGATGGTATTCCCATGTTCTAGTACTACCTCTAATAGAAATTCAAGAGTTTCAATACGCTTGATTTTATCTAAATATGGTGTAATTGCCTGATATAAAGGTATCTTTAATATTTTTGCTAACTCGATGACGTTGCGCATGTTTGGACGGGTAAGAGAGTCTGTTTCGATTTTACTAATTGTAGCGGTCGAAATCTCTGTCTTGGTTGACAGTTCAGCTAATGTTAAATTAGCTTTTTCTCGATACATTTTTAGTACGTTACCAAATGTTTTAACCTCTAACACAGCTACAAATCCCCCCTAGTAAATTTCTTTTTATGGATAATATAACATGTGATTTTAACCATTAGTTACATATTTAACCATATTTTCTGATTCAATTACATTTTCTAGAAAAACGGAAATAAGGTTAAATTTGGAAACTTTGATATAGTCATAAATGTACTTATCGTAAAAAAGGGGGGGTGATAATCATAGGAGCTAGAGAATATATAAGAAAGGCCGTTCGCCCCTCTCGCCAATTTTACGCTTCGCGCTTTATTGTATTTGCAGTTGCAACTACAACTTCTGTAAGCAAGTGCACCGTGCCGCAATTAGAACTGGAAGTGTAATTGAGGGTATTTGGAAAATTTAATGATAATCGGGAGTTTAGGAAACGGCTGAGTTCAGAACTGACACCCGCAGTAAAATTCCCTGTTGGTTTAAGGTCATCAAAATGTTGGTGATACTAAAACGGGGAAGGAATAAATTATTTATTGAATGGAGCTGAAGTTATGTTTTTCTACAAAAGAAAGACCTCTCTTCTTTTGATCCTATTACTTTTGTTAGTTACAGTTATTCCTACCTTCGCTTCTGCTGAGAATAATACAAATGCTACCTCTAATGATCTTCATATCGAAATGACAGATGATATTACTTTAGAAGATCTGGCTAAATATCTTGATAATCCAAGAATTCTCGAAAGTAATGATGTAACTGTCATTCAAGATAAACAAGTTTCAAGTAGTTCTGAGGAAATGATGGATGGTGAGGTAAATGCTAAACCCGGCATTATCGTCGCCAAATTTAAACTTCCTGAAGAAGAGAAAAGCCAATCAAATATAGAATTAGGGGAGGCAGGTAAAGATAAAGCGCAGTCAGCGGATGGCTTAGCATTATTTTCTCTTGAGATAGACAATGACGTATTATATAGACAGGTCAAAACTAGAGTAAAACTGATTTCGTTTGTAATTCCTCCGGGAGGAAAGAAACCAGATTGGTGGAATGCTGATTTGACTTTAAGTGCTGCTACAGAAAGAAATGGGAGCTATATAGTAGAAAAGAGAGAGGATATTAAATGGGATAATCCTGCTGTTGGTTCTTACACAAATTGGGTCACATATTCTCTTAAAGACGCCCGATTTTGGCAATCAGTTGCTAGAATGACACCTTACTTTGGAAAAACCCCTGCTGGTGGCAGTCTTACTGTTTTTGCCCCAGATAAAATTTTGTTAAATCGTAAAGCTTTTGGCTATCCCTACTATAAAGATCCTATCTCTCAGCAGATAATGCCTGAACCCGAGACTACAACTTGGACTAAAGTTCATAAAGACTATAGGGTGCCTTGGACAGAGAAAGAGCGATCAGCATATAAGGATTGGTATAGGAAGCAATATAAAACAAACTTCGACTTTTTAGGGTATGATATTCATCATATAAGACCAAGGGCTTATGGGGGATCTAATGACCCGATAAACTTGATACCTATACCAAGAGATTTCCATAAAAGTACGGTGTCGCCCTGGTTTACGGGATATGGTGCAGGAGATAATCCGTGTACTGATGAAGAAACTGAATAATATAAGAGTAATCAAGGAGGGACCATTCAGATGTTGAAAGAACTAATGACAAGAATTAGCAATCAAACAGGTGTGGAATTTGTACAAGCCTCAGAAGAAAAGATTGCAAAACTAGAGTCACTTAATTTGCCTGAAGATTTCATTAACTACTTTTTGTCTTATAATGGAAAGAGGGAATTCGACTTAGGGGATTTAAGGGTATATTCAATTGATGACGTACTGATGGAAAATTACGAATGGGTTCCTGGAAGAGATGTTTCCAAATGCGGGTATATTGTTTTTGCTGCTAATTTAGGGGGAGATGTTTACTGTTTTGACCTGAGCAAAGAAGGGATAGAATACACGTTAGATAACACCCCCATTGTCATGTTCGATCATGAAGAAGACTTTGAGATAATGAGTAAGCAGCAAGTCAGTGGGTACGCTGAAAAGATTGCTGATAACTTAGTGATGTTTTTACAGGATCAATTGAAGAAAAGGGAAAATAATCTTTAAAAAGGAGCCACGCTATAGAGACTGCTAAAAACAGTAAAAAATTTAGGGATTACGAACTTCTCTCCCTGAACGCGAAACGAGCCTTAGAAGCGATTCTACAGGTTCGTTTTTCTTACAACTTGATACCTCAACCAAGAGATTCACATCGAAAAAGGGTGTCACCATGGTTTACGGGATATGGTGCAGGAGACAACCCGTGTACTGATGAAATAAATGATTGATTTAATGTAGTCAAGGAGGAGGGACATTTCAGATGTTGAAGGAGCTCATGACAACAATTAGCCATATAACAGGTGTGGAGTTTGTACAAGCCTCAGAAGAAGAGATTGCAAAATTAGAGTCACTCAATTTGCCTGAAGATTTCACGAACTATTTTTCTCAATACAATGCAACCAGAGTATTCGACTTAGGGGATTTAAGGATATGCTCAATTGCCAACGTACTGGTGGAAAACAATGAATTGGTTCCTGGAAGAGATGTATCCAAATACGGGTATATTGTTTTTGCTACTAACTTAGGGGGAGATGCCTACTGCTTTGACCTGAGCAAAGAAGGGATAGAATACACGATAGATAACACCCCCATTGTCATGTTCGATCATGAAGAAGACTATGAGATAATGAGTAAACAGCAAGTCAGTGAGTACGCAGAAAAGATTGCTGATAACTTAGTGATGTTTTTACAGGATGAGTTGAAGGAAAGGGAGTAGGGGATACGAATTTCCCTCCCAAAACGCGAAGCGAGCCTTAGAAGCGATTCTACAGGCTCGTGCTCGTTTTACTTACAACTTGATACCTCCACAAAGAGATTTTCATCGAAAAACGGTGTCACCATGCTTGCAGGAATTAGAAACATTACACGAACGCATCCGCAAATACCCTTGAACGACCACTTTTCGCTAAATGAGCAGTACGATAATCGTAAAAGGGATCATCCCCGAAAATAGCGAAAAACGCCCGAAATTGAAGATTCAGACGTATGCTTTCATAATGCCTATGATCGGGACCAAATAAAGCTGAGGTGACAGGGGATGGGGTAGTACCAGCGTCCACGGGACTCAATTATGTTTGTATTCGTAACCTTTGGGTTTAAGCGTCGAATGTAAAGATATTATTTTTCCGTTTTTTTCAGTATAAAAGTATTTTACATCGGGTTCATCAGCAAAAATAACTTCTACACTAAAGAACGGAAGCTTCCCAAAAACGCCATCTACACTAACTATTGTTTTCACATCAATATTTTTCTCGGTAATGAGATGTTGGCGTACCTGATTCTCTAAGCTTAACAAAGTTCCTTGAACATATATAACTGGAACAGAGATAAGGATTAAGCCTAGGAAAACGATAATCATTATTTTTTTGTTCATTTTGGTTATCCCCCAAAAGTGATTGTATATGGCCTTTGATAAACCACAATGTAGGACCGGACTACGATATAATTCACGTTCATCCAAAAGGACCCGTGATCGTTCTAAGTGGGGGTTCAACCGGAATATACACGCCGTATCTCGATTATACCCCAAATAAAGGGAAAATTATAAAGAAGAAGCCTTTATTCCATATGTCTTCCGTAAATTCTAAACAGGAAGGGAGAGGATTATCCCCTGCTTTTAGGGAATCATTCATACCATTCAGATTCAAGCAAATGTGGAGGTGTCCGATTTGACTCAAACAGAAGGAATCAAAACGATCAAACTGGAGATGAACGCGGGAGGCAATCCATTCGTCGTTCACACCGCAGTGCTATGGGATGAAAATGAAGCCATTCTTGTGGATACAGGTATCCCCGGACAATTGGAGCTGATTCAGAACGTACTGGCGCAAGAAGCGATTCCTTTTGAAAAGTTGACGAAAATCATCATTACCCATCAAGACCGTGATCATATTGGTAGCTTGCCTGAAATAGTAGCAGCAAAGGAAGGAAGCGTACAGGTGGTTGCTCACGAGGTAGCGATTCCGTATCTGACAGGAGAAACACCCTTGATCAAAAGTGGGGTACTGGCCCCTCCGGTAAAAGTTGATCATGCCGTACAGGATGGCGATGTTCTCCCTTCCTGTGGAGGTATCCAGGTGATTTATACGCCCGGTCATTCCCCCGATCACATCTCTTTGTATCATATTCCCAGCAAGACGTTGATTTCAGGAGACGCCCTCACAGCACAAGATGGAGTAGTTATGCCCTTCAATCCCGAATTCACGCCTGATCAACCGACAGCTCTGCAATCGATCCGCAAACTGCTTGAGTTCGATATAGAGACGGTGATTGCTTATCACGGCGGCGTTTGTACAGGGGGTATTAAACAACGTCTAGCGGAAATCGTAGCAAAGGAGGGCATGGATTCAGATGAACATCCGCAGAGGTAAAGGACAAGAAGCAAGCGAACTGAGTGAGCTAGCCTATCGCTCCAAAGCTTATTGGGGATACAGTGATGAATTCATGGAGGCTTGTCGCGATGACCTGACGCTATCACCTGCCTATATCGAGACGCAGGAAGTATATGTGTTAGAGGACGAGGGTAGCATCAAAGGCTTCATGAGTTTGGAAAAGGCTGCAGAGCAAGAGCAGTGGCTATTAGGCTATTTGTTCATGGAACCGGAGGCAGTTGGAAAAGGTTACGGAAAGGCTCTGTGGCAGTATATGGTGGAGGTGGCACAAAAGCTGGATATCCCTGTCATCACCATCCACAGCGACCCGTACGCAGAACCGTTTTACTTGTCGAGAGGGGCAAAGCGCGTAGGAGAAATCGCATCTACCGTTTTCCCGGACAGAACATTGCCGTTGTTGGAAGTAGAAATCGAAAAGGGACGGAGTGTGGAATAGCTGCAGTCTATTCCAAGTAGCAGCGACGCTCAAGCATGTAAAATGCTTGGGCTTTTTACGCTTCTCTTCCTTATTTCACGATTTTATACCGGATGGCCTTGGCAACTGCCTGTGTACGATCCTCCACGCCCATTTTCTGTAAAATGCGATGGATATGCGTCTTGACGGTTCCCCCTGAGATAAGCAGGTGCTGTGCAATTTGATCATTCCGTTTACCGTGGGATAGCTGCTCAAGTACGTCCCGCTCTCGATCGGTCAATTGATCAAACATGACAAGCGGTGGAAGCGCAGAGTCAAGGTCAGCATCAGAGTCAGAATGAGAGTCAGGCTCTTGATTCTTTTGTTGAAACTGTAGAACCTCCGCGAGAGCCTTGGCAGCTGTAGCCGTGTAGAACAGTGCCTCTCCCTGATGGGCCCTGCGAATGAGGTCCAACATATCCTGTGAATCGGAATCCTTTAGCATATAGCCGACAGCACCAGCGCGAATACCGTCCACGATGTAATCGTACGTGTCAAAAGTAGTGAGGATTAATACTTTTATCGAAGGATGGAGTCGAGTGATTTCGCGTGTTGCATCGATTCCAGACATATTCGGCATTTGTACATCCATTAAGACTACATCAGGAATGATTTCCCCTACGATCTTCACGGCTTCTTCTCCATTGGAAGCCTCCCCGCTTACTTCCATATCCTTCTGCATTTTGATGACATATCCCAATCCTTGGCGGATCATCGTTTGGTCATCGACCAGGACCACACGAATGGTCTCTTTTTTGTTTTGATTTTCCATGCTGGCATTCCTCCGTATTTATCGCTATTTGTTTATCAAAGCGGAAAGCTGATGTCAATTTGAAAGCCGTGTGGCTCTCGAATGGAATAGGAAAGGTCTCCGTTTAATTGCTTGGTTTGTTGGACGATACCTGTTAAGCCAGAGCCGAGCTTGATTTGATGATGATTCGTAATATTCCCATTGTCCCAAATGGCCAAGAATAGGTAGTTTTGCTTTTTTTCAATCGTGATGAAAATTTCTGTTGCATCAGAATGTCGTATGGAATTCGTAATTGCTTCTTGGAGAATCCGGTAAAGCGTAATGGTTATCTGCTGAGAGAGAGGTATGTCTGGATTGGGACTGATCAGCTTCATTTTGATGTCGGTATGCTGTTGGGCTCGTGATAAGAGTATACGCAGTGGTGTGATTCCCAGAGAGGATTTGTCTGCAGCCAATGTATGTACAGACGAGCGTATATCATCGAGGCCTTGCTTTGACACCGTAAGCATGTCTCGGACAGCCTCCTGTGCGTCACTCGGTCCACCCTGCAGCATGTATTTCAAAGCATTCAATTGAACGATTAAGGATGTGAGACTGTGTCCCAAAGCGTCGTGAACATCACGGGCGATTCGGGTCCTCTCCTCAAGGACAGCGGCACGAAGTGTATTCACAGAGGCCTCTTGAAGTTCAGAATGAGCTTCCTGGAGTTCAACATGCGCCTTTTGCAATTGTTTCAGATGCTGCTGACTCGACTCCTTTGCTTGATTTTGAACAGATAGTCCTCGTGCTCCGAGATACCATCCCATATAGGTCACGACATAGCCGATAACCTCCTCAAACATATAGTCTTTATGAAAGAACATGTAAGAAAAGGAGCATGCACCAAAAAAAATCGCATAGTACAATGCTCGGCGTTCAAGGATATGGAATCCAATAAATGCCACCAATGGCAAGGATAGACCGACCTCTTGCCCTACATAGAGAACCTTTATAAATGACACGGTACCAATAACGATAATGGCGATGTCTTTTTGAAATGGTTTCCAATTCTTTTTGGGTCTGAGAAACATCAGCAGGTAGCAGAAGATGATGATCATCGAGATGATAAATGGAATGGTGGGTTCATGAATGTAAGCACTTGGAATGAGAAAAAATGAGATCAATACAAAAAAACAAATGAGCAGGAAACGGGAGCGGAAAGATGCAGCTGAAGCGTTCAAGAAGACAGCCTCCTTTCTTGGTATACGTACCCTTTATAGTTTCATTTTAGCATGCGCTGTCGTCTATCTCCGGGTGTACGGACTTCTATCTCTGGATAGATAAAATCAAATTCCACATTTTGACTACCCGATAGACTTCGGGGACGAATCGTATAAGTACAATTTGATCTGTGGAGGGGAACACCCCAAACGATAGTCCGAAAAATAGACAATGGGTAGGAGGCTTTTATGAACGAACTGTTTCAGTTAGCGAAGATTCTAAGAGATACGAGCACCGTATTTTCCACACTGTCCATGCAAGCATTGGATTCAAGTGATATCACCTGGCAACAAGTTCTCATTCTGGAGCAAATCGCGATCAGCCCGAAAACAATGGGAGAAATCAGCAAGGCGATTGATCTTTCCTATAGTACGACCTCAGGTTTAATCAGTCGGCTGGAGCAGATGAACTTGGTACGCAGATTTCGCGATAAATCGGATCGGAGAATTGTGTGGGCAGCATTGACGGAGCGTGTACCAGCGAATTGGACGGAAGAAGAAGGAAGTGCTTGTACACCTACATCGCTGCATTCCTTGCGCGCGCTTATTTTGGAGAAAGAAATACTGAGCTGATACGCTGAGCCCCCTATAAACGAAGAGGTGAGAAAATTTTGAATATATCAGAACTGTCCATCAAACGTCCGGTCACGATGATTATGATATCCGTAGCCATCTTCATTTTTGGTTTGGTAACCTTTCCTCGCTTGGCTATTGAATTGATGCCATCGCTGACTTCTCCAGTCGCCGTAGTTGTTACCTCTGTGGAGGGGGCGGCTCCAGCTGAGGTAGAAAAGCTGGTTACCAAGCCGATCGAAAATGCACTAGGTACGGTTCCGAATTTAGACAAGGTTACATCAACCTCTGTGAACGGCTCCTCCTCAGTCATCCTCCATTTCAAGTGGGGAACAGACATGGACCAAGCCACGCTGAATATGCGAGATAAAGTAGATTTGGTCCGAGGGAGCTTGCCAGAATCAGCTGGTTCACCAAGGGTGTTGAAATTTGATCCGACAAGCCAGCCGATCATTGATCTGGCTATAACTGGCGATCAAGATGTCAACAAACTGAAAAAAATCGCGGACGATGTAATCAAGGCCCGTTTGGAACGAATAAACGGTGTTGCTTCTGTCACGGTCACTGGTGGGCAAGAGCGAATTGTCGATATCATCGTAGACCCAGCCAAACTAGCCGCCTATGGATTGACATTGGATCAAATAAAGGCAGCACTAGAAAACAGCAATGTCTCAGGATCAGCGGGTGCGATACGGGAAGGTGACGCAAAGACCAGTATTCGCGTGCAAGGAGAATTCACCAATGTGGACACCATTGCACTCACGCCGATCTCTGTCGGTGGGAGCTTTATCCGATTGAGTGATATTGCCAACGTAACAGACACCATCAAAGAAGTGACAAATCTGAGCTACATTGATGGAAAGCCAAGCTTGGGAATTTCCGTGATGAAAGGCACAGGCGGCAATACGATTAAAATCGCAAAAGACGTAAAGGCTGAGCTGGAGAAGATTAATAGCACGCTTCCAGCAAATGTAGAAGCACGTATCGTTCTCGATACCTCTACCTATATCCAGAGTTCCGTTGACAACACGGTAGTACATGCTCTGGCAGGTGGTGCCATTGGCGTACTCATGCTGTTCTTCTTCTTGGGCAGTCTGTCGTCTATGCTCATTGCAGTCATTGTCCTGCCTATATCGATCATATCAACCTTCCTCTTGATGTATATGACAGGTCAAACAATCAACCTGATTTCCCTGGCAGGTCTCACGCTCGGATTGGGATCATTAGTGGACTTCGCGGTTGTTATGCTGGAAAACATTTTCCGTCAGCGGGAACAAGGCAAAAGCATGATGGAAGCTGCATTGATTGGTTCCAAAGAGGTAGGAACCGCGGTGATGGCATCCGCATTGGCACAAATCTGCGTATTCTTACCGATTGCGCTGACAGAGGGTATTGTTGCTGAGCTTTTCGCACCGTTGGCATTGACGGTCGTTTTCTCACACATTGCAGCACTCGTTTTCACCTTCTTGCTGGTTCCGATGATGAGTGCTCGCCTGTTAAAAACTGTCCCGGAGCATACAAATCATGAAAACTATCGAGGCTTCAATCCGCTAACCTGGTTTAACATCGGATTCCATAAGGTAGAAAAGGGCTATCAAAGGGTACTCAAATGGGCATTGGGTCATCGAAAAACGGTGATTGGATCTGCTTTTGCCATGTTGATTGGCTCATTGATGCTAGTTCCCACTCTCGGAGCAGGTTTTTTCCCAGATATGGACCAAGGATTAATCCAAGTAGAGATCAAGCTGCCGAAGGGAACTGTCTTGACGGAAACAGAAAAAGTAATGAAGCAAGTAGAAGAAGTGGTCAATCAAGTGCCAGAAAAGAAATTGGTCAAGTCTTCGGTCGGGGGTGGCGACGGCATTTCAGAGAGCGGTGCCTCTACTTCTCATAACGCAACAATCGAACTGCACGTAGGAGAGATTTCTACGAGACAGCGATCGACAGAGGCAATTGCTGTGGGCCTGCAAGAGCAAGTCAAGCATATTGCAGGAGCAGATATCAAGGTGAAATCCCTTTCCGGTGGTATGGGGGGCGGAGCAGCCATCTCGATTGAAATTCGCGGAGATGATCTGGACGTCTTAACGGAACTGAGTGAGATTGTAAAAGAGGAAATAGCCAAGGTACCAGGAACGATGAACGTATCTACCAGTGTTAAGGAAATGAGTCAAGAGTTCGATGTGAAGGTCGATACAGAGAAGGCGAGCTTGTACGGGTTGACAACAAATGAAATCCTTTCTGCTGTCCGAACTTCTTTCCAAGGTCAAACGGTTACCCAGTATCGTACGGGTGAAGATGAAATTGATATCAATCTCAAGCTGCCTAAAGACTATAAGGAAGATATCAATTACTTGAAGAACCTGCGTATTTCCACGCCAACGGGCGCTCAAATCAGTCTCACTTCCGTAGCAACCATTAGCAAAGTCGATGTACCACCATCGATTGAGCGCAAAAACATGACGCGTGAAGTGACGGTCACAAGCGATTTGATCGGGGATAACCTGCAAGCGGCTGCGACGGAGGTTACGGATATCATCAATAAGCTGAATGTTCCGGATGGCTACACCATCGAAATGGGCGGACAGAGCGAGGATATGGGAAATTCTTTTGTGAATCTGGGTCTCGCGATCATCTTGTCCGTCGTGCTTGTGTACATGGTCATGGCTGCTCAGTTTGAATCACTTTTCAGTCCATTTATCATCATGTTCTCGGTTCCTCCGAGTCTTACTGGGGTCATATTGGGGCTTCTGTTTACAGGAACACCTATTACTGTATCTGTTTTGATCGGGTACATTTTGCTGATCGGTCTGGTCGTGAACAATGCGATTGTGTTAATCGATTTGATCAATCAGTTGCGTGCAAAAGGTTGGGAGCTACATGAAGCGATTTTACATGCAGGACCTGCTCGTCTGCGTCCGATTTTGATGACAACCCTCACGACGATTATGGCCATTGCTCCGCTCTCCGTTGCTGCTGGGTCCGGTTTAGAACTGCAAGCGCCCATGGCCACTACCGTCATGTATGGCTTGATTTTCTCCACCATGATCACGCTCATACTCGTACCTGTGGTTACCGTATGGTTTGATGAAATGGGACAAAAGAGACGCAACAAACGCAAGCAAAAGCAGGCAAAGAAAATTCGTACCACGTTAGAATCGACAAATGCATGAGAAAAGAGGAGGAACCATTCATGATCATAAATAAAAGAATCGCGATTGTGGCGCTACTTTCCCTTACCTTGATCACAGGCTGCGCAAGCCAGGAGGATGCAGCAACAACTGCTGCCCCACCAGCAGAAACGGTTACCCCTGTAAAGGTTGCAACGGTGGCACAAGGCGTGGTCACATCGGAGGCTGGATTGACTGCAAAATTGGCACCAAGTGAGGAAGTACAAATGTCACCAAAAACTAGCGGGAAAATTGCATCTCTCCCAGTAAAGCTGGGGCAGGCCGTAACAAAAGGACAATTATTGTTTACACTCGATACGAATGAGTTGTCTAACAGTGTAAGAGAACAAGAAGCATCTCTCCGTGTGGCAAAAGCGAACTTAACCCAAGCAGGCAGCACCTCTAACCAAAGCTTGGTGGAAGCACAAAATGATTTGACGGAAGCAGAACGAGCGCTTGCTGACGCCAAACTGAATCAACAACGTAATCAGAAGCTGCTCGCAGAGGGAGCGATTGCTACTGAGAAAATGGAAGAGGTAAATACAACGCTCACAAAAGCCCAGATTTCCTATGACAATGCAAAGCAGAAGCTGCAAGGCGCGAAACAAAAAACGGGTGTGCAAGTATCGGCAGCGAGTGTAACGGAGTCCGAGGTCAGACTGCAAAATGCTCGTGAGCAACTGGCGAATGCAAAGGTTGTCTCCCCCATCGACGGATTTGTCGCAAGCGTGACCGGAGCAGTGGGACAGATGGCAGGCCAGCAACCTATTGTGACCGTCGTTAAAACGAATCCACTTGTGGTCAAAGCGAATTTGTCTGAAGCAGATGTGACGAAAGTAAAAGTAGGAACAGTCGTCAAAGTAAACGTGCAGTCTACAGGCAAAACGATTGATGCAAATGTAACGGCGATTAGTCCGGTCATGGATTCGCAGCTCAAAGCCTATCCAGTAGAAATCACGATTCCAAATGCTTCTCATGAATTGAAGTCCGATATGGTCGTAAATGTTACCTTCCCACAAAGTTCAGAAGGAGCGAAGTCACTAGTCATTCCTCGCAAGGCCGTATTTGAGCGTGAAGGCAGACCATACGTGTTCAAGTTGGAAGGGGAAACAGCCAAGCAAGTGGAAGTGTCAACAGGCAACTCGACAAGCGAGTTGATTGAAGTAGTATCCGGCCTAGCCAATGGAGATAAAGTCGTGGTAAAAGGACAGACGCTGCTTGCAGATGGCGGCAAGGTCAGTATTCAAGAGTAAGTAGATAGGGAAGAAAAAGAGGCGGAGCAGATCCGTCTCTTTTTGTTATGAAATGGTAAAAACATTTACTCTACCAAATATGCTAAACAGAGTATAATTTTAGCTATGATCAATGGAGAGTTAAAAATCAATGCCTCAAACTTTTACATAATCCCGACATCAAAGCAATGAGGGGATAAGGAGTCATACATGATTATATCTACAAAACTGTGCAAAGGAATTGCACTGCTCATGACAGTCGTGCTCGTCTCTGGATGCTCGATGTTTGCGAGCAAAGATGAATCCACAGAGCGCCAGAAGACAGAGAAGAAACAGACTATCACTCGATACACGGGTGAAAAAAGCAAGGTGCTGCCTTATGTATATACGGGGCGCAAGGAATTGGCCCTGACGTTTAACGGCATGGGCGACGAAAAGATGATGAAAAGTCTTTTGGAGCAGCTAGATTCCCATAAGATCAAAGCCACTTTTTTTCTGCCGGGTATGCGTGTCGCCGAGGAGCCAAGCATCGCCAAGGACATTTTGGCCCGTGGTCATGAAATCCAAAACAACACATTGAATCAACTGGATATGAGCAAGCTCAGCTACGAGCAAATTTATCGGGAGATTCAGTTGAGTAATGAGGTCATCAAACGCGAGACGGGTATTTCCCCTCGCTATGTGAGAACCAAATCTGGCGATGTGACGGATGACGTCCGTTTGGCAGCCGCCCATCTCGGGATGGAAGCGGTCGTCAGCTACAACATCAACCCGAAGGACCGCGATTTGCAAAAAGACGCCAAAACCATTGGAGATTACATAACACGCTACATGTCCAGAGGCAGCATTATCTCACTCAATACAGACATCAATCCTGAGGTGATCCCAGCCATTCCGTTGATCGCCAAGGCAGCAGCGGATATCGGCTACCAGTTTGTCCCGCTCAGTGAGATGGTGAAAAACGGCGGTGAACGCAAGCCGCTGGAACAAATACCAGGCTTTGACGCAGTAAAACTGAATCCGCAATTCGAAAATGCCAAGTACGAGATCATCTCTCAGGTCGACACAAATAAAAAACAGATCGCGCTAACCTTTGACGACTGGGGAAGCGACAAAACCGTAACGAAACTATTAGATATTTTGGCGCAGCATGATGTCAAAGCGACGTTCTTCTTGCGGGCAAAAGGGGTGGAGAACAATCCAAATTTGGCAAGAGCGATGGTGGAGAGTGGTCATGATGTGGCCAACCATTCGTATAGCCATCCGGTCATAACGACACTGACAACGGAAGAATTGCAGAAGGACGTGGTCAAAGCACATCAGGTCATTACCGAAGCGATCCAACAGCAGCCTGTCATGCTGTTCCGTCCGCCGACTGGCGTAGTAGACGATCACACAGCCAAAGTGATTGCAGCTACGGGATACAAGGTCATTGCGTTGTACGATGTTACCACATTGGATTGGGACAATAAAAACAGCGCGAAAGATATCGTAAATGGCGTCATGAGCAAGACGAAAAATGGCAGTGTCATTTTGCTGCATATGCTAGATGACATCCACACGATTGAAGCACTCCCGATTGTACTGGAAAGCCTGAAAAGCAAAGGCTACACCTTTGTAAAGATGGACGACATGATCAAACAAAGACACTCCGGCAACTAATCCCTTTCTCAGAAAGGGATTTTTTTTGCTTTTTTTCGCAAAGCTCGGGCGATTGACAGTAAAAATACTGTTTGTTATAGTTTTATCGATAATGATAATCAATATCGATTGTAATATTACTTACATCTATCTTACAAACGTACATAAGGGAGGCTCATTATGCTTACGAACCAAACAGTAAAGGCTGTCTTTGCTGTCATTTTGGTGTTCTCGCTTTTTTTGACGGCATGCGGTGGAGCAAATACGGCAACGCAAGCACCCGCAACGGATTCTGCTTCCAAGCCAGCTGACAAGTCAACAGCAGCCCCTACTGAGAACAAAATGCGCAGCATCGAAACACCCAAGGGGACCATTCAAATTCCTGATAAGCCACAACGTATTGTGACGGATTACTACGCAGGCGAGTTGATTGCAGTAGGCGGAAATGTAATCGGTGCAGAGACGGAGGCTTTTAAAAGCCCGTTTACCGTTGAACCATTAAAAAATGCACAAGACGTGGGTAGCCCGCGGATCAATGTGGAGAAAACGTTAGAGCTGGCTCCTGACCTCATCGTCGTCATGTATGATGATAATTATGAAGCCTTGTCCAAAATCGCTCCAACCGTTTATCTTCCGTACGGTACGGCGACCAACATTTACGATACGCTCAAATTGTTCGGAGAAGTGGTTGGCGATAAAGAAAAGGCAGACAAGTTCATTGCAGACTTTGACAAAAAGGCTGCCGAGGGGCGCGAAAAGCTGAAAGGCATCGTGGATGAGAATGCAACGGTTGGTCTCTACGAGCTGACGAACAAAGGAGATTTGTGGATCTTCGGCGATCACGCAGGGCGCGGTGGTCAAATCGTGTACAATGCATTGAAGCTGAAAATGCCGCACGCAGACAAATCCAAAGAGCAAACCTTACAGCTGTCCATGGAAACCTTGCCAGAATACGCTGCGGATTACATGTTCGTGACTTTCTACAATCCGGAAAAAAATAGCGAAGCCTTGAAAACCTTACAGGAGTCTGCTGTCTGGAATGCTACCCCTGCTGCGAAAAACAATCAGATTTTCTACAACGACTACGATACCTTCTATCGCTATGATCCAATCGCGATCACAGCACAGATTGATATGTTCGTAGATATGCTGATCAAAAGACACGAAGAGAACAAGAGCAAAAAATAGATCACAAGAAAAGTCATTCCTCCCCGGATGACTTTTTTTCGTCTCACGTAATAAACCTTACAAAATGT
Organism: Brevibacillus sp. HB1.3; assembly: GCF_013186635.1. Lineage (NCBI taxonomy): Bacteria > Bacillati > Bacillota > Bacilli > Caryophanales > Paenibacillaceae > Brevibacillus > Brevibacillus sp. HB1.3. The sequence continues at coordinate 42,063 of NZ_JABMIT010000007.1, read as the reverse complement.
AAAGAAAACTGTAAGGAACATCAATAGCTCCTCTTCTGGAATTTGGTTACAGTGAATAGCGACGGAAACAACGAACGCGAGCCAATAGATAGAATGGAGGAACGTAGAATGAGTACTGCTGTACTAGAAGTGAAAGACGTTCAAAAAATATATGGGACAAAAGGTGAGAGCCAATCGCATGCCTTAAAAGGCGTATCGATGACCATAGATAAAGGTGAGTTCGTGGGAATCATGGGGCCATCCGGTTCGGGTAAGACGACTTTGCTCAACGTGATTTCCACACTGGATCGTCCAACAGAAGGCTTTATTGAGATTGCGGGAACGAACATTACACAGATGAAGCGTAATCAGCTCGCAGATTTTCGTTCGCAAAAGCTCGGCTTCATTTTTCAAGATTTCAACCTGCTAGAGAATTTGTCCGTATATGAAAACATTGCATTGCCGCTGTCTTTGCAAGGTGTCCCTTCCAAAGAGATCAGCACCAAAGTAAGTAAAGTAGCACAAGCACTCGGGATCGAAGAGATTTTGCAAAAATATCCGGTTCAAATTTCCGGGGGACAAAAACAACGCGCCGCGGCAGCACGCGCACTTGTGCATGATCCTGCGATTCTGCTTGCGGACGAACCGACAGGCGCCCTCGACTCGAAGAATGCGAAAAGCTTGCTGGAAACGATGACAGATTTGAACGAGAACCACCAAGTATCAATCATGATGGTTACGCATGACGCCTTTTCCGCTAGTTATTGCAAACGGATCTTGTTCATTCAGGACGGCAAGCTGTACACCGAGATTCAACGTACGGGAGATCGTCAGCAATTTTTTAAACAAATTCTGGATGTACTGGCCGAGCTAGGTGCATCACATGATGTACGCTAGGAGGTAACGTCTCATGCTTTTCAAGCTATCCTTGTCCAGTATGCGGAAGATGATGAAGGACTATCTGGTTCTGCTCGTTGGTCTGGTCATCTCCATTTCGATTTTTTACATGTTCCAGACGCTTGCCCTCAATTCTGATTACACGAAAAACAACGCGATGATTTCTTCGATTCAGATCGTTTTCAATGTAGGGGCATTCCTGCTGGCGTTTATCACGATTTTCTATATTTTCTATGCCAACTCATTCCTACTCTCGCTACGGCGCAAAGAGCTCGGAATGTACATGGTCTTAGGGGCGAAGAAGGGGAAAATCAGCCAGATTCTGTTCCTGGAAACATTGACGATGGGGATCATTTCTTTGGTGATCGGTAGTCTGGTTGGTATTGCCCTTGCAAGCGGCATCGGTGTCTTGCTCATGAATCTGCTGGAGATTTCGACAGAGGGGTACTATCCTTTTTATCTGCCAGCGATTTGGATGACATGGGGATTCTTCCTCATCCTGTTTATCATCACATCTACGATCAATGCTGCTCGTTTGGCTCGTGCAACTGAGCTCGCTCTCATCCGTGCTGAGCAACAAAATGACAAAATCAAGTCAAAAGGAATCGGAGCGATTTTGGTCGCTATCCTTGGCGTGATCCTGTTGGCTCTGGGTTATACATGTTTGCACTTGCTTATGTACCTGCAAGCACTTGGCTTTATTGTAGGGGCGATTTCATGCACCATCGGGACGTACTTGATTTTCATCTCGCTGTTGCCAGTTCTTGTACAGGCTCTGAAGAAAAATAAAAAGCTGAATGACAGCAAGTTGAACGCATTCACCTTTGCTCAGCTACGCTTTCGGGTGAACAACCTGACCAAAATCCTTGGTACAGTAGCCATGCTGATTGGGCTTGGTGTCGGAGCGATGGCAGGGGGCTTGGCCTTCCAGCAAAATGTCAATTTGTTTACCACGGTGTTCCATGTGTATGACGTGAATCTGCATGATCCGGTTGAAGCGGATTATCAGGCACTGAAAAAAATGAACGTCCTGGAGCAAAATACGTATCGATACAAAGTCGACGACAAGGCGTATTACTACTTGAAGGAAGACTTGCTGGCAAAACCGTTGTTGCTTTCCACGAACAGCATTCAAAATTACTCTGCTGAAAACAAGCCAAAACTTGTGACTGATCCGCTTCCGAAAGAGACGTATATCGTTAGTTCGTCAAAAGAGGACAAAGGTAAATACGATGCTATTCCTGAGGATTGGGACAAAGCGATATTCACCAACTTTATCAACTACCAGATGATTGAGGGCAAATCTGTTCTGGTTGTGGATCAGGCGACGTATGAGCAAATCGCTGGAAGTGAACACAAGGTTCTCCTTGCACAGGTTGACGACTATTTGAAGTACACGCAGGAATTAAAAGCAATGGATGAACGTCAAAAGCAACTGATTGGGTCTATCACAAATGTAGAAGCGAAAGACGTATACACTTCTTCCAAATACAGCACGTATGCGGGAATGTATATTTTCACAAGCGGAACGATGTTCATGGGCTTCTTCCTCGGAATTGCTTTCCTGGCGATGATGGCGAGCTGCCTGATGTTCAAAATCTTGTCCGGTGCTTCCCGTGACAAAGATCGTTACAGCATGCTGAGAAAAATCGGCGTACGTCAATCGTTGCTCGTAGGTTCGATCTATAAAGAGCTGTTCATGGTATTCGTTTTCCCGGCGATCATCGGTCTGATGCACGTATTGATTGGTATGGAGATGTTCTCGTTCATCCTTTTGGATCCGTACCTGAACATCTGGATTCCAACACTGATTTTTGTTGTGATCTATGCGATTTACTATTACATTACGGTTCAGCTTTATCGTGGAATTGTGTTGCCAAAAGAAGCGTAATTTTAAAGGGGAAAATCCTTCTCATTAGAGGTGGATTTTTTCCCTTTTATGGAGCGCTTTTTCTGTTCTTGAGAACGATCGTACCTGCATGGGATAAGCTATATGACCAAAGAACTTTAATAAAAATTTTAAGTTTACCCCACTTTATATTTTAGAAGTTTTTTCTAACCTATACCTAGGAAAGAAATCATAAACGCGAAGGAGAATTGGTATGAAAATAAACCTTAAAAAAACATCCGTACGTTTGGCAGCTTTAGGATTGGCTACTGCGATTTCCCTATCGGGAGCTTTAGTAGTAAGTGCAAATGAAAACCCAACTCAAAAGACTGCAGCTCAAAACCAAGAATTGTATGCAGGAACTTACAAAAAGCTCTCAGCTTCCGAAGCTCTTGCCGATAAGGCTGTGAAAGCAGCAATCGATCAAGTCTATGTACAGTTTCCAGAAACAAAATCTTATGAGATCATTGCTTATCAAGATGTCGTTTCAAAAGGTGAGTATGATAAGTATGTTATTAGACTTGAAAAAGATTCAAACAACTTTTTTCACTTTGCAATAGATTCGAAAACGGGGAACCTTAGCTATACCATCCAATCATTGGATGCTGCTACCGTTCTATCATACCCAAATGTAAAACCCGGGGTAGATAAATTCTATGCCTCACATCCAGAAGCAAAATCCTATGTGATTTCAAGTGCCAATATTGTAGATAACTTTGTAGGCAAATTTAGCAGATATAACCTTACGTTTACTGGAAAAGATCCCAAACAATCTATCACGATTGGAATAGATGTGAAAACGGGAGAGATTATGCCTACGAAGAAGCAAGAGAATTAGGAAATAGTGTTGTAGACAAGACCTGTTGAGGCTATCTAGAAAGTCGGCGTGGACTGACTTTCTAGATAGCCCCTTTACGTTTTATCACGACCATAAGGCTTTGGTTTTTTGAACTATGCAAACAATACCAGACCTGATCATGATTATGGCAAGCCTGGTACGATGATGACACTTAATTTTTGAATAGAATTTCGCCCACCTGTGTGGAAATGTTGAGCGTTGCATTCCCGGATTGAGCCTCACCCACATATCCATGGACTTCTTTGGAAACAACCGATGTGGTATTTGTTGCTTTTTCAAGATTAACCTGATTATCAATATTCCCCATTTCTGTTGATAAACTTACATATAGAGGTGCTAATTGATCCGGTAGAGCGAATTCGACGTTTCCAAGGTTAGTAGATATGTTACTGCTTTCCTTGCCAATGACATCCGTTACGGTGATGTTGCCAGCATTGCTGCTCACATTTAAATGTTGGACCGACAATTCTGACTCAATGAATATGTCGCCGACTTCATTATCTATCTCAAGGGATTTGAAGTCTTTATAAGGAAGATGGATCGTTAAGGATGGCAAAGGCTCCGTATTTATGAGCTTCTTTTGTTCCTGTTTAAGCATAATCTGTAATGTTCCATCTTGGATCGACGTAGTCACATTGGTATCCATTGCTTTTGAATTGCCCTTGGATAACTCCCATTTTGCTTGATTGATTTGTTTGTCTCCTATGACTTTAACTATAGCTGCGTTAGTCTGAATTTTTAGGGAATGAATGCTAGTTACATCTATTTGAGAAATATCCCCATTTACTGCATTCGAGACATTCTTCATGTCCGATGTTTCTGAATTTGCAATTGCGTTCGTCGGTATAGAAGCGTTTTGCTGGGACGAACTTTGTGTACTAGTGACGGAGGATTCCTTCGTACATCCAGCGATTCCGATACTGGCAGCGGCCAGGAGAATCATTGCCAACTTCATGTTCTTGTTCAAACGTTTATCTTCCTTTCTTCTGCATGCTAAACAGATCATCATTTTAAATTACGTGATCCGTATGTACATTAATCGTACAGTGGTCAGAAAGATTTGGTAACGGACTCTGGCTTGAAACAAAAACTGGACTTAAGTCTAGAAAGAGCCTCCGCCTTTAAACCTAGAGGCACTGTTCAACCAACGGGATCGATAGCGTAATAAAACAGCGGCGAGTCTAAGACTTTTTTTCAGGTCTTAGGTCGCTGCTGTTTTATTAAGACTTTGAACACATCTCACCGTTGACAAGGATAATGATAATCATTATCATAATTAATGGTTGATTGGAAAACATGTCCATCATCCTTTCTTATTCAATGTAACACCTAGAAAAGTAAGGGGGAATTTTTTCATGCGTCTTATGAAACTACCAGTGATGCTTGTATTTATGTCTGCGATGCTGTTACTCGCTGCTTGCGGCAATGCGGGGTCAACTACACAATCTGGTTCCAACCAAGCTGCTACTGCTCAGCCTGACGCCGCGAAGCCGGCAGAAGAGCAAGTGCGCACAGTGAAGCACATGATGGGAGAGTCGACTATCAAAGGCACTCCTAAGCGTATCGTTGCATTGGAATGGAGCTCAGCAGAGCATTTGTTGGCTCTAGGTATTCAGCCTGTAGGGATTGCAGATATTCCAAATATGAAAAAATGGGTGAAGCTTCCTGTGGAGATCGCTCCAGAAGTAGTGGATGTAGGGAGTCGTACTTCCCCCAACCTGGAATCGATCATGATGTTGAAGCCAGATTTGATTATCGGAATTAAACGAAATGTAGAAGCCAATTACGACGAAATGAGCAAGATTGCCCCAACAATTGCCTTTGATACGAATCCTGCTGAAGGTCAGGGATCACAGTATGATCGTATGATCGAGATTTTCAAGCAAATTGCGGATATTACGGGTAAAAATGCCGAAGCCGAAGCCGCTTTGAAAGACCTCGACAAGACTTATGCGGAAGCAAAAGAAAAGCTAACCAAAGCTGGTGCAGATAAAGTTCCATTTGTTCTCGCGATGGGCTACAGCAGCCAAAATGCGGTAGAATTCCGCTTGTCTACGGATAACTCTACAGCAGCAAGCATCTTGATAAATATTGGTCTGACAAATAAGTATAAGCCTAAGAAATTTGAGCAAACCGGAATGACACTCGCAGATGTGGAGGCACTTCCAGCGTTGCAGGATGCGAATTTCCTCCATATCATTCAAAATGATGACAACGTGATTGAGAATCAATTGAAGAACAACCCCGTTTGGAACGGCCTTACTTTTGTGAAAGAAAATCGCGTCTATGCGCTGGGCGGAGATTTGTGGCCGTATGGTGGTACCATGTCTGCAAAGATTCTCGCGAATAAAGCTGTTGATCTGTTGGCAAAATAATGAGTTTAGCCAAAAATAAAATGTTTACACGAACTGACATCACTCCAGCCACTTCCTCACCAAGAGGGGGCTGGAGATTGTTCTGGATGTTAGGGGGTGGACTTGTCGCTCTGTTAGTGCTTACATTTGTCAGTTTGACACAGGGGATGGCAGACATTTCTCTGCGTTCTGTTATTCAGGCCATTATTGCTCCGCAGGACATTTCCGATCACCATATGATACAAGGTGTCAGGCTTCCGAGAACGGTCATGGGGCTTTTGTCTGGTGCAGCATTGGCTATTGCCGGAGCCATGATGCAGACAGTGACACGAAACCCGCTCGCTTCGGAAACGACATTGGGCGTAAATGCGGGTGCCTATTTCTTCGTGGTGTTCGGGATGGTTTTTTGGCCATCATTCTTGCATGACCACCCGCTTCCATTTGCTATGGCGGGCGGAATACTTGCAGCCGTTACCGTATACTTTATGTCTGGCGGGCGAAAAGGCACGCCTGTGCGTGTGGCATTGTCCGGGATGATCGTCACCTTGGTGTACTCCTCCTTGACGAGTGCCATCATCTTGTTTAACGAAGAAACGACAAATGGCATTTTCCTCTGGGGCTCGGGCTCCCTGAAGCAAAATGACTGGTCGGGTGTAGAATTCAGTTGGCCTTGGATTGTAGCTGGAATTTTGGTCAGCTTTTTTATGGCCAGGCAGCTTGATGTACTTAGCCTTAATGAAGAAACGGCGAAGTCATTGGGGCAAAAGGTGGCAAAAACACGGCTTTTCACCATGTTTATTGCGATCTTGGTTACATGCGTCAGTGTCAGTGTGGTCGGTCCTATCGGTTTCATCGGACTCGTGGCTCCGCATCTAGTGCGATTGTCAGGCATCACCCAGCATAGATGGCTGCTGCCGTTATGTGCCATCTGGGGGGCAGCGCTGCTTGTGGCTTCTGATACGATTGCACGTATGTTCATCAATCATTATGGTGAACTTCCGGCAGGAGCCATCACGGCTGCTATTGGTGGTCCATGGTTGATCTGGCTGGCTTTGCGTGTCTCGCGCAGTATGAGTGCTGGGACTGGAGGCTCCATGAGTGTCGGTGGAGCACAACGCAAAGTTTCGTATCCGTTGATTGTGTCCATGCTTGCTGTGCTGCTCGTGGTCGTTTGGATGCTCAGCTTGTCTAGCGGAAACTTGTACCTGCCCTGGACGGAGATCATCGCCATTTTCATGGGACAAGGAAACGAGATGTACAGTCAATTGGTGTTGGAGCTTCGGATGCCGCGACTGTTGACAGCGATGTTGGCAGGTGTGGCACTCGCGATCAGCGGAAGTCTCATGCAGAGTGCAGTACGTAATCCACTGGCTGATCCGCAGATTGTCGGTGTCACGAGTGGTGCGGGTGTAGGGGCGATTATCGTGCTCCTCGTGCTTCCTCAATTCTCGGCTTGGATGCCGCTTGGGGCTGTTGCAGGGGGAATTATCTCTGCTGCAATTGTGTATGCAGTCTCTTGGAAAAGGGGACTCAATCCAATCATCTTGACGCTTGTAGGTATTGCGGTTTCTGCCGCAGGTGCCGCCTTGATCAATATCTTGATCGTACATTCCATGATCCTGGCAGCGCCTGCACTCACTTGGCTGGCAGGAAGTACATACGGGCGGGGATGGATGGAAGTAGGCCGCCTGTTGCCTGCGATCCTCGTTTTAGCACCGATCGCGTGGTGGTTAGGACGTCGGGTGGACCTCTTGTCATTTAATGACGAGAGCTCGACTGGATTGGGGTTAAAGGTGCGGATGACGAGGTTGTCTGTGGCAGTCATTGCCGTGTTGCTCGCTTCAGCGGCAGTTGCCAGTGTCGGAGCCGTAGGATTTATCGGTCTTCTCGCTCCGCATGCAGCACGAATGCTGGTTGGACCCCATCATCGCCGTGCAGTTGTCGTCTCAGCCATGCTTGGAGCTGTATTGCTGGCTGCTTCTGATTTGCTAGGAAGGATTGTCATGATTCCGAAAGATATTCCGGCGGGGGTCGTGGTGGCGTTGCTAGGGGCGCCCTATCTGTTCTTGCTGATGTTTCGTTCGAATCGTTCCTCACAATAGACGTAGGCAAGCACTTGCCAAATACAAAGGTCTCCAACATGATGAAAGTAGAACAGGCTGATTCCGGCAATCAGCTTGTCTACTTTTTCTTGCTATTTTCCGGTGATAGAAGGATGTGAGTCTGTTGACGATGAATCAAAATTATCCTGGCTTTTTGATGACCGCCTTTCGCAAACAGCGATTGAAAAATTTTCATCTGCGTCAGGTGGAGGTAAACACCCATGTCCTTTGCTACGTGGCAGAGGGAAGTGCAGAGATGACAGTTGATGGTCAAAAGCAGATGCTCGAGGCCGGAAAGCTCTTGTTGTTGCACCCGACGACGAAGATAGAAGAATTGCGGTGCCAATCAGGACCGTTGCACATATTCAGGCTACATTACACAGAAGCGAGACACGATCAGCACGAGAGCGCTCCTGAGAGGAAAGAAGTCGAGGTTTTGGCTGTCTCTACACCCGCTTCATTTCTGACGGTATTGGAGGAGCTCTCGCAATTGACACGAAAACGGGACTACTCTTCTTTTTTGCGGAGCCAAGCGTTGCTCTACGAGCTACTTGGTGTTGTTTATGATGAACAGAAAAAGAAAGAGGAAATGGGCATCGGAGCGATTGAGGAGACCATCGCCTACATGCAAAAACACTACCGCGAGTCACTGGAATTGGGAAGCTTGCCGAGACTGGCGGGGTTGACCCCCAGCTCGTATTGCCGTGCTTTCAAACGTGTGACGGGAATGACACCCGGGGAGTATTTGACGGGGCTGCGGATGGAGCATGCCAAAGAGCTGCTTGCCCATTCTGGAGGAAGCGTGAAGGATGTAGCTCGTAACGTAGGTTATACCGATGAGCTGTATTTTAGTAGACTCTTTAAAAAACGCGAAGGATTGTCGCCGCAAATATATAGGAAGCAAAGTGACCAGCGAGTAGTCGTGGTCAGCAAGCTGTTTTTGCAGGATCATTTTCTTGCGATGGGAATTCAGCCGATTGCTGCCCCCTCCTTCCCGAACTACTTTGAAACGAGGACGGGTTTTCCTTCTTATTTACAGCAAAAGCTGCGCGGGACAAAAGCATTGAATGCAGAGCAGTTGATCGATCCGAAAGAAATTTTAACATTGTCGCCTGATGTGATTGTCAGGATGAATTTTTTCCAAAATCGAGAGGCGGGAGACTGGGAGAAAATAAGAGGAACGGTCTTTCTTGACGGTTATCCGAATTGGATTGACTACCAAACCAGATTGGCGACGCTCTTCAAAAAAGAGAGTCAGGCAGAGAAAATCATCAAGCACATCGACAACGTGGAAAAACAAGCAAAAGATGCACTGTTGCCGGTTACACGCAAGGGTGAATGGACGATGATTCGCGTCCTTGCGGATGAGGTGCGCCTATATGGTGTAGAGGGGCACGCCCTCGCTGACTTGTTTTATCACAAGCTTGGATTTGCGCCTGATCCGAATGTGAGCCACGCGGCTTATAAACCAAATGCACTCAACGATCTGATCGAATTAAACCCGGAGCGAATCATCGTGTTCTGGAGTGAACGGGAGCATGTGGCAGCACTGTGGAACAACCCGCTGTGGAGAGACATGCGTGCGGTACGGGAAAACAAAGTGTACCATCCCGCCAATCACGAATGGGACCCATGGGGACCGTTTGGCAGGGAGCATACGATTCAAAGGAGCAAAGCGTATTTTCTCCAGGTCGCACAGGGGTAATCTGGTCCATGGGAATTAGACAATCACGTCCATGGAAAAGGAAGAGGAGTCTCTATATACTATCAATTGATAATTGTTATCACTAAGTTGATAAGTAGAAGTGGGGGCATTCTCGATATGAAAAGTAAGACCAGTTTACGGACCATGCGTCACATCATGACCAGCTTCTTCGCGCTGTGCTTGCTGGTTGTCCTTGCCGGTTGTGGAGGCAATGCCAACCAAGCTCAACAAGCGCCAGCAGCATCGGGAACGACGACTGAGGCTACTCCAACATCAGCACCAGCCGATTCTAGTGAAGTACGTGAAGTGAAACACGCAATGGGTACCACTCCGATTAAGGGAACACCAGAACGCGTGGTAATTTTAACAAATGAAGGTACTGAAGCCTTGCTTGCACTTGGCGTTAAGCCAATCGCTGCTGTACAGTCGTGGGATGAAGATCCTTGGTATCCTCACATCAAAGATGAGATGAAAGGTGTAGAAGTGTTGGGCTTCGAAGACCAGCCGAATCTCGAAGCGATTGTAAGCCTGAGCCCTGATTTGATCATCGGGAACAAAGTACGTCATGAAAAGATTTACGATCAACTGTCCAAAATCGCTCCAACCGTATTCTCAGAAGAGCTGTCCGGTAGATGGAAAAGCAACTTCATGCTGTATGCAGAAGCACTAAACAAGAAGTCGGAAGGCGAGCAGGTCCTGAAAGAATTCGATGACCGTGTAGCTGCTGCGAAAGCAAAGCTGGGTCCGAAAGCTTCTACCAAAGTATCCGTAGCGAAATTCTCCAAAAAAGGTGTACAAATCTATCAAAAAGATACCTTTAGCGGTGTGCTGCTCGATCAACTGGGACTCGCACGTCCAGCTTCCCAGGATGTAAACAACTTTGCAGAAATGATCAGTGAAGAAGGCATGTCCGCTATGGATGGGGACATCCTGTTCTACTGGGTAACGGAGCCAACGAAAGAATCTAAAGACGTTTCGAACAACGCGAAAAAATGGATGGAAAGCCCGGTCTTCCAATCTCTGAATGTGGCGAAGACCAATCAAGTTTTCCAAGTAGACGAAACGGTCTGGAACAAAGCAGGCGGCATCAAGGCAGCGAATTTGCTGCTCGAAGATATCGTGAAGCGCCTCGATGTGAAGTAAGAACAATACAGCGTCAAAGCGAGAGACCTCATCCGAAGTATGGATGGGGTCTTTTCCTGGCATAATATGGGATGGCCGCTTAGTTTATGTACCTTAAAATTTCCAGTCGCTTGTTCAACCATGACATTTGTCATGTCTCCGACTTGACGTTTATGACTACAGCGGCCAGACGCTATTTTCTACAATAAAGATAGAATATAGTGTCCGGCGCACTCCATGTCTCATGCGCTTCGGTCGAGGAGGAAACAATTGATGCATCAAGCCAACATTGCCGAGTTGAAAAAGAATGTTGCCCCCTTTGAAAAGTCAGACATGAAAAAGAGTATCCGACAGCTAGTCAATACGTTAGTTCCCCTGATTCTGCTCTGGTACGGAGCTTATCTCAGTCTATCTGTGTCCTATTGGCTGACGCTGCCTATCGTCATTGTTGCAGGTGGCTTCGTCATCCGTACTTTCATCATTTGCCACGACTGCTGCCACCAATCCTTTTTCAGAAATCGTCTGGCGAATGACATCGTGGGGACAATTACTGGTGTGCTTACCCTCGTGCCGTATGAACAGTGGAAAAATAGTCACAATATTCACCATGCTACGAGCAGCAACCTCGACAAACGAGGCGTAGGCGATTTGTGGATGTTAACTGTTAATGAATATCTCGAAGCTCCTATCTGGCGTAAAATTGCTTATCGGCTGTATCGTAATCCGATCGTTATGTTTGGCTTAGGCCCTATTTTTGTCTTTTTGCTCCAATATCGTTTTAATGTAAAACGTGCTCGCCGCAAAGAGCGGTTGAATACGTATTTGACGAATGTGCTGTTGGTTGGTCTTTATTCGGTCTTAATCTGGGCGGTTGGCTGGCAAGCATTTCTGCTGATTCAAGGTCCGATCTTTTTTGTCTCAGGATTGTTTGGGATTTGGCTGTTTTATGTACAGCATACGTATGAGGATTCGTATTTTGAGAACGAAGAAGAGTGGAACTACGTGAAAGCAGCAGTAGAAGGAAGCTCCTACTACAAGCTGCCGAAGGTTTTGCAATGGATCACAGGCAATATTGGCTTTCACCACGTCCATCACTTAAGCCCACGGGTACCGAATTACAACCTGGAAAAAGCACATATCGAGACGCCGCCGCTTCAGAAAGCGACAACGATTACACTGGCGGCCAGCGTGCAGTGCCTGCGTTTTCATTTATGGGATGAGAGTAACAAGCGCTTTGTGAGCTTCAAAGGCATCAAGCGATTGGCTACTACTGCTCCATCTGAAGCGATTATGGATGCACTCCAAGGCTCCAAACCGAGTTTGGAAGGAAAATAAGCCTGCCATAAACCATTGAATTCCGATACACTTGAGAGAGTGGCGAAGAAAAGGTGGGCAAGCATGCAAAAGCAGAAGTGGTATCACATTCTTCAAAAAAATACGGGCTTGAGCCCTTATGTGTGGGTTGTCTTCTACATCCTGCCATTTTATTTCATCTTCCGGTCATCCTCGACGTACGAAGCGGTGATCGGAATTATCATGATCATTCTGTTTTTCATTTGCTATGTATTCTCCTTTCTGTCAAAGGGCTGGCTGATTTACTTTTGGACGGGTGTGCAGATCATCATATCCATCGCCATGACCTTGATGTTCGGCTATGTGTATTTCTCGCTCTTCTTGGCGTTTTTTATCGGGAATATTGAGAACAAGATCGGCTTTGTTACACTTTACACGGTTCATTTGATTAGCACCGCCATATCGGTTAACATCGGCTTTTTCACCAAAAACGCGCAATTGATTGGCCAGCTTCCGTTTGTTTTGGTTAGTATGGTTGCTGTCATTCTCTTGCCCGTGACTACGTACAACTGGAATAAGCGCGAGAAGCTGCAGGGAGAGCTGGAGCATGCGAACAAGCGGATTTCAGAGCTGGTCAAGCTCGAGGAACGCCAACGCATTGCCCGTGACTTGCACGATACGTTGGGGCAGAAGCTCTCCCTGATTGGGTTGAAAAGCGATTTGGCAAACAAGCTGATCAACAAAAATCCTGCTCTGGCGAGAACGGAGCTGGAGGAAATCAGGCAAACGGCGCGAATCGCTTTGAAAGAAGTACGGGAAATGGTCACACAAATGCGTGGGACGCGGCTTGAGGATGAGATGTTTCGGATCAAGCAAATTTTCAAGGCAGCGGATATTGAATTCGTCCTGGAAGGCGACACGAATCTGACCAATACTTCGCTGATGACAGAAAACGTGCTGTGCATGTGCCTGAAAGAAGCCGTCAACAATATTGTGAAGCATAGCAATGCCACTGCCTCCTCCATTGTCATCGAACCCACTCGTACCGATCTCGTCGTAAGCGTAACGGATAATGGCATTGGAATGGCCGAGGAATTGGTTTACCGGGGTAACGGTTTGCGTGGGATGAAGGAACGGCTGGAATTCGTCAACGGAAGCATGGAAATCCAGTCCTCAGTGTCTGGAACACAGCTAGTGATCCGGGTACCCAACATCTTCAAACAACCGGAACAGGAGGTGGGAAGATGATTCGCATTGTCATTGCAGAGGATCAGAGGATGCTCTTGGGAGCTCTTGCTTCCCTGCTCGATTTGGAAGAGGATATGAAAGTCGTCGGAAAAGCAAGTAATGGTGAGGATGCGGTCAAGCTCGTGCATCAGCATCAGCCCGACATTTGCATTATGGATATAGAAATGCCAGTCAAAAGCGGATTAGATGCTGCCGAGGAATTGAAAGGCAGCGGGTGCAAGGTGATGATTCTTACAACCTTTGCCCGCCCCGGTTACTTCGAACGAGCTCTGAAGGCAGGCGCAAACGGCTACTTGCTCAAGGACAGTCCGAGCGAAGAGCTGGCTAGCTCGATTCGCAGCATTATGGCTGGGCGGCGGATCTACGCGCCTGAGCTGGTCGATGAGGCATACGGGCAGGAGAATCCGCTGACGGAGCGGGAAAAGGAAGTCCTGCTTTTGGTCGCTGACGGGAAGAACACCAAGGAGATTGCCAGTCAGCTGTACATTACGACAGGGACTGTGCGGAATTACATCTCCGTCATTCTCGACAAGCTCGGTGTGAGCAATCGGATCGAGGCGATTATGCATTCAAAGGAAAAAGGCTGGTTTAAGTAGCAGACCAGCAGGAGCAGGCCCTTTCTGTTTTGGCAGGAAGGGTTTCTTTTTTATGGGGTTATGATTGATGATCTGGTATATTTAGTATGATTTCATCCACTATCGTATAGGAATGCTACTAGCATATTTTTTATAGTTTCCATCTTTATGGTAAAGGGAGGCTTAAAGTGAATCCAGAAACCGATGATCCTAAACAAGTTGTTTTACAGGTTGGAGGAGTATTAAAAAAAATTCGTAAAGAGAAGCATTTGAGCCTGGAAGATTTATCAGAATTATCCGGTGTGAGCAAGCTGACACTTGGAAATATTGAGCGTGGAGAAACCAACCCAACAATCGGGGTGCTGTGGAAAATTTCGAAATGCTTATCTATCCCACTCTTGGCGTTATTCTCAACCGAGAACAGTGTAAATTTGTCCAGAGCTGGGAAGGGACTCAGAATTGCTGGGGATAATAAAGATTGGGTCATTGAACCAATCTTTCAAAACGTAAGTAATGAAATGGAAACGTATAGAGCTTATTTACAGCCGAATAGCTCATACTATCCAGAGAAGCATCACCACAATACAACGGAAATTGCGACGGTCATGTCGGGAACCCTCTCCATCCATGTAAATAATGAGTCATACGTCTTGAATCAGTATGATTCGATTAGTTTTTGTGCAGATGGCCAGCATTCCTATATAAATCAGTCCGACGAGCTTGTTGTGCTCCATATTATATTGAAATACGGGGTCTAAAAATCGATCCCCTGTATGTTCATAAACTGCCACGACTATGACCCTTTATCGACCGAATGGTTGCTAAAGGGTTGTTTGTTGTATTATAGTATATGTTGTTTGTTGAAAGGTATATTATAATATACTTTTTCTTCGGTTGCGTATTAACTCCTGTATCTAATCTAATAGACAAAGAGGGAAAATGATGAGCAAGCAAGAGATAAAATCAAATCCAAGCGTTACTAGATCAGCAGTTTGGGTGGTTATTGTAGGAATCATATTTATTGCAGCTAATTTACGGGCTCCTTTAACCTCGGTGGGGCCTTTAGTTGGTCTTATTAGGGACGATGTTCATATTTCGAATACGCTGGCAGGTATGATTACCACGTTGCCCCTATTAGCTTTTGCACTTTTTTCTCCTATTGTTCCTAAATTAGGACGAAGGTTTGGAGTAGAAGGAATCATTCTAATTTCCATCATCCTTCTTACTTTTGGGGTTATTTTGCGTTCTTTCTCAGGAACCGGTACTTTATATATCGGTACCGCTGTTCTTGGATTGGCAATTTCCGTTTCTAATGTATTGTTACCGAGTCTTATAAAGCGGGAGTTTCCCAGACAAATTGGTTTAATGACTGGTGTATATTCCATTTCTATGAATTTATTAGGGGCAATTGCATCTGGTATTAGTGTTCCCATTGCAGTTGGATTAGGAGTTGGATGGCGAGGGGCGTTGGGAATATGGGCCATTCTTAGTTTGGTATCCGTATTATTTTGGTTACCTCAAATGAAACGCCGCAATATGGAAACAGCCACTGTTCATAATCAATCGGCGGATAGCAGTGTGAATATATGGCGTTCCGCACTAGCGTGGCAAGTAACCCTGTTTATGGGACTCCAATCTACGTTTTTCTATGTATTGATCACATGGCTACCTGAAATCTTAAAGCAGCAAGGAATAAGCTCAGATCAAGCTGGTTGGTTCCTATCCGTTATGCAGTTAGCCTTGCTTCCCTTTACTTTTATCGTTCCGATTATCGCTGGGCGTATGTCCAGCCAACGTTTATTAGTTACAATAACGGCCATTTTGCTTTTAATGGGAACGCTTGGATTACTTTACGGAAGCGCGAATTTCATTGTTTGGTGGATCATCATGCTCGGAATTGGTGGAGGTTTTGCATTTAGTTTATCGATGATGTTTTTTGGTTTACGCACAGAGAATGCTCAACAAGCTGCAGAGTTGTCCGGTATGGCTCAATCAGTTGGATACCTGCTTGCCGCAATAGGCCCGACCCTTTTCGGATATCTGCATGATGCAACGGATAGCTGGACGGTTCCCCTTCTACTTTTGGTTTGTGCGTCAATCTTACTCTTTGTATTTGGTCTAGGTGCAGCTAGAAATCGTTCTATTGGTTCAAAAGCAACGATTCCACCGAGTAACACTCCGCCAAATGCGAAGTAAGTAAACCAGGCGTGTACTTTTAGCTTCCCCAGCCTATGTCCAAAAAGAAAAGGAAACAAGCTGATGTCGATGGAGTTCGACGTCAGCTTGTAGATGAATGAGATGAATCCATTATGGATACAGTTATCCAATTGGTCTGATTAGCCTAAACGTTTGATCAGGTTCATATTCCCAGAACTTCTGATCACAATCCATCCGTCAGGAATAGGCGAGCCTAGCATCACCCATACCTCCTGATTAGAGGGAGCGTTGTTCAGATTTTTAAGCAGGTTCATGGTTCCGGTACTTCTGATCACAACCCAGCCGTCAGGCATAGGGGAACCGAGCATGACCCAAACTTCCTCATTAGAAGAGGCGCTGTTCAGATTTTTAAGCAGGTTCATGGTTCCGGTACTTCTGATGACGACCCATCCAGGTGGCATAGGGGAACCGAGCATGACCCAAACTTCGTAACCAGCCGGAGCATTGTTCATATCCTTAATCAGGTTCATATTGCCAGAAGATCTGATTACGACCCATCCGTTTGGAATAGGGGAGCCGAGCATGACCCAGACTTCCTGACCAAATGCGGCATTTTTGATTATTGTTTTTGCGGAGGCTGGCGCCTTCTCCTGTAAAGGTAGAGCGGCCCCATGGGCTTCTGCGGCTAAACATGGTACAGCCACAACTGAGCTTAATGTCAGGATGATCAAGGCTTTCTTAAACATGAACATCAACCTTTCTTGACAATGATAATGTAGCTCTGAAACGCTCATCGAGTGGATGCTAAGAGATGGATATCATCGCCCCTCCCTAAAAAACCCTATATATACCATTTTATAGGATAAACATTTCTTTTACTTTAGGAGATATTGTCGAATAGTAGACAAAATATAAAAAGCACCCAAAAAGGGTGCTTCACTTCACGGAAGATGTAACGCGGTCTGGATATTTTGCTGATCCAATTCAATCTGCTCGGCAATATTCCATGGATGGTACCAGCCTCGCTCAATCATGTATAGGCTGATCTTTTCGTGCAAATCGATTGCTTCTTCCAATTGCTTGGTTAGTGTTGCCTTAATTTCTGGGGTGCCTGTTTCTGTCAGTGCCATCGCATAGTTCCGCACACCGCTCTTTGCGGAGATGAGAAAGTCCATAGCGATTACTTGATCCGTCAGGCCACCCATACCAGCTAAGCTTTGAAGAATGCCAGTCATGCGTTTGTCCCCCTATGAATTTGCTTTTGTCAGTAGAGAGCTCAGCTCCTGAAGCTGTCTGGTGGATACGAGAACATCGTCAGCCAAAAGCTGTCTCAACGTCTCATCGGAAACGAGGCCTTGCATTGTCTTGGACTTGGTCATGCAAATGGTTTTAAAAGTAGCAATTTCATGCAGTTCAAGCTGTTCGTGCAATCCGTAACTCATCGCAGAGGTACCCTCCTTCCCATCATTTCATCAAGGCTTTAGAACGACTTTGATGCAATTGTCTGTTTTCGTATCAAACACTTCGTATCCACGCTTTGCTTCACCCAAGGGAATGACGTGTGTGATGATGTCGCCTGGATCGACTTTTCCGGTGGTAATGAGCTCATACATATAGGGCATGTAGTGGATCACAGGAGCTTGTCCGGAACGTATGTTGACATTGCGCTGCATGATGTCTCCAAGAGGGAAGGCATTGTAGCGCCCGCCATAAACACCGGTAATTTGGATCGTACCGCCTTTGCGGACTGCTTGGGAAGCGATGACGATTGCCCCCATAGCGCCTCCTTGTAGCTTCAAGCCACTCGCTAGAAACTCCAGGGCGGACATTTTTCCATCCATACCAACAGCATCGATGACAACATCAGCGCCGCCCTTCGTGATTTCTTTCAGGTAGTTACCGATATTTTCCTTTTGCTCAAAGTTAACGATTTCTACGTTGTTCGTACGTTTTGCATGTTGCAGGCGGTACTCGATATAATCAACCGCGATCACACGTTTTGCACCTTTCAGCCAGCAAAACTTTTGGACAAGAAGACCTACGGGTCCGCAGCCCAGAACGATCACGGTATCCCCGTCTTTGACACCTGCGTTATCTACGCTCCAATAGGCAGTTGGCATGGCATCGGCAATCAAGCACAGTTTTTCATCCTCTACTTCGCAGTTTTCAGGTAGCTTGAAATGGGTAAAGTTCGCAAACGGCACCCGCAAATACTCTGCCTGTCCCCCAGGATAACCGCCAGTTGTACCGGAATATCCGAAAAAACCACCCATATCGCCATTCTCGTTTGAATTGTCACATTGGCTTTCTAAATGGTTTTTGCAATAAAAGCATTCTCCGCAAGCGATCGTAAATGGAATGATGACGCGATCGCCCTTTTTCAGCTTGGTTACACCAGGGCCAACCTCTTCGACAATGCCCATTGGTTCGTGACCGATAATATAATCCTCTTGCAAATTGGGGATCATGCCATGAATTAAATGGAGATCGGATCCGCATATGGCGGTGCTTGTCAATTTCACGATCATATCATCGGGCTTTTCCAACTTCGGGTCGGGCACCTCTTTTACTACTACGTTTTTAATGCCTTGGTAGGTAACAGCTTTCATCGATAAGTTCCTCCATCAGTGGTGTTCATCTGGTGTCCGATCGAACATACTTTTTCGCGAAGTATCTTCAGGGAAAAGGTTCATTTGCCCGATTTGGATCGTTTCCAAGGCTGAGAGATGGTCTAGTTGATACTGTTCATGAAGCTCGTAGGGATGGAACCATTTTTTACTGAGCATCAGCTCCGCGATTTCTTGATGGAGAGCAATTCCTTGGTGGAGTTGTTTCCGCAACACGGCTCTTGCTTCCGGAGTAATGGTTTCAGTCAGAGCGATTGCTGTGTTTCGGACGCCTTCCTTGGCACGAATGAGGAAGTCCATAGCAAAAGTCATATCTGCCTTCTCGGGCATGTTTAACGCATTTATGGGATCTTGATAATCGTTGTTCATCGGATTTTCACCTTCAGTTTATGATGGGGGCCGGGCGAGTTTGCGGGATCGGTGCCTGGAAGGGTGCATTCTTGTAAATAGCCTGAAGCTCCTCGATTGCTTGCAAGGATTGTTCTACGTCTTTTTGCATCAGCGCTCGTAAATCCTGATCGAATACGATGCCTTGCATCAGCTTGGATTTGGCGAGACAGAGTGTTTTGAAGTTAAGTACTTCATGAATATCCAGTGATTCATGGGCAGCCAGCGTTTGTTTATTCATCATACAATCCTCCTTTTGGGCGTTTTTACAGTTCTATTCTGTCCTATACACATCTTGGTATTCGAAAGAAGTCTTCCGACGGGGTGGTATTTTCTGAATAGTCAGTACATAGAAAGGTGGGTGTGCCACAGGTAAACAAAGGAGAGACGAGCATGGCAAAAGAGTTCTTTGGGCTAAAAATAAAAAACCTCTCCCTTATGAGGAGAGGCGATAGAGACATTAGAATGATTGCGAAGATTTAGGATTCGCACCATATTGGTTGTCTCCTTGGCTGTCTTGACACATGAAAACGATCAAGATAATTGCACCGATAAAAGGAATTAATCCAAGAAGCATCCACCAACCACTTCTTCCTGTATCGTGCAATCGGCGAGCAGTTACGCTCAAACTAGGCAGTAATACTGCTAGTGAATAGATCATGCCCAAAACAGATGCAGTACCAATTAATGAGTCTACGAGAGCAATTACCAGAGATACGATGATGTTGAACAAAGTGAACATCCAATATTCTTGACGTCTAGCTCTTCCTGCAAAAGCGACGTATTGTTTCAATACGCTTGTATACCAATGCATGATAATTTCCCCCTTTCTTCTAAATTTTGACACACTTCGATATTTTATCACTAAACCCAAGGAATTAGAACCATATTCTGTTAAGTTTCCCTGATCCTATTGAATCAATTTTTAATAGGACAAAAGTAATGGGTATTTATGAACGAGATAGAGGAAAAAGTAAGACAAACCGAGTTTTGGATGCTACTACAGGGGGAAATGACGCTTGGAACAAAAAACAGAACATAACGTTACGCTGCATGGCTTCAATAATTTGACCAAGTCACTCAGCTTCAACATGTACGACATCTGCTACACGAAAACAAAAGAGGAACGGGAAGCGTATATCGAATATATAGATGAACAATACAATGCAGAGCGATTGACGAGTATCCTGAAAAACGTGTCGGATATTATCGGCGCACATGTACTGAATGTGGCCCAGCAAGATTATGTACCTCAAGGCGCGAGCGTCACTTTTCTTGTATCCGAGGGGCCTGTCGTAGAAGTCCCTACTGAATCTTATGAGGAATCCCCCGGACCTTTGCCTGAAAATGTGGTACTGCAATTGGACAAGAGCCATATTACGGTGCATACGTATCCAGAGTACCATCCAACAGAGGGCATCAGTACATTCCGGGCCGATATCGACGTGTCGACTTGTGGCGAAATTTCTCCACTCAAAGCACTCAATTATTTAATCCGTTCGTTTGATACAGACCTGATGACAATTGATTACAAGGTGCGCGGTTTTACCCGGGATATTCATGGATATAAGCTGTTTATCGATCACGACATCAGTTCCATCCAAAATTATATTCCCGAGGAAATTAAGGAATTGTTCCATATGATCGATGTGAATGTGTACCAAGATAATATTTTCCATACCAAATGCAAACGCAGGCAATTTGATCTGAACAATTATTTGTTTGGATACACGAAGGATAGGCTGACACCAGAGGAGCAGGAGGATATTACGAAGCAATTGCAAATAGAGATGGACGAGATTTACTATGGGAAAAATTTTGTGAATTAAAGAGGAAGCCTTCCTACTTGGGGAGGCTTTTTTCGTAGCTGTAGTGGGGGAAAGAAGCTTTTTATGCCTCTAGAGCGTTAATCCAGGTTGTCTTTAAGCTCGGAATACTCCACGCAGATTACACAAGAAGATGGAACAAAAGCACATCTTCCTCAAAAAAGACTTCAAGACATAACTGATAAAAAGGTCTAAGCCTCGAAATGATCCTCTGCTGTTCGAAAGTCATGGCACATGTTTGGAAGGAGACCGCCCGAACGAAGAGAGGATATAGGCGACTGGAAAACATGTGCCATGGCTTCCCCCGACCTCAACAGTTGGAGGTAAACCTTTCATTTGCAATAGGGTTAAGATAGTAGGCCCGAATCTCCTCCAGCGTTTTTCTAGCAGGCTGCACGAATTCGCGGTCCCAATCTTCCGGAGGGGAATCCAGTGATATGCCTTTTTCCTGCAAGGTTCGAAACAGCTCCTTATCCGCTTGCGTAGGTATCCACCACGTGTAGACGGGATTCGTTTTGCCATTGAGCAACGATTCGAACATAAATTTCACATAGGTAGCTGTAGAAAGTTCGCCGTAATTGACGTCGAATTCAGGCCCGGGAGCTGGATAGTCCTCTGGATAGCGGAACGGGCCAAAGTGAATGGAAATACCCAGAAAGCCGACAGGTGGAATGTTGTTTCCATACCCCGGAAGAGAGAACGGCAGATCGGCTGCGAAGTGCAGGCGAATCATGACAGAGTTGATGAATTGTCGTTCGAAGAAACTTTCTTTTTGCCAAATGCCGAGTTCTCGTGAAAGAGTATCCCAGTGAATAATCGATGTATTATGTGCGAGCCAGAAGGCGGACGACATCTGTTCAAACGTTTTGTAAAATTCCTCGTCGTGATCGTGGAACGGATCGAGCATGTCGAACAGGCTGAAGCATCCGTGTTTTCTCCTCCATTTTTGCGCGATGATCAGAAAATCAATCAATCGTTGGATTCGCAGCTCGGCGCTGCTCTCATTATTGGCAAACAGAAACGTTGCTTCTATTAAATCGGCAGTGAAGTTGCCGTTAACAAAATCCCAGTAATTGATTTCACCAGCTTCTACTCGTTCTTCGTTAATCCGCTTCGTATCCGTTTCCCATCGAGCAAAAGTGGTGACATCCATGCCGAAATAAAGCTCAGGCAAGAGATCGCCAAAAATATGAAAGCGATAAGGGCTGGACTGCTGGAACCAAGTTTTGATGAAGTCCAGGCGAGAAGAGGGAGACACGACTGCGGCCCGCTCCACATAGTCCGCTTTGGCAACCATTGACTCGAATTCTTCAACGGATGAGGCGATCGCAACGAAAGGGGCTGCTGAGGTCAAAAAGTCCGCACCGTCTTCATCGTTGTCGTATTGCACAATGATGTGCTGGAAGGTTGCCTCAGCCAAGGGAGATAACACGAGCTGAGTCCAACGGTGTGCGGTTGTATCGTCAATGGCTCCGATGACGACGACAGGTTTGTCTGGTTCTCCGCGAAAAGAAACAGAAGCACCGTTTTGGACGACGATCTTGTTTTGACACCGTACATTGATGGATGTCCCTGCTTCAAAGCTGATAGATGTCCCAGCAGCTATGATGACATCCTCTGGTCCGATCATGTACGGGCCATTTTCTGCGGTAAATTCCTCCGATTGATTCATGATCCCCGATAGGCGTTTGTACTTATCCACGTGCAATTGATAGGTGTGCTGCGGGTCTGGATCAGGCCCAATCGTCAGCTGTACATAGTAAAGACCATCTTCCTTTGGAAAAAACGGAAGGATGATGGGGGCGTTCGGACTATATTCAGCTTCTGCAAGTTTTGTTCGATGGATGTCATAGATTCTAATGGTAGTTAATGGATGCGTCAGGTTATTGATGTGGATTTCAATAGCGTCTGTAGAAGCGAGAAAGAGCTTGTACATCTCCACCTTAGCTTCAAGGTTAGGAGAAGCTTTTCGGATTCGTTTATCCGTTTCCAGAATCGATGTAAACGAGCTGACGGTCATGTAAAACAGGCTCCTGTCAAAATGGTATAGGCATAATGGAATGATTTACTAGTAGTAGACGCCTAAATATAGGAAAAGTTTTGATTTTTGCAGGGGCTTTTGGGCTAGGAAATAAGAAAAAGGATAGGGGTCAGATGAGTTCTGACGATCCTATCCTTTGTTTCTTCCATAAGGTAGTTCAAAAAATCGACTTTTGATCACGAAGTAGTTTTGAGAGTAAAATCAGCATCGAAACTGGCGTTCACCTTTGAAGTCCGGTGCTCATGTAGGTTTCCTACACTCCGCTCCTCCTTCTTCAGGTTCACGTTACTTTCTCGGTGCTGAAAAGCCGACTTTTTGAACTCTCATAAAAAGACTACTCGACTGTCAGCTCGGCAGAAGATTTGCCTGCCCAATCGCCGACAGGTGTTACTGTGTATGTGGTACCTGCTTTCAGTTTACCATCTTGCTGGATGTCAAACACGCCTGTGGTACCTTTGCGGCTGGAATATTTGTACGTCGCCAACAGTTTTTCTCCGTCTGCACTAGTGAGTTCTATGCTGCGTCCGGAGAACAGCTCGTCTCCCGGGTCTTCTGTCAGGGAAACGGTGATAGAAGTTTCACTAACTGCTTTGGCTTCGCTGATTTCGAGCGGAGCGATTTCTTTTGCGACGAAGGTTGGATTCGCGATATTCGCCCAGTCGGATGTAATGGTGAACGTAACGCCCGGAGTCAGGACTTGGCCTTCTGGCAGACGGAATTTAATTTCTTGCTTGCCGTCTGTTGATTGCGTGAAAGGCACGTATTTCGCTACGATTGGTTGTCCGCCTTCTGGTGTAATGGTCACTTGTCTTGCTTGCATGGAAGAAATGATTTGATACGTTTTGCCGTTTGCACTGTTGTTTTGATCCAGCACCAATGCAGTTGCACCACGCCCTCCGCTGTAGGCGGAGATGACATATCCATAATCGATGACACCATTTGCTTGCAGGGACTCGACTTCAAACGTATCATTTGTTACTTGGCGCACTTCTGTCATGTTGATCTTGGTTGCGTTGCCCGCGAATGTGCCCGCCTTTTTCCCTTTGTATGTCAGGCTGTAGGTGATTCCTGGCTTTTGAACAGAGGTCGGCACGATGTAGGTATTGGTAGAGCCTGTTTTCAGACGCGGCATATTGGTCAGTGTCAGTCCATCGCTAAAGACAAAGTCTTCTTTTGCTTTGGCAAATGCTTCGTTTTCTGCGGTCAACGGAGCATCGAACGTTACAATCAATGTAATTTCGTTCAAGGCGTGTACGCTGGTGATGGTCGCTTTATCAGAAGGGATTGCCTGGCGAGCCACATTCAACTGATAAGCGGCTTCACCGCGAGTAACGTTGCTGTCTGCGGAGAAGAAGCGTTCCGCCCAGTAGTTAACCGACTTCACATCACGCTTGAGCGCTTTTGCGACGATTTGCACGAATTCAGCATCTGTCACGGTTCCACGTGGATCAAAATGGCCATCTTTTGCTTGCATGATATCGAGGGAGACCAGATCAACCGCGTATTTATAGAACCAGTCATTTGCTTTCACATCCGTAAACGTTACGGATTTATCTGTTTTGCCGCCTTGCAAGCCAAAGGTGTGTGCGACCATTTTTGCCAGCTCGGCACGCGTAACTTGATTATGAATGTTACTGCCTTGCATGACTTTCAGCTTGGAGAGTTCAGTAACGGCTTGCTGAATTTCTTGAGCATTCAGGGGATTGGAAGCTGCTTGCACATTCAGTGCGGTGTAAGGAAGGGATGCTGTGCCCATAACAGTTGCGAGCATCATGATTGCGATTTTATTGGAAAACTTTTTCATCAGTTGGTCCTCCTCTAAATCAGTTGAGTGGGTGTTGCTTGATTACTTGTAGGATAGTCGAGAGACCTAAACTGCCAAGAAACAAGAGATTAATAGAATCTAAAAAAGTTCTTAAAAAAAGATAAACTGGCTACTTTCTTACTGACTATACGGCGTCAAGCCCATAAAAAAGAGACAGCTTTCGCTGCCTCTCCTGAATAAATTAACGGTATTTATTTTTCCTTTTCGTAATCCCGTGTTCAGCATCTTCACTGTTAAACGAGAAGGAGCCTTATTTCAACTCTTCATCAATAGAATAACCGGAATGGTATCCCTTCTTTTTCGTGCATTTGCATGAAAGGGCGGCAATTCTAGCAAATCATTTGCTTGTACTAATCCCCAAATATGTAACCTTCCGCAACAAGAGTGATTTCATTGCAGGGGCAGACGACTACTTGCAGCGCTCTACCAATCAGGTTCGGCTCCGTTAAGTATTACTTTGTTTTCACTAAGATTCGGTGTTAACAGTGGCGTTACGGTGAAAAGGAAAGCAAAAGTGAGTACAAGTAGTTTCTTTTTCACAGGCTATCCCTCCCTTATTTATAGATACCCTCATTATGGCAGAATTTCTCAATAATTTCCATGTCTTCAAACGAAAAAACCTTTTGTTGTAGCCGATGATGTTTTAGGAAGAGTCCCACACCCTCTATAACTTTGTCGGACGCACCTAGCTGTCGATAGTAGCTGATACTTTGCAGCAGGCTATCGAATCCTTCTTCAATGTGTCCAATCGCGAGCTGACTCACACCCTTTCGCTTGTAGTATCGCGCAGCCTGTTTAATCCGGTACGGATGGGCGAGAACGTCTGAAGGTAAAAATTGATCCTCGGAGTCGATTAGCTCTTTTATAAGGGCATCATTGCCACTTTCCAGATAGACCTCTAAAAGATCGCTGACAATGGTCACGCGGCTATCCTTCCCTGCTTCTGCAAGGCACAGCTCGTACAATCTCATTGCATCCTCGTGCTTTCCTTGTTTCGCGTGTAGAAGCGCGCGCAGATGAATCTTTCGATAGTCTGCGTATTCACTATCTTCATACTCTTTTAAATACAGTTCAGCTAGGATCAGATCGCCCAGACTCAGGTATGAATTGACAATTGAAATGAGGGCCGAGGCTTTGGGCTTATTGTCCGTACCGTCTTCGCGAATTCCTTTCCCGCAAAATTCGATACTCTCCCCGTAGTAGCCTAAGATATACGCGTGCGTTCCCATTCGATAGTAAAAGGTAATACGTTCAATCGGCGCTAGCAGATCAATGTAGTGCAGCAATTCCTTTCCTCGGCGGTAGGTTTCTTCAAATCGCGAGAAATCGTCCCTTTCGAGCATATATCGCTCGTAGAGTCCCTTTCCTAGATAGAACGGAACGCCGTGTTTCCTCGCATAATCAATCATCACATTATATAGGGTCAGCGTGACACCTTGATCCTTCGCGTCATTAGTCGCCTGTAGAAGATGATCGAGCGCTAGAAAAGTGTCCATTTTTGGCGTTTCCAGTAGCTTCAGAGCTACCAGCTGCACTACTGGCGGGTAATTAAGTTCAAGCGCCTCTTTCAGCAGTAATTGAAGTGTCACAGGTCTTTCCGTGGTGTCCAGATATGCGGTGATTACGTCGACATGCGGAATATTGAGAGCACTTGCGATCTTTTTCCATTGGGAAAACCCTGGTCGCTTTGTTTCCCCTGATTCAATTTTGGAAAGTGCTGCTTTACTAATGTCTGTACGCTCTGCAAGCTCACTCAACGATATATTTCTCCGTTGTCGGTAGGCATGGAGTAAATCTCCGATTTCCATAAACATTGGATGCCCCCTAAAAAAATTTATCGTTTTTTATTTTTTTAATGATATCACACACAACCGATTGGTAATAGTTTCCTATGTAAAAAATGTAAAAACATACAATTGTGCCTAACAAGTAAAAAACCTCCAGCTTTGACGTAGAGCGGAAAATCCGTCTTTGTTTTCGCTGAAGGTTTTTGTGATGATCATGGTATTCACCTTTAGACAGTAAATCGGTAACCGGCACCCCAGACCGTCTCGATGTACTGCGGATTGGAAGGATCGACTTCGATCTTTTCCCGCAGCTTGCGAATATGTACCGTAACGGTCGCGATATCTCCACTGGAATCCATGCCCCAGATTCGTTCGAACAGCTCGTTTTTGTTAAAAACCCGATTTGGGTGAGTCGCTAGAAATTCAAGCAGATTGAATTCTCTTGTCGTGAAAATAACTTCCTGATTGCGTACGTAGACTCTTCGGGAGACTTTGTCGATGACGAGACCGCGAATGTGAATCTCTGCGTTGGATGGCTCAGCTTGTCGGGCTGTCAAACGCTCGTATCTTGTCAGATGGGCTTTGGCTCTGGCAACCAATTCGCTGGGGCTAAACGGCTTTGTAATATAGTCATCGGCACCGAGATTAAAAGCGCGGATTTTATCGATCTCTTCTTTCTTTGCGGAGACGATCAGGATCGGCACTTCCTTGACTTGTCTGATCTGGCTGCACAATTCGAAGCCATCCATACCCGGAAGCTGCAAATCAACGATGATCAAACTGTAGTCACCATTGATGGCAAGCGGCAAGCCTTCGCTGCCAGAGTGGCATAAATCGACCTGAAAGCCGTTCAGTTCAAAATAATCCCGCTCCAGTTGAGCGATAGTCGTCTCATCTTCAATGATGAGGATACGTGAAGACATGGGAATGTGCACCTCCTATTGTTTGTGGGTACGTTTTAGTGTAAAGAACACGCTCGTACCTACACCTTGCTTGCTCTCCACCCAAATTTTCCCGTCGTGACCCTCGACGATCTGGCGTGCGATGGAGAGTCCCAGACCGCTACCGCCCGTAGAAGAATTACGGGATTGCTCCACCCGATAAAAGCGTTCGAACAGGTGAGGAATGGCTTCTTGCGGGATGCCGATGCCGTTGTCATTTATTTCAATGGTAGCCCAATGAGCATCCGCTTGAACGGAGACACAAATGATTTTTTCAGGTTTATCCATGTATTTTTGCGAGTTGCCAATGATGTTTAAGACGGTGCGCTTGATTTTTTCCAGATCGGCGATGACCAGGGTGCCTTCTGCTGTGCGTTGATTCCACTGAATCGTAATACCCTTCTTTTCCAGATCGTAGTGCAGCTCGTCGATGCAATCATCCAAAAACTGGACGATATCTACATGTTCAAACGTAAAAGGCACTTGCTTTAGATCGAGCTTGGAGTAAAGAAACAGCTCATCCACGAGCAAGTCGAGGTCTACTGCCTTGGAGTAAATAATGTTGACGTACTTGTCCATTTTCTCCGGGGTATCAGCTACGCCATCGCGGATCCCCTCGATGTAGCCCTTGATATTGGTAATCGGTGTACGTAAATCATGCGAGATGTTGGAAATCAACTCTTTGCGGCTTTCTTCGTCCGCAAGGCGCAATCGCACTGATTCCTGCAATCGTTTGCGCATGTTTTCGAACGCTTCGTTCAGTTGTCCAATCTCGTCCTTCGTGTACAGATGAAGCTCAAAGTCCAGATTGCCTTCCTTGATGTTCTCAGCTGAATGACGCAGTAAATCAAGCGGCTTGACGACGCTACGAGTAATCCAGCGGTACAGCAAGACATTTGCGATGACAAGGACGCCGAGGAGGAGGAACACAAGCATCGGCAGCAGCTTGCGGATCACCTCACCAAATGGACTGCGTTCGCGGATTACAAAAACACTGCCTTTTGGGCCATCCGAAAACTTGAAGTCAAACTTGGCATACGCATAAAATCTTTCGCCGATGTTGAACGTGTTGCGAATCTGGTTGTTGTTCAAGTCATAGGGCGGCAAGCTGTTTTCCAGCTCGGGCTGATTGATGGTTGGGGAGGTAAAGACTTGATTGCTCTCTCTGCGGACATACAGGCCGGCTCGTACCGTTTTGAGCTTAAAATCGTAATCGGCAAGCAGCTCTTGGTTTTGCAGTTGATCCGGCTCATTCTTGGCGAGATATTTCAATTCAAGGAAAATATTCTCTTCTTGTTCTGTTAGCGGATTGAGCTGATAATGCACTTTATAAAAATCGCGAAAGCTGTTGAAATCACCAGTCGCCGCAATCGTAAATAGGCTGGCGGCTACAAAAAACGTCAGCAAGCTGATGACTAGCATCCCTGTGTAAGAGAGCAGTAGCTTGATACGGATGGACATGGACTCACCTACTTTCAATCGGGTGAAAATTTGTACGCAAGATGACAAGTCCATTATATACAAGACGTCCAGCTGGTAAAGCATATTTACTTGGAACTCGGTCAAAATCAGTTATACTAGCAAGTAAGAAAACGAGAGCTTTGTATGAAGAGGAAGGACGGGGATATTTATGAAAGTAGCCATTGCACAGCTGACAGCGACGATGGATAAGACGCAAAATTTGCAAAAAGCAGCCGATTACATTGCAAAAGCAAAGGCAGCAGGGGTAGATTTTGTCATCTTGCCTGAAATGTACAGCGCACCTGCCACGCCAAAGTCGGGAGTAACCCCGGCAGAGGTAGCGGAAAAGCTGGATGGTCCATTTGTTTCCGGCTTGGCAGAGCTCGCTTCGGAGCATGGGGTCTATGTGGTTTGCGGTGTGTTCGAATCCATTGAGGGTGATGAAAATCGTGCCTACAATACGACCGTTTTTCTAGGGCGTGAAGGTCAGCTGCTGCATGCGTATCGCAAGACACATTTGTACGATGCCTTTTCCTACACAGAATCGGACTTCATCGCGCCTGGGGATAATCCGTATCAAGTGGTGGAAACGGAATTTGGCAAAATCGGGCTGATGGTATGCTACGAGGTGCGCTTCCCGGAAATTGCGAGACAGTTTGCGCTACAGGGTGCCGATATTTTGTTTGTGCCAGCAGGCTGGGTAGCCGGAGCGATGAAAGAGGATCACTGGGAGACACTGGTTCGTGCCCGTGCCATTGAAAACACAATGTTCGTGTGCGCAGCTGATCAGGTCGGAAATATTTTTGCCGGACGCAGCATGTTCGTCGATCCGATGGGTGTCGTGATAGCAAGTGCAGGGGAAGAAGAAACGTTATTAATCACAGAACTGGATGTAAGTCGGATTGAACGAGTCCGTGGCAAATTGCCAAGTGTAGCTAACCGCCGAGCAGAACTGTATACCAATTAAATGCCTATGCACACTTTCTCTTTTGTTCAATATGATGGTAACAGATAACTAGTCATTATTTTGGCCCTAATGTAAGCGTCACCATCATGAGAGAGGGAGTGTGTACGAATGTTCTGGTTCGTATGGGCTGTCGTCGGTGTGGTCGTTTGGTGGGCAATGAGCTTGATCTGTAAAGGAAAAGCGGCAGGTTCAGGCTGGTGGGCTTCGCTCATTGCTGCTCTTTTGGGTAGCTGGCTGGGCGATTTGGTACTGGGTGATTGGCTGTGGATGTGGGCAGGCTTCAACGTCATTGCCGGAGCCATTGGTGCGGTCGTCATCACTTGGTTGTGGTGTTTGGTGGTGAAGCAATTAAAATAAGCGAAACGATTTCGTATTATAACGAACCAGGGATCGTCCAAATGGGCGGTTCCTGTTTTTTTCATTGGTCATTTTATATGTGGCTGCGGTGGGGAGAAGAATATTTCCAGTCTAGGCTTCAGTGCTTCGTCCCGCTGGGGGACAGGACTGCCCGCTCCGAAGGGATTCGCGGGGAAACGCAAAAGTGGTAGCCGCTACGTCGTATGGGCACGGTTGCGTTTCTATTTCCCGCGAATCCCTTCTCCGCTCGGTAGGACTTCACAATTCGCTACGTCTGGAAATATTCTTCTCTGTCGTAACTGATCATATTCTTCAATCTTCTAAGGATTTTAAAGCACGGTGAAGACTGAAAGCTAGTAGAGGAAACAGGAGAAATAAGCGAAGATCTTAGGGACACCGACCGAGACGGAATGTAAAAAGCGAAACACGCTCTTAAGCGTCCACCTCTGAAACACATCTTGAATGGACTACTTTGGACGCGGTTTCGCTTTTTGCATGGAGTCGTGCAGTCAATCCCCCAGGGGGTGGCCCTAGAATCTGAGCGTTTTCTCCTGTTTCCTCCCCACCACTACAGCTTGACCTTATCTACCTCTGCAAGACAGTTTGGAATAATACAAAAACAATTCATACTTGACCAGTAGGGATTGTTGGTAATATAACTATATCTATACCGAATACAATAATGAGAGGTACATAGAACGAAAGGGAGGGGAATATATGTCGACGTTATTGATCATCGCAAATATTGTTTTGTTGCTCTTATTCATTGCTGGATTGTACGCCATGCAAAAGAAACATATTTCTTTTTCCAAGCGGGTATTTGTCGGTCTCGGACTCGGGATTTTATTTGGACTTATTTTGCAATACATATACGGAGCCAAATCGGACGTACTCAAATCCACCATCGAATGGTACAACATTGTAGGTAAAGGCTATGTGAAGCTGCTTCAAATGATCGTAATGCCACTGGTATTCATATCTATTTTATCGGCTTTCACCAAAATGAAACTAACCAATAACATTGGAAAAATCAGTACGCTGATTATCGGACTTTTGGTAGGGACGACTGCTGTCGCGGCAGCAATCGGGATTTCGACTACCTTGGCATTTAATCTCGATGGCGCACAATTCCAGCAGGGGGATGCGGAATCCGCTCGGATCGAACAGGTAGAGCAGCGCTTGGGTGATATCGAGAACTTGAGCATGCCAGCGAAAATCCTGGAACTGCTTCCTGCGAATCCGTTCCTCGATCTGACTGGAGATCGGGCGACTTCCACGATTGCTGTCGTGATTTTCTCTGCGATTATCGGTGTTGCGTATTTAGGGGTAAAACGCAAAAATCCGGAGCAAGCTGAATTGTTTGCGAAAATCGTGGACGCATTCCATACCATCACTATGCGTATCGTGACATTGATTTTGCGCCTGACGCCATATGGTGTACTGGCAATCATGATCAGAGTCGCAGCAACCAGCGATTACAATGCCATCTGGCAGCTGGGCAAGTTCGTTGTCGCATCGTATGTGGCGCTGATCATCATGTTTATCGTTCATTTGTTGCTGTTGACGTTTGCAGGATTGAATCCAATCACCTATGTGAAAAAAGCATTCCCTGTCCTGACGTTCGCCTTCACTTCACGTACAAGCGCGGGCGCGTTACCGCTGAATGTAAAAACGCAACAAAGCATGGGAGTTCCTGAAGGAATTGCCAACTTCGCAGGCTCCTTTGGACTCTCCATCGGACAAAACGGCTGCGCAGGTACATACCCAGCCATGCTGGCTGTCATGGTAGCACCTGTCGCAGGAATTGATCCGTTGACACCATCGTTCATCCTGACACTGATCGCCGTTGTGGCACTCAGCTCCTTCGGGGTTGCAGGCGTAGGGGGCGGGGCGACCTTTGCAGCACTGCTCGTCTTGTCCACGATGAATTTGCCAATCGCCATTGTCGGTCTGCTCATCTCCGTTGAGCCGCTGATTGACATGGGCCGCACAGCGCTAAACGTAAGTGGAAGCATGACCTCCGGACTTTTGACGAGCAGAGTGACAAAAGAGCTGGATACCAATGCTTACCACGGAAACGACCAAAAAACGCTGACTGTGTAAATGTAATAAAACAGGCTGTACCGTCTATTTAGACAGGTACAGCCTGTTTTATTTGTGTTATGTGTTTTTAATGAATGCCGTCGTAAATACAACAAGCTACGGAGAGGAAGAGAAAAACGGAGCGACCGGAGGCCTTGGCGCGCCTACCCAGTCGAAACGGAAAAAAGCGGTACACGCATGTCGACCAACCTCTCCCCTGAGAAGCTTCCGCCCATCGGGTGGCTTTTGGTCGACGTACCGCTTTTTGGAGTGGAGACGGCCATCCCCGCTTCCTTGTTGGCGTGCCACGAACGGAGGAAGCCCGTTTTTCTCTTCCCCTCCACTATGTTCGCACAAACCAAAGATGTTTTCATTCCCTACGGATTAACCGAGGTATATTTAAAGTAAGCGCCGCCCAGCGGGAAGATGATGAAATCCTTCACCTTGTCGTTTTTCACATAAGGGCTTCCACGGAAGTTGATTGGAGCCAAAGGCATTTCCTCCATAAGAATCGTTTCCGCTTCTAGCAGGATTTTTTTCCGCGCGTCCAAATCAGGCTCATTGTAGCTCTTGTCGATCAGCTCTTTAAACTTGGCATTTTCCCAATCAGGGTGGTTGTTTCCGCCCGTTTTATCGCGGAACATCTCCAGAAAGTTGATTGGGTCGTTGAAGTCTGCGCCCCATTGGAAACGGATCATGTCAAAGTTCGCTTGCGATCTCATGTCGCGGTACACCTTCAGCTCCGCTGTGTACAGCTTCACGTCAACACCGAGTGCTTTTTTCCACTGATCTTGCAGGGCTTCTGCCAGCTTTTTGTTGGTATCATTCGTGTCAAACGTGTAGGTAACGGTCGGGAAGGTCGTGAGTCCGAGCTCCTTCATACCTTCTTCCAGCAATGCTTTGGCTTTCGCCTGGTCTTCTTTAAAGTAGCCGTCTGGTTTTAATCCCATGGAAGTCGGTACCCAACCATAGGCGGCTGGTACACCCGTCTGCAAAATATTGTCGATGATTTCCTGACGGTTGATGGCATAAGCGAACGCTTGGCGAATTTTTTTATTGTTGAACGGTGGTTTGTTTGTATTAAAAACAACGGATTGTGTGCCCGGATTATCCGCGACCATCAGCTTGCCTGCATCTTTGAGTGTAGGGATTGCGTCGGTCGGAAGTGTTGAGGCAGGATAGCCGCCCCAGTCGATGTCGCCATTTTCAAACATGGAGAACGCTGTATTGTTGTCCTCGATCATAGAAATTTCGATTCGGTCGAGCTTGACGTTGTCTTTGTCCCAGTAGTTCGGGTTTTTCGTAAAGACGATTCTGCTTTTATGCTCCCACTTGTCCATGATGAATGGACCATTTCCCACGATGGTTTTTGCTTCATTCGCCCATTTCGGGTTTCCTTCCAGCGTTTTTTGATGCAACGGGAAGAGGGTCGGGAAGAAGGTTAGCTCACGGAAAAACGGAGTGGGTGACTTCAAGTTGAATTCGACGGTATAGTCGTCTACAGCCTTGACGCCTACATCCTCAGCTTTGCCTTTTCCCGTATTGTACTCCTCTCCTCCTTTAATGTAATAAAGCTGATAGGCGTACTCAGACGCCGTTTTCGGATCGAGATTGCGTTTAATTGCATAGACGAAGTCATGGGCGGTGACGGGGTCTCCGTTGCTCCATTTGGCGTCCTTGCGAATTTTGAAGGTGTAGTTCATGTAATCCGGCGAGTTGGTAAAGCTCTCAGCCGTTGCATTAACGAGTTGTCCATTCAGATCATAGCTCGTCAAGCCCTCAAAGGCAGCATAAATCATGTCAAACGAATCCGCGTCGACGGCGATTCCAGGGTCCATCGAAGGAGGCTCGCTGTTAATGCTCCATTTTAACACCATAGGCTCTGTTTTTGTCGCTTCTGCAGGTGTAGTGGAGCCAGTGGGTTCAGCAGGTGCGGAAGAGTTCGAGCACCCCGCTAGTACCCCGAAAAGCAAGGTAAGACAGGTTGCAATTGCCAGTCCCTTTTTCATAAATACCCCCTTATTATGTTAGAAAACGTATATTCAGAATATTTGCTAGTGTTTTCGATAGCAAAGGAATTTTTTTAGTTTCTCGATAAAAAATATTTATTTATGTCATCGATAGATAGGAATAACAAGAAGGAATTAATAGACTTTTCTTAAAAATTTACTCGTTTTTAAAAATATGGTATATTTTGGTATAATTTAAGATAGGAGAGGTGGGAATCACTATGTTCAAAAAAATGGTTTTTTCAGCATTGAGTGTAGCCGTATTTTCCGCAGTGCTAACGTCTCCGATTCAAGCCGCAAACCCATCATCTAGTGTTGATGGGCAGAAAGAACATTCACCCGTTTCTGCTAGATGGAGCTCAGATGAGGAATGGATTCGAAAATCTGCTGCTGTCCCGGCAGGTTGGGTCGTCATTCGTGAAGATCTCGGTTCCAAGCTCATTAAAAATACAGCAGGAGCTCCCTATGGTGCGGAATTACGAGTAAGTAAATATTCTCCCGTTCCAGCAGGATGGGTAGTTCTAAGAGATGAAGTAGCTGGTCGAGTGATCAAATATGTAATAGGAGCATCTTATCGTACGGAGTTCAATGTGACCAAGTTCTCCCCCATTCCAACTGGATGGGTTGTATCACGAGAAAATTATGATAGCAAAACGATTATGAATGTCGTTGGAGCTCCTTATGGAACCGTATTATTAGTAAGCAAATATTCCCCTGTTCCGCCAGGATGGGTTTACGAGGGACAAGTGGCTGCTGGCATGTACATTAAAAACTTGAATCGCTAGTAGTCGTATAAAACATGAGAGAAAGAGCTGATGGATAAGGTGTATATAACCATCAGTTTTTTTTCATTCTACATTCCGGGATAATTAAGCACGGACAAAGGCATTCTTTTCCTTGGTAGACACCACCGCAGTTGGTGGGGCTTTCAGAAAAATATTGGCATGCCAAAGGAATGAACGGTGCAAGAATTCGATTATTGGTAGAGATCGCGGCTTCTTTTCATACACCTTCCCTGGAATCGCCAGGTAATTGCAGAAAATAAGGCAAAGTGTGAGATGACTTTGAGCTGCAAGGGAAAAGGGGGCAAAAGCATGTTCATTCTCATCACAGGAGCAACGGGCAAACTAGGGAGCCCGATTATCGAACAGCTTTTAAAAAGGGTGGAAAGAGAACGCCTCATTGCCTGTGTGCGCGGACTGGACAAAGCGACACGGTTAAGAGAGTTGGGAATCGAGGTAAGACAGGCGGATTATAATGACCCTCTGTCTCTGGAACGCTCTTTTGCGGGCGGCACGAAGCTTTTGTTTATTTCCAGCCCGCACACGGACGATACCGTATACGTTTCTGCGGCATTTGGTATTCAGCGAGCTGGCTGAAGGGTTGACGGTACAGACAGGCAAACCATGGAGCAAGTGTAGTGC
Source organism: Brevibacillus sp. HB1.3 (assembly GCF_013186635.1). Taxonomy (NCBI): domain Bacteria; kingdom Bacillati; phylum Bacillota; class Bacilli; order Caryophanales; family Paenibacillaceae; genus Brevibacillus; species Brevibacillus sp. HB1.3. The sequence continues at coordinate 6,150 of NZ_JABMIT010000007.1, read as the reverse complement.
AGCGTGCTTGGCATCTAGTAGACAAAGAAAACGGCACATGATATGAATGAGGAAAAGGTGTCGATCATGACGAGGTAGGAGATAACGCCCTTATGTATAGAATCGGTGTTGTAGGACCATTTCCTTCGGTGGAGCGGATACTTGCGGTCGCCAATGAATTTGAGCATGAAATCGAATTTGTCCCCTTTCGTTACGAAGACGTACGTGAAGTGAGCAATATCGTCCAGGAACATCATCCAGATTTAAACGGATGGTTTTTCTCAGGGCCGGTTCCGTTTACCATCGCAAAAAAGGTGCTAACCCCAGATGCCAATATCGTGTATTGCCCGCCGAACGGTTCTAATTTGTATCGCTGCTTCATTCAGATGTCCATTGACCAAAACGCAGCCGTGAACCGTGTCTCCATTGACATGATCGAGTCGGAAGGGATGCATTTGCGAGAGTCGATGTCGGAGCTGGACATACCCGACGAGGAGATTTACGTTACTACGTACGACGAGCATTTTGACCTCGATGCGATCACGCAGTTTCATGTATCGCTGTGGCGTGAAGGCAAGACACAAGGAGCGTTCACCACGTTTTCTGTGGTTGAACATGCACTGCGTGAGGAAGGTATTCCTGTCTATCGTGTTCTCATGACGAAAATGGAGATACGTCAGGCGATGAAAATCGTCATCGAAAAGGTGAAAAGCTCCTATTTTAAGGATACACAAATTGGAGTTGAGATCATTGAACTGGAGCAGTTTGACAAGATTCCCGAGCGAACCAGCACGCGCTTTTACTTGCAGCATCTCGAGCTGAAGATCAGACAAATTCTGCTTGCGCTCTGCGATCGGCTGGACGGCTCTCTGCTGGCAAATGGCAACGGACGATACCAGATTTTCAGTTCGCGTGGTGCGATTCAACGAGAGATTGAAATGCTGCGACATACAGTGGAACAGCTTTCTTTGGAGGCAGAGGTTCCGGTTGCAGTAGGTGTAGGCTTTGGGGACACTGCTTTTTCAGCGGAAAACAATGCCCGAAAAGCAATCCAGCACGCAAAAGAACGACCGGGGGCGGGCATTGTCGTCGTACAGGATAAGGGCGTCATGATGGAATCGGTGGGAGAAACAGAGGAGCTCGCCTATTCGTTCCGCTCCAGTGATCGCGAGCTGTTGGAAAAGCTGAACCGGGCCAATGTAAGTGTCAAATCGTATCACAAACTACGTGCGTTGGTTCAACGTATGGGCTGGAAGTTGTTTTCAACGACGGATATCGCTTCGCATTTGTCGATGACGGTACGAAATGCCCAGCGCATCATGGGAAGCTTGTGCGAGGTGGATTTGGCCGAGTTCAGCGGAGAAGAGCAGCAGGCTGTGCGTGGACGACCGAAGAAGCTTTATCAGTTAAAGAAATGAAGGCACCCGACGAGAGATTTCGGGTGTTTTTTCATTTTATGTGGCTGCGGTGGGGAGAAGAATATTTCCAGTCTAGGCTCAGTGCTCCGTCCCGCTGAGGGTTAGGACTGCCCGCTCCGAAGGGATTCGCGGGGAAACGCAAAAGTGGTAGCCGCTACGTCGTATGGGCACGGTTGCGTTTCTTTTGCCCGCGAATCCCTTCTCCGCTCGGTAGGACTTCACAAGTCGCTACGTCTGGAAATATTCTTCTCTATCGCAACTGACGACATTCTTCATTCTTTTAGATCTTTAAAAACTCGTTTACGAACGGAAAGCTCGTAGAGGAAACAGGAGAAATAAGCGAAGATCTTAGGGACACCGACCGAGACGCAATGCAAAAAGCGAAACACGCTCTTAAGCGTCCACCTCTGAGACACACCCTGAATGAACTACTTTGGACGCGGTTTCGCTTTTTGCATGGAGGCGGGCAGAGGGTCCCCCAGCGGGTGGCCCTAGAATCTGAGCGTTTTCTCCTGTTTCCTCCCCACCACACCAGCCGGTTAGAAGGTTCGCTATTTTTCAATAACTCAAACAACTCCTATTGAAAAAACAGCGACCCAACAATATAATTCAACTAAGCGAAAATGTCTTTTAATATTCGTATATTGTAAGGATTTTCATTTGCCAGTCTTCTCATATTTCTACAGCTTGCCTATCGGACCTGGGCATGGAAAAAACATGCTCCAGAGATAACAGGAGGAATTGAACGATGTTGGATCTGGTTTCGTTGCGAAGAGATTTTCATAGACATCCAGAGGTGGGTTTTACGGAGTTCCGTACCGCTTCCAAGGTAGTAGAGATTTTGACGTCCCTCGGCTATGAGGTCATATACGGACAAGAAGCAATCGATGGAGATTCCCGGCGGGGCTTGCCTTCCGAGGCAGTTCTCGAGGCAGCGTATGAAAGAGCATTGCGTGACGGTGCAAACCCGGCAATCGTTGAAAAAATGCGCGGTGGCTATACCGCAGTGATCGGTGTGAAGAAAGGGAAGGCACCTGGACCAACGGTTGCTTTCCGTTTTGACATGGACGCACTGCCTGTTTTAGAAAGTACGGAGCAAGACCATTTTCCACAAGCGAATGGCTTCCGATCCCATTATGAAGGCAACATGCATGCCTGCGCTCACGACGGTCATACCACGATTGGCTTGGGATTGGCAGAAGCGCTTGCAGCAGGAGATTTTTCCGGTACGCTCAAACTGATCTTCCAACCAGCCGAAGAAGGTGTTCGCGGGGCATATGCGATCGTGGAAAAAGGTCATTTGGACGATGTTGACTATATTTTCTGCAATCATTTGGGCGTCAATGTGCCGCTAGGTGAGGTGCACGGCGGTTCCTATGGATTTTTGGCTACCACGAAAATGATGGCGCATTTCTACGGTGTTTCTTCTCATGCTGGTGCGTCGCCAGAGCAAGGGAAAAATGCATTGCTCGGAGCGGCTACCGCCCTGTTGAACATTCATGCGATTCCGCGCTTTAGCACTGGTGATACGAGAATCAATGTGGGTGTGCTAGAAGGCGGAACAGCAGCGAACATCATTCCGGCCTATGCCAAGATGGTTGTGGAGACTCGCTCCATTACCGAAGAAGTAAATGAAGAAGTAGAAAACCGTGTACGCAACATCATTGCGCACAGTGCTGCTATGCATGAGCTCGACTACAAGATCGAGGTCGTCGGAGGAGCAATCCCGATCAACTACGATGTGGAGATGGCGGAGCTGGCCCTGGAAGAAGCCAAGCAAGTAGAAGGCTTCCATTCCTTTAAGCACGGCGAGTACAACTCGATGGGCAGTGAGGATGCCAGCTTTATGATTAAACGCGTTCAGGATCGTGGCGGAAAAGGAACGTACATGGCTATCGGTACGGATATCCCGGCGTCTCACCACCATCCGAAGTTCGATATACAAGAAGAGATTTTGCCACGCAGCGTAGCACTTTTGAACCGAATTGCCAGACGATTGCTGACGTAAAAACGTTCCTAACTGAGCGGAAAACCACGTGAACAACGAGGCCAGAGAGGATGTTTGCGAATGCATACCAAGCGAATTGCAGAAATGATTGAGAAAAAACGAGATGCCTTCATCAAGGTGAGCGACCAGATTTGGGCTTTCGCGGAGACGCGTTTTGAAGAGTATCAATCTGCTGAATTGCTAGCTCAAACACTCGAGGGAGAGGGCTTCAAGGTTGAGCGCGGTGTAGGTGGGATCAAAACAGCTTTCATCGGGAGTTTTGGCAGTGGCAATCCTGTCGTGGCGATTTTAGGAGAATTCGATGCTTTGTCGGGCATGAGTCAGAAAAAAGGCCAAACTAAAGAAGAGCCTCTCGTAGCAGGTGCAAACGGCCATGGCTGCGGACACAACTTGCTCGGTACCGCTTCTCTTGCGGCAGCCATTGCCGTGAAAGAGTATATGGAAGAGAACAACATGAAGGGGACTGTTCGTTATTACGGCTGCCCAGGGGAAGAGGGTGGCTCCGGGAAAGCGTTCATGGCGCGAGCAGGGTTGTTTGACGATGTGGACTTCGCACTTTGCTGGCACCCGATGGGGTATAACAGCATCATGTCCATTGATTCACTCGCGAACTACCAAATATACTTCAAGTTTAAAGGAAAGAGCGCCCATGCGGCAGCAAGTCCACATCTCGGTCGAAGCGCACTGGATGCGGTGGAATTGATGAACGTCGGTGTGAACTACTTGCGTGAGCACATTATCCCGGAAGCACGTGTGCACTATGCCATCACGAACTCCGGTGGCTTGTCGCCAAATGTGGTTCAACCAAAAGCGGAGGTACTGTACCTCATACGTGCGCCAAAGGTTAATCAAGTACAGGAGATTTACGAGCGCGTATGCAAAATTGCGCAAGGCGCTGCGCTCATGACCGAAACAGAGGTAGAGATCGTATTCGACAAAGCGTGCTCAAACCTCGTGCAAAACAAACTGCTCGAAGAGGTCATGTACAAAAACTTCCAGAAGCTGGGCGTCCCTTTGCCGGATGAAGCGGAACTGCAATTGGCAAAAGAAATGCGTGCGACACTGTCCAAGCAGGAACTAGCCACTTCGGAAAAACAGTCATCGGACATGCCAGCTCCAGACATGGTGACATGGCTCAATCCATACGATGGATCAAAAATCCCGTTGAACGGCTCCACGGATGTTGGGGATGTGAGCTGGATTACGCCGACCGCACAATGCACAACTGCGTGCTATGTGAATGGCTCCACGCTGCATTCCTGGCAATGGGTGTCCCTAGGGGCTACATCCATGGCACATAAAGGGATGCTGCATGCGGGGAAAGTCATGGCTTCTACAGCGATTGACATGCTGAAAAAACCAGAGCTGATCGAACAGGCAAAAGCTGAGCTGAACCAGCGTCTGGGCGGTCAAACATATGTGTGCCCGATCCCAGAGGGTGTCATGCCTTCTGCGAAAAAATAAGCGACACTCGGAAATAACAAGCGGACGACTTCTGAACGATCAGGGTCGTCTTTTTGTTCAAGAGCAAAGTCCTCGTGTAAAATAGCCAAAAGGAGTTGCGAAAATCAGATGAAAGCCCTGCTCATGTTGTCTTACGCCTCATTGCAATCAATCGATGATATACTGCCCTTTTATACCCATCTGTTTCATGGCAAAATTCCTTCGCCGGATACGTTGAAGGCAGCCAAGGCACGCTTTCAATCCATTGGCGTTGCAGATCCGCTTGGTTCTGTAACAGCTCGGCAAGCCATGGTCTTAGAACGACGGTTGAATCAAATTGGAGGCAGCGAGCGAATCAAAGTCTATCAAGCTACGAAGCATACGTCTCCTTTTGTGCACGAGACGGTTAAACAAATGGTCGCAGACGGTGTTACCAAGTTGTACGCGTTTCCGACATCCCCTTTGTATTCAAGAACGGGAACGGCTGCCTATTATCAAAGTGTCCGAAAAGCGCTCGAAGCAAGCGGTGCAAACATTCCAGTTGTGGAAATCAATCATTGGCACCGCTATCCGGGAATTGCAGAAGCGATCAGTCTTCGTCTACGAACGGCACTGCAATGGCTCTCCATGGAAAATCGTTCCGAAACGACTGTGTTGTTTACGGCCCACAGTCAACCCGGGGTTCCAGAAGTGAACAACGAGTTCATCCAAGCTTTTGCGGAATTAGCTGAAGAGGTCGCCCTGCGAGCTGATTGCAAGAAGTGGATGCTCGCTTACCGAAGCGCAGGACCAGCCCCGCAGAAATGGTTAGGACCGGATGTACTTGCGATGATCGAAAAAGTTGCCGAGTCAGGCGGCAAGGCAGTCGTTGTCTGTGACTTACTGTCTTTGACCGAAAATGTAGAGGCAATTTTCGATTGCAGAATCCATTGCAGGATGAAAGCAGAAGCTTGCGGGCTGGAGTTTGTCTCGACTGAATTTCTGAATGATTCGGCTGACTATATGGACGCTCTTGTGGAGCTGATTCATGAGAGAATGGAGCAGTCCGAAGAGAGGAAGAGTTGATATTCTTTCTCTTCTTTATTGTTGTAGCGTGAAAATGTAGCTTTTAACGATGTTCTTTATAGTTGATTCCCAGATATTTCATTTGACCAAGTAGATCGCTCATGTTATATTGAAAGTCCGCCTTTCAAAAACGGGCGGGATTACAAAAACAAAACGAAAGACTTCAAATATTACCAGTTGACTCAAAGTTATCATACATGGTATATTATGAGTCCGGCACTTTTGAAGTGCTAGTAA
>NZ_JABMIT010000006.1:0-423279 GCF_013186635.1 Brevibacillus sp. HB1.3 | reverse complement strand
CAAAAGGGGGTTTCTCTTCAGTCTGAGGGCCTTATAAAGGCCCTTTTATCATATGTGTCCTGGCGATGTTTTCGATAGTTGAACAAGGCTACCCCGAATCATTCCCTCACAATTGTATAAAGTCAACATTAACTGGTTCAATACCAACTGCTCGAAGTCGTGAGATAATCTGTCCTCGGTGATACTGACCATGCAAGGCTACAGGAATTAACATATCCCGTACAGAATACGTAAACTCTCTTCCTTTACTATTCGTGTAGGATATTATTTTATCTAGGTCAGTATTTGGCATATTCGTAAAAAAAGCAGTGAAGCTCTCTTCATTTTGTTAATAAGTTCTGCACAGATCTTTAAATCGGCCTCCGACCATATGGGAAGTTGTGAACTGTCCATTCCACGCAATCTAGTTATCCATATTTTTTAGCATGAAGGATATGGGAAAATAAACGCCATATCTCCTGATTTTCATCTTCAATACTTTGCAGTGTTTTAAAAATACGTTGGTTAGCCCAATCGATTTTTCCTGGATTTCAACTCATTTTCTCCGTTTTTAAGCACTGACAGGGGCCATAAAACTGAGCCCTTTTTTATCGGTTAATCAAATAAAATTGATTTACGCATTGCATCTTATTGGGGATACTGCATATAATAAGTTCATCAAAAAAATTTGATAAATGAGGTTATCTTCGATGAACGACTTGAAGCAGCAGCTAGAACAATATGAGAAAAAATTCAAAGCTCTTGCTGATCAAAAACGATTAGAAATCATGTATGAGCTCTGCCAGAGAGGTAAAACCTGTGTCTGTGATCTAACGGAAGTATTTGATATGCCGCAATCAAAGTTATCGTATCATCTCAAGATCTTATTAGAGGCCAACCTAATCACGAAAGAGACAAAAGGCACATGGAGTTACTACGATCTAAATGATGTGGAAGTCAACCACCTGTTATCGGAAGAGCTTTGTTGTATTTTCAGGAAAACAGGTAAAGGAAGCTGCTGCTAATTTTTTTTAAACCTTATATCAACTTTTTTTGATTAACTCTATTAAAATTTAGGGAGGAACACGAAAATGAAGTATGTTCACGTTGGGATTAACGTCACGAATTTAGAGAAATCGATTGATTTCTATCAGAAAGTGTTCGGAGTAGAGCCGGTAAAGGTAAAGACAGATTATGCGAAGTTCTTATTGGAGAACCCAGGGCTTAACTTTACACTAAATGTTCGGGACACCGTTAGCGGAAATCAAGTGAATCACTTCGGATTCCAGGTTGAAAGTACAGAAGATATAGTAGCTCACAAGGAAAGGCTAGAAAAGGAAGGCTTTTTCGCACGTGACGAGATGGATACGACTTGTTGCTATGCCGTTCAGGACAAATTTTGGGTTACTGATCCCGACGGTAACGAATGGGAGTTCTTTTACACAAAGGCCGATAGTGAAGTTCATAAAATTCATTCCACATCCTGCTGCACAGAATCCACTACTGAAGTAAGCAGCTCTTGCTGTTAGGACGAATAGGACCATGAAACAACTATCATTTCTAGACCGCTTCCTGACCCTCTGGATCTTCCTTGCCATGGTTATTGGGATTACTGTAGGAACTTACATTCCAGCTTTTACAAGTGGCTTAAATAGCCTACAGATTGGTACAACATCCATACCTCTCGCGATCGGCTTAATCGTGATGATGTATCCCCCTTTAGCAAAGGTTCGTTATGAAGAGATGGGGCGTGTATTTAAAGACCGAAAGGTTCTTTTGTTATCCCTTATTCAAAACTGGGTGATTGGCCCGGTTTTGATGTTTTTGTTGGCTATCGTTTTCCTGCCAGATAAGCCAGAGTATATGGTTGGTTTGATTATGATTGGCCTGGCACGCTGTATTGCCATGGTCATTGTGTGGAATGACCTGGCAAAAGGAGATACAGAATACGCTGCTGGCCTTGTAGCATTCAATTCTGTGTTTCAGATGCTTTTCTTTTCGCTATACGCTTATGTTTTTGTCACCATCATTCCGGAATGGCTTGGCATGCAGGGAGCTGTCATTAGCATCACAATGGCGGAAGTTGCAACATCGGTGTTTATTTACCTGGGGATTCCTTTTCTAGCAGGGGTACTTACGCGCTATTCTCTCGTAAAAGTAAAAGGCCGACAGTGGTATGAGAAAGTATTCATTCCGAAAATAAGTCCTATGACGCTGGTTGCCTTACTCTTTACCATTATTGTTATGTTCTCAACACAAGGACAAAACATCGTAAGTGTACCACTAGATGTGGTGCGAATCGCGATTCCACTTCTCATCTACTTCATTCTAATGTTCTTTATTTCTTTCTACATGGGGAAGAAGATAGGGGCAAATTATCCCGTTACTACGACCCTCGCTTTTACGGCAGGCAGTAATAATTTTGAATTAGCGATCGCAGTGGCAGTCGGTGTGTTTGGAATTCACTCAGGTGCCGCCTTTGCAGCCGTCATCGGTCCTCTTGTTGAAGTACCGGTTATGATTGCATTGGTAAATGTAGCGTTATGGTTCAAGCGCAAATATTATGCCGACTCATCATGTAAATGAAGCAGAAAAGGAGAGCATCATGATCAACAAAAAAACCATCTATTTTTTATGCACAGGAAATTCCTGCCGTAGTCAAATGGCAGAAGCATGGGGAAAGAAACACTTAGGTGAGACTTGGAATGTCTTTTCCGCTGGGATTGAAGCACATGGCGTCAATCCAAATGCCGTACGGGCTATGCAAGAGGTGGGGATTGATATTTCCAGCCAAACATCTGATGTCATAGACCTCGATATTTTAAACAATGCGTATCTCGTCGTAACATTATGCAGCCATGCGGATTCCATTTGCCCAACCACACCCCCACATGTAAAACGCGTCCATTGGGGATTTGACGATCCGGCAGGGAAAGAATGGCCGGAGTTTCAAAGAGTGCGTGATGAAATCGGAGCTCGTATAAAGAAATTTGTGGAGACAGGGGAGTAACCTTCTCCGCACGCGGGATGTAACTATCTAATGTACGAGGCATGAAAAGTCCCCTTCTTACGAAAGGGGATTTTCTCTATACTCTGAATACCCTCCTACTGGAGAGAAGCTGTTGTAATCATAAAGCTGTTAAAACTCCGACTCTAATTTATTGTACTTTTGATCATATACATCTTCCTCTGCATCCAGCCAGAAGTGATATGATTCACCTACAACAATTGCTTCTTTCATAGTGTCCACAGAGCTATTAGCTGTAGTGTTTTTATTTGAATTTTCTATAACAATCACTTCCCTGCAAAGAGATATTCTTAGTTTATGCCTCTCTGTATGTTCTTTCAACAGTCATATATAGTGGATTCAACAGCGAATCAATCTCATGCCCATTGTCATCAATTTTTTCGTCATAGCCGCCTGCAAGTATGTCCTATCGCTTTTCTCTTTGCCATTTGACGTTCGACCAGACGCACATAGTAGGATGCAAATACATTTGGACCAGATCTTTGAGAAATTAGCAACAGGGCCATTTGAAATACTCTACGGGAATCCCGAACCCTACTGTTGGTTTGATGTGTACCTTTTACAGAGGTTCCTGATTGTTTATTTTCTGCTGAAACGCCGAGGTACTTTTTAAATTCTTTATAGGTACTAAAACGTTCAATATCACCGATGACACCAATCAATGTGCAAGCTCATCCATCGCCCATCCCATAACTGGTAAACAGTAAAGTAGTTCGGTATATGGATGGGGGACACCTAAGCACTACAGTAATGCTCATACATCTTTTGGATTGTTTTCAATGCAAATCCTCCCTCCCAGTTCTTCTGCCCGTTAGTTGAGCAATGCCGTCAGTCTACAACATTATTATCTAGTCTAAAGTTTTCATATCTTCGAACAGATGAAGTTATTTTTCTTGTGAGATATGTTTTCTTATCGTGTGACAATCATTTCCAAATATCGTCTTATTGTGTGAGCTTCCACGTCAAGAAAAGATGGAGGATACACATATGACCTCGACCTCTCAAAGGCGTTATCCTGTACTGGCAAGTAGTGTACTCCTAACAGCCACACTGCTCCTGTCACCAGCCACGGGCACAGTTATGGCAAATCAGGCAGGCAACCAACAAGCAGCCGCTCACCTTCAGGAAAATCAGTTAAGCGAAAAGGCAAAACGAACGGAGCAAAAGCTGCAAAAGCTCTTCCCAGCGCTCGATGACACATCAAGATATATTACCTTGGAAACGAAAGACCAGCAGCTTGTGTACGAGATCCGTTATGAAAAAAATAATGAATTCTTTGCCAGAGCCTATATCCATGCAGAAACCGGAAAACTGCTCACGTATTTATTGGAGGACAAGGATCTTGAAAATCCTGATGACAAGCTGGCCTATAAGAGCGCCGATACCTTCATGGAGGGGTGGATCGGTGAAATGCGCAGCCTGTACAAGGTAACGAGGGCTCCTGTAGGCGATGTCATCTATAGCCGCTATGTAAATGGCATTGAGGTAGTTGGCGATGAGTTTCGGTTGTCAGTAAACAGTGCGGGACAGGTAACCCACATTTCGGGAGGAGAAAACACGCTGACAAACATCGATCCAGCTGACTTCCTCCCCTCAGCCCAAGCGATGAAGAAAGATCGGCTCAGTCACTTTATCCCACCCCGCCTGCAACTTATGTATACCCATGGTGAAAATCAGACCGATCTCGTCTACTCATCTGCATTCTCCGGTTATATAGACGCAGTAACAGGAGCTGAGCTGTTCACTATTCGGAAGCCTAGAAACTGGAAGTGGAAACCAATCTCCCTCACGCCTGGTGGAAAGGCATTAAAGGTCACGAATGAGCAGGAGGCAGTGCGGATTTACGAAAGCGAGTTTGGTATGAGCTTGAAGGGTAGTACCTTCAACGGCTTCCATAACGAGATGGAGAGTATCTATCTTTCCCCTGACGAAAAGGAGTTATTAGTTGCGAACTGCTATACATCTACCCATTTATTAATGGTGAGAGATTAGCCAAACCAGTCCTTGTCTATTCAATTAATGTTAACGATATCAATGCCCTGACAGGTAAGGTTCAAGAGTAGGTAGTAAAAGGTCAGCTAGATGATTGTTTCGTCATATATAGGATGTTATAATGCAGAAACTGGTATGTTAAAATCGTGCTGACAATGAACGATAGGAGATGAAGAGGATAATGTAATCATTCTTGCCACTTTTCTAAAGAATAAAGCAGAATTTGTCTTATTCTTTATTGGCAAGATCGTTACCTTATTCTTTTCACTCAGAAAATATATCCTTTTAATACCCTGCAACGGGTTGGATGTGCCGTATTTTTTGAGCTACAAGAAAGGTAACTTTCTTGTAGCTCTTTTTTATTCTGACAAGAGATAAACCATTTCTAGGAGGATGAAAGCGATGGAGATTGAGGTTGTAGATGATTATGTGAACCGGTTCTTACTGTGTGAAGCGGTTCACAAAAAAACAAATCGGTTGCCGGAGATTTACCTATTTATCGACAGATGCACGTAGATGAATGACGTATCATAGCGCCAATTGACGGTTGCTTTATATGGTTTCTCCGGCAGTAAGGAGAAGACATGAAACTAACCTCGAAATATGAAGCGATTCGGCGAATCTTGTCCGAAGGCAAGCAGCCCGAGTATCGGTATGCTCAGATTATGGACGCCATTTTCAAGCAAAACATCGACGAATACGAACGGATGACCATCCTGCCCAAATTTTTGCGCGACGAGTTGAACCGGGTACTTGGGCCGAACGTTTGCAGTATCGCTCCGGTAAAGGAACTCACGTCGAAACAGGTTAGCAAGGTGCTGTTTGCGATTCCGGGCGACGAACAGGTCGAGGCCGTACGACTTACTTATGAGCGGGGGTGGAAATCGTATTGTATTTCCACACAGTGCGGTTGCGGATTCAGGTGCAAGTTTTGTGCTACCGGTACCATTGGTCTGAAAAGAAATCTGACCGCCGACGAAATTACCGACCAATTGCTGTACTTTCGTTTGAACGGTCACTCTTTAGACAGCATCTCATTCATGGGCATGGGGGAAGCGCTCGCCAACCCTCATATTTTTGAGGCCATGACGATATTGACCGACCCGTATCTCTTCGGTTTAGGACATCGACGAATTACGATTTCCACGATCGGCCTGTTGCCGGGGATCGACAAGCTGACTCGGGAGTTTCCCCAGGTCAATCTAACCTTCTCGCTGCATTCGCCGTTCGACGATCAGCGAAGCGAGCTGATGCCGATTAACGACCGATTCCCAGTCCGCGACGTACTAATGGCATTGGATCGCCACATCAGGGAAACAGGGAGAAAGGTATATATTGCGTATATTCTTCTTCGTGGAGTAAACGACTCGACAGCGCATGCGGAAGCAGTTGCCGAGTTGCTAAGGGGAAGAGGATCTTGGGAACATCTCTACCACGTTAACCTGATTCCATTCAATTCGACCGAAGTTACGCCAGACAGCTATCGGCAATCTGATCCTTCGCGGATTAAAGCGTTTGTTCGGATCTTGAAGTCAAAGGGGATAAGCGTCACGGTTCGAACTCAATTCGGATCGGATATAAACGCGGCATGCGGCCAGTTATACCGTTCTGAATAATGTGGTATATTGGATCATAATGGAAATGGTAAGTGATGAAGGGGGGGGGACATGCCATGGAGAAACGCTGCGTATTGTTGATGGGGGCTAGCGGCTACTTGGGAAGTCAAATCTATCAGGAGCTTTTGCGGGATAATGCCATTGATCTGATAGGTACATGCTTTTCTGCACAAGCTGACCATCAATTGCTTCGGGTCGACGTGACGGACACCCCTTCTTTTTCAGCGATACTGCAAGAGTTTTCACCGCATGTTGTCATTTGGGCGTTGATGAGTGCAACAGATGAACGAGAGCTAATAGAAAAAGGCTTGGATGTTCTGCTTTCTCAGTTACCGGAAGAGAGCAAATTGATCTTCATCTCCACAGACGGAGTCTTCGGAAGAGGTACTGGCTCTTATCGGGAAGAAGATCAGCCCGAGCCATTAGACGAGAGAAATCCGTTAGCTGCTTATTCAAATGCCAAAATACATGGGGAAGCTACAATTCGCGAGCGGCATCCCAATCATGTCATCGTGCGAGTGGGTCCGATCTATGGTCGCAATGCGGTTGGGCAATGGGATAAACGCGTCGCTTCGATGTGTGCAGATCTGGAAGCTGGGAGAGAAATAAGCCGGTCAGGTAATTTGTACAAGTCGTTTGTCCATGTGGAAGACGTGGGGAATGCCATCCACGAATTGCTGCATAGTCCTTACCTTGGAACGCTACATCTAGGTCCAGCAGAGAAAGAGAGTTATTATTCTTTTTACAAAAAGATGGCTCTGGCATTAGGGTTGAATGCTGATGGTGTAAAAGAAGCCTTGTTAACAGAAGCGGAGGCGCTGGAACGAGGGATTCCGTTGGACACTTCGTTTTATACGAAAAAGGCACGAGAACTGCTACGGACCCGTTTTCGTCAGGCGGGATGGGAAAACGCAAATAGCAACGCTAACGACAAAGGAGAGTAGAGAACAATGAAAACAATCGGATTAATTGGCGGCATGAGCTGGGAGTCCTCCTTGGTCTACTACCGTTTGATCAATGAAACCGTCAAGGAGCGGCTGGGCGGTTTGCATTCGGCAAAAAGCATCCTGTATTCTGTTGATTTTGCCGAGATCGAAGAAATGCAACGAGAAGGACGATGGGAAGAAGCCGGCGAGCGGATGGCGCTTGCGGCGAAAAGTCTCGAAGCGGCAGGAGCCGACCTGATTGTTCTCTGTACAAATACGATGCACAAGCTGGCGTATGCCATCGAGGAAGCGACCAATTTGCCTTTTCTTCATATTGCGGATGCAACAGCGCAAGCGATCACGAACCACGGACATAAACGAGTGGCACTGCTTGCGACGCGATTTACGATGGAGCAGGATTTCTATACAGGGCGTCTGCGTGATGTTCATGGATTAGAGGTACTGCTACCGGATGAACAAGAACGAACGCTCGTCCATGAGATTATTTACAATGAGCTGTGTGTCGGGATCATTCGCGAAGAATCCAAGCGTAATTACCAGGCGATCATTGAGCGATTGGTCAAGGAAGGCGCTGAGGCAGTCATCCTCGGTTGCACGGAAATCGGTCTATTGATCACAGCCCAAGATTGCACGGTCCCGGTCTTTGATACGACTGCGATTCATGCAGAGGCAGCTGTGGAGGCTGCTTTGCGGTAGAGCAAAGGCAAAAAATAAAAGACTGAGTTCATTCCATTTGCTACTAGAATGGATGACTCAGTCTTTTTTTTGTGCAATCGTACATGTTTTTATTTGTCCTTGATTAAATCCGAAATCAAGATACCGTTTATTTTCAATCCAGTAATGTCGCAATCCGTTATTTCTACATTAGATAAATCACAATTTCTGAATTGCCCATTTGAAAGATTACAGCTATGAAAACTTACGGGTTTGTATTGCCCATCGTGATTATAATTTCCGTCTCCCTCCATAGGAAGAACCACATTGTGAAATTCTGTTCCAAACAAATGGACGTGGTCAATAACAGCGTGGCTGAAATTCGCATGCTGAATGCCTGCACCTGACAAGTTTGCGTTGGAGACTTTGAGTCCACTCATATTCACATCATTCAAAGTCATTTGACTTATATTTACGTTATTCATTGTGGTCTTCGCCAAGCTGACATTATCCATGTCAAGTTCCTCAGCATTAACCTCCTGCCATTTAGACCTTGATATATCCGCCATTTGCAAGTCTAACGGTTCCGCCTTCAAGTTCATACTCATATCTCCCTTTGCATGATAATAATGAGGCATTTGTAACTTCGACATACACCTTGTTTTTCCTTTATTACCCAGTTGCGTTTTCTGCTCTCCCAAGAAATCTTCTGAAACCAAAAAAACACAACCAAAAACACATAAAAACAATCAATTTACGTTTCGTTCATATCCGCTTAATATTTTCCCCGTAAGATTGGTGTCGTAGGAACCAAGAAATGAACATTCCGCAAAGAGGAGAGGTTCTCATGAAGAAATGGCATTATCCTTTACTTGCTTCCGTTCTATCAATCGCGTTTTTAGCAGGATGTGGACAAGCACCAGGGTCACAACCAAACACACAAACTTCCACAAAGGAAAGTACAAACGCCTCAGGTGAGATTACCGTGTATACGGCGCTGGAGGATGACCAGATCAAAACGTATTTGGAATCCTTCAAAGCGAAATATCCAGATGTAAAGGTCAATATCGTCCGCGATTCTACAGGGATCATCACAGCAAAGCTGCTGGCGGAAAAAGATAATCCACAAGCAGACGTCGTATGGGGAACAGCAGCGACAAGCCTGCTTGTACTCGAACAGCAAGGCATGCTCGAAAGCTATTCGCCGAAAGGGATCGAGAAGGTATCCCCGGAGTTTAAGGATTCCAAGGAACCAGCAAGCTGGGTAGGAATCGATGCATGGGAGACTGCGATTGCGGTCAATACCAAGGAATTGGAAAAACGCAATTTGCCTATCCCGCGTTCATATGAAGACCTGATCAAGCCGGAGTACAAAGGGCTGATCGTGATGCCGAATCCAGCGTCTTCTGGAACTGGGCTTCTCACCGTCAACGGAATCATGCAATTAAAAGGGGAGAAAGAAGGCTGGGCTTACCTCGACAAGCTGCATGAAAACATGGCGATCTACACGCATTCCGGCTCGAAGCCAGCGAAAATGGCTGCATCGGGCGAGTATCCAATCGGCATTTCCTTTGGCTACCGTTCGATTACTGAGAAGAAAAAAGGCGCACCAGTGGAAGTCGTCTTTCCAACAGAAGGCTCAGGCTGGGATGTAGAGGCGAATGCCTTGATGAAAAAGAGTCAAATCAAGCCAGAATCCAAGCTGTTCTTGGACTGGGCAATCTCGGACGAAGTCATGAAAGCTTATAACCAGAACTTTGCCATCGTCAGTGTCAAGCAAGAAGGCGCGACACTCCCGGAAGGCTACGCAGTAGATCCGATCAAGCAATTAATCAAGCTCGACCTGAATCAAGCCGCACAAAATCGCGACAACGTCTTGGCGGAGTGGGAAAAACGATACGCGACCAAGAGTGAACCCAAGTAAGCAGCGAGGAGAACAGCATGACACAATCCTATCTATCCATTCAAGGGGTCAGTAAACGCTTTGGTTTGTTTGCCGCATTGGAGCACATTTCCATCGAAATTGACAAGAATGAATTTGTCTGTCTGCTCGGTCCCAGTGGCTGCGGTAAAACGACATTACTGAGAATGCTGGCTGGATTGGAACAGCCGACAACAGGCAAGATGATTCTGGGAGGCAGGGAGATTACTTCTCTGCCTCCTGCAAAACGAAACATTGCGATGATGTTCCAGTCGTACGCCTTGTTTCCCAATTTGACGGCTGCCGAAAACATTGCCTTTGGTCTGCAAGAAAAGAAGCTAGGGAAAAAAGAAATCGCAGCCAAAGTAGAAGAGGCGCTAGACATGGTTGATTTGTCTCATGCCGCCGCCAAATATCCCAGCCAGCTCTCAGGCGGTCAACAGCAGCGAATTGCCTTGGCGCGAGCGATTGCACTATCGCCGGATATCTTGCTTTTAGATGAACCACTATCCGCATTGGATGCAAAGGTAAGACAAAAGCTGCGCCGGGAGATTCGGCGTTTGCATGAGCAGTACGGCATGACAACCGTGATGGTCACCCATGACCAGGATGAAGCATTGACCATGGCAGACAAGATCGTCGTCATGGATCATGGAGAGGTCGTTCAGGTAGGTACACCCGAGGAGATCTATAACAGACCAGCGACTCCGTTTGTTGCTGATTTTATCGGAGCGATCAACTTTTTTGAGTACAGGCGCTTTGAGAATGTGCAATCTGATCCGAATCGCTTACTTGCGATCAGACCGGAGCATGTGCGGCTCTTGCAGCAAGAATCCGAATGCACCATGCCTGCGACTATTTCCGAAATAGAATTTCGCGGTGCTTTTTACCGAATCTTTCTGGAGTGGCAAGAGGAAGGTCAGAGAAAAAAAGAGCTTCTGACAATCGATTTAATAGCGGCCGAGGCACAAAGACTTGGAATTGCCCGTGGCAAAAAGATGTGGCTGGAGTTTCCGCTAGAGAATTTGCTGACATTTGAGCATGCGCCAACCATAGAGGAACAGGAGTGAGCAGCATGAAGGAAATGACATCGATCTTCGATGGAAAAGCCATGCAAAAGTGGCTCATCGGCCTTGTCGTTCTTGGATTGTCAGCGAGTGTCCTGTTGCCACTTGGCCAGCTGTTTTCCAAAGCATTTTATAACAAGAACGGTCAGTTCATCGGCCTGGACAATTTCGTTACGTACTTTTCCACCCCAGCACTGGCAGGGTCGCTGAATAACACCTTGTATATTTCTGCGATGACCACGCTGATTGCAGTCACACTCGCTTTTCTGTTCGCGTATGCCTTGACGCGCAGCGGGATTCGCGGAAAACGAGTCTTTCGGGCGATCGCGCTGCTGCCGCTGTTTGCGCCCACGATGATGCACGGAATCGCCCTGACCTACCTTTTTGGGAATCAGGGGCTGGTAACAACAGGGATCTTCGGGCTGCTTCCGTTTCAATGGGACATCGATTTGTACGGCCCAGTTGGGATTGTTTTGGCGGAGATCGTCTATGTTTTCCCACAAGCGTATTTGATTCTCGCTGTTTCCCTTGCTTTTGCCGACTATCAATTGTACGAAGCGGCGGATACGCTCGGAGCGAACCATTTGCGCAAGTTTTTTGTAGTGACGATTCCCAGCGTGAAATACGGTATCGTCAGCGCCTGCTTTGTTTGTTTTACTCTCTCGTTTACTGACTTCGGAGCACCAAAGGTTGTCGGCGGACAGTTTTCTGTACTGGCAACAGACGTCTACAAGCAGGTCATCGGTCAGCAAAATATGACGATGGGCGCAACGGTTGGGCTGCTATTGATCATTCCTGCTCTCGTAGCGTTTGTCGTGGACCGGATTGTTGAGCGAAAGCAGCATGCGGCTGTAACAGCCAAGTCCAAACCGTATCGAATCAAGGAAAATCGTTTGCGCGACACGTTTTACTTCATTCTTTGTTTGAGCGTCAGCGGATTTTTGCTGCTTCTCATGGCTGCGGTGGTACTAGCTTCTTTCATCAAAGTATGGCCGTACAATCTGACATTCGGCTTGGATCATTACGACTTTTCCAACGTAGCTGGAGAAGGGATCGAGCCACTGTGGAACAGCATTCTCGTCGCCTTGCTGACGGCAGTGATCGGGACGGCGGTGACGTTTATTACGGCCTACACCATAGAAAAGTCCCAAGTGTGGAAGGGGCTTCGCCAAGCTGGATACTTCCTGTCGATTCTCCCGCTGGCATTGCCGGGGATGGTCATTGGGCTAGCGTACATTTTCTTCTTCAATAATCCGTCGAATCCATTTCACGGGATGTACGGAACGATCTGGATTTTGATTTTGGCGAACGTTATTCATTTTTTCGCAGTTGGTTTTATTACAGCAACGAGCGCATTGAAAAAGCTCGATCCCGAGTTCGAGCAGGCGGCAGAATCCATGGGGATCTCGCAGACAAAGCTACTGTGGCGCGTCACGATTCCCGTTTGTATGCCGGCAATTGTCGAGATGGCGGTGTACTTTTTCATCAACTCGATGGTGACGATCTCGGCGGTTGTTTTTCTGTACGCAGCCGATTTCAAATTGGCATCTGTCTCCATCGTGAACATGGATGACGCCGGGGATGTGGCTCCCGCAGCAGCGATGTCGGTATTGATTGTCTTCCTCAACATCCTCGCACGTGCTGGTGCAGAATGGATCGCATCCAAACTTCGCAAACGGACAACAGGGTCCTACCAAGAGAAAGGTCAGGTGGCATAGCATGAAAGCAGTAGTATTTGATTGGGCAGGAACGATGGTAGATTACGGATGTTTCGCTCCTTTAGCTGTCTTTTTACAGGTGTTCAAAAAACGGGGGATCGAGCTGACAGCAGCAGAAGCACGCGAACCGATGGGGATGCTCAAGCGCGATCATATCCAGGCGCTTTGCAAAATGGAGCGGGTAGCAGCGCTATGGCAAGAGCGTTACGGTCGACTTCCGAATGAAGCGGATGTGGACGAATTGTACGCTGACTTCGAACCGATGCTGATGGCTACGCTGCACGAGTATGCCACTCCTGTTCCGGGAGCAATTGAATTGGTAGGACGTCTGCGTGAGCAGGGCATCAAAATCGGCTCGACCACAGGCTACACAAGAGAAATGATGAACGTGGTAGCAGCATCAGCTAAACAACAAGGCTACGAGCCAGATGTACTAATCACCCCAAGTGAAGTGCGTGCAGGACGTCCATATCCATGGATGTGCTATCAAAATGCGATCCTGCTGGACGTATATCCAATGAACGAGATGGTCAAGGTCGGTGATACGACGAGCGATATGAAAGAAGGCAGAAACGCCGGAATGTGGACTGTTGGCGTTCTGAAGGGTGGAAGCGAGCTCGGTCTGTCCTTGGAGGAAGTGACGAGCATGCCACAGGAAGAGCTGGATAAAAAACTGGCTATCGCAACAGAACGACTGATGGCAGCGGGTGCGCACTACGTGATCGAGGAGATTGGATGCTTGGATGAGGTGCTCAAAAAGATCGAGATGCGTCATGCAGAAGGAGAGAGACCATGAATCAGACAAGACCAACCGATAATCCGTACTTGTTGCTCACCCCCGGGCCATTGACCACTTCCCCAACCGTCCGCGAGGCGATGCTGCGGGACTGGTGCACGTGGGATCGTGATTACAATGAATTGGTACAGGCAATCCGCCAAAAGCTCGTCCGATTGGCAACTTCGCAGGTAGAGGATTATACGAGCGTTTTGATACAAGGTAGCGGGTCCTTTTGTGTGGAAGCGGTGGTGAGCAGTGCGATTCCCGCAGACGGCAAGCTGCTCGTTCTGACGAATGGTGCATACGGGGATCGGATCGTGGAAATGGCACAAATTCATGGAATTGCGACGGAGGTCATTGATTTTGGCGAAGTGACAAAAGCCGATGCAGAGGTATTGGAGCAGAAACTAGCGGCGGATGCAACGATCACGCATGTGGCTGTCGTGCATTCAGAAACGACTACGGGCATGCTCAATCCCATCAAAGAAATCGGTGAAGTCGCTAAGAAATACGGAAAAGTCTATATCGTAGATGCGATGAGCAGCTTCGGTGGCATTCCAATGGATACAGCAGAGCTCTCGATTGACTTCCTGATCTCAAGCGCGAACAAATGCATCCAAGGCGTGCCTGGCTTCGGTTTTGTCATTGCCAAAACGTCTGCGCTCATCAAATGCAAAGGGATCGCCCGTACATTGTCCCTCGATTTGTACAGCCAATGGAAGACGATGGAGGAGCAAAACGGAAAGTGGCGCTATACTTCTCCGACTCATGTCGTGCGAGCCTTTTATCAAGCACTGATAGAGCTTGAGGCAGAGGGCGGAGTGGAAAAACGGTACGAGCGTTATCAGCGCAATCAGCAGCTACTCGCAAAAGGCATGGAGCGCATCGGTTTTCGCATCTTGTTGCCAAAAGAATCGCAATCGCCCTTCATCACTTCCTTTTACTATCCAGAAAGCGAGGCATTCACCTTTGCACAGCTGTATGAGCGGCTAAAGCAGGCAGGCTTCGTCATCTATCCGGGCAAAATCTCGCAAGCGGACACGTTTCGGATTGGCAATATCGGAGAGGTTTATCCAGAGGATATCGAGAGATTAATCACCGCAATGGAAAACAATCGTTTCTGGCTGGAGTAAAGAACAGGAGGCATCGTGATGAAGGTGTTTTGCTTGGGTGGAGCGGGAAATATTTGTCGAGAAGCCGTGCTCGATCTCGTGATGCATTCAGATTTTGAGCAGATCACGATCGGCGATTTTCATGAAGAGGAAGGTCGCAAGGTAGTCGAGTGGCTGAACGATCCACGCGTAGATTTTGTTCCGGTAGATGTGCGCGATCATGCGGATACGGTCCAAAAAATGCGCGGTTACGACATCGTTATGGACGGAACCACGATCACACTGAACGGCCTGTCTACTGCTGCGATTGCGGAGGCTGGCTGCCATGGCATCAATTTGAACGGTTTTGGGGAAGAAAACGCATCAGATGCGATCTTCCGCGACCATGGGAAGACCTGCCTGCCAGGCTTTGGCATGACACCTGGACTGACCCAAATGATGGCGATGCATGCAGCAAACCAGCTCGATGAAGTCGACGAAGTCCGCGTCAGCCACGGTTCCTTTCGTCCGATTGCCTTTTCCAAATCAATCACAGAGACGACGACCTACGAGTATGATCCAGACTTGCCAGGGCGCGTCGTCTATGAAAATGGGGAATTTATTCAAGTCCCGCCATTTGCTCGCCCACGCGAAATAAAGCTTCCCGAGCCGTATGGAAAAACAATTCAGTACATCATTCCTCATGCAGAAACGAAGACGCTGGCACAGGCTTTGTCTCCAAAAGGGGTAAAGCTGATCGAGGTGCGCGGAACATGGCCGAAGCAAAACATGGAGTTGGTCAAAGCCCTCTATGATTATGGCTTTTTACGCAACGACCTCATCAGAATAGGGGAAACAAAGGTGGGAATCCTTGATTGTATCTCCCAATACCTCTACAATTCTAGAGAGGGAAAAGAGACGGAATTATACGGGTATTCGCTTCATGTCGAGGTAACAGGTACCAAGGACGGTCGCAAAGTAGGACACGTCCTGTACCATACACATCCGGCATCTGACGGCTCTGTAGCCGATTGGGCTGGGCTGCGCGCCTATACCCGCAACGTAGGAATCCCGCTGGCGATTGCGACTGAGCAGATCGCAAAAGGAAACGTAAAAGCTACTGGTGTCATCACACCAGAAGAAGCATTTGATCCGGCTGTGATTTTTCACGAGCTGGCAAAACGTCAGATTTACATCCATGGAGAGAAAATCGAAATGACGTAAAGTACGATATAGGGGGACATTCGTCGTGTCGTTGTTCGGGGAAGAGCGTAAGCAAATCATTTTGCAGTTGATCAATTCCAATGGCAAGGTGCGGACCAATGAACTGGTAAAAAAGCTGCAAGTCTCGTCTGAGTCGATCCGCAGGTATTTGGAAGAGCTGGAAGCGGAGAAAAAGCTGAAGCGGGTTTATGGCGGGGCAGTAAAGCTGACAGTGGAGCGCTTTGAGCCTTCTCATATTGCTCGTGAAGTCTTGCGAGCGGAAGAAAAGAAAAGGATTGGACGGTTGGCAGCAGACTTGGTACAAGACAGCGATACCATTGTCATCGATGAAGGAACAACGACTCTGAAAATGATCAACTTTCTCGTGACGAAAAAAGATTTGACGATCCTCACTAGCTCGATCACGGCGCTGAATCGATTAATCGAGTACCAAAACAATGGAATGCTTGCGGCAGATATTTACTTCCTGGGTGGGAAAGTGAGTGCCAAGCATCATCGGGTCAGCGGGACCTATGCAGAGAAGATGATGAAACAATTTTATGTAGACAAGGCGTTTATCGCGGCAGACGGCATCTTGCTCCATAAAGGCTTGACCTGCTATGAGCCGGATCGAACGGAACTCGCCCGTTGTTTCATCGAAAATGCCAATGAAAGCATTGTGTTAGCGGATCACTCCAAGATCGGGGTCAGCACATTGTGCAAGATCGCAGACTTGGGAGAGGTCGATATCGTGATCAGCGATATGGCAGCACCAGCAGAATGGAATAAAGAACTCCAAGCAAAAAATGTAGCATGGATGGTAGCAGAGGAGTAGGAGCAAACAGGTCAGTGATTCCCCACGACAGGGAAGCTGGCCTGTTTGCTTTAAGAAGAATGCTGTAACCAAAAAGGCAGCATATGCAGCAATCTCTCTCTGGTAAGGGCAGCGCCGCCATTCCATTTTTGCGCTTCTACTAAATAGACAAAGCCGTTTTGAACGGCAGGCAGACTGTGCCACTGATCACTTTGCATCAATGCGGCAGTAGCCTGACGCGATTCGGGGTCTTCGGACAGCAGCATAAAGATCCGATCGCCTGCGTACAGGTGGATGTCCTTCTCTTGAATTTCGATAAAGCCGTAGCCAGCTTGCAGTACTTCTTGAATTTTATCCACAGGAGTAAAACCGCTTGGATGGTAGAGGGCGGAGGAGAGTCCAGAAGTGCCCATTACGAACAGACGCCCGCCATGCGCATGGATAAAGACGGAGGCAGTCTCACCAGGCACAAGCTTGGAGCGGAGCTGATTCCACATAGTGGAAGCTTTCATGTGGTATTTTCTGAGCCAATCTCTCGCCTCGTCCTTTTTCCCCAGCCATTCTCCGAGTGTCTGCAATCGTTCCTCCAGCGAAGCAAATGAATTAAACGTGAGCGTGGGGGCAATCCGGCTCATCTGCTTGTATTTGTCTTCTTCTGCGTTCGCGAAAATGATTAGATCTGGCTTCAATGTCGTCAAATCGTCATAGTCAACGGGAAAGGCGATATCCTCCACTTGTTTTACTCTGTCTCGATAGATCGTTCGTTCCATCCAGGTAAAATTCCCGCCGACGATGTTTTCCACATGGAGCGCGAGCAAATCATTAAACGTCTCCCCAATATAAATAATGCGTTGTGGCTGAAGGGGGATCTCTACCTCATGCCCTGTCCAGTCCCGCACGAGCTCCATGCGTTGAGTCAGCCTGGAATATTGCCTTGGCGTGTAACCGGTCGTTTTTCGAAAGCGACGATTGAAATAATACTCATCCGTGAAGCCGACCTGCGAGGCGATGTCCCGCAATGAATCGTTCGAGCTTTTCAGGAGCTTTTTCGCTTGATAAATACGCAGCGCTGTCAAATATTCCAAAGGCTTTTTACCCGTCAACTGGCGAAAGAGCAGCGTGTACTGCCACGACGGCACATTGGCCAGTTGTGCCAACTGCTTGACCGTCATGTTCTCTTGATAATTTTGCTGGATATAACGAATGCTGTTCTCCACCTCTTTGCTCTTGTTGGGGAGATGGGTAGGAGATAAATTTTGCTCCAGCAAAAATCCGAGCAGCTTCTGGAACCGCAATTGCTGCCAGAAGCTGTCCATTTCAGAAGAGGTGGAACTGCCCAAGAGCAAAGCATCGCAAAAGCGCAAGAGCTGAGCAGAAGGGTGAGCGGACAGCTCGATACGGCCATCAAGCAGTGCGTATGGGTACGGTAGGGGCTTATTGTCTTCTTCGAACAAGATGACGGTAAATGAGATTTGATAGCACTCAATCGCGCTGTCGTACAAGGATTCGATAGCAAAAGGAGTAGACGGTGAAAGCAAAAAACACTTTCCTGCAAAAGGTGTAAACGTTTGGTCGTGAATACGGAGGCTGCCGTACCCTTTTGGGAAGAAGAGCAGGGTATGAAAGGGAGTGGGTGAGGGATTAGCCGTCCGCTCTACTTTACACAACTGAAAATGAAGGGAACCGAGCGGGGAATGTGGTGGTATAGAGTGAAGCATCGGTTGTGCCCTCCTTACTTTGTGAGAATCATTATCATTCATTCTCTCCATCGTATACAAAAGAAAGAAGCTTTTCAATCATTGTTGAAAAGCTTCTCCTATTTCATTCCTTCGCCAGGATTTCAGGAATCTTTTGCAGGAGCCACTCTCTTGTTGTTGCATCACTGCTAGATTTTTCGATGTCGATAAAGTAGACATACCCGTTTTTCACAGCAGGGAGGTCTTTCCAGACGCGTGATTTTAGAAGTTCCTGCGTTGATTTCTCAGCTTCCTCGCTCGGCGTATTCAGAATAAAGATACGATCTCCCGCTATTTCGGGCAAACGTTCCACGGAAATGAGCTCAAATCCTTTTTGTGCATCGAGTATTTCCTGAATGGGCGCGGTGGGCTTGAATCCGTTTGTATCGTAGAGGACTTGGGAAAGCCCTGTTCTTGCCATGACAAACAGCCGATCACCTGGATAATAGGTAAAGACGGAAGCGGTTTCCCCTTCTTTTATGCTGCCAGACTCCTTCAGCTTCTTCCACATCTCCTCCGATTGGCGCTTGTAATCGGCAAGCCATTTCGTAGCTTCCTCCGGTTTCCCAAGAATATCACCGAGCTGGGTCATCCGCTCTTCCAACGGCGCGAATGTATCAAAAATGACGGTAGGGGCGATTTTGGCTAGTTGTTCATATTCTTTTTCTTCGGTATTGGCATAGATGATCAGGTCGGGCTGTAATTCCAGGACCCTTTCGAGATTAATGGGAAAACCGACATTCTCTACATCGTGCAGTTGGTCCTCAAAGATTTGATTGGTGTACCCGAATCCCCCAATTGGCTTCACGCCCAACGCGAGCATATCGCCAAAGGTCTCACCGGAATAGATGATTCGTGCAGGGGAGACCGGGATGTTGCCTGCATGCCCGAGATAATCCGTATATGGACGTGTCTGGCTTTTCTGACTTGCCTCGTTGCTCGTTGTGGTCGTTGCTTGCGAAGCAGATGGACTGCATCCGATGAGCAAGCTGCCAGCCAGTACGAAGATTCCTAGCGTTCCGCTTATGTTGCGCATGTGTTTCATTTTCATTTTCCTCCAGTAGGCGTTTGAGTCTGTTTGCTATCAATGATAATCATTATCAGATATATCTTACCAGCTCAATGGACAAACGTCAGATACCCATCATTGATTTTGTACAAAGGGAAGGATTTCACACGGACAGTTGTGGAGTTTGGACAAAAAATAATGGAGAAAATGCATTGTCAGATGGAGAGGAAACACATATGATCAGGATGCAAAAAGGTGAGAATGAGAATCAATTGGATAATCATCAATAGTTGTGAGAGAGGGTAGAAAGATGGTCAAAACGGTTAGGAAAGCAGGATTAGCATGGATGGCATTATTATTGATCATGATGCTCGTATTAACTGCGTGTGCAGAAAAAGCAGCGGAGCCAACATCCGCTGAGCAGAAAGCATCGACAGAGAACACCGCTGCGAAAACCAAAGTGGTGAAGGACGCCTATGGTGATGTGGAAATTCCGGTAAAGCCAGAGCGGGTAGCGGCGATTTATCAGGAGGACTTTTTGACAGCACTGGGTGTGACCCCGGTTATCCAGTGGTATCACCCGGCGTGGGGCAAACAGGATTACCTCGGTTTGGACGTGCCGCTTTTTGATATTACAGGAAGTATGGAAGCGTTACTTGCAGCCAATCCGGATATCATCATTGTGGATGGCTACGCTGATCCCAAGAAATACGAGGAATTCAGCAAGGTAGCCCCGACGTACAAGCTGCCGGATGAGCTCCGTAACGATACGATTGGCAGACTCAAGAAAATCGCCGAGGTGTTAGGCGTTCCAGAAAAAGCAGACGAAGCGATCCAAAAGTACAATGAGAAAATTGCGGATACGAAGGCAAAGCTGGAAAAGGCAATTGGCAATGAAACAGTGGCTGTCATTCGTTTGAACGTGGGAAATAAGCCGAATTTGGCCCTCTTCGGAGATGGCAATGTTTACACAGGCATGCTCTATAAGGAGTTGGGCCTTACGCCGTATGCGCCTGCCAAAAATCAGGAAACCCACGTGGTATTATCAGAAGAAGCCATCCCGGCTATCGATGCAGATCATATCATTGTGTTCCCGTCGAACGGTACGTGGACTTCCGAAGAAAACAAGGATGCGCTCAAGATTTTGGAGAGCCCCATCTGGAAATCCGTTCCTGCTGTGAAAAAAGGTCATGTCTACCCAATGGAGCGGACACATTGGCAATCTGGTGCCATTCTGGCCAATATGAAGAAGGCAGACGACTTGGTCAAAGCGTTTGTAAAATAATCGAGTTCAGGGGAGAAAGCGCGTCATATCGGTGATGCGCTTTCTTTTTTCATTGGTGGAGCTTGTCGTCGGGATGTTAAATCATTATAATAAAAATGATAATCATTCTCACGAAAAGGGTGAGGGAGATGAATAACGAAGCATCCGGAGCCAAACTATCTCCACCATCATTCTTTGCCATGACGGCCATCCAAAAGGTCAATGTGGAAAGATGGCAGGACTATCAAGAGCCGGAAGACTACACGATGATTGTAGCAACAGAAGGAGAAGGGCTCATGGAAATTGAATCGTCGACCTATCGGTTCACTCGGGAGCGGTGCTGGATTGCAGCACCGCGTCAGAACGTTCAGATCAGTTGCACGGGTCACGTTCTCGACTATTATTCTCTTACTTTTCGTGTCGTCCACACAGAAGCTCCGACAAAGGAACAAGCTTCCGAGGCATTTTTCTGTCTGGGGGAGTTGACCTGCACGCCTTTTTCACGTGTCGTTGAATTGATTGTGGAGATTTACAAGCATCGCGATGCCACGGAGGCGCTGCAACGATTTTATAATCACGTGCGGTTTGAGGAATTGCTATGTGTTTTGGCCCAGCAAAATATGCCAGGCAAAACAACGTTGGACCCGAAGAGAGCAGTTGAACGTTCGATTGCATATGTAGAGAAACACTTTCAAGAGCCGCTGACCGTAGACCAGCTAGCACAGGAAGCGAATGTGCCACGTTGGCGATATACGCAGCTCTTCAAGGAAATGACGGGAGAAATACCACTCGATTACATGAATCAGCTGCGGATCAATCGGGCGAAGCAACTTCTGCTCATGACAGGTGATCGGATCAACGAGATTGCCCAAAACGTCGGATTCAACAGCGAGTATTATTTCAGTCGTCGTTTTAAACAGCGTGTAGGGCTCGCGCCAGGAAAATATCGCAACATTCATCGGGATGATTTACGAGTTGTCTCTCTTTATATGGAGGATTATTTGCTGGCTCTTGGCATCCGACCCGTTGTTCAATGGGCGCATACATATTGGGGAAAACAGGACTACTTGGGCCTGCATGATGTACCGACGTACGATGTGCTGACAGATGACGTGCAGCTCTTGTCCAGTCGAGCCCCCGATGTCATTATGCTACGGGAGTGTACAGGCTGGAAGGCGGATGTGTATGCCCAATGTACCCGGATTGCCCTGACATGCGTGATTCGGCAGTTCGGACCGGAGTGGCGAAAAACACTGCGCACCCTCGGTGATCGGCTGGGCCGAAGTGAATTGGCAGAGCGGTCAATCGAGCAGTATGAACAAAAAATAAGAGCTGCCAAAAATGTAATGGCACACAGTCTCAAAGGGCAGAAGGTAGCCTTCTTGCGCATCTCGGCCGATCAAATCCTCGTGGAGAAAAATTACACATCGCAGGTGTTGTTTCAAGATTTGGAAATGGAGCCGGCCCTGCTGGTAAAAAAACAATTCGCCAAGCAGGTGAGAGAAGGGGTATCGTGGGAAGAACTTTCTAAGCTGGATGCCGATCATATTTTTTTCGCCTTTGACAGATGGCATCAGGGTAAAACAGGTGCCGAACAGCTACAGCTCAACCATCCCGTGTGGCAGGAGCTTCCTGCTGTCCAAAGCAAGCGGGCGTACCAGGTGGATTTCATGACCTGGATGAATCACGGTGTAATCGCCAACGGAAAAAAGGTCGACGATGTCCTAAAAGTATTAGCGTAAATCTACAAAGAAAAGCACGCAATTGTCCATTGACACTTTTTTCATGCTTCGCCTAAAATTCATATATGATAATAAGAATCAATATCACCAACAACTCAGCTCCAAACTAACGAAAAAAGGTGGCACGTATGAGTCAACACGCACATTCCCTGAATGAGGGGAATAACGAAAAGCCGGTCGCGTTTCGCTCACGCCCTTGGGCAGCGACGCTTATTTTGACTGGTGGGGTTTTCGCTTTAATACTGGGGATGTTTTTGTCTGTGTCATTTGGAGCAGCCGACATCCATTTTGCTGTCGTATGGGAAGCTATTTTTCAATTTAATCCTGCTATTACGCAACACCAAATTATTCAGGAGATTCGTTTGCCGCGCTTGCTCGGCGGTGCAATGGTCGGGGCTAGCCTCGCTGTTGCAGGTGCCATTATGCAAGGGATGACACGCAATCCGTTGGCGGATTCGGGATTACTCGGTCTGAACGCTGGTGCCGGATTTGTTTTGGCACTCTGCTTCGCTTTTTTCCCAGGTCTGCCGTTCATGTACCTGATTCTCTACAGCTTTTTGGGTGCTGGTGTAGGGGCAGGTATGGTCTACGGGATCGGTTCATTGGCAAAAGGCGGCTTGACTCCGGTGCGCCTCGTTTTGGCGGGTGCCGCATTGACCGCCCTATTGTCTGCGTTAAGCGAAGGGATTGCGCTTTACTTTAAAATCGGACAGGATTTGGCCTTCTGGTATGCAGGCGGTGTGGCGGGAACCAAATGGTTTCAGCTTGAAGTCATGTTTCCGTGGATTGTCGCAGCTCTGTTTGGGGCGATGATGTTGTCGCGTTCCATCACGATGCTCAGTCTTGGAGAAGATGTGGCAAAAGGCTTGGGGCAGCGCACGGCGTTAGTCAAACTGGCAGGCATGATCATCGTCCTGATTTTGGCAGGATCTGCGGTCGCCGTTGTTGGGGCTGTAGGCTTTGTTGGATTGATCGTTCCACATATGACCCGCTTTTTGGTTGGGGTCGATTACCGATGGATCATTCCTTGCTCAGCCATTTTGGGCAGCTTGCTCGTCGTATTCGCCGATTTGGCCGCAAGAATGGTAAATCCCCCGTATGAGACGCCGTTAGGGGCACTTATTGCGCTAATCGGTGTACCGTTCTTCCTTTACTTGGCGCGTAAAGAAAGAAGGGAGATGTAATGATGCAGCAGATGGTTTCCCATTACCAAACCCGTAAAAGGAATAGAGCCTTTGCGGTTATGACGATACTCGCTATCCTCATTTTTATCGCGTTTATTATCAGTATGAACACAGGCTACATACGGTTGTCACCGAGCGATCTACTGATGACGCTAATCGGTTCTGGAACAGACAAACAAAGCCTGATCTTGTTTGAATTCCGCTTGCCTCGGATTGTGATTTCCCTCCTGATTGGGGCAGGACTTGCCGTATCCGGGTGTATTATTCAAGGAATTTCCCGCAACGCGTTGGCTGAACCTGGTATTTTAGGGATCAACGCTGGTGCTGGCTTGATGGTGATGCTGTTCATTTCGTTTTATCCTTCAACGTCTGCGGCACCTGTTTTTTTGTTGCCGGTGTTGGCGTTGCTTGGGGCCAGCGTGACAGCAGCGCTGATCTTCGTATTGTCTTATAAAAGACACAAGGGATTGTCTCCGACCCGTATCATATTGACGGGGATTGCCGTGGCGGCTGGGATGAGTGCCGCGATGATCGTCTTGACGCTGAAGCTGAGCCCGGACAAGTACCAGTTCGTGGCGACTTGGCTCGCAGGTAGCATCTGGGGGACCAACTGGAAGTTCGTTCTTTCGCTCTTGCCTTGGATCGCCATTTTGATCCCCTATGTTTTTTACAAAGCACGCGTCATGAATGTGCTCAATTTGGGAGAAGAGTTGGCGAAAGGCTTGGGTGCACCCGTTGCCAAAGAGCAATTGAAGCTGCTGGCTGCTGCTGTCGGGCTTGCTGCTTCCTGCGTGGCAGTGAGTGGAGGTATCGGTTTTGTCGGGCTGATCGGACCGCATTTGGCTCGAAGACTAGTGGGGCCAAAGCATGAGATGCTTTTGCCTACATCTGCGCTGGCGGGTGCTCTACTGGTCATCGTGGCAGATACGATCGGACGCTGGATCATGCAGCCGTCAGAGATTCCGACTGGGATCGTTGTAGCCGTTATCGGTGCCCCGTATTTCTTGTACTTACTAGCACGTTCAAAAGCATAGTTTCGCAAATGGTGGATATAGCGAGCGTTTTCCCGACGAGTTACGGGGGAGACGCTCGTTTTTTATATAGCGAAGTGGGGATGAGGCAATTTGGGAATTGAAAAGAGGGAAAGGTTGGAGGACAATGGGGGATAAGAAGCAACCGCCTTGTGTTTGTTATAATAACAACATGAGCATGTATCGGGACAAAAAGGAGTAAAGGCATATGATCGATCGATTAGACCACTTGGTTTTGACGGTAAAAGACATCGAGGCAACCTGTCACTTTTACGAAAAGGTCCTGGGTATGAAGGCAGTTACCTTTGGCAACGGCAGGAGGGCTCTGCACTTCGGCCAGCAAAAAATCAATTTGCATCAAATCGGACAAGGATGGGAGCCAAAAGCGCTGCATCCAGTCGCAGGTTCCACTGATTTGTGTCTTATCACATCGCTACCACTGGAACAAGTCATTCAGCATATTCGTACATGTGGTATCCATTTGGTGGAAGGTCCTGTTGAAAAAACAGGGGCCATCGGGCCAATTCGTTCGGTGTATTTTCGTGATCCGGATCAAAATTTAATCGAGGTCTCGCAGTACTTGCCACAGGAATCAGGGGAGGATTCCCTTGCTCCTGCCATCAAGGAGATTTCCAGGAGACTGCAAGAACGTGAACGTGAGACGAGCGGCGCATACAGTGTCTTGCTTCCGCTCGTCAAAATGGCTGACAACCAGCTAGGCATTTTATTTGAAAAAAGAGCCAGTACGATGCGGCGACAGGCTAATGAGGTTTGTTTTCCGGGAGGGCGAGCTGAGGAGAGCGACGAATCCCGCTGGGCGACGGCAGCTCGGGAAACAAGTGAGGAGCTGGGGATTCCACTTGATCAAATTCATTATCTAGGCGAGCTCGATCAGGTGATTGGGCCAGGCTCCTCTATTATTACGCCCTTTATTGGCTACGTGGAAGGAATTCCAGAGATGAAGCCGAATCCAGACGAGGTCGGAGAGGTCTTTATCCTTCCACTTGATCGTCTGTTGGCAACACAGCCAGCGAAGTATCTTTCTTCTGTCATGACCGAGCCCGAAGAGGATTTTCCTTATCATCTGATCCCGGGTGGCAAGCGATATCCGTGGAAAATAGGGACAATCGAGCATTTGTTTTACGAGGTGGACGGGCGTGTCATCTGGGGGTTAACGGCCCGGGTATTGGCTCAGTTTCTTGAATGGATTCACATCGATGACCAATCAACTGATAAACAATAAAAGCGCTTGTTCAAAAAGTTGAGGAGTGGAAAGCCATGTGGACAAACAATTCGATCACTTCGCGTTTCCATTTGAAATGGCCGATTATTCAGGCGCCAATGGCAGGGGGAGCGACCACACCTGCTCTGGTAGCCTCTGTCTCAGAAGCAGGGGGACTCGGAACGCTTGGTGCAGCCTATATGTCTCCTGAGCAGATTCGTGAGGCGATCAAGTCCATTCGGGCGTTAACAGATAAACCGTTTGGCGTAAATCTGTTTATCCCAGAAGATTTCGATGCTGAACAGCCGATCGCAGAAGGCGTTGCCCAGGCAATGAATGAGGTGCGCGATCGATTGGGCATCCCGCATAATCCGCAGGTGACGCAATTTACAGAGCCGTTTGCTGAGCAGATGGCTGTCGTCTTAGAGGAACAGCCTGCCGTTTTCAGCTTTACCTTTGGTGTTTTGGATCATCGCTTGATGGCAGAATTGAAGCAGCGGGGAATCACTGTCATCGGAACAGCGACAACCGTTCGTGAAGCAATTGCATTGGAAGCGAGCGGTGTCGATATGATTGCCGCGCAAGGCAGCGAAGCAGGCGGGCACCGTGGGTCCTTTTTGCCGGATTCACCAAGCAATATGATTGGAACAATGGCGCTCGTCCCGCAAATCGTAGACCGAGTCAAGATACCCGTAATCGCAGCTGGAGGGATGATGGATGGGCGAGGGATCGCAGCAGCACTTGCGCTCGGGGCACAGGCGGCACAGCTTGGAACGGCTTTTCTGACGTGCAAGGAGAGCGGAGCACATGCTCTACACAAGAAAGCCATTCTAGAGACGAGAGAAGAGTCCATCGTGATGACACGTGCTTTCTCAGGAAAATGGGCAAGAGGCATTCAAAATGAGTTTATGACAACGCTCGCCCCCCTTGATCACGAGCTCCCGACCTATCCGGTACAAAATGCCCTGACGAAAGACATTCGAGCAGCAGCGGGCAAGCAGCAGCAACGTGCGTACATGTCGATGTGGGCGGGGCAGGCAGCTCCACTCAGCCAGGAAATCAGCGCGAGTGAGCTCGTTGAAAAGCTGGCAGCGGAGACGACGAGAATTTGCAGCAATCTGGGGCAATAAAGCCACGCCACGCTACAAACGGAGGAAATCAAAGTGAACCAGGAATACGCTCTCAAGGGGAAACTTGTCGCAGATGGACAGGAATTGCATAATGGTCTCGTAGTCGTGGGAAATGGAACGATCACCTATGCTGGCAAGGCTGATGAGTATGGAAAAGCTTTGCCAGATCATGTGGTGACAGTAGAGGATGGCTGGATTTGCCCAGGATTCGTCGATATGCACATGCATGGGATTGATGGATACGACACGATGGACGGGACGCCGGAATCCCTTCAGGCCATCTCGACTGCACTTGCGCGGCATGGGGTGACGTCTTTTTTGGCGACGACGATGACGGCTCCTTATGCTCAGTTAGAGCAGGTGCTGGTAAACATCGCGCAGAACAGCAAGGAAGGGCTTTTGGGGGCACAAGCGATCGGCATCCATCTGGAAGGCCCGTGGATCAATCCTCGCTACAAGGGGGCGCAAAAAGAAGAAAACATCGCGATACCAAAGCTCGATGCCGTGCAAAAGCTTTACAGGCTGTCAGAAGGCTTGATCAAGGTCGTGACGATTGCGCCAGAACAACCGGAAGCACTTGAAGCGATTGCCTGGTTAAAAGAGCGCGATGTCATCGTGTCTGCTGGACATACAGGCGCTACGTTCGCCCAGGCGACGGAAGCGGTAGATGCGGGCGTGCGCCATTTTACCCATTGCTTCAATGCTATGACAGGGCTACATCATCGGGAGCCGGGCGTAGTGGGCGCCGCGATGTATCATGAGCAGTTGAGTACAGAGCTGATCGCAGATGGCATCCATGTGCATCCAGCAGTCATGAAGATTTTGTATCGGGTCAAAACGGCAGAACGGCTCGCGCTCGTCAGCGATTCCATGCGGGCAGCCGCGATGGGCGAGGGGACTTACGACCTTGGTGGACAAGAGGTTCACGTCCATGACAATCAGGCAAAGCTCGTAGATGGAACCCTTGCAGGAAGCATCCTGACGCTGAATCGGGCGGTCGGCAATATGGTGACGCTGAGCGGTGTCTCTTTGCCAGATGCAGTAGAAATGGCTTCCTTGACACCAGCAAGCATCCTTGGCTATGGCGAGCGAAAAGGACGATTGGCGGCAGGGTATGATGCGGATATTACGGTATTGAATACACAATTTGACGTGACCATGACTTTTGTTGCGGGTAAAGAAGTTTATCACCAGTCAAAATAGTTTCTTATAGAAAAAAGCAGTCCGAGGGTCGATCTTGGATTGCTTTTTTAGTATGAAAGAATAGAGATGTCCCCGGACGGTTGTGGTCGGGGCGAAGCCCTGCCACATGTTTTCCAGTCGCCTATATCCTCACTTCGTTCGGGCGGTCTCCTTCCAAACATGTAACAGGGCTTTCGTACAGCTTTTGTCTTCTTCGAGTATTACCCCGATTTAAAGATCAACTCAGGGTGGCTTTCATAACAATCCCTTAACGATTCCCTTCCCGGATGACCTTTCAAAATGTTGTGAACAAAAGCTGCGTGGGAAGAAGTGCATTTCCAGTCCAAGCGCCTCTGGAGCCCGACCTAGCTCCGAAATGAATGGCGGGGAATTTCAGCTTCACTTATGAGATACTTCCTCGAAACTTCTACGTTTGAAGCGCTCCCGCCATTCATTTCGGAGCGGACAGTCTTCTCCCCCTTGCGGGGCGGAGGCCGAAGCGTAGACTGGAAATGCACTTCTTCCCTCACTACACCCCCTTTTTAAAACTGCTGCTGCAACGCATCCGGTTGAAACCAGATCTTATGAAAGTCCAGCCACCCCGACGAATTGATCGACACGCCTCGTAAAGATTTATGGAACGACGTAAGTGTCTTTTTCTGAACCAGATACAAGACGGCATAGTTTTCCTTGATCATGGCTTCGATTCTGGCGAGATGGTGCTCACGAGCAAGCCGGTCTGGCTCCTGAAACGTCAAACCAATCTCCTTGTTGATGGCCAAAGCCAATGATTCATCAAATGCGGGGAGAAAGTAATTTCTTTGCAAATACATCTCCAGCTCGCTGATTTGATCGCTGCTAAATACATTGCCGTACAGCTGGCAGTCATGTTCGGGCAAACAATCGTGATTCGAAAATTCCCATGGTTCTCTCACATCGACTACCAGATGAATGCCATAATCGCCACAGCGCTGTTGAATCCATAGCGCATCTTCTTCATGGTAGGCTGTGGTCACGAGACGCAATGTTTCTCCCTGATAGCCGCTTTCCTGTAGCAGGGACATGATTTGGGCATGGCAGGGCTGCTCGTTCTCTCTCACTCTTACCTCCCTTAATACAGGATGATATGTGCGGAAGCCTTTTGCCGGGTAGATGCGATCACCGCCCAAATCGGCTATCATTTGATCCCGATCGATCAGCTGATCGAGTGCCTGACGGAATTTGAGGTGATTATGCGGGCCGCTCTTCCACTGGTTAAAAACGAGCAAATTACAGCAGGAAAAAAACGCCTCCGTATCGCACCAGTCCTGTCCGTCCTGAATGACCGCTTCTTTCAATGCGAGTGCTTTCGACTGGACCCCGTGCGACACCATCACAGACGCCCAATTTGGTTCTTCTTTTAGGCGACCCGTGTCCAACTCGGGGAAGATCAAAATTTCCACACGATCCAACTGCGGTCTCCCCAAAAAATGAGCAGGAAATGCCTCGAGAATACAGATTCCCTCGGTAAGGCGGGCGAGTTGAAAGGGGCCTGTTCCGATTGGCTTTTCTCCAAAGCCTTTTTCATCCTGGCAAACGATTTCTTCTGGAACAATGCTTGCAGGTATCATCGCCAACAGCCTCAGAAGCAAGTAATTCGGTTCTTTAAGCAGGATGCGCACGGTTCTGTCGTCAATGGCGATGAGCTGATCTATGTCACGAAACATCCAGCTTGCTTCATATGTGTCTGGATACAAGCGAAGCCGATTCAGGGAAAAAACAACATCATGAGCAGTCAGTTCCCGTCCGTGATGAAACAGCACGTTCTTTTTCAAATAAAAGGTCCATTCTTTTGCATCTGGACTGCTTTCCCATGAATGGGCGATGGAAGGTAAAATCGAACGACTATTCAGATCATATTGGACGAGTGTATTGAAAATTTGTCCCACCAGATGTGCATCGAAGTGGTAGTAAACCAGACCAGGGTCCAGCGTCACAATCCTGCGGTACACCGGAAAGCGCAAGATATCTTGGGGCGATACTGATTGGCTTGCAAGTTGGCTGGAGAATCCCATTCCTTCCGAGAGCCAATCCATGATCTGATCTTTGGCGGCAGCTTTGCCGTAGCGATTCATGAGCTCCATCGCTTCTTGGACGTCGCCCTTGTTTATTTGCAGCTTGACCTCGGCGAGGAGGATCTCATCGGAATCAGCATGAAGCGTCATGACCGAGACATTCCCGCGCCCACGTCCAGCCTTCCATTCGATCCAATCCAGCTCGACTAGCTTACGGACAATCAGCTTGGCGTGGCGAGGTGTACAGTGCCAAATCCCAGCCAGCTTTTCGATGGTAACAGGGAACGGTTTCCCGATTTCTTCTTGATGAAAAAACGAACGAAGCTCTAAAAAATGCAGAACGGTAACCATGCTGGCCCCCATTTCTCTGATGAAAATAAAAATGCATGCTCAAAAAAGGTGATCGGATTCAGGCAAACCGAACCCTTTTTCCCCTTTTTCTAGTTCCCTATACTGAAGATAACACGAGAGATAACAAACGGGAATGGGAAAGAGAGATGGGGAGAATGAGATTTCATCCGGTGGCATGGGGTGTCATTATCGGAACATTTTTGTCACGAACAGGCTTTTTTATGACACTTCCGTTCTTAGGGATTTATTTAGGAAAGGTAAAAGGAATTGATCCGGCGATCGTTGGTTCGATCCTCGCGCTCAGCCTATTGGTGG
Organism: Brevibacillus sp. HB1.3; assembly: GCF_013186635.1. NCBI lineage: Bacteria > Bacillati > Bacillota > Bacilli > Caryophanales > Paenibacillaceae > Brevibacillus > Brevibacillus sp. HB1.3. Next base: position 392,251 of record NZ_JABMIT010000006.1, on the reverse strand, counting down.
GAACGATTAGCAGCTTTGCTGGGGGAGCCCTGTCAGACCGATTAGGGAGATATCCAGTGATGATCACTGCGATGGGAGCTTGGAGCATCGTATTGATTGGATACGTTTTTGCGACGGAGACGTGGATGTTCTTTGTTTTAAGTGCTTGCAACGGCCTTTTTCGAAATGTATTTGAGCCGACAGCCCGTGCCCTGCTGGCGGATGTCACGTCGGATGATCAGCGTGCGGCTGTTTTTAACGCCAGGTATTTCGCGATCAATCTGGGTGGAGCAATCGGTCCGTTCATCGGCTTGCAATTGGGAGCAGGAAGCACATCCTTGTTACCGTTCCTCGTTACCGCCATCATTTTTGCCGTGTATGCAGCTGTGTTGGTAGTATTTATGGTCATGTTCAAGGAACAACTGAAGAAGGACGTGGCTGCTGATCCGGTCACCATGAATCAGATGGCACGCATTGTTTTTACAGATAAAGTATTTCTTTACTTGTTGCTTGGGAATTTGTTCGTTGCGGGTGCCTACTCTCATTTGGACACCACGCTTTCCTTGTACATTGGGCATGATCGGATAGAGGCGTATTCCTTTTTATTTGTAGTGAATACCATCTCCGTTTTAGCGCTTCAATATCCGCTCGCCAAGTTTATGAAGCGCTACTCATCCATGACTGCATTGAAGCTGGGCTGTCTATTGTTTGGATTAGGGTTGTTCGGTTTCGGGCTATTTACGAATTTGTTTTGGCTGTCTGTGTCGATGGTGGTGTTTACGATTGGCGAAATTTTGTGCTTTGTCGTTGGAGATATCCTGATCGGGGAGATCGCTCCCCAGCATTTGCGTGGAGCATATTACGGCGCCAGCGGCTTTGCCTTTCTTGGACAAAGTGTTTGTGCGTGGATTGGTGGCGTGTTGCTCCAAGTACTCGGGTTTGGACAAGGGCCTCTCATTTTCGCGATCCTTATGCTGTTGACCTTTATCGCGCTTCCGTTTTATCAACGCGGCCAGTACTTATGGGAGCAGCGGCAACAGCAAAGAAATAGCTGTGAAAAATCCTCACAAGTTATTTTGCCATCTCCAACTGACTAGTTGTTTTTCTGAATGACTCCCCACATGTTTCCGCTCGGGTCAAAAAATTTGAGCACCCATCCGAAGCCATCGTTTTGGTAGTGGGTAATCGAGACTTCCTGTGCCTGCAAATAATCATGGAGTGCATGCACATCGGAAGTAGTGTACAAAAAGACGGGCATGGGTTGCTGATCAACGGTAAAGGTTGTGGACGTCTGCTCATCCGTTTCCCATATCATCAAGATGGGTCCCGCTGACAGGGCGAGAAAAGCGGAAGTACGATACCGCGCTTGCAAGGAAAAACCAAGGTGATTGCAGTACCAGACAATGCCCTCTTCCAAATTTTTCACAGGAATTTGTACGTGAAGCAACGATTCCAAATGTGCCATGATCAATCATTCCCCTCTCCATACTTTTCTTTATATTGCCATAATCCCCCATCTTTCGTTATCATTTTTTGAGAGGAAAGATAGGGGAGGCCATGACATGGGACAGGTAGAACGGGAAAGAGGTCTGAAAAAAGGCACGATCCTGCAAAAAACGTATCGGATCAAAAAGATCATTTCCACAAGTGAGCTGTCGAATGTGTATGTGGTCTACCATTTGAAAAGCAAGCGGACACTCACTCTCAAAGAGTTTTTCCCTCAAGCATTGGCGATGCGAGATTTGGATCACGTGAAGGTCATTTGTCGCAGACCATCGTTAAAAACCAAATTCGACAGGCTGCTAGACAGCTTTTGGCAAGAGGCGTCCCTGCACAAGGAACTGAACCATCCCGTTATCATCGGATACATCGACCATTTTGCCGAAAATGGCACAGGTTATCTTGTCGTGGACTATTGCAAAGGGAAGACGCTGGATGCGTATGTATTGGCCCAAACCGAGCTTGATCTGGGAGCATTTTTGCATCAGACGGTACTTCCGATCTTTGACGGATTAGACTATTTGCACAAAAAAGGCATCATACATCGCGATATCAAGCCGAAAAATATCTTGGTCACAGAAGCAGGACAACCTATGCTGATTGATTTTGGCTCCGCGATCTACTTCGTGAGTGATGAACCCAAGCCGATCGTGACGACTGAAGGATATTCACCGCTTGAGTTTTACTCGGGTCAATCCAAGCAAGGCGTAGTCTCGGATATTTACAGCCTGGCTGCCACGCTGTATTACTGTCTGACCAAAGAGCGTCCCGTTGATGTGGCGGCAAGAGTCATTGAGGATACCTTGCCAGCGATTCGAACACGGAACCCTGATGTTCCGCTGCTGCTGGCGAATGTCATTATGTGGGGATTGGCCGTCGACTCGAAAAAAAGATGCCCCACACTCAAGCTGTTTGCGACAGCGATTCGTGCAGAGCATCTGATTTGGAAGGGAAAGGCACGCTTCTCTCTTAAGAAGCTTCCTCACTAGACGATTTCTTAAAGCGAATTTCGATCTCGGTCATCCGATCCTCGAAGGTCACATACACCTTGTCGTTGTATTGGAGGACGAGCTTTTTATGTCGGGGCATGGTTTCCTTGCCCCGCTCAACTGTGCAGTGACTATGATTGACCAAGAGCAGCGTCTGATTTTTTCCCGGCTGGAGGTAAATCTTTTGCGCTTCGGGCAAATGCTCATTCACATCCAAACTGGTGAATAGCTCCTGCAAGGTGATCCGCTGCTTCTTGCCAAAGGAGGCGAGAGGCCAAAACTTGACAGGGATGTCGTTGCCGCTTGCTGTGTGCAGGAAATACCCCTCTAGCCGACCTACAAACGCTGGCTTGGGACGTGTAAGCAGGTAAACACCGTAGCCGATCGCAGCTACGAGCAACACAATCATGCCGATGGTGATGTAGCGATCCCATACCGAGTGCACGATAATGACGAGCGGGCCTGTGACGCTTGCTCCTTCTGCATCCGTGGCGGTGATGGTGATTTCTGATGTACCGCTTTTCTCTGGTGACAGCTTCAGAGCCGTGTCTTGAATCGTAGCGACAAATCGTTCTTCCGGATCAGCGGTGACGATGGTATAGGTCAGCTTGTCGTTATTGGCATCTATGAAGAACGAACCCAAATCGATAGCCTGCTCGCCGTTTTCCTTCTCAATTGTCAAGGTATTGACCGAGGCAGCAACTGGCGCGATATTCGTAATGTCATAAACGCTCGTCGCCGTTTCGCGATAAAAGTCCGGGCCGTTCATGAAGATTTTCCACTCGTACTTGCCCGTGTGAGGGAAGACGTAGTCGACTGTAAAGCTATCGCCAAGATTCTTCATCGGAACTTTCTCTTCTTTTTTCCCGACGAGATCTTTTACGATTAGTTCTGCTTGCATGGATGCGTACACATCCTTGTCATCCAGTCGTTCCTCCTGATGCTGGAGATAGGTAGTAAACGTGGCCGGATTCCCTTTGATAACCGGTTCAGGCTTGACCTCTACACCAGCCATCAAGCTGTAATTCCCCAGTAAATTGATCTTCACCAAATCCCCGGGTTTCCCCCTAAATTTAACGAGATAGTTACCCTTCTTCGGCTTTTCTATTTTCATCAGCGAGTATTTTTGGGATTTCATAAAATGGACATTCTGCGATTGATAGTACACTTGCGATTCTAGCAAGGGATTGTTGGACAACAGGATGATGTTCGCTTCCTGCATGCTGGAATTAGGGATGGCCACGGTCACTTCCTGCAAGCCCCCGGTAGCTGTCATGGCTGCCACTGATACGAGCTGCGATTGAATATGCTTGGCAAAAATCTGATTGAAGATTTCAGGCAGATCATCTGTACTTTGTGTGACAAAGGAAGTTCCGCCTGTTGTATCTGCGATTTTTTTTAATTGTTCCTTCTGGACGGAGCCATCGTTATTGAGACCAATCGTATAGATCGGATAGCCTTGCGCTTTTGCCTTCGAGATAACTGTCTCCACGTCCTTGTTGGATGCTGCCACACTCCTGCCACCCGCATTTTGCCGCAAATCTGTTCCCCCGTCTGACAGAAGGATCAAAAATGGCTTGCGAGCCGGGTCCTTTGCTTTCTCAATCATCTCTGCCCCTCTGCGCAAACCGAGTCCCAAATCCGAATACCCAGAGTAACGCAACCCTTGAATGGTTCGCTTGAGCTGTTCCCGATTTCTTGCTTCGGCCATGCTCGCCGGAGACTGAGCTTGTACAATTCGATCATTATAGGCGACAAAGCCAATGCGGGTACGGGTGGCTTCGCTCATATCAATGAACATACTCATGACCTCTGCGGCTGTTTTGCTAGGGTCCGTTTTGTTCATGGAATTACTCGTATCAACGACAAAGACCGCGTCTACTCCCGCCTCTGCTGTTCCATTTGCCCCAGCAGTTAGAGGGGCGGACAAGAAGAGCATGGGGAGGAGCAGTCCGATGACCACCATTCGAAAAAGTGGCGGCAGAGAGAGGGTTGACTGACGATTTTTGTACATACATTCACCTTTTTTCTGAAAAAAATTTTAAAAAGTTCATGACTTACTAAAATGGGACGATTTACCTATAAATGGTTGTTCGTATAAAAAATCGGTTTCCTATTGCCGATGTATATAAAAGTTAATTGCACCCATTTTTGTAAATATGAGGTGAATGTATAATGCTCCCCAGCGGCAACTAGGGAGAATTATCTATCAGTCCTTGTGCTACTTTCCTAGTAAGAGAGGGGACAAGGCGAGGCTTATCCCTATTTTTTCGAAGACCTAGGAAAGGAGACTCTGTGTCTTCAGCATAAAACGGGAATCCAAGAAAAGGAAGATTCGTGGAATAAAATGGGTCTAAATACTGAGAATGGTCGTATTGGTATAGGAAATTTGTCACAATCCACGAAATGTTGACAAATAATGCGGGCAAAGTTTAATTTAGAGGCAAGATTTTTGTTTGTTTTTGGTATAAATGTCACGATTTGTATTCTTGTTCGTGAAGTAGGACTCATCATTTATCAAGTAGGACTAAGTGGTTATGCAGACAACAGAAAGGGGCCATTTATGGATATTATTAACCAGACCAACCGAACCATGCTGTTCGAAGAGATCAACCCGGAAAAATTGGACCTGATCACCATTGTTGGAGATGTAAAAGGCATTGATAGTCTCAGCGACGACAAGATCAAGGAAATCAACGAGCATCTTCTCGTGCGCAGCTTCGATGAGTTTTTGGACAAGTTCTCCCCGAGCGTGTATTCGTTCTACAATGCAGCAAACCAAAAAGTGATGTACACCTTGAAAAAGCCTGACGGAATTGCAGAGGATGCGATTTCCGAAATCAAGATCGACCAGAGCAATGACTTCTTGAAAATGCTGTTTACCCTGATTGATACGAAGCGCAGTCAAGGGATCACCAACGTGGATTTCAAATTCGAGAATTTGCTCGATATGATTTCCCCGAAAAAAGTGATGGATGACATCCGTCAGGTGCGCAAAGAGATCCACTACTTGTACGGTCATTACGAAAAGCTCGATGATGGCGATCCGAAGAAGCTCGATCTCGGTGACAAGCTGAACACGATGTTCGAGGATGCCAGCAAAAACTACAACAACGTCATGGCGATGCTGCCGCTGGCGATTGAAGATATCAAGACACGACTGCTCTTGGGCGGCGCTCAAGAGGAGAACCAATCCGAAGCGATTCAGATCGGGATGCTGACGATTGGGGAAGACGGAGAACTGAAGATCATCGAGGCGCCAAAGAGTGACAGCCGCGAGCTGATGGTTCTCGATGAAAACAGCGGAAACGGACTGATGAACGTTTTCGAAGAGGATTACGAGTCGATCACTGAGACGCCATCCTCCTATGTAAAAGATCTCGTGGTGCGCACCTTCTGCCCACTGCCGACGGTACATACCGAAGTCAACATTGAGACAGAGGTACAGAACTACAATACGTATCTCGAGTTCTACAAAAACGCCAAGGACGACTTCGTAAAAACAGTGAAGCCTTTGGTGGAGAAAATTTTGGGCGTGAAGATGTTCTTCGATCAGTACGTGACCAAGAACAAAGGCATGCAGCCAGCTATGCTGATCACGAATACGAAGCTCGACATGCTCGTGAAAAGCAGCAACATTCCACGTCTGGAGACTTATCTGAACACGGTCAACGCGAAAAACGACTTCACAGATACGATCTGGTTCGGAATCGTTCCATCCGTTGATATGGATTCCGCCGGAAAAGCACAAGTGACTCGCGAGCGTTTCCGTGGCAACGAAAAAGTCGTCAAGCAGGACGGCAATACAATGGAATCGCTCACCATGCTGCTCCAGGTCGTGAAGGACTTCAAAGTACAAGTGTTCTTCAGCTTCAGTACAGGTGAAGAGACCACCTTCAACAGCATGGCGACAGCGGGCATTGATAAATACATCGACAAGTGCGGAATTCTGGTGCGCAAGGAATTCAGTGAATTCGCAATCCCGTGCATTCCGAACTTCACGATTATTCCCAAAGATAAATCAGGAGTTGTCATCGACAGCAGAATGCTGCAAACCGAAGACGGCGTGAAGCTGTCCCAGGAAAAAGAAGACATCCTGAAGCTGTGGATCGAGGGTGTTTATGTCGGTGCCAGCTATGTAGCTGCTGGTATCGTGGCAGCGTACCAGTGTCCAGAATACTTGCGCGAAACCTTCAAAGTGGTTAGCCGGGAATATCCGGGTGTACGCTTTGACATCGAAGCAGGTGAAAATGGATTGCGTGCCGTTACCACAATGGCAAAAGAAATCTCCGGCTTCACCAACAACATCAAAGATTCCATCAACCGCAAAAACTTTGGATTCGTCTTCTCTTCGGAAAATGCACAAATCCAAGGCAAAGATATCAAGCGCATTACAGTGTACAAGGCACGCAGCCTCGCTATGGCAGAGGACGGCTTTGATTCCATCTACAAGACACTTGTCAGCACCTATATCGAGCGGATTCTCCGCTTCCAGACAGGTGATTTCAAACACGACAACATCGTGAAGTTCTTCAGTAACAATCCGAGCAGCCAAAAAAGCAAATGGCTGGGCACACGCGGCTTCGTGAACTCCATTATTCACGACGGCGATGACATGAGCTACATCATCGATGACAAGAGCAATCTGTGCCATATCGATCTGGTGTTCAACGGCAATGTGAAAAACCTGGAGGTCACCATCACCAAAGGAACGACTCCGGTCAAAGCATAGCATTGATCCCCTGGAGAGCTGTTTATGAAACTTTTTGACACATTACGCAGGTGGTTAGAGGTGTGTTTCCCAAAACGCACCCTTACACATAAGCCTCGAAGCCAATCAGGTATTTCGAGAGCAAGATCTCATTTCAAGGAGGTTTTATCCATGGGTTTTCGACTCAAAGTAGAAGGTTCTGAAACAATTGAGCTGGGCATGGACAACATTCAGACAGTAAAGTACGACACTGACACGCCAGACGATTCCAACGCGCGCTCCACAGATGTGGGTGCAACATTGAGACTGACTGGCAAAATCATCACTGCAACAGATGGTGACAGTGCGGATGACACCATGAAGCTGGCTCTCTGGTCTTTGGTACCAGCAGAAAAAGCGGATTGCTACCGCAAAGTAACACTGGAAGTAATCGCTGCTGATCAAGTGATCCGCAAAATCTACTTCCCGAACGCATTCGTAGTAGATTACAACGAGAGCTTCGGCGATACCGAGGGTGTAGGAACATTCAGCATCTTCATCAAGCAAAAGAAAGACAAAACCGAATTCACCAAAATCGAAGGCGGCTACGCTGTTTAGGTTTTGAGAGAAGTAAGGTAGGAAGAGCCGTACCTCGAAAGCCGTGTTCGAGGTACGGCTCTACAAAATAACGAAAATCATTGCCAGACAGAGGGTGCGCACATGAAAAATTATTACGAGATTCTGGGGCTAACCAAACAGGCTTCCACGAATGACATCAAAAAAGCATACCGTCAACTGGCAAAGCAGCATCATCCGGATGTCAATGCCGGGAGCATGGAGTCAGAGCGAATCTTTAAAGAAATTACCGAGGCCTATCAGACATTGCAGGACCCGGCCTTGCGCGAGGCGTACGATGCGCGTTACGAAGCTTTTCAGCAGAAGAAGCAACAGCAGACCAGTCATACCAGCAGCACAAAACAAGGACAAAGCAAACAGCAAGCGCAGTCTGCACCAAGTGTGAACTTCGAAGATTTGGGGAGCACCTTTGAACGATTTTTTGGTTTTCATCCGAAGACAGGTGAGGTTAACCCAAACACCATGAAATCCGAAAAGAAAAATCCACTGGATACGACAGATATGTTTGAACAGTTTTTTCGCATGAAGAAAAAATAAGAGGGAAAAATCGGGCTTGGATGAAAGCTCTTTCATGACATAGAGGTAGTAGCAACCTGCTCCTGTTTTTGGATGGATGTCCATACATACACCATTCGCCCAAAGCTCGGAGCATTTTTCTTAAAAGGAAGTTCAAAAATTCGTCTTTTGATCACGAAGTCATTCTCGAAGTTCATTCGGCATCGAAATTTACGTTCACCTTTGAAGTCCGGTGCTCATGTAGGTCCCCTACACTGCGCTCCTCCTTCTTCAGGTTCACGTAACTTTCTCGGTGCTGAAAAGACAAATTTTTGAACAAGAGCATTTTAGGTAGTTGATTGGGGGTTAAGACGTGGCGAAGAAAAAAGGGTACCAAAAGTCCATCAGAGTGAAGCTCATAGAGCTGTTGATTTCCATTCTTGTGATTAGTGCACTCATTTATGTCTTTGGTTATACGGACAGCAACGCTCTGAAAATTTTTACAGGAATCGCCTTCGGACTCTTTTTGTTCGGGGTCATTATCGTCAGATTCGGAAGCCCCGACGAACCGGAGCCAAAGAAAGAGGATGGCGTCACCAAACTGGTTCTATTAGATGAAGAGGGAGAGAGCGTGAAGGAGTGGTTGATCCAAGGGGAGACATCCCTTGTGATCGGCAAAAGCTCCGCGCAAAACGAGGTTGACATCGACTTGGCGGACGCGGAATACGCAGCCTTGATCAGCAAGCAGCATGCGGTTCTGAATCAAGCGTCCGGGGACTGGTTCATCGAGGATATTCATTCGAAAAACGGCACGGGCATCAAGCAGCCGAACAAACGCGACAAGAGCAAGCTAGAGATTGAACAGCCGCATAAAGTGAAGGCTGGCGACATCATTTACATAGCCAATACCCGCTTGTTGCTGAAATAACAACGGGGAAACATCGCTTTTACACATACATATCGTCCTTGCACGGAACGAAACGGGGGAGCAGAAGAATGAGTTTGACAAGATGCGCGAATGGTCACATGTTTAGCACCAGAAAACACGGAAGCACCTGCCCTTATTGCAGTATGGTCGTCGAGCCTGGGGCGAAACCGGACAACAAAGCACTGGCGAGAGTGGCGGACGACGATAAGACGATGCCATATCTGGGGGAAACAGAAGGGATCGAACCTGTTACCGGATGGCTGGTATGTATTGAGGGGCCGCAACAAGGTCAAGATTACCGCATTATGGCGGAAAAGAACTTCATTGGTCGCGCAGAGGATATGCATATCCGAATCGTCGGAGACAACGCGATCTCTCGCCGCAATCATGCGGTAATTGTCTACGATCCGAAAAAACGCAATTTTTACTTGCTCCCAGGTGATGCATCTGGGCTTGCCTATCATAACAATGAAGCGGTGTACACACCAGTTGAGCTTACTGCGTACGATGTGCTCCAGCTCGGAAAGAGTACCTTTATTTTCATCCCGCTGTGCGGTGTTCACTTCGAGTGGGACAACTCCAACAAAGGCAAGGAATGATGAGCATGTTTCAACAGGGCGCAATCCCGTATCTGGTCGTCCTTGCCGTTATCATTGCCATTACTCTTTTGTTTCGTCTGCGTGCAGCTTTGATCCGGCAAGAAATGAATCCCGTCATCCAGATCGGAAATGGACAGACGATCGGCAGACGAGAAGAACAGGATGATTACTTTTCGACAGCAACATCGTCTCATGGGACGATTGCGGTCTTAGCTGATGGAATCAGTGGACTGGCTAACGGCAGACTTGCTTCAACCCTTGCCGTGACTACATTTATCCGTGAATTTACTAAGCTGGACAACCCGAAGCATATCTCCCTCTTCTTTTCCCGGGCTGCTTTTCTTGCCAATTCGGAGATTTTGCAGGCCTTAAGAGGAAGTCGGGGTGGGACAACACTGGTCGCTGGCGTAATCGTTGAGGACAAGCTGTATTGGGGAGCGGTTGGAGACAGTATCATTACCGTTTTCCGGAATGGAGAATTCATTCCGATCAATCAAAAAGACATTTATGAGTCGGTGCTGGAGGCGCGTTTTCTGTCCGGTGAGATTACGAAGGACGAGGCGTTGGAGCATCCGCAGAAAAAACAGCTAATCAACTACTTGGGCTACGATAACTTTCAAAATATCGAAATTGGTCGTGAGCCGTTTCCGCTTGAAAAGGGAGACAAGGTCATTCTCTGTAGTGACGGCGTTTACGATACGTTAACCGAGATGGAGCTGGAGCAGATTTTGTTCCAAAATATCGCTGCCCATGACGCGGCTGACCAAATCATTGAAGCGGTGGAAAGCAAGCAAAAAGCCAATCAGGACAACGCAACCATTCTCATCCTGGAAAAAGGCTGGTAACGGGGGAGCGGGTAGTACGAATGAGAAAGGACAACAGTGAATTCATTACCGGGTTTCTATCCGAATCAGGCAGCTTCGTTCGCAACAAGGATTACTTTGCCTACGCACAGCTGGATGATATCGCGTGCTGGGTAATCGCCCGTGGATTGGATAACGATCAGGAAGTAGAGAGTGCAGAGTTGGCGGCCAAAAGCGTTCTGGGCTACTTTTTGCAGAAGCCGTCCATTTCGCGTTATCGCATTCGCCGCTATTTGCAGGAGGCCCATCGTGTCCTGCAAGCTGAGAGCCATCGTGTCAGACTAAAAGCGAGCCTGACCGTAATCGTAACGGACTATGCCAGAGTGAGGTACGGGGTTGCTGGTAACACCCGGATGTATCAGTTTCGCAATGGCCGACTGCAATGGCAGAGCAAGGATCAGAGTCTTGCCCAACAGATGGTGGATGGGGAGGAAATTGCAGAGGACGCGCTTGATCAGCACGAGGAGCGCCATAATCTCTTGAGCTATTTGGGGACACCCAATGAATTTCGTCCGTTTGTCTCCAAGAAGCTCCCGCTCTATGACGGTGATGTTTTTCTGCTTGCTACCCCTGGTCTGTGGGAAAAGGTGAATTCGGCCGAAATGCAGGACGGACTACAAGAGGCGAAAGATCCTGAAGCCTGGATCGATACACTGGAGGACGTGCTTTTGAGCAAGCAGGAGCATGTCGTTCAAAACTACACGGCAGCTGCTATTTTCGCGAACAAAATTTTCAAGACAGACCCGCAAAAAAAGTGGCGGATCATCAAAAGGGTGGCACTCATCCTTCTCGTGCTTGCCTTGGCTGGAGGCGGTGCTCTGCTGTTCAAGATGAAGGAAGCGGAGCGCATTGCGGATGCTGCGACAGGGATGTTCGAGCATGAAACAGCCGGAGACGCTTTCATCGCGGAGGGCGATTATCCGAAGGCACTCAAGGCGTACAGCGATGCCCGAAATGCTGCAAATATCGTGAAAAACAAAATTCAGGCTACTCTCTTGGCCAAAAAGATCCGCATCACACAGTTGATCGTGGATGGTGATACGGCTGTAAAGGATGAGCAGTATACCAAAGCATTGGATAAGTACGATAAGGCGCTCAAGGAAATGAAAGGGCGCGATGATTTTAACGAATCGGAGATTTTGGAGAAAAAAGAAAAGACGCAATCGTATGTGCTCGTCATGCAGTGGAAAAAGGAAGGCGATCTCTTGTTTGAGGGGCAGGATTACGCTGGTGCAGAAGCCTATTACCAAAAGGCGCGCAAGCTGGCGTTGGAAACTTCCTTTGTAACAGGAGAAAAGGAGCTGCGTACCAAGCTGGACGAGGTAGCTTCCAAAAAGACCGGTATCGATAAGGAAAAGAAGACGCTCGACGGCGACAAGCTGGAGAAGCAAGGCGACGAGAGCTATGCAGCGCAAGACTTCGAGGGAGCGATCCAATCGTATACGATGGCGCAGGAAATTTATCAGGAGATTGGTGTGCTGGAGAAGGTTTTGGCGATGGAACGCAAGGTGACAAAGGCAGAGGAGAAGCTGAATCCTCCTGCTGCTCCGCCTTCGGCAGGTGCGCCAGCAGGTCAGCCTCCGGTGCAAGGGGCGGGTGCTGTGAGTCAACCTCCGGCAGTTCAGGTGAATCAAGGGGCACCAGTTAATCAGACAGCTCCTGCAAATCAGACAGCTCCTGCAAACCAGGCCGCACCGGTAAATCAAACAGCTCCGGTGAATCAGACGGCACCGACGAACCAAACAGCTCCAATCAATCAGGCAGTCCCAGTCAATCCGGTGGCACCAACGTACCAGCTAGTTCCGGTGCCCCCAGTAGTGCCGACCAATCAAGCAGCTCCGCCAGCCGCGACAGCTCCGGCGACTCAGCCAGTTCAGCCACCGCAAGCTAATCCACCAGCTACAGCCAACCCGACACAGGAGGAGGCAGCCAAAACGCCATGAAAGAGATTGTACTGGATCGTTTAAACAAAATGGAGGAGCTGGAGCAGCGCAGATTGCTCAAGCAGATCATGAACGGTGTCTTCCTCAATCTGGTCGAGTATCAGGAGGAGATGCAGAAGAAGCTGGAGGAGCGTGTTTTTTCCGAGATCGAGGACAAGGAAGATAAGCATGACATCTACGTGACTCTCTGCCACCGCGATGACTTTGACCCAATCCATGAGTATTTATACCCGATGATTCCTGGCGATGAGGAAAAGAAGGTATGTGATCGCAAAGAGTTGGCGGTCAAGCTCAGCAACCAGGAAGAAGCGGTCATGATGACGATCTTTTTGGAGTGTGAGTACGACAAGGTTCAGGAGCTGATGATGAGCAAGCGAACCTTCAAGGGTCGTCTGAACACGGCAGGCAATCACTATCCAATCGAGGTGCGTCTCCAACAAAGTCGCGTGTATATGGATGAGCTGGAAAAGCTGTACAACATGTTTCAAAAGAACGGGATGCCGTGGAAAACGGTGAATCATCCTTACGCGAGCAAGTTTTTCGATGTCATTCTGGTTGCCTGTGAGGGCACGTTTACAGAAGACGAAGAGATACTGGAAATGTCGATTACCCTCGATGAGTGGGAGCCTTACAAAAAGCTGGATGTCATCCCGTTGTGGAACATCGAGCGCTTAGCACTAAAAAACATCGGCTTTCCCGTACCTGCCATTGACCGGGTGAACTTCGAGCATGTCCTGTCGTTACGTAAGACGGGTAGCGAGCACGGGTATTTGGTGGATGGAGATGAAGAGCTGATTCGCTATATCAAGCGGTCACCGGAAGAGCTGACGATCGTCTCGCCTCAAGAGAAGTCGGGTGTTTGGAATGTATGCAAAATTACGCAGCCTGTCACGACCCGCATCGGAAGGCTGGATTACGAATTGGTGTCCAATCGTCGCAAAAACAGCTTCATTGGGAGCTATGCGCGGAAGCAGGCGATGACCGTACGGGCCAAAGGAGAGATTATCCGGATCGTCCATTCCTTTGAAGCCGCTGAACAGCTGGAGCTAGTGAATGTCGAAATTCGGGATAAAAACAATCGGCCTCCCGCCACATACGGTTTGAATCCGTTCATTAGCGATAATGTCCGCGTAGAAAATGACAAGAAGATCATGGCTCTCGGCTTTCGGAGACGCGGGGCGAACAGCTTTATTCTCCAAGACATGATGAGCTTCCTCGTTTCTGAGGTGCAGATGTATTTTCCGGAATACAAGTGTGAAGGAGAATGGGCTTGAATTACATCTGGGATTTGGTTATTCGTGCAAAACGCGCCGGGATCGCCAATAAAGACATCCAGTTCAAAGCGGCCAAAGTGTATTCGCCCTACATGGAGCTGAGTCATGAGGCAATCAACGCCAAAGCGGTGGAAAAAACGGTAGAGGTGAATCCGTACTATCGCTTCGACGATATTTTTCGTGACCTTTTTGACGCCAATTACTCCGACGATGCAGAGCTTCGGCATACCTTGTTTGATATCATCATCCATCTGCTGGCCGAGATCGATCTGTCGCAAGGGATGAACAAGCGTGAATACCACATCCGCTTTGTATTGCGCGACTTGGAAGCGGGGCTGTTCGGCAGTCGGGTACAGGAAAACATTCGACTTTTTACCAAAGAGGAGCGAGAGATTATCGCGGGCAATATTTTGCGCTTGTATGAGACCGGTGAAGCGGTGTACCTGCTTAAGGATACGATGCGAAAAATATTCTCTCACTCTACCATTTACGCCAATTGCGAAGAAAAAGATGAGCTGCTGATTTACGTCGGGCAGTCGGAGAGTGAAACCGCACAGGCCAAGCTCGCTTTAATCAAGGATATTTTTCTACCGGTTCGGTTCCATACAGAGATTTATTGGCGAAACCATTTCGGTATTTTGGATGTCGAGGAAACGATGCAAATCGACAGTGTTGCACTGTACTAGAGGTTTTTGACCGATTGACCCCAACAAAAGGTCGGGAGAGAGGAGAGTTGGGATGTCTACCTATTCATATAAGCTTCATCTCCAAAAGGGCAGCAGCGGGGATGGAAATCAACGCAATCATCGAGGCGAAGCGACCTATACACGGGACGAGCTGATGGAGATGACGACCTTTCAGCTCCGCAATATTTGTTACAAGGAGAAGCTGGTCGGCTCTGTTGTGAACAATCTCGATCGGGAGGGACTGCTGCATACGATTCTGCGTTTCCGCGGCGCAGAAGAAAACCTCCTGATTGAAAGTGCTGTTCCAGGTGGTGTTGAACGCCTCGAAGCCGTACTCCACAAATATTTAAACACACCGATGCCAGGTGTAGATGTGATCAAAATTCCAGCGAAGATGTGCTTGTACATGGGTCTTGCCATTGGCAGGCTGGACAACTATCACGTCGAGTCCTCCAAAGGCTTGTCCGAATCCAATGTGCTTTTGGTGAATGACCATATGGAGCTATGCGGTATTCTGCATCTGCGCAAGGACAAAGAAGATAGGAGAACCGGGCATTTTACGCTGCACGCTTGCCAAGATGCTCAACTGAGAAAAACGGTCAATCAAAACTACAGCCTGCTCTTTTTTCGCAAGCAGGATTCGGAGTATTTGTACAAGGCGTATCATCAGGACCATCCGTTGCCGCCTGTCAATCTCCACTACTACAAAGTACCTGTGACTGACCTCGAGATCAGGGAATTGGAAGAAACAGACGCCGTTCTCGCGATTGATTTTGGTACCTCCTCGACGACAGCGGGAGCTTTTCTCGACCATCAATATGTCAGCTCCCCTTCCAGCAACGACTTGTTGAATGGACGTATACGCTTGAATGCGATCAATTACGTCTCCTTCCCCGATACGACGCAAAAAAACGAGGAATGGATCGAGGTGCTGCCGACGGCTGTCAGCGTGGCGGATTGCTCTTCCCCGCATGACGTTCGCTTTCACATCGGCTATGAAGCACTTCGGCACATGAAAAAGAACGGATACAGCACGAACGCGACCGTGTTTCAAGGTATCAAGCGCTGGGTGAATAGCTATCACAAGATCGAAGAGGTCATGGACAGCCAAGGAAATACCGCGACTGTGAAACGAAGCGACATCCTGCGCCAATACCTTCTTCACGTCATTCAAATGGCCGAGCATCAATTCAAATGCCGCTTTCGTCATCTGCATATCACAAGTCCGGTCAAGCTGAAAACGCAGTTTCTTGAGATGTTCACCGAGATTTTGCCTGAGTATCGGATTGAATCAGAGCACGCTCTCGATGAAGGAATGGCCGTCCTGTTTAACACGATTGCCGATCAAATTGACAAAAACAGCTTTCTGGATGGGGAGACCTATCAAGCGCTTGTCATCGATTGCGGCGGAGGCACGACGGATCTGTCATCTTGTCATTTCCGGATTGAGGACGGACATATCTCTTATCGCATCGATATCGATACGACCTATGAAAACGGCGACACCAATTTTGGCGGCAACAACATTACGTATCGCATCATGCAATTTATGAAAATCGTCTTCGCGGACTATTACGGAAAAGGGCGGCAAGTGACCGACATCGACCAGATCATCGACATCCCTGGATCGGAAATATTCCGGTACGTGGATGAATACGGCGTCGACTCCATCTATGAACGCTTCGAGGCGAGATATCGGGAAGCCGAGGCGATTTTGCCGACTCGCTACAAGAAGTACGAGAACAAGAGCCGGGACGAGTATCAGCGTGTCCGCAATAATTTTCACTTTTTGTGGGACCTCGCTGACCATATGAAAAAAGAGTTTTTCCGTCAGACCGGCATTTTGCGCAATCGCTTCACATCCGATACAGAAAATCGTCAAGAGCCCGATCTAAAGCTGACGGCAGTCGAGCGATGGGTGCTGTCGATACGGGAGGATGGTCGCTTCCGGGACGTGTTTGATTTTCCTGATGTCGTTTTCAACGCCAAAGAGATCAATCACCTGATCAAGGCCGATATTTACGAGATTTTGCGCGTCTTCTTGGACGATTTTTACCAACAGGGAAGGCTGGCTGACTTCTCGATCATCAAGCTGACTGGGCAGTCGTGCCGGATTGATGTTTTCCGTGAAGCGCTCAAAGAGTTTGTCCCTGGACGCAGCATCGAGTTCCGGCAAAAGTCGGAGGATGCGGGCAAGGTGCCAGACCTGAAGCTGTCTTGCTTGCGTGGAGCGCTGCGCTATCAAAGTGCCAAAAAGGCAGGCTTCATTGAAGCGCAAATTACGAATCATGCGCCGATCGTCCCGTATTCCGTGACCGCCTTCACGCATAACAAGCAAGAGAGAGTACTCATTCACAGTCAGGAAAAGCTGAGTCTCGTGCATGGCTCTATCTCGCGTCCCTACGGCGTGAGCGAGGTTGAGTTTTATCTCAAGGAAAATGACGGCCAGCTACGTCAGCGGTACTTGTACATAGATGAACCCGCTCAATACAAAACCGTATTGTATGAGGACATCGCGAGTAAGTACGGTACGCATATCCCGCAGGATGAGACTGACTCGATTCAAAATGGGGAGTCGAAATACTTCGTTTTTGCGAGCGGCAGTGAGTGGGGATTCCATGTCGTGCCAGTAGCTCGCCTGAATGAACAGCTTGCTTTGGGGAAAAAGGTTTTCTTTGCTTTTGAGAGTGACTTGTCCGAGCTGGATTTCTTTGACGGGATGAAATGAGAAAATAACCAGGCAGCTTAAATGAACAGGAAGGGGGAACAGCGGTGTTTTCCCATCTCTATCCCAATTTTCATAAAGGGCGAATTCTCAAGCGGGAGATGCTTGAGAATCTACGTGATTACCCGCGACATTTTGTCGGTTTATACTTTCAAGATTATACAGACGGCATTATTTCCGGGATGGATGTAACGATTGGCGAAGGGCACCTCACTGTCGGTAGAGGGATCGTCAAGCATCAAGGACGGATTTACTTGTTTGAACACGAAGAGCGCATCCCTTATGAGGCCACAGGTATGGAGACCGTGCTCAAGATTCGCTTTCAGGAGGAGACTTCGCTGACCGACTATTACGTTTACGAGACGTCGTATGTTCTCGATACGGAGTTAGAGTCACACCCTGATGAAAGGGAGTTGGGGCGCTTCAAGCTCAAGCAAGGGGCAAGGCTTCGCGGTGATTATCAGGATTTAGCCGATATGGCGACCGAATTCAACACGTGGAATATCGTTCATGTCGAACATGCCGGGAGAAACGAGCCAACGCTTGCTCCCTACATCCTGCGGTATTTTGCGAATGAAATGCTAAAAACGGTCACCAATCACCCGTATGATCTCGCCTTTGCCATGCAGTGCTTGAATGCGGACAGAGTAGAGCGGGGGCTCGTTCTTCATTATATAGGCAACAGAATGGGGACGGGTTACCGCGAGTACACGAACCTGCAGATTCTCAAATACCTCGCACGCATCTTGGATGACGCCAAGAGCGGCGGAAGATCCTCAAAAACAGAGTGGAAAACAGGCGGGCGTCAGCGGGTTATTGTTGATTAACGAGAGGATGGTGAATGGAAATGGCGCGCATGGATGAAAGCATTATCGGCATGTTGAATGAGCTTTCCGGTGAGGATGCACAGCCAGCAGCAATACGTTTTGGTCCCAAGGGCAAAAACCGACTGGATGTGGTGAACAAATCATTGATTACAGTCGGTGAAGAGAGAATTCCCATGGAGGACAAACGCGTCCTCGACGATCTCGTACAGATTCGGCTCCCGAAGACATTTTCCATCATGAGTCCAGAAGTAGCAGTTCTCAAGTATCCATCGGAACGTAGGCCTTCCCTGATTTTTACGAACGAAACAGCGTCAATTAACCTGGCTTTTACCTATACCGAGAGCAAGCTGGCGGATTCTCCTGCGCAGCTAAAAGCCTTCATGGATGTCATGAAGCAGGTTTTGCGGAGAACACAGCCGCTCGCTCGTTGGCAGGAGGAAGGAATACGTGAGATTGCCGGCACAAGCGTCGGATTTTTTGAATTTGTTGCACCAGCATTGGATACAGACATTTACAACCTGATCAGCTTTGTCTCCCTACAGGGACGCGCTCTTCTCTGCACGTTCAATTGCACGGAGCAGGAGCTGTCAGATTGGAAGCCAGTAGGCTGGGGAATCATGGATTCCTTGTCGCTCGTATCCACCAATTCGGATGAAAATGGGAAGGGAGAAGGGAAAATATGAGTCTTCCTGTCATTGCCTACAACAATTTGCAAATCTCTCCTTATCAATTGACGCATCTGGTAGAACTGACGATTACGAAAAAGATTAATGAGCACGCTCGCCTGACATTTACGGGGATCGTACCAGAAGAATTGAAGGACAGCTATGTAGAAATGACAGAAGCACAGACCCCGATCGAAATCAGTCAGGTGGATAACGACGGCAACGCCACGCCGCTTTTTGCGGGAATCGTTCTGGAGATAGGCATCAAGGCTGTACGAGACGTCTATTATTTGTACGTTGAAGCTGTCTCGCCTACGTACAATCTCGACGTGAAGCGCAAGAGCCGTTCGTTTCAAAACAAGGCCATGACCTACGGTTCCCTTTTGAAAACAATCGCAGGAGAATACCCAGGCATGGACATTATGGACATGGCCTCCAATGGCGGGAAGCTGGGCTCCTTTACCATGCAGTATCAGGAGACGGATTGGCAATTTCTCAAGCGGCTGGCTTCGCGTTTTCAGACGGGACTAATGCCAGCATCCGTTTTTGAAAAGCCGAAGTTCAGCTTCGGTGTGCCAGAGGGTGCATCAAAAGGTAAGCTGGACGATTTTCACTATCGGGTGCGTAAAAATTTGAATGAATTCCGCCATTCCTCGGAAAACGGGGTCAAGGGCGTGGATGAAAATGACTACATCTTTTACGAGGTAGAGACAGATCGCGTGCTCGATTTGGGCAACGGTGTGGATTTTAAAGGGAAGAGCCTGTATGTGTATGAGGCCCATACCGAGATGAAGAAAGGCTTGCTCAAGCACAAGTATTTGCTCGCGTCCAAAAAAGGAATGAGCCAAAAGCCGCTCCACAATTCGCTCATCGTAGGGGCATCGGTGCAGGGGAAAGTCATTGAGGTCTCAAAAGACAACGTCAAAATCCACCTCGATATCGATAAGAGCCAGAGCAAGAGCGAGGCGCACTGGTTCCCGTATTCCTCGGTTTATACAGCTGAAGGAAACAGCGGTTGGTATTGCATGCCGGAGCTCGATGACTACGTCCGCGTCTATTTTCCGAGCAACAAGGAAAGTGACGGGATTGCCATCAGCTCTGTCCGGAAAAATTCAGACGAGGGCGAAACGAACAAGCTCGGGAATCCCGATATTAAATACTTCCGCACAGCCAACGGAAAAGAACTGATGTTCAGCCCGTCGGAGGTATTGCTTAGCGCAAAGGACGGGGAAATCCTCATTCGAATGACCGACGCGGACGGCATCCAGATTTTTAGCAAAAAAAATATCAAGGTTGTCTCCGAAAAGGACATTTTGATGGACTCTGCCACGAAGGTAGTTATCTCGGCGAAAGAGGAGATCAGTCTCACTTGCAAAGAGAGCAACATCAAGATGGACGGAAATACAAGCATCGTCGGGCAGGAGCTCAAAACCAATTGACACACATGGTTGCCACGCGGGTAACCGTGTGTTTGGTGTATGCAAAAACGGTGAGAAGAAGGGGGGATTGGCATGGAGAGAGAGGAAGCCTTGCAGCATTTCAAGGAGCACGAGGTGCCGAAGAGAACCATTGCCAGCCTGCATGCCTTGGATGCTTACTATCAGGTGAATAAAGAGAGGCTCGCAAAAGAATTTCTCCGTTCATTTGAAGAGATTTGCCGACGAGTCGTTGACATGCAGGAGCAAGGGACAAAGGGCAAACTGGCGCACTTGACCTATTCTATGCTGCGGACGGAGCTTCTGGAGGGAAGCAGTCAGTATTTGTTGGAGGCTACGGACAGCAGTTGGTTTTTCGATCCGGTAGAGTGTCAAACCAGCTATGATGCGAGCTGGGCTTTCCGCTTTTTGGATCGGCTCTCAGACGAATGGAACGAGGCTGCCAGAGCGTATGCCGGACACGTAAGACTTCCCGATATCGAACGGATCAAGCTCGTGGAGGCAGAGAAGTTTCATCAATATGTCGTTCACCTGATCCGTTATGCCATGGTGCAGGCTGTTCAGCTGGAGGTTTTTCAACAGGTGGACAAGGAGCCGGAGCTGGAGGTGCGTGTCGGAGAGTATCTGGATCAAAGCGAAATCGTGTATTGTCTGGACACTCGCCACAAAGATTCCGGGATGATCCGTGCCTGGCTGGAAGAAAAGCAAGAGCTGGAATACGGCTACAAGGTTTTGGCTGGTCTCGATCTGGGGCAAGGGCAATTCGATGGTCTTGATCTCCGTTATTCGGATCTCTCTGACAGTCAGCTAACGAAAGCGACCCTTCGCGAAAGTGTTTTGGTCGGAACGAGATGGCATCGTGCCCAGCTAAAAGCGGTTGACTTCGGAGACAGTCTCCTTCATGGAGCGGATTTTACCGGAGCGAATCTGCTAGGCGCGAGCTTTCGTGAAGCATCCGGGCCAAGGGGTTTGTTGGAACCAGATGCGTGGGAGACGCCCGGCTTTGATGGCGTCTTGTTCGTCGGGGCTGACTTGACTGGGACTGATTTTACTGGAGCCGATCTGCGCGGCGCAGACTTTACAGATGCGATTTTGACCGGAGCGAATTTTAGCGGCGCGCTTTTGGAGAGAGCCGTATTCTCGGAGGAGGCCAGAGATTCTATTCTGTTGGATGAGCTTCAGGAGCGACATGTCATTTGGCGAGAGGGGAGTCAGGCATGAATTATTTCATCTTGTCACAGGACGAGCGAATCGCGAGTGCAGTGGAGCCAACGGGCGTTTTTGACGTCATCCGGCAGGAGTGGCTCACCACAGAATATCAGGACGAGTTGGACGAGGTCGTCAGCCAGTTCGACATCAAGCAAAAGAAGGAAAACGACTATCTGGATTTTCTCGACAGACCGATCCCGCTCTATTCCAACCGCTTAAAAACAATCATCCATAAGTTCGCGCCAAAGCTGTTCGTCAAATCTGTCGTGCTGGTAGACAGGGAGCGGATCAAGCAGGATTTGTACTGGCTGATGATCCTGCCGCGCGTGAACTGCCTGTCCGAGAAAAGCGAGTTTCACAGGGACGGCTCACTCAAAAGGTTGGTTCTCGATCCAGAAAAGATTGGACGCCATACGATCTTTCAAATCGAAGGGATTCGCGAACCGTATATCCTCATCGATTTGCGGCTGGCGGAAGCTTTGCTGCGCAGGGACTTTTTCGGTATCCGCTTGAAAAAAGTAGAGCAAGCAGGGAGGAGAATGAGTCATGCCCATGATTGAAGATGTCGATGTTGTGCCGTCTTCCGCTCCGAAGAAAAGCTACGTCGTGGCAGGAGCAATTCTCACGTGCGACTACGGGAGCCAGAAGAACAAGCTGAAAACGCCGTTTAGTCATGGCGTGTACATTCGCAATCAGGCACAGATGAACGTGAATGACTATATGCCGCAAGTGAACATCATGCCGTTCGGCAAATGCAAATGCGAGAAAAATCCAACTGTTGCAGCTGCAACTGCTGCCAACAACGGCGTACTCAAGCCGATGCCATGCGTTCCAGTAGTCACCATGCCCTGGATCGATGGCAAGGCAGATGTACTCGTGGAAAATCATCCCGCCCTGTTAAACACCAGCACGAACATGTGCATTTATGGAGGCTGCATTCGCATCGAAGACGACGGACAGGAGCAATAGTGAGGGGGATTGTATGAATACGACAGAGAAGCTGGCTGGATACGAGAATATTCAGTTGGTCTCACCCTTTGAAATCCAAAGCCTACAAGATGTCAGAATCGTGAAGAAAGTCAATGAGCACGCCAGACTGTTCGTCACCGGTATCATCCCGGAGGAAAAAAGCGACCGTTACATTGAGATGGCGACGAGCGAGGATACAGTCGCGCTGAATTTGGTGGAAAACGGTGCGCTTACGAAGACACTGTTCAAAGGCCTCGTGGATTCCGTCAGTGTCAACTTTGTTCACGGCGTGTACCATTTGGAGCTGGAGGCAGTCTCGCACACGCAGCGAATGGACGGACAGCGCAAAATGCGCTCTTTTCAGCATAAACAAATGACGTATGCCAGTCTGCTGGATGAAATCACAAAGGACTATCCCGGCTCCGATTATTTGGACCATGCTTCAAACGGAGCGCCGCTTGGGACCATTGCCATCCAGTATCAGGAGACAGATTGGGAGTTTTTAAAGCGACTGGCCTCCCGCTTCGGCTCTATTCTCGTCGCCGAGGCTGTTGCGGATACGCCAAAGTTCTGGTTTGGCTTACCCGAGGGACGTACTGCTCAACTGACAGACGCCAGCTACACCATCAGCAAAAGGCTATCTCCCTATATGGAAACGACAGAAAACGGCTACGCGGCAGGTATGTCAGAAAATGATTTTCTCGCCTATGAAGTAGAAAGCGGACAGGTCCTCCAGCTCGGAGACCGCGTGAACTACCAAGGCAAAGAGCTGGTCGTCGCCGGGTCAACAACGAGGATCGACCATGCCCTTCTCATTCACACCTATCAGCTCATGCCCGAAGCAGGCATCCGTCAAAACCCTATCCGCAACGATGACATATGCGGCGCTGCCCTAGAAGGCAAGATCATCGACATCCAGAAGGACACCGTCAAAATCCACCTCGACATTGATCCGAAGCAGCCCAAGGCAGAGGCGAGCTGGTTTCCGTATTCCACGGTCTACTCCGCAGAAGGCAACAGCGGCTTTCACTGCATGCCGCAAATGGGTGACTCCGTCAAGCTCTACTTCTCCACACCAGATGAAGAAGGCGCCATGGCAGTCAGCTCCGTGCGAAAAGGTGGAGGCAGCACGGCGAAGACGGGCAATCCCGGCATCAAGTACTGGGGAACCAACTTTGGCAAAGAGCTGATGATGGGCGGCAAGGAGCTCGTTCTTACTGCGAAGGAGAGCAAGGAAGGCAATATTTTTATCAAGCTGCATGAAGAGGATGGTATTGAGATTCACAGTATGCATCCCATTGTTTTTTCTTCGGAAAAGGATATGGAGATTACGTCAGATACGAAAGTTGAGATCAAGGCCAAGGAAGCGATCTACCTCATGTGCAGCACCAGCAGCATGATTTTAGACGGGGAAGTGGATCTTCAAGCGCCGAAGATTGAGATGGTCGGGCTGACAAAGGCGCCTGTGGTTGTGGAGGATTTGCCGCAGGAGGAGGAAGAGGAAGAAGTCGTCGAAGAGGAGCAGGAGGAAGAGGATTCTGGATGGGGCTTCCTCGATAGTTTACAGCTTGGACTCGATATCGTGGGGATGATCCCTGTCATCGGGGAAGTAGCAGACGTCGTCAATGCGGGGATATCTGTCGCGCGTGGCGATTATGCGGGTGCAGCTATGTCTCTTGCAGCCGCGATTCCAGGTGCGGGTACGGCAGTGACTGCGGCCAAGCTGACGACGAAAGCAGTGAAGGCAACAAAAGCGATGACCAAGGCAACAAAAGCGGTCAAGGCAGCAGACAAAGCACTGGGTGTATCGAAAGCGGTCAAGGCGACGGCCAATGCAGCAAGCGCAGTGAAAGGGAAGGTCGTCACTGCTGCGCGGAACATTCAGGAGAGCATGGACAAGCTTGCGGCTGTGCAGAAGCTGAAGAAGAGCATGCTTGGCAAATTCATGCAGAAGCCAGTTGTGAAAGAAGTGCTCAAGGAAGCCGGATCTGAGGCATTGGATTATGCGACGGATGGTGTTTTCTCAACCGTAGCGGGAATTGCCGGGGGTCGGAAAAGAATCAAAGGGAAGCACAAGAAACCAGGCAAGGTAAGAAAGATGAACGTCAAAAAAGTAAAACCGAAAAGCTGCATCAAAGACCCGGTCCATGGCGGTACTGGAGCGCAGTTTATCGTTCATCCTGCCCTCAAGCTGTATGGAGCCGAGACGTGGACGTTTGAGCTGCATTACAACTCCCTGCTTTTGCAAGAGGGCGCACTGGGCAAAGCATGGACGCACAATTACGAAATGCGCCTGGAATTCCTGGATGAGACACGCGAAGAAATTACGGTGTGGTGGAATGCTGGTCGCGCCAATACCTTTACTCGCGTTCAGGACGGCTTATACCGGTCCAGTGATGCGGCTGTCTTTTTTGACGAACTGCGGGAAAGACAAGACGGCTATACGCTGTGGGTCAAGGAAACGAGAGAGACGTACGATTTTGCCAGAAATGGACAAGCACTTCGCCATACGGTGGTTGCCGGAATGTCGCTGCTCTTCAGCTATGACCAGCATGGCAGGCTGAATCGATTGACAGAAGAGCGAAGTCGTCGAGCGTTTTCACTGGAGTATGGGGCGGATGGTTTGGTGTCAGCATTGTCCGATGGGACTCGTTCCCTTCGCTTTTCGTATGATGCCGACCGCAGGATGACTCGCTACACCAATCCCAATGGTGTTGTCACTGACTTGTCCTATACAGGAAATGACCAACTGGAATCTCTGGCATCCGATGGCGTCATCGTCTATACGAATACGTTTGACGAGGAAGGACGCATCATCTGCCAAACAGACGCAGCAGGCATCCCAGGTTATATTCACTATGATACCGAGAGCCGCCCGGGCATGATGGTCACGACCTTCACAGACGGAAATGGGCATGTCGAGGTTATGGTCCATGACGACAATGGCCAATTGCTGGAGAAAACCGAGAAGGATGGAACGGTCACCAAATACTCCTATAATGAGTGGGGACAAACGACTTCTGAAACAAACGGAGCGGGCGAAACAACCACTTACACGTATGACCATCGCGGGAATCTGGTAAAAGAGACAGATCCTCTTGGCAATACAACGACCTATACGTACAACGAAAATGACCTCATGGTAGCAGAAGAAGACGCGGAAGGCGGAGTCACGACCTACGCCTATGATGAACACGAGCGTCTGGTCAGCATAACACGACCAGACGGCTGCACCTCTTCCATCGGGTATAACGAGCACGGGCAAAGAAGCACTTATATTGATTTTACGGGAGCAAAAACTACTTATCATTACGATGGACAGGGAATGCTCGTTTCCGCTCAAGACCTAGAAGGGCGTATCTTCCGTGTTGGCTTCGACCCTACAGGCAGGATGACAACCTTTACAGATGCTTTTGGGGGTTCGCTGCGTCAGGTATTCGATGCCAATGATAATCTTGTTGGTGTCATAGATCCTCTCGGAAGGATGCAATCCTTTACGTACGATACACAGGATTGTCGAGTAGAGGAGACTACGGCTAGCGGAGCATCGACGAAGATCGGCTACACGATTACGGAAAAAGTAGAATCCATCACAAACGTCTTTGGTGAAGTCACTCGTTATGAGTATGACAAGGAATGGCAGATCGTTGGGGTGGTAGATCCAACCGGGGCGAAGACCAGTCTCGAACG
The DNA here is from genome assembly GCF_013186635.1 of Brevibacillus sp. HB1.3. Lineage (NCBI taxonomy): Bacteria > Bacillati > Bacillota > Bacilli > Caryophanales > Paenibacillaceae > Brevibacillus > Brevibacillus sp. HB1.3. Next base: position 366,148 of record NZ_JABMIT010000006.1, on the reverse strand, counting down.
CGATGCCATGGGCAGAGTGACATCTGTCACCGATCCTTTGGGGAACATCCAGCGCTATGAATACGATGCTGCCGGGCGCTTAACGGCTGTCTATGATGCATCCGGACAGAAGGTGAGCGGGCTCACCTATGATGGAGCAGGCAATATTCTTGCCCATATTGACGGACTCGGAAGAACAACCCAATACCAGTTCAACAAGCTCCATCAAGTTATTGCCACGACGAATGCGGCTGGACAGAAAACCAAGTTCTCCTATGATGCAGCCGCACGTCTGACAGAGGTATTGGAAAACGAAGCAGCTGCCTACAAGCAGCAATACGACGGAGAAGGCCGCCTAACGAGCTATACGGATGCCAATGGCAATGCCACCACCCTTTCCTACGATGCCAGTGGTTTGCTTTTAGCTGAACGCAATGCTACCGGAGAAGGAACGACCTACCGCTATGACAAGCGCGGGTGGATGACCGACAAGACCAATGCGCGCGGTCAAGAAACGCACTACCGCTACGATGCAGCCGGACAGCTCATTGAACAGCAGGACGAAGCGGGGACTGTTCGCAGGACTTTCGACGCCGAGGGTCGCGTGGTAAGTGTCAAAGAAGATGGAAAAGACACCAAGCGTCGTACCTACGATCTTTTGGGACGAATCGTCTCTAGTACAGATCAGTATGGGAATACGCTACAGTACACCTACGATGCGGGAGGCAGACTGGCAACGCTCGTCTATCCAGATGGCAAGAAGGTTCACTATTCCTACGATCTCGCAGGTCAATTGACCAAGGTCACAGACTGGGCAGGTCGTGTCACAAGGTACACGTACGATGAAAATTACCGCCTCATCCGTACAGACCGACCAAACGGTACGGTAGAGCAGCGTCACTATGACGCAGCCGGACAGCTTCTGCGTCTTTGGGATCAAAATGCGCAAGGCGTCATGCTCCAGCAATATCGGTTTGTGTACAACGAGCTCGGGCAGATCATCCAAGAGGAAGAAAAGCAGTATACCTATGATGCCCTGCGGCGTCTGACGAGCGGAGCCATGGCAGGGCGAAAGATTCTCTATACCTATGACCAGGGCGGGAATATTACCGCTATTGGGGATTCAGCTTCGAGTCTTGCTACGGCGATGACATACGCCAAGGACAATCGGTTGGATACGGTAGATGGTCAACCTGTTCAGTACGACGAGGACGGCAACCTTCTGTTACTACCGGGCAAGCTTCAGCCAGAACCGTATGCGTATGATGCACGCAATCGTCTCGTCCGTGCCGGACAAGCTCGCTACACCTATGATGCCGAATACGTGCGCACCTCCATGACATGGAATGGTAAGACGACACGTTATGTGGTTGACCAAAACGCCGATTTGACTCAGGTTCTTATGGAGCTGGAGGAAAGTGGAACCGCCAGAGCGTATTATGTATATGGACTGGGCCTCATTGGTCGCGAGGATGCACAAGGCGATTATTTGTCCTATCACGCAGATACGCGCGGAAGCACGACCCTGTTGACCGACGAGCATGGTCGAGTCACAGACCGTTATACCTACGGATTGTACGGGGAACTGGAAGAGCACGAGGGCAGGACGAAACAGCCGTTTTGCTATAACGGCCGAGATGGGGTCATGACCGATCCGAATGGGTTGTATTACATGCGGGCGCGGTATTACCATCCGGGATTGAAGCGGTTCCTGAATCGAGATGTGCTCCAAGGGGACATGACGGACGGGCAAACGTTTAACCGTTTTGCTTATGTGAATGGGGATCCTATTGGGTTCATTGATCCGTTGGGGTTGATGAAGTGTAAGGCTTGGAAAGATAAAATTGTACTCCCGAGTAAACCACATACGAATAAAACACCTGGTCACTGGTTTGCGAGTATGCGGAAAGCTGTTCAAGAAGCCAAGAAAGATGATACAGTTAAAGTATATTTGAACAAAGGTCTCCAGAATGAAGTACCTAGTGCTCGACCGAGAAGGCCTGATGTTATGGTAGTTAAATCTAATGGTAAAATTAATCAGTATGAAGTTCCGAGTACGACAGATGATCCAGCTAAACTGATAGAACGAATGATTGATAACCAGAAAGAACTTGGCAGTAGAGCTGGAAGTATACAATTACTGCCGATTAAAAAGTAAAAAGAGGTGGAAGGTTTGAGCGGTAGATTAATGACATCCATTGTTTTATATGGCTTAATCCAGGCCAAGGAACAGGAGATATGGGAATGGTATCAATATTTTTTGAAATTTAATGAGAAGCTAGGATACCCTTCAACACATCTAGGTATCATTGGGGATAGCTTTAAATCAGGAAAGTTAACCACTATCAAACGAACAGAGGCAAAGTTAAGTAAAGCATTAGAGAATGGAGAGAATATAAAGACGATATCTATTTACTCCCTACCAGAAGAATTTACTCAGGCAGCATTTGATTATAATACGTTTATTTGTATGAATCAAAGCTTCAATCATCCATTTGTAATTGTTTCAGTACCAAGCGCAGATTTTATCAACGTAAATATGCAAGAACTTATTGCCGATTTACAAAGATTTATCATTTGTACAGAAGGGAAAGTATTTGAGTTATCAGCACTTGAAAGCCCTTTGATATATGCGTCTAAGGTAAATGATGATTCAGATTTCAGTAGTTTAAAAATAATTGAGAAGTTTACATTTTAGTATGTCCTAACCTTGATTGACTTTATGTCTTTCAAGGTTTTTTATCCTCCCTTTTAAGTGTGCACGAGGGCAGGACAAGCAGTTATAACGGCTGTGATGGAGTTAAAGCCAATCGAATGGGCTCATTCATCCGTTGGGGTTGATGAAGTCACCTGCATAATTAAACGAATGTATCATAAAAAGTAAATTACAGGAGGTTGAAACTATAATGATAAAGAAATTAAGTAGAGAAGAGATCATTGGTACGATTGATAAAATACTATTAGCAGAGGGGACAGACGAGGAGGAAGATCTCTGGCTAGAGCAACTTAGCATCAGTGTGCCTTACTATCAAGAGATTTATAGAATTATTACTTCTAGTACCGATGAGTTAACCGCAGAAGAAATTCTGGAAAAAGCTAAGGCGAATCATAAGCCTATTATTTTATAGTACACTTCATCATAATGGGGTGGCAGTGTCATAACAAAGGGGCTGTCCCAAAAGTGAACTGTAAAACGTCAAGTATACAGTATAAAAAGTAAATTTCGAGTAAGCGGCTTTGGTCCTTAACTTCAATGGGACTAGGGCCGCTTAATTCTATTTGGATTCGTTCGTTATTGTACAAACGGATTTAGTCGAACATATTTAAGCTCCTTAAAGGTACTGAATGTATGGAGAAATAGCACTAACATCTTTTGAATACGAACAGAGTCTATATTGAAAGCCTCGAACACTCACTATAAATCAAAGGATTGCTACTACTGCTAATGGTCGAGTTATTTGTCCTATCACACGGATACGAGCGGCAGGATATTTTTAATGATCATATTACTAGTTTTGAAAGGATATAAAAATGAATCAAGAACTAAGAATACTAATAAAAAAACTTATTGGTGGCGAAATAACAGATATAGAATTTTTGGATTTGTTCAAGGGAAATATAGAAATAACTAGCTACTTTGACAAACTGCTAGAAGTTATTTGTAGAGAAAAAAATAAAGATGACCTAGGTTTACTATTTTATATAGGATTTACATTTGATTTATTTAATGAAAGACATTTGGAAATATTAAACCAGTTAATTACTGAAGCTTGGCATAAGGCACATGAGGATATTGCTGGCTTGCTTCAATATTTTCAATCAAATTCATCAGTAGAAAGTCTTTATAAAGCAGCAATAACTAAATTTGAGTATCTTCATTACACAAATGCCCTTGCCGTAAAATGTATCTGGGCTCTAGGTGATATGAATACGCAGGAGTCTAAAGAGAAATTAGAACTCTTAAGTAAATCAAAGGAAAAAGAAATTGAAAAGAATGCATTACACCAATTAAAAAGAATCTCTATAAAAAGGTAGGATAAAATAATTTACCAAATTTGAAAAAGCGACAGGTGATTTAGTTACAATAAAAATTCCATCACCTACTAAACGTTCAAGAGATTACAGGGGAGCAAATACAGAAGCGAAATTGAATAAGGATTCGGATCTTCCAGTACCGACGCCTTATAAAGCACCTAAAGGTTATATATGGCATCATCATGAAGATGGAACAATAATGGTTCTTGTTGAAAAAGTATTCATAGGGAGTTTCCTCATAGAAGATTAGGTGGAGTATTGGGAGTACAGGTAAAAAATGTTCCGAAAGGTGAGGAATATGATCGAATTATTAATCGAAAAAATAGATAAAATTAGTGAAATATTAAGTGACGACCCATTTAGTTTGACATTTGCGGACATTACAAAAAATACCAATGAAGAACAATTCACAAATTCCGAGAATAGTAATTTAAAAGATTATTATTTAATTACAAATCGATATGAAATATTAATTGGAGGAGTTATCAATATTTCTGGTCAACGGAAAATTGCCGATATTCAGTTTTATGTAGAGGAAATGCAAAGGTTTGATGGTGACTGGATTTGTATAGGAAAAATTGAAATGTACCCCCTGTTTATTAATAAGGAAAATGGTCAAGTAACGTGTTTATTTGGAGATCCATTAGATCAAAATTATGTTTTGGAGTCGTATGGAGACTTCAATAACTTCTTACTTAACTATTTTCTAGGGGAACAATATGGAGAAATTGGATTGAAGCTTGTTGAATCTGGAGGGAGTATAAATACCGTTGGTTCAAAAGAGGATGAATGGTATAAAGTGTTAGAAGAGAATGGTTTGTTAACGCAGTAAGAGCCTTTCAATACAACTCAAAAATTATTTTCATTTGATGAACTTACAAAGGCTTATCCATCTTAAAAGATGAGGATGGATAAGCCTTTTTTATGCCGAGGCAGGGAGACCGTCAAGTTCTACTTTTCCATTTGACGGGAAAATCGGTTTGCTTATGTGAATAGGGATTTTTCTTGATCCGTGGGGGAATATAGTGTCCTGGCTAAACAAATAATAATGGGCTGAGTCTTTGTAGAAGGTTTTGCTGAGAGAAATGTACTTGTTTGAAGATATTACATAGCAGTTCGGGGAATCTGTTCGAGATATAGCGTAACATGGATTTAAATGGGAATAACTCAAAAGGCAGAGTTGTGTTGTTTAAACCCATCAGCCTTTTTCTACATCGGAGGAATATTTTATATGAATAACCTACCAATATTTAAGTATCAACCAAATGCGTACGATGTTGGAGTCTTCAAAAAGGTACCTGCACAAAATTGCAGTATTTGTAATAAAGAAACGGATTATATTTACATGGGACCATTTTATTCAATAGACGATGTCGAATATGTTTGTCCCTGGTGCATTTATGAAGGAACTGCTACTAAGCAACATAATGGTGTCCTACAGGCAGCAGTAGAATATAAGGATAAGTTGTTGTCTGTGACTTATGATGACGAATCCAATCAGTATATGTATTTTATGGGGGACGATGAAGTCGAACAGTTTCAAGATGATAAACTAGAGGAGTTACTTTTTCGTACCCCTGGTTACATTTCATGGCAGGAACCACAATGGCTAAGCCACTGCGATGAATTTTGTGCTTATATTGGATATGTGAATAAAAGTGAGCTATCAGCAATGAAGATAGATTTACGAGATGAAGAATTGTTTGCAATAAAGGAAAATTACGGTATTGATACCTTGGACCAAGTAAGTGAGGATTCAGGAATACATTTGTTTCAGTGTCTGAAATGCGGACAACATAGAATTCACATTGATCACACATAATTTGTGGGAAATTTATTACAAGCTATGTACACCTATGAAGTAGAATAGGGGACACCTCACCGACCTAGAATGGTAAGACGACAAAACTAGTTATTATGAGAAGGGTGCTTAAGAGGATCCGTTCAATCTTGTAATAGGAGATATTGTAGAAGAACTTTCCTTTAAAACTTTTGTAAGGAGACTATTCAGATAAACTTAGAAAATAATTGATTGAGACTAAAAATGGAGGGAGTAATGAATGAATATCAAAGAAATTATCGATGAAATAAAAGGTTTTGATAATTGCATTATACATCCATCTCTAGGTTTACCTAAGATTGAATACCCGCACATATTACCAGATGACGTGAAAGAGTTCTATGAACTTTGCGGGGGAATTGAATTATTTAAAGATGAAGATTTTGGTGTAGACATTGTATCTCCAAAAAAATTCGAATTAGCAAATCCCGTTATAGTAAAAGAGTTATGTGAATATGATATCTCTTCTAATTGGTTTATCATAGCCGATGATAGAAATGGAGACTATCTAACAATTGATCTTCATAAAGATAGATTAGGTAAATGTTATGACAGTCATTGGGATTGTCATGCTATTGCAGGTAGTTGTGCGGTTATAGCCAACTCATTTACGGACTTACTGAATAGACTTATAGAGACAAAAGGTGAAGGCACAACATGGTATTGGTATGAAGAGGATTTTGAGTCTCTTGGAGATGCTTATGATGGTACCGATTTAGATTAATAATGACAGTAAGTTTAGAATCGGCGTGCGACGATGAATCGTGGAAACAAGAGATTAAAATTTTAGGACAAGTATTTGCCCATAGCTTTATCTGTAAGAAATGGTTATACCTTTTATGCAATTGATCTCGGGAGTGAATTTGGTTCAATAGTATCCGGTTATGAACCTGAATTTGAAGAAGTTGAACAAATTGTATCTTCGGTTGATCAGCTTTTAGATAAATTCATGAAGAATAGCGTAAACTGTCCATCATTTTAGTCGAGCAGTATGAGGTGAGGTTGTGTCATATGTAACGTTTGATTGTACACAGTTCATTTCATTTGATTCCGATAATGAAGCTGATGTGACTGCATCTTTGAAAGAATTTGAAATTATCAATGATTTCAAAGTGTTACCGAAAGATGAAATTTTGCACAAGAAGTTAACGCATCTGAGACATTATCTTCTTTCAAGCGTTTTTGAAATGGTGAATCAAGAATTCATTGGAGAGTTTGACGAGTGGTTGGTAAGAGAGGAAGTACCAGCTGATATTTTAAGTTTCAGTCGCAATATTCAACTGTTCATGCAAAACAAGCATGTGCAGAATGCCACAGTAATCCTTGTTCGATACGCTCATGAACAAAAGAATGAAGACCACATATTTGTTGGGGAATTTCATAAAGAGCATATTTTGGAAGGGTTGTACCATGCTTCTTGTTTTGGAAACGCTGGAAATATCGTTGTTTTGAAATTCAAATCGAATGATTAGAGCTAAAACATGTATAATTTACTCATCATAAAAGTGGAACATGATGTCATTCTGCAAGTGAAACTAGATTACACCAAGAACGGTTATATCAAATAGCTTTCTCTGAGTGACAATCCAGACCCGCCTAGGCCTTCCCTGGGCTTTTTGCGTTTTCCCCAAATCCCACACTTTCCCCTTACTTTTCACGAGGTTATCCCGAACATTCCCGGAGCCCATACGGTACGATTTATTTGCAAGAAACAATAGGAGACAGGGAGTGTTCACACATGAAAAAAATGCTTTCCGTATCTGTAATCGCAGCGTGCTTGTTGGCAACGAGTGCGGTAGGAGCTTTTGCGGCGGAGAAAGAAGGAAAAGGAACAGGGTGGAGCAGCCTGCCTGAAGTTCAAGCGCTAAAAGCATTGCAAGTGGAGCAAAAAGCTTTGCAAGATAAACTGAAAGCACAATCGGAAATCAACCAACAGGCATGGGATGTTCTTTGGGGCGATGTGACGAAAGAAGTACGTGAAAAGGTAAAAACTGCGCTGGCAGAGACAAAACCGCTGCGCGAAGAGAACAAATCGCTGTCTGCTGAACTGAAAGAAGCGAAGAAAGCAAAAGATAAAGAAAAGGTAGCGAGCATCAAGGCTGAAATCGCCGCAAATCATACCGCCATCGAAGAAAAACTGGCGCAAATCCAAACAGAATTGACTCAGGTAAAAGAGAAAAAAGCGTCCTTCAAAGAGATGAATCAACAATTGAAGCCAATCCGTACAGAAAAGAAAGAGAACAAAGAGCAAGCAAAAGAACTGAAAGCAAATGAGAAAAACACAGTGAAAGAAGCAAAAGAAGTATTCAAGGCTGGTGACAAGGAGCAAGCAGCGACATCCTTGCAAGAGGCCGCTGATCTGTTGAAAGAACTGACCCAGGTACAAAGCGAGATTTTGGAGCAGAAGCAAGCAATTTCCGAGATTATTCAATAGGGAACGTCTACGAAAATAATGACAGCCCGAATCCTGTTATTGACGAGACAGATGTTCCCCCTCACATAAGAGACAAAAAGCTCGTTGCACGCCAGCGGGCTTTTTGTCATTCCCCGATTCGTCAAACTGCTTTGAAGCATCTATAATAAAATGGAAGATAAAGACATAGGAGGAGGAGTTTCACATGGATATTCTAGAGAGAGCGGGTACGGTTGAGAGTAGAGAGGATATGGTTCAATTCATTTCTCATTTAATTAAGGATTATCAGCAAAATAAAAAAGAGTGGGCGAATATGTCCCTGGAAGAGTTCCTAAGTGGGATGGAGTCATGGATTGAGGATTGTGATAATATGTTAGCTGATCTTGAAGGGGTAGACTGGAATTTGTTTGCTACCATTTTAATTGCAGGAAGCCGTTATGAGTAAATAGGAAAGGCCCTTGAACCAAATTCAAGGGTCTTTGACGATATAAGGGTTATCAATTTCTTCCCCGAGATTATCCAAATCCCGCGTAATATTGATGATAATTAAGTATCTAGACTTGTCTTTATGCTTTCCCAGATCGACAACTAGATGTACCTCGATTACATCGTTTTCATACTCTTTATGAGAGTAGCACATTTCATCTAGCGTGGATGTAAGGTCTGTGTTATCCCAATTCGCTATTTCCAATTCTACATATAATTGATTTTTCTTTATGTTCATCTAGCTTCTCTCCCTTGTTTGATTTCTATTAATTCCCTTATCATCATATAAATGGTGGCCGAAGTGCAAATCGTAGGAATAGTCGAGGCGAAAAAGCCCCTCTCCTTGCCTCAAAATCATCTCATTCAGGACTAATGACCCATTCATAAAATCCCAAAAAATACCGATTGTAAGATTGTGTGTAAAATAATGGTCTTATTTGGAAGGGTGAATCCATTTCCCTAGAAGCATCGGAGCGAGGGGGTTCATCTGGCAGGGAGGGGATACCATGAGCAATCGAACACTCACTTATGGAGATATACAAGTTTCGCCCTATGAATTTACTCATCTGCAAACGATGAAAGTCGTGAAAAAGATGAACGAGCATGCCCGACTGACACTCACGGGGATTATTTCTGAAGAGCGAAAAGATAGCTACGTGAACCAGACAAATGCGCAAACACTGATCAGCGTGGCACTGGCGGATGAATCGGGCAAGCCGAAAACATGGTTCCAGGGAATCGTCTTGCGCGTCCATGTCAAAGCGGTACGCGGTATTTATTACTTGTCGCTGGAGGCAATTTCTCATACGTATTTGTTGGATGTCAAAACGAGAAAGCGTTCGTTTCAAAACCCGGCGATGACTTATGCGGGGCTCGTGAAAACGGTGCTGTCCGGGTACGGAAAAGCTGATTTTATTGACTCTGTTACAAACGGCAAGGCGTTGAATACGTTTGTTATGCAGTATGAAGAAACCGATTGGCAGTTCCTGAAAAGGATGGCGTCGCGCTTTTATACAGGTTTGATCCCGACAACGGCTTTTGACATTCCCAAGTTTTATTTCGGTTTGCCAAAAGGTCAAGATAAAGGAAAGCTTGCGGTTAGTCATTATACGGTGCATAAGCGTGTCGGGGATTATCAGAGTGATGCAGAGAACAAGGTTCCAGGAATCGATGACCAAGACTATACCGTTTATGAAGTGCAGAGCGAACGAGTGCTAGAGGTCGGCAATGAGGTGAATTTCAAGTCCAGACCACTTGTCGTCGGAGAAGCGGTCACGGAGATGAAGGAAGGCATTGTCACGCACACATACAAGCTTTATCCACGCCTAGGTCTGGCGCGTAAGAAGCAGTATAACCATGCCATCATCGGGGCGTCCATCCAGGGCAGGGTGCTACAAGTCCAGAAGGACAATGTGCGGGCCAAGCTGGACATGGATGATCAGCAGGATCAGAGCACGGCATATTGGTTCCCTTACTCCACCATTTATGCCTCCGAGGATCAAACCGGGTGGTATGTCATGCCAGAGCTGAACGACCAGATTCGGATTTATTTCCCGAGCAAAAAAGAAGAGGATGGTATCGCGATCAGCTCTGTTCTCAAGGAAATCCCAGACGACGACAAGCCAGCTCCCAAAAAGAAAGCCACACCGAAAAGCAGTGCAGGTGGAGGTGGAGGTGGCGGGGGAGACCGGATGAAGGACCCTGCTGTAAAGACGTTTCGTACCAAATATGGCAAGGAAATCGTGCTGGCTCCTGACAAAATTGTGATCACGACAGGAGACATGTCGATCACGATCAGTGATACGAGTGGAATTGATATCAAGAGTAGCCAGAACGTGAATATAACAGCGGATAAGGACATGAAGCTATCAGCTTCTTCTCTTCATATTAGTGCGGATAAAATCGAGCTGAGTGGAAAAGGAAATACGATCAAGCTGGAAGACAAGATCGAGCTGAAAGGTTCGGAAATCAAGATGAACTAGAGGGGGCACTTACATCGATGAAGAAAGAGGAAGCGCTCCAGCATCTGCACGATAACACCTTTCTACCAGCATTGGCTGAAAGTGTAGCGGCACTCGAGCGCTATTTCCAGCAAAACAAGGATCAGCTCGTCCGGGAGTTCGTGGAGTCTTTTCGGCAAATGCTCCAGCATATTGAGTTCATGCAGAACAACCAGGAGCTTCCCCCTGTCGGTTTTATTCACTTCTCATTGCTTCGGACAACCGTATTGGATGGCACGCACACATTTTTGATAGAGGCTTATACGGAGCAATGGTACTGGGAGCCAGTGGAATGCTATGCACGGTACGATGCAGCATGGGCATTGCAAGAGGCTTCCAATCTCATTTCGCTACTGGACGAACGCCGAAAAATGTACATAGGGATCATAGCAGCTACTGATGTGGAGTTTATGGTGCTAAAGGAAATGGAGCTTTTCGGTCAGTTTGTCACAGCGCTTGCCCGAGTGGCGATTCCGGAGGCAATTAAGCTGCCCGAGTACCAACAGATCAGGAAAGCGGATCGTCTGTACATACGAGTGGGCGAATTCAAAGACATCAGCGAAGTGGTGTACATAGAAGAGCGAATCAGGCAGGAGGAGAAGGAGAGCAGAAGCCTGCTTGGGCAACCGAAAGGAACGTTTTGCACCCATGAAACATTCGCCCATATGGATTTGCCGCGAAGCAATGTAGACGCATTAGATTTGCGCTATTGCGATTTTAGTGGCAGTAATTTTGCAGACAGTCAGTTCCGCGCGTGTATCCTATTCGGAACAAGATGGGTCAGTAGCAAGCTTCCACGCACTAATTTCAGCCATTCGCTCCTTTGTGATGCCGATTTTCGTCATGCAGACTTGAGCGGAGCCATCTTCTCATATGCCGAGGGACAAGGAGTCAGTGTGGACGAGCTGCATCGTGTACCGGGCTTACTCGGTGTCCAATTTGCATATGCTGATTTGGAGGGAGCGGATTTTCGCCATTCTCGTCTGTATCAAGCGAATTTTCATGGAGCGAATATGCGGAATGCCGTTTTTTTGGAGAAGGATCGTGAACGCTTTGCATTGAGCGAAGCGCAGATGCAGCAGATTGAGTGGAGAACGGAATAAAGGAGGCGGGATGACATGCGCGATTATTATTTGCTAACAGATGACGGTCGAATGGCTCAAAAGGTCGTGCCATCGGGGCTGGGGCTGCAAAAGGAAAACACCTTCGAGCAACTCCCGCCGATCTCCGTTCTTGAGGTTAACGCGGATGGGGCCCAAGCCTACACAGATTGGTTGGAAAAGCCACTGCCGATGATTTCGGAGCGGATGAAAACGATTACTGCCAAATACAATCCGAGCATACAATGGAAGCGCGTCGATTTGATTGACAGCGAAAACAACCTGCGTAACGTTTACTGGGCCATGCAAGTACCTGCTGTAGATTGCCTTTCTATGGAGACTGCGTTTCATTTGAATGGAACGGTAAAAAGACTTGTATTAGATACCGATAAGATAAAGGCGCATCATTTCTTTAAAGTTCAAGGGATCTTGGAGCCGTATATCGTGGTGAGTCTGGATGCTGCGGAAAGCTTCCTTCGCAGAAGCTTGAACGGATTTGTTTTACAAAAAGTAGAGCAGGCACTGCGGAGGGAGCTATGACGATCTACTGGGATGAAAAGATTTTAGATGTATGGAACAGCATCCAGACACGGCGTCAACTCGCTGAAATGGAAGAACAACGGGTGCAATTGACGCTTGCGGAGTGTCTGGATGGCGTGCGAAAAGGCTACCTGGAGTATGAAGGGCGCAGGTTCGAATTCGCGGAGAATAGCCTCTTTGACGGGCAGCTTGGCATTCAGCTGCCCCGTTCGATGCAGCTCATGCCGAGGGGACGCGGGTCAAATAGCGGAGGGAATTCTCAGCACGAGCAGATTTCCTATAAAGAGGAAGAGAGCGCGGTCATGCTCGGCATGAATCATATGGCACATCCGTTGCCGATGAGCGGCGTAGAACCGTTTGTGCAGGCAATGACAGCACAAGTCAAAAAGGCGCAGGCAGGCTTGCAGGTCGTACATCATGAGCTTATCGAGCTGGATGGGTGCAGGATTGCCTGTAGCGAATTCATCATCCCGGTCGAGGACAAAACTTACTACCAAATCTTGTTCGCGACATCACTAAACGGGCGGGCACTACTCGGGAGTTTTCATTTTGAGTCTGAGGAAGTGCTCGTGTGGCAACCTTTGGCCCATTCGTTGATTCGCACGCTGCGGGTAGAGAACATTTGATCAAGACAGAACAAGGAGGTTTCCAATTGGAACAGCAGCAACATCAACAGCAATGGCAAGTGAGCGTGCCTGAAAATGAGCGGGTCATGTCGGTCAAAGAGTGGTTGATTACTTTTTTAATTATGATGGTGCCCGTGGTCAATCTCGTGATGTATTTTGTTTGGGCATTTGGCAGTGAAGGCAATCTAAACAGAAAGAACTGGGCAAAAGCGAACTTGCTGATTATGGGCGTTTGCATCGGGTTGTACTTATGCGTATTCTTTTTTGTTCTGATCTTGGCATTCATTGGAGCATCGGTTGAACAATAGTGAGAACGGTGGATTGGCAAAAAACGTGGAGGGTATAGAATGGATCACCAAACGTATGTGGAAGGAAGCGTAGCGGAAAACGAAAAAGTCATGACAATGAAAGATTGGATAGTCGTCTCGTTGTTCATGATGATTCCGATCGCGAATCTTGTTTTGTTGTTTGTCTGGGCTTTTGGTTCAGATGGGAATCTGAATCGTAAAAATTGGGCAAAAGCCGGTTTGTTGTTAATGGCCATTTTTTTTGGTTTATATTTCGTCTTTGGTACGATAACCGCAATTATCACGTTTATATTAATCGGCATGGAAGGGCAATAAGGAACGATACTAAGATGGCTACAAGGCATATTCCAACTCGAATCACCGAGGAGGAATATGCTTTGTTTTTTACACGGAGCTTTTCCCCTATTCATGTTATCCTGAAGATAGTTGCAATCGATCAGCCAGAAAGGAAGAGGTCCATGTCAGCTGAGAAAGAGAACCGACTCTGCCAACGCTCCAAACAGATTCATAACCGCACGTTTGTCGTGACCTGCCAAGAGTTTTTGGTGAAACAAGCAGACTTTCTGCTGGACGTATTCTCTGATGTAGAAGACGAGATGGGTCCTATCAAGAACGGTGCGAAAATTCAGGTAGGCTGGACCATTCTACTGGTTTTCGAACGGGATGGGTGTATGGAGATCGTGGCACCCGACTACGACGCGAATCCTTTTTCCGAAACAACTTCTGACCTGTCTGTGTCCTTGGTCGTGCAAATGGCACAAAACAACTGCTTGCAAACCGTGCGAGCAGAAGGAGAAGCTGCCTTGTTCCAAGATAAAATGGTGGTGGCAAAAGGTGCATTTGAAGAAGAACACGTCTATTTGCAGCGTGCAGAAGATGTTCGAAAAGGAGACTCCGGATGGTATCTTGGGCCTGTGGAAGGCGAAGTAGACAGTGACCAGCTAGAGTCATACTACGTTTACCAACTGCTAAAGCTACGTCCGTCTCTTTTGCAGGCTATGGCTCTGCCACGAGGCTACCTTGTCGTTTTCCAAGGAGATCAGATTAAAGCAGTCTTGGACGAGCACGATGTAAATGTATGGCCGACACATCACTAGCGGCTACTAGTTAACTTTTGCCGATACTTTATTCACGAGCTGATCCGCTTGCCGCGTCGTTTCGGGCAAACGGTATTTGGGTGAGAGCTTGGTGATCCACGTGCATGCAGTTGGCAAAGAGATTCCGTGTCCGATCGAGACGAAGATTGGTTTGATATTCGGTTGTGTGCGCAAGACTCCACCGATGATCTCACCCTGATCGATCAACGGGGAATACGTACCTCTTTCGTGTGCTGGTTCTTCGTATTCACCTAGTAGTCTCGTCTTTCCACAGCCAATAGTCGGAATGTCAAACAGGACGCCCAAATGACTGGCTAGTCCGAATCTTCGCGGGTGAGCGATACCTTGCCCATCGCAGACGACGAGCTGCGGTGTTGTTTTGAGCTCCTTGAATGCACGTACCAACGGAGGCAGCTCTCGAAAAGAGAACAAGCCAGGAATATACGGGAATTCGACGGTGTCTTGAATGACGACAGACTCGACGACATGCAGGGAATTGGCGTCGAGGATCACGACACCAGCGACTAACAAATCAGACTCGGCATGATAGGCCACATCTACCCCGGCGATATAGCATACGTCCGTTAGTTGATCTTCTTTTTTTACTTGCTGGGCTAGCTGTCGCTGTAAGTTGATTGCCTCTTGCTCATTTATGTTCCAAGGATGCTGGATAATTGGCTCCATCTGGTTACCTCCGGATGATAGAAGATTTGTTCATTATATCCAATGGATGTGCTATGCTCCAAGTCTTAGGAACAATCCCGAGAAAATACGTTGACTTCTCGGATGAAAAGCACTATTTTGTAACCGACAGAATGATCATGTTCGAGATGGAACGAGGAGGGCTCGTCGTGAAAATCGCAGTAGTAGGAAGCATCAATATGGATCTCGTAACCCATGTACAACATTTGCCCAAAGCAGGAGAAACGATCGCAAGCCATCACTTCGAGCTGATCCCGGGTGGAAAGGGAGCGAATCAGGCAGTAGCAGCGTCTCGCCTGGGTGCGCATGTATCCATGATTGGAATGGTAGGAGAAGATGAGAACGGCCGGGTCATGCTGGGAGGACTAACAGATGCGCAGGTTCACATAGAGGGGATCAAATGCTCAGGTACGACAGGCATGGCTTTTATCAATGTAAGTGATGATGGGGAAAACAACATCGTGCTTGTTCCAGGAGCGAATGCACTCGTCAGCACTGAGCATATTGCTGACAATCTGTCTATTTTAAAGGACAGTGACGTCGTATTGCTCCAACTGGAAATCCCGATGCCTGTCGTGGAATATACAGTCAAAGAGGCAGCTCGACTCGGCAAGCTGGTCATTTTAAATCCGGCACCTGCACGCGAGCTATCCAGTGAGCTATTAACCCATGTACATACGTTAACCCCGAATGAAACAGAGCTTTCTATTCTCACAGGAATGCCTGTATCCACGATAGACGAAGTGTATGCCGCAGCCAAAAAGCTTTTGTCAGGTGGACCAAAGCGCGTCATCGTGACGTTGGGAGAAAAGGGCGCTCTCTTAATAACCGCTGATGGAGCGACCCATATCCCGGCTTTCCGCGTAGAGCCGGTGGATACAACTGCGGCAGGCGATTCCTTTACAGCAGCTTTTGCGGTTGGGATCACACAAGGAATGACAGAAACCGAAGCGGCCACATTCGCTAGCAAAGTAGCAGCGATTGTCGTTACTAGGAACGGAGCTCAACCATCCCTGCCTACTTTCGATGAAGTACAAGCATACTCTTTTTAATGGGGGGAAAATGATGGAGAAGGTCAATGTAGCTGAAAAGTTTACGTTATTCCATGAGTATTGGAATCCCAAAATTGCTGGCGAAATCAATGACTCCTATGTAAAGCTGGCGAAATTGAAAGGAGAGTTCGTCTGGCATCAGCATGAAAATGAGGATGAGATGTTTTTCGTCGTGAAAGGGAAACTGCTTATTAAGTTTCGCGATAAAGATGTTTGGTTAAACGAAGGGGAATTTCTCATTGTTCCAAAAGGTGTAGAGCATATGCCAGTTGCAGAGGAAGAAGTTCATGTATTATTGCTTGAACCAAAGACGACGCTGAATACTGGAGATCAAGTAAACGAAAAAACAGTAACAGATTTAGAGACGATATAATCAATGATCGAGCCTATTTTGAGAGATGGTTTTCAAAATGGGCTTTTTCTATAGGCATGGTTTTGTACAGTTGCAGCTATTTTATTTGTTGACCAAACGGTACATAATGTATAAGATTTTCCATAACAGTTGGAAACGAAAGGAGGATTCCGGTGAGCAAACGCGGCAGACCACGTGATTTTGATTACACGTCCATCGTAGATGTGGCCATGAAAACATTTTGGTCAAAAGGCTACAATGGTTGTTCTACGCATGATTTATGCAGTGATACTGGCCTGGGGAAAGGCAGCTTGTACAATACGTTTGGCAGCAAACAGGACCTGTATCTCGCAGTGGTGGAACACTATCACGATACCGGGATTCGTGAACAGCGGGCGTTATTGGAAGGTCCGGATTCGGTGAAAGAACGGTTGCAAAATTTTTTAGCGTGGGCATTCGTGGAAGACTTTGAATCAACGAATCCAAAGGGATGCTTGCTGATCAATGCGGGATTGGAACGGGCAAAAGACGATCCCAAGATTGAAGAAATTGTCTCCCGGCATGTTGAACTTCTGAAGGATACCATGGAAAAAGTGATGGAGGAAGGCTTGCGAACGGGTGAAATCTCTCAAAAACGTTCTGCGGTGGATTTGGCAAGCCTATTTTTAAGCAGTTACTACGGCTTTCGTGTATTGAATACTTCCACACAGAACCGGAAATTGGCTGAACAAATTATGAAGGGGACCATGGAATCTATCTTCGGCGCGTAATGCGCTCTTTTTTTGAATGATTTTTGTACCGATTGTTACAATAAGGAGGGCTTCCTCATGCCGTCGATGATTTATTTGTTAGCGGTAGCGATTTTTGCAATGACGACTTCTGAATTTATGGTGGCAGGGATGATGAAGGACCTTGCGGATGATTTCGGTGTATCGATCTCATCCATCGGGTATTTCATTACGGCGTATGCGGGTGCAATGGTAATAGGGGGCCCGATACTAACGGCAACGCTTCTGCACATTCGCCGAAAACAAGCGTTGCTATCATTGATTGCCGTCTTCTTTATTGGTCAAACGTTAGGAGCAATAGCTTGGAATTACGAGTCAATGATGCTTGCGCGTATCCTAACGGGTATTGCCTCATCAGCCGCGTTTGGCATCTCTGTCAGTATTTCAGCCGGCTTGGTTCCCCCTCATTCACGGGGAAAGGCCGCTTCGATTGTTTTGGCAGGCTTAATGATTGCTACTGTCGCAGGACTCCCCCTGACAACCGTGATTGCACAATATTTCGGCTGGAGAATGAGCTTTTGGGCTGTTGCTATCGTCGTATTGCTATCAGGGATTTTGATTCTATGGCTGCTCCCTTCCTCCACACAAAAAGATCGGATGAACGCAAAGGATGAGCTTGCCAGTTTTCAAAATCCGCACCTTTGGGCCGCGTATGCAACGAGTATGCTAATCATTGGCGGTACCTTCGCAGCGTTTAGTTATTTTACGCCGATTCTTACAGATGTAACGGCATTTTCGGATACGAGCATCCCGTATTTGCTTGCCCTTTACGGCATCGCGACCGTGATCGGAAATATCGTGATTGGCAGACTTGCTGATCGTTTTACCATGCGAATCCTTGTAACGGGATTAAGCATCCTCCTAGGGGCATTGGTTCTGTTTGCGGTA
This sequence comes from Brevibacillus sp. HB1.3, assembly GCF_013186635.1. Classification (NCBI taxonomy): domain Bacteria; kingdom Bacillati; phylum Bacillota; class Bacilli; order Caryophanales; family Paenibacillaceae; genus Brevibacillus; species Brevibacillus sp. HB1.3. The sequence continues at coordinate 347,942 of NZ_JABMIT010000006.1, read as the reverse complement.
GGTGCCGAAAATAAATGGATCGCGGTGCTGTCCATTGTTCTGATTGGGTTGACGGGTGTAGCGATGAATCCGGCCATGATTGCACGCGTCATGAATACAGCAGGCAGTGGGACGATGGTAAACACGGTGCATACTTCTTTTATTACATTGGGTGTTGCCATTGGTTCTTTCTTAGGCGGGATCGGGATCAGCAGTGGCTATGGACTTGTTTCACCATTGTGGGTAGGTGCTTGTTTCGCCGTTATCGGGTTACTTTCAATCGTTCCTTACCTGCAAAAGAGCAAAGTGTAAAAAACCATACAATCCCTCTTGAAAGTCAAAGAAGGTCAAACTATAATAAAGTCAACGAAGGTCAGAAAAGGTCAAAGGTCTTCTGAATTCCAAAACAACGCTTTTGGGGGGATTGAATATGCATTGTGAAATCTGCAAACAACGAGAAGCAACTGTGACTGTTCATATACGTGTACAAAATCAGCAACAAAAATACGATCTGTGCCAGGATTGCAAAACAAAGCTGACAAACAAAATGGGAGTGGGCATGGGCTTTAGTCCTTTCTCCTCCTTCTCTGGACTGGATGAGTTTCTGCAAGGCTTTGCTCAAGGTCAGATGAATCCGGGCAAAGCTTCCGGTCAACCACAGCGACAAGCGCCAGAACGCGGTGGGGGCATCCTCGATGACCTGGGCCGTAATCTAAACGATGCGGCACGTGCCGGGCTGATTGACCCAGTGATTGGACGCGAACAAGAAATTGAGCGTGTCATCGAGATTTTGAACCGACGCAACAAAAACAATCCGGTTCTGATCGGGGAGCCAGGGGTCGGGAAGACGGCGATTGCGGAGGGCCTCGCTTTGCGCATTACGGAAGGGCAAGTACCGACCAAACTGAAAAACAAGCAGGTGTACATTTTAGATGTCGCCTCTCTGGTTGCAGGGACGGGAATTCGCGGACAGTTCGAGGAAAAAATGAAGCAAGTAATTGCCGAGCTGCAAAAACGCAAAAACGTCATCCTGTTTGTGGATGAGATTCATCTACTGGTTGGAGCAGGCTCGGCGGAAGGATCCATGGATGCAGGGAACATCCTGAAGCCAGCTCTGGCTCGCGGTGAGTTGCAGCTGATTGGGGCAACTACGTTAAAAGAGTATCGCGTGATTGAAAAAGACGCTGCTCTGGAGCGCCGCCTGCAGCCAGTCATGGTCAAGGAACCAACTATAGAACAAGCCATCGAGATTTTAAAAGGATTGCGCCCGAAATACGAAGCCTTCCACCAAGTCGCTTACTCGGATGAAGTCATCCGTGCCTCCGTGGAATATTCCCATCGTTATATCCAGGATCGATTCTTGCCTGACAAGGCGATTGATCTCATGGATGAAGTGGGCTCGCGTTTGAACCTGAGATCCTCCGTGGTGGATACGTCAGAGTTGCATGAGCGTCTGGCGCAAATCAATCAGGAGAAAAAGGAAGCGACGGAGCAAGAAGCTTACGAACGAGCTGCCCATCTGCGCGACGAGGAAGCGGGCATTTTAGAGAAGCTGGATCAAATCGAAGGCAAGGAACAACGCGTCAAGGTTGACGTCACAGACATCCAAGCCTTGATCGAGCAAAAGACCGGGATTCCTGTTACCAAGCTGCAAAGTGATGAGCAGATGAAAATGAAAAACCTGGCAGCTCATTTGGAAGCAAAAGTCATTGGTCAGTCCGAGGCGGTCACACAAGTAGCGAAGGCGATTCGCCGCAGTCGAGCAGGTCTGAAACCGAAAAACAGACCGATTGCTTCCTTCCTGTTCGTTGGTCCGACTGGCGTAGGGAAAACAGAGCTGTCCAAAGCGCTGGCAGAGGAGCTGTTTGGTACCCGCGATTCCATGATCCGTCTCGATATGAGCGAGTACATGGAGAAGCACTCGGTATCCAAATTGATCGGTTCTCCTCCTGGCTACGTCGGTCATGAGGAAGCAGGTCAGCTGACTGAGCGCGTACGCCGCAATCCATACAGCATTATCCTGCTGGATGAGATCGAAAAAGCACATCCAGACGTGATGCACATGTTCCTGCAAATTCTGGAGGATGGCCGTCTGACAGATAGTCAAGGCCGTACGGTGAATTTTAAGGAGACGGTCATCATTGCGACGAGCAATGCCGGTGTGATCGAGCGTAAAATCTCCGTTGGCTTTGGGGCACAAGCGCCCGAGCCTGCGACCGTGCTGGATTCTCTGGGAGCGTACTTCAAGCCGGAATTCCTGAACCGCTTCGACTCGATCATTTCCTTTGCTCATCTGGAAAAACAGGATTTGGTCAAAATCGTCGATCTGCTGCTGCAAGATGTCATGGGCAATCTGTCTGAGCAAGGAATGGAGATCAGCGTGACAGATGCCGCAAAAGAAAAGCTGGCAGAGCTGGGCTACAACCCTTCCTTCGGGGCACGTCCATTACGCCGCGTGATTCAGCAATATGTGGAGGATGGCATTGCGGATCTGGTGATGGAAGAAGACAATGTGACAGCAATGGTTATTGATGTCGAGGATGATGTAATTCGAGTGAAAAAAGGATAACAGTTGTAAAAAAAGAAACCCCGATCTGGGGTTTCTTTTCTATTTACGATCTTCTTTATTTATTCATGAGTTTCTCATTGATGCCATTGCCGACGCGAGTACTTTCCATTTTCAGCTGGCGGCGCTTGGCGACGATTTTCTTCACCCATAACCCGATCAAGATGAGCGGCACCACGGTGAGAAAGATATAGAGAGAAACGTTATGGACCATATTTTCCGCCATTTTACCGTAAAAATAGAACAAGAATCCAACTGCGTAAAATTTGACTGCCCGTCCAATTGCGGCATACCCGATCAATTTCCACAACGGGAATTTCAAGCACCCCGACATGATTGTAAATACTTTGAACGGAATCGGTGTAAACGAACCGATGAAGATCGCGACTTCGCCCTTCTTTTGAAACATCTCTGTGGCAGAGTCAATCCATTCCTTCTTGAGAAGTTTGTACAGAACGGATTTACCTAGTACTTTACCGATAAAATAACCGACGGGAGTCCCTATGAGACAAGCGATGTAGCCTACCGTAGCAATCCACAATGCCTGCGAAGGATCAACGAGGCTGAGTGGCACTTGAAGAAAGAAGGCAGGAACGGGAAAGATGACTGCGTCTGCAAAAGAATGGATGAACATTCCTAAATAGCCGTATTCCATTAAGAAATCTAAAATGTTCTGAAGCATCTATTTCTCCTTTGTCATTCTATCGTTACTGCCAGTCATCAACTCAATTACGTATGTGTATAGATGCGATTCTACTTCAAACTGGCCGACTATGGAACGAATTTTTTTGAAATGGATTCCCTTATTATACAACGAAATACCCCAATCCCTGCATCTTGAAACAATTTATACCAAAGAATAATCCGGGTAAACCATGCTCTTTGTATCTGATAATACGATGTAGATCGTTTTCTGGTTACTCAATAGTTCCATTATCGTGATTTCATTGTTGTCCAAAAACGCACCCCCGCCGGATTTTAACTACGACTTAAGGCGGATAGGTTAACGGTGCATGCGGCGTAGCACATCCATCAACACGTCAATTCCTTGCTCAATCATTGTTTCCTTGGCATAGGACACATTCAGCTTCAACATATTTTCTTGCGGAAAGCCCAGCAAGTAATTTTTGTCAGTAGCATCCACAAGGATTGAGCGTTTTTTGAGCTGGCTGATAACAGCAGGGACCGGAATGGAATCGTTCAACACAATATGCGTATGAATCCCCGGATACGCAAGGGGCTGAAAGGTGAACAGATGCTCTCCATTCGCCGCAAACTGGTTCAAGGACGCCATCAGCAGGTTGGATCGCCGGTGATAGGAACTGCGTATCTTTTGCTTGTGTCGCTCGAACATTCCGCTTTTTAGGTAAATTTCCAGCGCAGCTTGAGATAACATGGAGCTGTCGATATCCATGAGTCGTTTGTGTTGGTTGAAGGAATCCTTTAACGCATCAGGTATAACAGCTACACCCAGACGGAGCCCGGGAAAAATAATCTTGGAATAGCTTTTTACATAGATCGTGCGAGAAAAGCGATCATAGGCAAAGAGGGGATCCGCTTTGCTGTCATGCTCAAGGTCTGCCATGTAATCGTCTTCCACGAGATAGACGTCGTACTGCTGGGCAAGCTCCACAATGCGCTGCTTATCCTTTCGGCTGTATGACGTCCCGAGTGGGCTATGATAGCGAGGCATCGTATAGAAAAACTTGATTTCTCCCGTTTGGAAAATAGATTCCAGCTCTTCTAAATCGATTCCTTGAGCAGTGCGCTTGATCCCGAGAACAGGATGCTTGCGTACTTGCAAGCTTTCAATGAATAGGTGGTAGCTGGGCTGCTCAATCAGAATCGTTTCTTTGCCATTTGGAAAAGGAAGACTACACAGCAAGGTTAGAGCTTGTTGGACACCGGAGGTAATGAAAATATTGCCCGGATCTGTAAAAACCTGATGGTTCCCAAGCAGCTTGGCGACGACGGCAATGAGTGATGGCAGGCCTTGTGTAGTTCCGTATATGAAAAGATCGTTTTTATAGGTTTCAATCGCTTTATTGATGCAGTGTTGAAAATCGACATAAGGAAAGAGGTCAGGATCGGGAGCAGAGGTCGCAAAATCGATTATCGACGTATCTGCGGGCTGTATCCTCCTTTGCTTTTTCACGACGTAGTAGCCGCTTCGGTCGACCGAATAGATGAGATGACGCTTTTCGAGTTCATCCAAGGTGCGAATCACGGTACTTTTGCTGCATTGGTAGCGAGTGGCGAGCTCCCGAATGGAGGGAAGCCGGTCTCCGTCTTGATACGAGAGGCTTTCAATCAACGTTTCGAGTTCATTTTGAAGCTGCAAATATTTGTGCATCCAAAAAACATTCCCTTACGCTGAATTTGTATCGGTACAGTTACTCCTTTTTTGCATTGTAGCACGATTGATCCCCCATTACTATTAACCTAAGACGGCCGTCTGTAAAAAGTCCCCAGTAGGAGAGATACATACGATGAAAGACCAACAAAAAGCGATTCTTGCGGCATTACTGAATGCGGGGATTACCGGCTTGTCATTTTTGTTTCTGAAAATGGCACTCGCTGTAACCAATCCGGTTGATACTTTGGCACACCGTTTTACCGTGGCATTTATCGTTGCTTCTATCCCGATCGTGTTTGGGTGGATCAAGCTGTCCATCAAACCAAAAGACATGCTCACGATTATACCGCTCGCCATGCTGTACCCCATTCTGTTCTTTACCCTTCAGGCGTTTGGACTGGTGTATACCACTTCGTCTGAGGCGGGAATTATTCAAGCAACCGTTCCGATTTTTACTATGGTCATGGCGGCATTCTTTTTGGGAGAGTCTTCTACGTGGCTGCAAAAGCTGTCCACGCTTTTATCCGTCGGAGGTGTCGTGTACATTTTTGCAATGAAGGGGCTTGGTGTAAGCTCAGGTTCAGGGAGCAGTATCGGTACCATTCTCATCCTGTTATCTGCGTTTTCTTTGGCGGGGTATAGTGTTCTGGCGAGGAAAATGACAAAGTCCTTTCATTATATAGACATGACCTATATGGTGGCGGTACTCGGATTTTTGTTTTTTAACGGCTGGTCAGTCATTCGCCACAGTGCAGAGGGGACTTTATCGACCTATTTTGTTCCTTTCGCCAGTTCGACATTTATCATCTCGATTGTATTTTTGGGGATTCTGTCCTCGCTCATGACGTCTTTTATGACCAACTTTGCCTTGTCCAAGATGGAGGCATCCAAACTCAGCGTGTTTAACAATTTGTCTACGCTGGTTACGATCGTGGCGGGCGTTATCTTTTTGCAGGAACAATTGGCATACTACCATCTTATTGGCGCAGTGATGATTATTATCGGGGTGATCGGGACGAATTTCCTAGGGGCAAAATTAAAAAAACAAAAGCACACGCCTCAATCGAAATCCACGTCTGTGTGAGAAAAGATAGAAAGATACGCAACAGAGCGAATGTTTATTCATTGGCTCTGTTTGTTTTTGAGGAGGAATCGTTCGTGAAACTGTTTACAAATCGTATCATACACGATATAGTTACCTAGATTGTGAGTATAATGACATATGGTGAGATGACGGAATGAAAAAAATTATACATCTGGATTCAATTGAAAAGAGATTTGCAGATACTGTCGTCGTCCCCTCTTTTTCTCTCTCCATCGAAGAAGGGGAGTTTTTGACGTTACTCGGCCCCAGTGGCTGTGGGAAAACGACACTGCTGCGAATGATTGCTGGCTTTGAGCAGCCAACGACCGGGGAAATTTTCCTAGACGAAAAGCCCCTCAGCCATGTGCCGCCATATCAACGCGATATGAACATGGTGTTCCAGCAATATGCTTTGTTTCCACACATGACCGTGGAGCAAAACATCCTGTTTGGTTTGAAAATGAAAAAAGTGAACGCAGCTGAACAACAAAAGCGTTTGGAGGAAGTACTTCAGTACGTCCAACTGACAGAATTACGGAAACGTACGCCAAAGCAGCTATCTGGCGGACAACAGCAACGCGTAGCAATCGCACGGGCGATTATTAACAACCCACGCGTTCTGCTTCTGGACGAGCCATTAGGTGCGCTAGACTACCAATTGCGAAAAAGCTTGCAGCTTGAACTGAAAAACTTGCAGAAGAACCTAGGGATAACGTTCATTTACGTCACCCATGACCAAGAAGAAGCGATGGCGATGTCCGATCGAATCGCGGTCATGAACAAGGGACGAATTGAACAAATTGCTTCTCCAGCAGAGATTTACAACTCCCCGCAAACCTTGTTTGTGGCTACCTTTATTGGGGAAAACAACATTTTCCGGGAAAACGGAACGAATGCAGCGGTACGTCCGGAAAAGATTAAGTTGTACCCGGTTGACTCCGACAAGGACAAGCACAAGAAGCTGGGCACCATTGCTGACGCGGTGTTCCTCGGCAATTTGCGCAAGGTATTTATCCGCCTTGAGGGGCAGGATATGACCGTAATGGCACACCAGTACGCAGGTGACGGTCTGGACTGGCAGGTGGGAGATCAAGTGGCCATTGGCTGGGCACAGACGGACGAGGTGATCCTTCCTTGTTAAACAAGAAGCCGGTAAAACTGCTCGCGCTTCCCGCCCTTTTGTGGATGGGTGCGCTTTTCGTCCTGCCTATGCTTATGATCGCCATACTGTCTTTCCTCAAAAGAGGCACGTACGGGCAAGTTGTCTATGAGTTTACGCTGAACAATTACATCCGCATTTTCGATCCGCTGTATGGCCAAATTTTTTGGGATACGTTAGTCGTAGCGGTTTTAACAACTGTATTTTCGATTTTGTGTGGCTATCCGTTGGCGTATTACATTTCACGGCTGGAAAAATCGACTCAGCAAATATGGCTGTTGCTCGTGATGATTCCGTTTTGGATCAATTTCTTGGTCCGTTCCTATGCGTGGGTAATCATCCTGCGTTCGCAAGGCGTAATCAATACGTTCCTACAATCGCTGGGCATTATTTCGGAGCCGCTGCCACTTCTGTACAATTCGGGTTCTGTCCTGCTCGGGATGGTGTACACGCTTATGCCGTTCATGGTACTGCCGATTTATGTGTCACTGGAGCAGATGGATCGCCGCAAGCTGGAAGCAGCGTATGATCTGGGGGCAACACCATGGAAGGCTTTCTGGCACGTAACTCTGCCAATGACCAAGACAGGTGTCGTCACTGGATCGATCCTCGTATTTGTTTCTTCCATCGGGATGTTCGTCGTTCCGGATGTCATGGGAGGAGCGAAATCGGCTTTGATCGGAAACGTCATTCAAAATCAATTTTTGTCTGCCCGTGACTGGCCGTTTGGTTCTGCCTTGTCCATCGTGCTGATGCTATTGTCCATGCTGTTGATTCTTCTTTATTTCCGCGCTACCAAAGCGAGCGAGACAAAGGAGGGATCAGCATGAAAACATTACGTCGAAACGCACTATCTGGATACTCATGGCTGATGCTGGTCTTTTTGTATCTGCCAATCTTGATCCTTGTCCTTTATTCGTTCAATGATTCACGGATCAACGCGACATGGACTGGTTTTACGTGGAAGTGGTACGTTTCTTTGTTTGAAAACAGGCAGGTCATGCAAGCGCTGATGAACAGTTTGACGATTGGGGTTATCAGTAGCGTCATTGCAACGGTATTGGGTACGGCTGCTTCTCTGGCGGTCAAGCACTTTTCCCTGCGTTGGAGCAATATCTTCAACGGGTTAATGTACTTGCCGATCGTCATCCCGGAGATCATGATGGGGTTGGCTATGCTCGTGCTATTTAGTCAGGTACAGATGGAGCTGGGGAAAGTGACCCTGATCCTGGCGCATGTTACGTTTAGCATGCCCTATGTGATGGTTATTATTTCTGGACGTTTGGCTGATATGGGCAAAGAACTAGAAGAAGCGTCTCAAGATTTGGGAGCAACTCCATGGGAGACATTGCGCTATGTGACGCTGCCCCTGATCATGCCTGGGATCATCGCAGGTTTCCTGATGTCGTTTACCCTATCGCTGGACGATTTCATTATTTCGTTTTTCGTGGCTGGTCCGAATTCGACTACATTGCCACTCTACATTTATGGGTTGGTAAAACGAGGCGTCTCGCCAGAAGTGAATGCACTCTCGACACTTTTGATCGTGAGTACCGTACTGTTAGTTGTGGTGGCAGAGATTTTCCGCCGCAAAGACTCGAAAAATAATCAAATCTTTTAGAACCATCATGGAGTTTGCATAAGGCAATCCCATAACTGATTTGGAGGTTGAGAGGAAAAAATGAAACGTTTCAAGTCCTTGATGATCGGCGCTCTGACCGCCGTACTTGCGGTGACTGCTGTAGGCTGCTCATCGTCATCTGAGCAAGAGCAACAAGTATTGAATATTTACAGCTGGGCAGACAACTTCGACCCAGACGTCATCAAAGGTTTTGAGCAAAAATTCAATGTGAAGGTCAACTATGATGTATACGGCAGCAACGAAGAAATGCTGGCAAAAATTCAAGCGGGTGCATCTGGCTACGACCTGATCCAACCTTCTGATTACATGGTAGGTACCATGATTCAGCTGGGTCTCCTGGAAGAACTGAACAAAGCGAACATCCCGAACATGGGCAATATCGTGTCTACGTTCAAGACACCTCCTTTTGACAAAGAAAACAAGTATTCACTCGTATATACATGGGGAATTACCGGGATCGCTTACAACAAGAAATATGTAAAAGAAACCCCGACAAGCTGGAATGATCTGTGGAATGAAGCTTACAAGGGCCGTGTCATCATGCTGAACGACCCTCGTGAGGTTATGGGAATGGCACTGATCAAAAATGGCTTCTCCAATAGCACGACGAACAAAGAGGAACTGGAAAAGTCCTTTGCTGATTTGAAAAAAGTAGTACCGAATGTTGTTGCTTTTGATACAGACAACATCAAGCAAAAGATGATTGCGGAAGAAGCATGGATCGGAATGGTTTGGTCCGGTGACGCGGCTTTCATTCACGCACAAAATCCAGATGTAGATTACGTCATTCCGAAAGAGGGCGCAACGATCTGGGCAGACACGATGGCAATTCCAAAGGGCGCTAAGAACAAGGAAATGGCTGAGAAGTTCATCAACTACCTGATGGACCCAGAGGTCAGTGTGAAAAACTACGAGTCTATCGGCTACAGTAACCCGAACGAAAAAGCATACCCACTGCACAGTGAAGAATACCGTGCCAACAAGATGGTCTTCCTGGATACAGCAGACATTGCCCGTGCGGAGTGGCTGGTGGATGTAGGAGAAACCTTGCAGCAATACGACCGCTACTGGACTGAAATGAAGAGCGGCAGATAAATAGTGGTGAACGAACCGAGATGGAGTATTTCCGTCTCGGTTTTTTTGTTTTTATTTTGTTTGCGAGCCTACTCTTCGGCTTGAAAGGGGAATAGAGCGAGGGCATTGGAAAAATAATAAGGGGACACCATATATTGGGGTAGACATAAGATGACAACCAACATGATTTCTGAATCCGTTAGCGAGACGCGAGAAAAATTATGGGATCACATGCGAAATCCGCGAATGGTGTTTCGTACCCTTTCTTGTGGAACCAATAGCTTGTTGCTAGCCTACCTACCCTATCTAGTCGATACGGTCATTCTTCAGCAGGTGTTGCTTCCTTATTTCGGAAGGTTACCTGACGAAAAGATTGATCCTGATACGGTTTTGGGGAATGTTCCTGTTGCTCATGTCACCAAAACCATGGATTACAACCAAGTCAGCGATTATCTCGTGAGGGGATGGATTTATCTTCAAATCGAAGGGATAGCGTGCGGGCTCCTTCTCTATGTAGCAAGAATACCGAGTCGTTCTTTGGGAGAGGCTCAGGTCGAAACCCAGATTTTTGGTCCTCAGGTTTCTTTTACAGAAGACTTGGAAACCAACTTAGGGGTTCTACAGGGATATCTTTCGACTGATTTGCTGACCAACGTATCTAGTACGATTGGGAAACGTAGCAGGACAAATGTGGAAGTATGTTACATGGAGGAACTGGCGGCTCCTGAAAATGTTCAAACCGTCATTCAGCGTTTACGCGATCTAAATATAGACGGCGTGATTGACAGTGGAAAATTGGTTCAACTGATTGATGACAATACGTTCTCTATTTTTCCACAGCTAATCCTGACAGAACGACCTGATCATGTAAGTGAAGCCCTGTTGGAAGGAAAGGTGGTCGTATTTGTCGAGGGGAGCCCGTTTGCTATCGTCGGTCCCAGTTCCTTCGTGGACTTTTTCAAGTCCAATGAAGATCTTTATATCCGGTGGCAAATGGCTTCCTTCATAAGATTGTTGCGTTTCTCGGCCCTTTTTGTTTCTTTGTTTTTTACAGCTACTTATGTGGCTGCACTTACGTTTCATTATGAAATGATTCCATCTGCTCTCCTTGTATCGCTCGTAAAGTCTCGTTCCAAGGTACCTTTTCCCCCTTTGTTTGAAGCTTTGCTGCTTGAGATGATTATTGAATTCCTGCGGGAGGCTGGAGCGAGACTTCCTTTTAAAGTTGGGCAAACGATAGGGATTGTTGGCGGTATCGTAATTGGACAGGCAGCGGTTGCAGCAGGTTTTACCAGTAACATATTGATCATGATTGTGGCGCTCAGTGCATTAGCTTCCTTTACTTTTCCCTCCTACATGATGAGTACGGCAGTCCGAATCCTCCGCTTTCCGATTATCCTGTTAGCTGGAATTTGGGGAGGTTTTGGTATTATGCTTGGTGCGTCTTTTCTCTTGATACACATCCTGCGTCAATCAAGTCTGGGACGTCCGTTTTTTCTTCCCTTTTTTCCTTTTCGCTTGCAGGATATTAAAAACAGTCTGATCCGGTTCCCTTTTTACTCTCTCGGCAAGCGTCCGGCTATGACACGTTCTCCTGACGATACCCGTGTGCCTGATGAGGCCGGGAAAAAAAGACCAGTTCAGTAGTTAGGTGTTGAATGTGAATGTCAATGTCACGGTCCACTTTTCGTCGGAATACCCATATGGCTATCAGCGTCTCTCTTGCGCTATTTATGGTCCATAGCAATCAGGTTGGAATCGGCATAGCGGGTGTCCAACGCTTTATTTATGATAGGGTGCAGCAAGACGCCTGGATTTCGGTCATAATAGCAGGCATTATGACCCATATAGCGGCATGGTTCATGCTAAAAATCTTAGCGAAATTCAAAGATATGGATTTGTATGACATTCATCAAACTGTATTTGGAAAATGGCCTGCACGTGTTCTTAATTTCATCTTTATCGTATATATCATGGGCTCTGCCTTAACGATCTTGAGAGGGTACATCGAGATCATTCAGTCATGGATGTTTCCAGGAGTGCCTTCCTGGGTATTAAATGCCTCCTTGCTTTGCCTGGCCATTTATGGAGTGACGGGTGGCATTCGGGTGCTGGCTGGCATTAGCTTTTTTTCTGTCGGGTTGACGGTCTGGCAGTTACTGCTCTTGGTTTATCCCATGCAATACGCCGATTTTCATTTATTGCAGCCAGTCTTTCATCATGATCTTGTAGAGCTTATGGACGGTGCGAAGAAGATGTCCTTTACCATCATCGGATTTGAGATTATTTTGTTCATCTATCCGTTTGTGAAGGAAAAGGAAATGCTACCGCGATATGTACATGGTGGGCTGTTTATGACCACCTTCTTGTATGTGGCAGTCATGCTGGTTACACTCTTGTACTTTCAAGGGGAGCAGCTTCAGCATCTTATCTGGGCAACGCTCATGATGATGAAAATTGTAGAGTTTCCGTTTTTGGAGCGTTTTGAGTTTGTGTCTATCTCACTGTGGATGCTTATCATGCTGGATAATTTGCTGATGAACCTGTGGGTAGCCATGCGGGGGGTTCACCATATTAGTGGGGTCAAGGAGAGAATGGCCCTTATCGGGATTGTTGGTGTTATGTTTTTTGCAAGCAATTTTTTGGAAACACGCCAGTCGATTAATCTCATCACGGATATTTTCGGTGGAGTAGGTTTCTATATCATTTTTATTTATCCCATCGTGCTTTATGTAGTGATTCGGCTGTTTCGAAAGGGGGCGGTCCGGACATGAAAAGGTTACGGTTGCTTGTTTACTACTTAGCAGTGGTCGTGTTATTGAACGGCTGTGGGGAGCAGCACGTATTAGAAAAATTGGGACTGGCAGTTGCAGTGGGGTACGATCTTAGTAAAGACGGAAAGCTATTGGGTACCACGGTATTTTATCAAATTGACCCGGAGGCACGTGAGTTGGTCACCGTCATTTCGGGCACAGCGCATACGAGCAAGGGACTCAGCGTTTCACACAACAGGGAGTCTTCCAAAAAAATTGTAGGAGGTCAAATTCGCGTCGTGGTCTACCACGATGAGTTAGCACGTAAAGGAATCCTGTCTCTTGTGGAAAACTTAACGCGTGATGCCTCCATCGGAAGCAATGTCTATTTAACGGTAGCCAAAGGAAGAGCGTATGATATTTTGACACATCGCTATCCCGAGAACAGCAACATTGGAATTTACCTCTATCAGGCCATACGGCAGAACGTCGAAGGAGAGAATATGATCTCCTCGAAGCTTCATGAGTTCATGAAAGATTATTATGCAATCGGGAAAGATCCTGTGATGCCTTATATCGAAAGAGTAAAGAATGAATTGCATATTAATCAAATTGGTTTATTTCGAGATCAAAAACTGGTGGCAGAAATTACAGCAAGGGAGGGATTTTTCCTCAAGATATTACGGGAGCGTTACAATAAGGGGGAATTGGAAATAAACATTTCTCTCGATAAAAAGCGTCTTTTTACTGTCATTGAACATATCTCAAGCAAAAAGAAAATAAAAGTGTTGGATTTGGAGAAACCGAGATTTTCTGTGAAAGTCGATATGTCCGCGCAGATTCAGGAAATGGCTGAAAAAATCGATTTATCAAAGCCTGAGCAGTTGAAAAAGGTACAAAAAGCAATCGAGCTGGCGGTTCAAAAAGAGACGGTGCTTTTACTGGAAAAGTTTAGAAAGTACGATGTTGACCCGGTAGGATTCGGGGAAATCTACAATATAGCCAGTCAAAGAAGTGGGAAAAAGAAAATGAGTAAGGATGAATGGCGGGAAATCATGAAAAGGGCGAAATTTGATGTCGATGTTGAGATCAAGATTTTACGTACAGGCGTCATTGGGTAATCGGAACAATTGTAAAATCATCCTAATACAGTTTGAAAAGGCACGGATCGGACAGAATTTCCGTTCATGCCTTTTTTTGTTTTCAACACTTTGCCACAACAGATAGCCCGATGGAGCCATATAGATTCTCGTACTAATCTGATAGGATTAAGGACGAAATAAGGAAGCAGGTGACAGGGTGACATACAACATCAGACAATATACGGTTGTGTTTTTGCTCGCCTTCTTACTTATACTGACAACGGGTATGACAACTGCTTACGCCCATGCTGGCTTGATGAGCAGCTCCCCACAAGATGGTGAGGTACTGAAGGCGAATCCAGGACAAATATCTGCGCGGTTTACCGAAACATTAGAGCCCGATCTTGTTAACGTGCGTTTATTTGATTGGAATGGCAAGGAAATAAAACTGGAGCGGCCGACATTGCAGCCGGGTGATGCCTCGCAGTTAAATGCGAATTTGCCGAGCGATTTGGCTGAGGGGACGTATTCGGTTATCGTGACGGTCGTTTCTGAGGATGGACATCCGATCTCAGAGAAGCTCACGTTTTCCATCGGACAAAAAAGTGCAGTCGTGGTTCCGCCAAATGAGCAAAAAGCAGATTCGAGCTACTTGATCATGTACCGCTATTTGGCGCAGGGAATTATTCTCGTCGGTGGCGGCTTGTATCTGGTAGCGTGGGCAGCACAGCGTCATGGTTTGCCTTCGCTCGCCCAGCTCATCGGGATTGGTAGACAAATCGGATGGAGTTTGGCGATCATCGGACTTATATTTTTGTGGTTCCTGTATGACGAATCGTTAACCACTGTATCACTTACGCAAGCACTGTGGCAGATGGACGGGAACTTGCTCAGCCAGTCTCCGTTTGCGATCATGCTGCTGGTGTCCTTTGCCCTACTGTTATTGATTGCGATCCCCAATATGGTGTCCGGCTGGTATGTGGGAATTTGGGTTCTATTGATCAGCGCGCAAGCTTTTGGCGGTCATGCATGGGGCATTGCTCCTGTCTGGCTGTCCATTTTGCTGAGACTGCTGCATGTTTTGACGGTCGCCGTGTGGATGGGGGCACTTGCCTACTTGTTACTTACAGTCAAAGCGGTTGAACGAGGACAGGAGTCGTTCAAGAGGTTCTTTTTGCAGACTGTTGCGGTGGCGGCAGTGCTTGCCGTCGTGACGGGCGTTGTCATGCTGATCGTGCAGACGGATGTCATGAATATTATCCAGAGTGCAACGGCATGGAGCTACCTGTTATACGGAAAAATAGCAAGTGTCTGCCTCATGCTTCTTCTGGCCTTTAGGCAAACCAGGCGTTGGCGGACGAAAAATTCCTTGAAGCCCGCTTACTTGCGTTGGGAAATAATATTTGGGATTATCGCAGTTCTGGCCGGACTTTGGATGAGTCAAATCAACTACCCGACTGCGACGACAAATAATCAAGCCGTGATTCAAACAGATACAAACTAGGGAGGATTTATCGGATGAAAATGAAAAAATGGATGAGTAGTGTACTGGTAGCAGGAGCAGTTTTGACATTGGCGACAGCAGCACAAGCACATGTGAACGTCTATCCGAAAGAGACTACTACAGGCTCCTATGAAAAATACACCGTGCGTGTCCCAGTAGAAAAAGACGTCAACACGACAAAAGTGAAGGTGGAATTCCCGGCTGGTGTGAAGGTAAACTCCGTGCAACCGATTCCGGGCTGGTCCTACGAGTTTGAGAAAGATAAAGACGGTGTGAACACAGCACTTGTGTGGACAGCCACAGAAGGCGGAATCAAGGCGCATGAGTTCCAAGAGTTCACGTTTGTCGGGGCAAACCCAAAAGAAGAGGGTCAATTGGCTTGGAAGGCTTATCAGACCTATGCAAATGGCGAGGTTGTAGAATGGACAGGGGATAAGGATTCCAAAACGCCAGCGTCTGTCACTACCATTAAGGCTGGTGTAGGCGAAGCAGGGCATGAGCATGGACAAGAACAAAAGCCGACAACCGCTCCTGCTGGGGAAGCGGCTGGTGCAGGCAGCAACAATACCTTGCCATTGGTACTCTCTGGTTTGGCGTTGCTGATCTCCATCGTTGGCCTGTTTAGAAAAAAAGCGTAAGTACTTCCTAATGAAGCTGTGCAGTGTGTCCAATCATGCTGCACGGCTTTTTCCATTGTGTGGCAATTAAAAACATTCTATAATAGCTGTAATTACTTTCGGAGGTGTATATCACATGTTAAAAACACTATTCAGAGCAAGCAAGTACACGGAAGGAAAAATACGAACGGCAGCATGACGCGGACGCATTTTGCACAGTAGAGGATTGTAGAGGTACGATCAGTATGTGAAAACGGAACGCGTCATCTGCCTAAAAAAGGTGGATACTGCTTCCATGTTCATGAATGCGACAAAAGTATATATGATCAAAAGTTTTTTGACTTCCCTGGCCAATACGACCATGTTCACAACCTATGCGCTTTACTACATTGTGACACTGGGCTTTAACCCGTTTGAATTGCTAGTGATCGGGACGGTTTTGGAGTTATCCGTGCTGGTTTTTGAAGGGGTAACAGGAGTAGTGGCGGATACGTACAGTCGCCGTCGCTCCGTCATTATTGGGATGTTTTTTCTGGGAATCGGATTTGCGATGCAGGGGATCGTTCCCGCGCTTGATGCTTGGGTACCGATGATTTCTGTCTTCGGTTTGGTGCTGTTTTCGCAAGTCGTCAGTGGTCTTGGGTATACGTTTATTAGTGGAGCGGATACTGCATGGATTGTGGATGAGGTCGGGGAAGAGAAGATCGGTACGATTTTCATGAAGGCCAAGCGCTATTCCTTGTTTGGGAATCTGCTCGGGATTGCACTTAGTGTGGCATTGGCAACACTCGCTCCCAATTTGCCTTACCTCATAGGTGGCCTCATGTATTTGGGGCTTGGTGTCTTTCTGATTCTGTTCATGAAGGAGACCGGATTTATTCCCCGTGAACGTGAGCAAGGTGCTTCCCACGTGAAGGAAATGATTCAGACGTGGACTTCGGGTGCCAAAGTGATTCGCAGTCAGCCGATTCTCATGCTGATCTTGTTCGTGACACTATTTACGGGTGCAGCCTCAGAAGGGTATGACCGTTTGTGGGAAGCGCATTTGATCGCAGAAATTGGTTTTCCAGAGCTCGCTGCTATTTCGATGCCCATGTGGTTCGGGATCATTGCCGCACTCGCAAGCTTACTCGGCCTCATCGTGGTAGGCGTTGTGGAAAAAAGGCTGGATGTGAACAATGAGCGGGTTGTCCTTGTGGGCATGTTCACGTTGACGGGGCTCAAAATTGTAGCAATGATAGCTTTTGCCTTTTCCCCTAGCTTTACCTGGGCATTAGTTGCACTGCTGTTGATCGGTGTGATCCAGTCATTGAGCAATCCGCTGTATGATACGTGGCTGAATTTAAACATTGAAAGCAGTGTGCGAGCGACGGTTTTGTCGATGATGGGCCAGTCCAATGCGTTGGGACAAACGGCAGGTGGTCCGGCTGTCGGATGGATTGGGACGCGTATTTCGATTCGCGCTTCGCTCGTTGCAGCGGCTATCTTGTTGGCACCGATTCTGATTGTGTTCGGACGTGCGCTTAGAAGGCGCTGAGTCACATACACAGTGTAACAAGCAAAAGGCATGTGTCCATTTTTTAGGGCGCATGCTTTTTTGTTGAGGCAATCGTTGGTTTTTGTAATCAAAACTTGCGAACAAACGTTCTCTTTTGGTGTGATGATCTCAACAACAAGAAGACACATTTTGTGGTGGTGACAGCCTGATGCTTCAGGAGTTGAGAAGGTACGCAGAGCGGCAGCAAGCAGTGGAGATCATCTATTTGAAAAAGGATGGGGACACTAGCAGGCGAACGATTCGTGTAGTTCATATCGATGGGAACAAAGGGAGCTTGAAAGCATATTGTTATATGAGGAAGGCGTATCGTGTATTTGTATTGGAAAACATTTTGGCGATCGCACCTGTGTCTGGACATTTTGCCGGATGAAAAGGAATCACCCTCCACGCCCCCAGTCTATTCCAGCCATACTATGTTATACTAAATAGGTAAACAACTTCAACAAAAGAGGAAGGGCGGGGACAAACCATGGAGTTCTTCATTGTCATCGTCATCATGTTTTTGATCGTAGTATTTGTCTTAGCGTCCAAAGCTGCAAAAGGTGGAAGTGGGCGCTCTCATTCCTCTTCAGACAGCGGGGGCGGAGCCTTCTATGTAGACAGCTCTCACAATCACCATCATCGAAGTCACGATTCAAATGATCGTTGGGATAGCTATGACGGCGGAAGCGATAGCGGTAGTGGTGGAGACAGCGGTGGTGGCGGCGGGGGAGATTGACGCTGTTGCATTTTGTTTCATTATGGTACAATAACTGGGAAATATGATTCCAAACCTGAATGGTAGGTTTGCTAAAGGAGAGATGTTTTATGGTAGCCATCAAATTTGTTCAGAGTGTCGTAGTCGGGGTCACGGGAATCCTCCTTTCAAGCGAACAGTAATATCGTTCACCAAATGAGGATTCGACTGTGACTGGTTCTGGCTGATAGCCATCTATTTAACCAATTGCAGGGGGAATCCGCAGTGAATCAAACAACCAATCAACAAGTATTGCAATCTATGGGCTGGAATGAGTATTTTGCTAATCATTTTACCCCTTATGCTGAGCAAGGCTTCAGTGTGGGACGTATCACACTTGAACATAAACGTATTTATCGTCTGTGGAGTGAGCATGGCGAGCTCCTAGGCGAGGTAACAGGTAAGCTTCGTTATGAGGCAACCGGACGAGAAGATTTTCCGGCTGTCGGGGACTGGGTAGTGATCAGTGCCCGCCCAGAGGAAATGAAAGCCTCGATCCACGGACTTCTTCCACGTAAGAGCAAGTTTTCCCGCAAGGTAGCTGGGGATACAGTGGAAGAGCAGATTGTGGCTGCGAACGTCGATACGGTTTTCCTCGTGAATTCCTTAAATAATGATTTAAATCTGCGCAGGATTGAACGCTATCTCATTCTTGCGTGGGAAAGTGGAGCCAACCCGGTGATTGTGCTTTCCAAAGCAGATTTGTGTGACGATCTGGATGCATGTATGGCAGAGATAGAATCAGTCGCGATCGGAGTACCTGTTCACGTAGTCAGTGCTGAGCAGGGAGAAGGACTGGATCAGCTCGCACCGTATTTGGGCGAGGGCCAGACGATTGCGTTGATGGGTTCCTCTGGTGTTGGCAAATCCACGTTGATCAATAAATTGAGCGGAGCGGAGATGCAAAAAGTTAGTGGCGTGCGTGAAGGTGATGACCGTGGCCGCCATACGACGACTCATCGCGAACTGTTCCGATTGCCGAGTGGTGCTCTCATGATCGATACACCGGGCATGAGGGAACTCCAGCTCTGGGAGGCAGATGAGGGCTTCCGCGGTGCTTTTGACGATATCGAGTCCATTGCGGAAACATGCCGTTTCAATGATTGCAAGCATATGCGCGAGCCCGGCTGTGCTGTTCAATCTGCCATCAACGATGGATCATTGGAAAAGGCACGCTTTGACAGTTACCTGAAGCTCCAACGCGAATTGGCACATCTGGCACGCAAAGAAGACGCAAGGCTTGCTGCCGCTGAAAGGGATAAATGGAAGAAGCTCAACGTTCAAATGCGGGAGAAAAAACCAAAGAGATAAGTACGTGAGCCCTTGAGAAATCAGGGCTCTTTCCTTTAATTGGACAAGTAAGCGCTTCCTTTTTCTTTCAAAAATTAACGCTTGCTACCAACGCGAGAGTTATGATAGATTTGGTCAATACTCGTTATTACACTTCGAAATTAGATAGGTAGCTCGTATAATTTTGGGAATAAGGCCCAACCGTTTCTACCAGGTGACCGTAAATCACCTGACTACGAGTGAAAGTGCGTCTAGGGTTCCGTCTCTTCCTTTCCTATTTCAATCATAGGGTTGAAAGAAAGCTGGTCCGAGCGGCGCAGGCACGAATGATGTGTCACACCTAAGGGATAAAAGCCCAGAGGGACAGTTTCACTTGGCGTTGGTTCGTTACGTAGCCCGCTTGTGACACTGTCCACTCTGGGCTTTCTATATTTTCAGCAGGCCGCAAGTAAAAATGGCCGGAACGATATCTGAGGAGGAAGAACTGATGAAAGAATTACAAGAGCGCATCGTACAGGATGGCAAGGTACTGTCGGCATCCGTTTTGAAGGTGGATGCGTTTTTGAACCACCAGGTAGATCCGCAATTGACGATGAAGATCGGACAACGCTTTGCCGAGTTGTTCGCTGGTGAAAACATTACAAAAGTCGTGACGATTGAGGCAAGTGGAATTCATTTTGCTATGGCAACTTCCTTTGCTTTGGGTGTTCCCTTTATTTATGCAAAAAAGAAAAAAGCTGTCACGCTGACAGAGGAAGTATATTCTGCTCCTGTTCATTCCTTTACCCGTCAGGAAACGTATCAAATCAGTGTTTCCCGTCAGTATCTGTCCAAAGAAGACCGCGTACTGATTGTCGATGACTTC
Organism: Brevibacillus sp. HB1.3; assembly: GCF_013186635.1. Taxonomy (NCBI): domain Bacteria; kingdom Bacillati; phylum Bacillota; class Bacilli; order Caryophanales; family Paenibacillaceae; genus Brevibacillus; species Brevibacillus sp. HB1.3. The sequence continues at coordinate 327,677 of NZ_JABMIT010000006.1, read as the reverse complement.
TTGGCTACGGGAGCTGCTCTGGTAGGGCTTACGAATATTATCAAAGATGCCGGTGCTCATCTCGTTGGAGTGGGTGCTGTTATTGAAAAAAGCTTCCAGGAGGGCCGCGGTCTCTTGGAGCAAGCTGGCGTACGAATCGAATCATTGGCACGTATTGAATCGATGTCACCAGAAGGCATTCATTTTATTGAAGAAGAGCCTGCTCGCGTATAATCAAAAAATCAATAGGAGGTAAGGGTTCACTCATGCTAGCCAAACATAAAATTGTTACTTTGGGCTTACAGCACATTCTTGCCATGTATGCAGGAGCCGTCGTCGTACCGTTGATTATCGGTGGTGCTTTGAATCTGACTCCTATGCAAATCGCTTATTTGATTGCTGCTGACCTTTTCACATGCGGAATCGCGACGCTCTTGCAAGTTCTTGGTACACGTTATACGGGAATTCGCCTTCCTGTTGTGCTAGGCTGTACGTTTACAGCAGTAGGACCGATCATTGCGATTGCTTCCACGAGTAATCTAGCGACCGCTTACGGTGCCATCATCATATCGGGTATATTCGTTGTCTTGGCAGCTCCACTGTTTGGCAAGCTGCTACGCTTTTTCCCAACCGTGGTACAAGGCTCAGTTGTTACGATCATTGGACTGTCGCTCATTCCCGTTGCGATGAACAACGCGGCTGGCGGACAAGGCATGCCGGACTTTGGGCAACCGCACAATTTGCTTTTGGCTTTAGGAACGTTGGTTATCATTTTGCTTATTAATCGTTTCTTTACCGGATTTATTCGTGCGATTTCTGTTCTGCTCGGCTTGATTGTCGGTACGGCTGTCGCTTACATGATGGGGATGGTCAGCTTCGCGAATGTTGCGGAAGCCTCTTGGTTTAGCGTGGTTGAACCGTTTTACTTCGGTACACCACAGTTCAGTATTGTGGCTATTGTTACCATGATTCTCGTCAACATCATCAGCATGGCTGAGTCCACTGGTGTTTACTTTGCACTCGGTAAAGTGACCAATACAAAAGTGACGGATCAAGATGTTGTCAAAGGATTGCGCGGAGAAGGGGTCGCAATCGTACTGGGTGGCATTTTCAATGCATTCCCTTACACGGCTTTTTCGCAAAACGTCGGTTTGGTTTCCTTGACGGGCATTAAATCGCGCGATGTGATGATTGGCGCCGGTGGAATCCTGGTCGTTCTCGGATTACTGCCAAAGCTGGCTGCTTTGACAACGGTCATTCCTAACGCGGTATTGGGTGGAGCGATGATCGCTATGTTCGGGATGGTTGTTGCATCAGGTATCAATATTCTTTCGCAGGTTGACCTGAGCAAAAACGAAAATCTGCTGATCGCTGCTTGCAGTATCGCCGTTGGACTAGGCTCGGCTGCGGTTCCGACGATGTTTGATCAACTGCCTACTTTGGCAAAAATGATGCTGCAAAATGGTATCGTCACAGGTTCTTTGACGGCAGTCATCTTGAATATCTTGCTTGTTCATACGAATAAAAAAGCATCTCAGACTGCTCCGGCAAATGTAACTGTTTCGGAAGCGTCTTAACATCATCAGATCATGAACCGTCGTTTCCTGGATAGACAGGAGGGGGCGGTTTTCTTTTATAGTGGCTGCAGTGAGGAGAAGAATATTTCCAGTCTAAGCTCAGTGCTCCGTCCCGCTGAGGGTTGGGAGTGTCCGCTACGAAGGGATTCGCGGGGAAACGCAAAAGTGGTAGCCGCTACGTTGTATGGGCACGGTTGCGTTTCTGTTGCCCGCGAATCCCTTCTCCGCTCGGTAGGACTCCACAAGTCGCTACGTCTGGAAATATTCTTCTCTGTCGTTACAGATGACATTTCTTCATTCTTTTAAATCTCTAAAAGCCTGTGTAAACAGGGAAAGCTCGTAGAGGAAACAGGAGAAAAAAGCGAAGATCTTAGGGACGCCGACCGAGGCGCAATGAAAAAAAGAGAAACAAGCTCTTAGCGTCCACCTCTGAGATGCCTCCTGAAAGGACGACTTTGGACGCGGGTTTCGCTTTTTTTCATGGAGCCGGACATTCAATCCCTCAGCGGGTGGCCCTAGAATCTGAGCGTTTTCTCCTGTTTCCTCCCCAGCACTACAGCAACAACTTGAGGTTCTTATGTATGCGGCTGCAGTGAAGAGAAGAATATTTCCAGTCTAAGCTCAGTGCTCCGTCCCGCTGAGGGTTGGGACTGTCCGCTCCGAAGGAATTCGCGGGGAAACGCAAAAGTGGTAGCCGCTACGTCGTATAGGCACGGTTGCGTTTCTTATGCCCGCGAATCCCTTCTCCGCTCGGTAGGACTCCACAAGTCGCTACGTCTGGAAATATTCTTCTCTGTCGTAACTGACTACATTCTTCCATCTTTTAAGTCGTGAAAAGATCGGTAAACACGGTAAGCTCGTAGAGGAAACAGGAGAAAAAAGCGAAGATCTTAGGGACGCCGACCGAGGCGCAATGAAAAAAAGAGAAACAAGCTCTTAGCGTCCACCTCTGAGATGCCTCCTGAAAGGACGACTTTGGACGCGGGTTTCGCTTTTTTTCATGGAGCCGGACATTCAATCCCTCAGCGGGTGGCCCTAGAATCTGAGCGTTTTCTCCTGTTTCCTCCCCAGCACTACAGCAACAACTTGAGGTTCTTATGTATGCGGCTGCAGTGAAGAGAAGAATATTTCCAGTCTAAGCTCAGTGCTCCGTCCCGCTGAGGGTTGGGACTGTCCGCTCCGAAGGAATTCGCGGGGAAACGCAAAAGTGGTAGCCGCTACGTCGTATGGGCACGGTTGCGTTTCTGTTGCCCGCGAATCCCTTCTCCGCTCGGTAGGACTCCACAAGTCGCTACGTCTGGAAATATTCTTCTCTGTCGTTACTGATCACATTTTTCCAGCTTTCAAAGCATTAAAAAATCGGATTACACGAAAAGCTCGTAGAGGAAACAGGAGAAAAAAGCGCAGATCTTAGGGACGCCGACCGAGGCGCAATGAAAAAAAGAGAAACAAGCTCTTAGCGTCCACCTCTGAGACACCCCCTGAATGGACGACTTTGGACGCGGGTTTCGCTTTTTTTCATGGAGCCGGACAGTCAATCCCCAAGCGGGTGGCCCTAGAATCTGAGCGTTTTCTCCTGTTTCCTCCCCACCACTACAGCTGGAATAACGTACTTTTTCAAATACGCAAAAAAGGCTTCCCCGCAATGACAAGCGTCCAACAGTGTTGGCCAAGTTTTACATACGATGACCATGTAAAACAAACTACCTCCAGAAAGGAAGGGGTGCCATGGCAACCTTTCAGGAAGCGCTCCTGGCAAAGAAGCATTTGGTCAAAAGATGGAAGCGGATGCCGGGCGTAATTGGCATCGGGATTGGCTACGCAAACGGTAAAAACAAAAAAGGCGGCGCCTGTATTGTGATGTATACCGTTAATGCAAGTGCCGCCGTGAAGAAGAGCTGCCCGAGTTGCGTCCTTGTCAAAAGACAAGTGGCGACAGCTCATGTATCTGTTCCTGTTCGAACCGTAACCTCTGGACGGTGCCATTGTCATCCCGCTGTACGTCCTTCTGCAACGAATTATCGCAGTAGAATCAGACCTGTGATCGCTGGATATAGCATCGGCTACCCAGGGGCGTCCGGAACGGCTGGGTTAATCGTTGCCCGAGGAGGCCAACGGTTTGTGTTGAGCAATAATCACGTCCTGAATCGTAACAATACGAGCGGCTATACCGAGACCATCCAGCCAGGTGGAGCCGACGGTGGTCGTTCGGGAAGAGATCGAATCGGGCGCTTGTATCGGTACGTTCGACTTCGGAGAAATGCAGGTAATCGAATGGATGCAGCGCTTAGCATCCCTACGTCCAATCGACTCCTTGCCCCTCGTTATGCAACCGTGGGCAGAGTACCAGGTGTGATTCGCTCGTATGGTATCGGGCGCAGATTGAAAAAGGTGGGCCGTTCATCAGGGCTGGCATGGGGAACGGTCGAATCGATCCACACCGATATTGATGTCAGTTACGGGAACTACGGAGGACTGGGGACCATTCGTTTTCAGAATCAGACGGTCATCAGAAGTACGGTTCCCATCTCCTTGCCGGGAGATTCCGGCTCAGTTTGGCTGACTGCGGGCAATTACGCGGCGGCTGTGAATTTTGCTGGTTCAGCCAATGGGAGGCTCTCCATTTCGTATCCGGTTGTCTGGGCATTGCAAGCGTTTGGCGTGGGGATAGCAAGAGCAACAGGGAGGGCCGGCAGGTCAGTTGCCAAAGTAAAAAGGGGCGGGCGAACCAATACACGTACTAGACCGCTATCTCCCGCAGAGTTAAACCGTGTCCAAACAAAAAAAGCTGCCTCCAAAAGGCAGCTGGGTAAGCGAAAGAAAAGTAGATAATAGCATTAGGATACTTCTTTGGCGAGCTGATCCAGTACGTTGAGAATGCGTTGTGAGATATCTTCCAGCGTATCAAACGTAGCTTCTGCTTCCTCTAATTTTCCTTGCTTGACGAGGTGGTAAATCCGCCGAACTGTTTCGTGGAACTGGCGATGAGGCGCTTCTAATTGCTTGAAAGAGGGCAAGGTGCTCAAGGATGGATTGTTCAGGGCCTCGTCATACCAAATCCCCAAGCGGCATTGATGATGGTCTACGAGTTCTTTTTCATCAATGTGGTGATACCCAAGCATGAAGTTGTACAGCCACCATTTCCATAAGAGATGGTCGGTTTTGACGATTCGCAAGTAATGCTTGGTCTTAAAGTGGTTCGTTTGTGCGATGCTCAGCTTGTGTAGGCTGTTAATGCCAGCCCCAACATTATAGACGTTTCTACCTACATTCGAGACGTGCGAAGAGACCTGCTCCATATTCGTCAGGACTTGCGATATGCGCATGGAAATGTCATCTGTGGCAGCAGACTGCTCTTGTGCCAATGCTGCGATGTGTCCAGTGGAATGCCCGACAGTCTCGATATTTTGCACAATATCTCCTAATATCCCAATGGCATCGCGTGTCTGAATCACTTTATCGTTAAAATGGTCGCTCATGAGAGTGGCCGTTTCTTTTACCTGGACAGCTTCATTCTGAACATTGTTGATTGTGGCTGTAATGCTTTGAACGGATTGCTTGGTCTGCTCGGCGAGCTTTCGTACTTCATCTGCCACGATAGCAAAGCCTCGACCGTGTTCGTTGGCACGTGCTGCCTCAATCGACGCATTCAATGCAAGAAGATTGGTTTGATCGGCAATATTGCGGATGACTTGGACAACCTGAGAAACTTCTGCAATGGATGTCATTAATTGCGAAGTTTTTGCTTGCATTTCCTGGAATTCATCTGCCATGGAAAGAAAGCTGGTTAATGAATCTTGGATGATATCCTTGCCCATCGTCGCTTGCTCGATTGTCGTGGAAGCACTCTCTGCGACAGAGACGGCTGATTGAGCCACTTTTTGCACAGATTCGCTTAGCTGCTCAGCAGCAGATCCCACATTGCCAGCTTCTTCAGTCGTATCCTCAAGCGTGTCCAGCACATGCTTGAATTTATCGATCTGAATCACTAATTCCAGAACTTCGCCCAGGCGATCAATGACTTTGTAATCATTGTCCTCCTGATACGATTGGAGGACAATTTGTGAATCAAGCGTGATGATCTTCATGAGCGCCAACAGGACAGAAGATAATTCCTGAGGACGTTTCGAATAGGTATTGACTATAGCGGGAATCAAATATTCATAGACCCGCAAGTAAGAGCCCGTATACCATTCTGGCGCAAGTCCAATTTTGCTATGGACCTCTCCGATTTTCATGCGCCCGGCTACATAGGCATCGTCTAGCTTGGCATGTGGAAGCGATTGCAAATAGTGACGAAAGGATACGGCCAATCGATCAACCGTCGTATGCGTTTCGACAATCTGCATAAGATGGGAGTATTGGCGAAGCATGTGGTAATGACGCTCTGTAATGGCCTCTAGGTGTTCTGTTAGAAGTGGTTCGATTTGTTTCAGCCGATCAAGGTCTGTTTGATTCATTTGCAAAAAATGAATTTTCCCCGTTAGCTGGTCGGACATTTGGACATCGCTTTTTTGAATTGAGGCGGTAACGGTTTGGGCGCCACGCTTACCAAACATAAAATCCCTCCATAATGTTTACGAAAAACGGGCCTATTCATAAGGGAATAGGCCATAAGTGTTTTATCGATTATAGCATTCACGTATGGAGTTGAATCTTTGGAACTATTGTGATTTTGTGAAAAGTATATTAAGAAATGGGCAGCGTCATCGATTATTCAAAAAAGGTCATGTGATGCTTTTCGTCCCGGTAGTAAGCGAGACGATCCTGGAGAGTGCCTGTATGTAATTCGAACTTATGCCCATCAGGGTCGGTGAAATAAATGGAGCGCTTATCCCGCTCTGAGCGATCCCGTCCATGCAAAATGGTAACGCCATGCTTTTCCAAGTGAGCATACCACTCATCAAATGACTCTTCTGTAATAGTGAAGGCCATGTGTGTATAGGAGTGAGCAATTTCATTGCGTGGGATGTCGGGTTCCTCATTCAGCGCCAACCAGTAGCCATTTAAGTCAAAGTAAGCCAGCTTGCGACCTCGTACTAGTGGTTTGGCTTGCAGGACATCTCGGTAAAAACAAAAAGATTTCTCCAGATCGGAGACAGAGAAAAGCAAATGATTCAATCCTTGAAGTTGCGGCAATATGTCCCCCACCTTTTTAGCAATCATCTCAATTGCTATTGTATGGGGAAAACAGGCAAACCACCAGTCCAATCCGGGTCTGCCTGCCATTTGGTTAGGATTGACTTTGTTGAGCTTGCGCTTGGGCTTGCAGCGTGGATTGGACTTGGGACACCATCGTTTGCGCTTGGGCAATTTCCTGAGACGCTTGCTTCAAGGCTTCTTCGGCGAGCTGTGGATTGGCTGCAGATTGCTCGATTGCTTGCGTAATCATATTTTTTGCCAGCGTGGTGGCTACCTCTGCTTTTTTAAGCGAGTCCGTGTTAATTTGGCTAGGCATTGCTATACCTCCTGCGGTTTTGGGTGATCAGAACACCGTATTAATTTACCCTGCACGCAACGGTTTATGTATAATAGGTACGCGTCCAACCATTTTCCTCCCGTGATGCATAGTCTGACAGGGGGAGGGACGTCAGATGAAAAAGCAATGTGTGCAGGTCATTCGATTGGCAGAGCAAGCATTCTTTACGATTATCTTTTCAGCGCATAAGCGAGTGGGGGATCGCGGAATCATTTTGCCAAAACGGTTCAATTCCAACGTGAAAATTCGCCGTTTCCTGCAAAAATTCATGACCCCTTGTCTGGCAAATCGAGTGATCGGCAATCTTGATTTGCGGCGAATAAACGGACGACTCGCGATCCCAGTAGGGGATACGATAGGGGCTCCACCGATTGTAAAATCACAGGTCCTGTCTTCGGGCAGCAGGTGTGCGACGCTTGTGGTATGGTTTGCCTTCGATCCAAGCGATCGATTTTTCCGTGTGTACCAGTTGAAAAAGCTTTCGAATGGGCGCTGGATTGTTGTGGGGCGTCATCCGCTGGACTATCCGTTTAATCTACCGCAGGATTTCTTGAAACGACAAATACCTTGTGGAAAAGCCTGTGCACCATGGAGAGGGAAATGAAATACTAGGAAAAAATGACTATATTCCAAAAAAATCCGGTATTGCTATTGGTTCAATTTGCCTGTATAGTATGTAAGTGTTGCGATACTTATCGGAAATTGTCGAATGAGAGAACGTCCGATATAGTTGGCAATCGGGAAGTAGCTCAGCTTGGTAGAGTACTTGGCTTGGGACCAAGGGGTCGCAGGTTCGAATCCTGTCTTCCCGACCATGTTTTCTTTTAAATAGGCCGGTATGGCGGAATTGGCAGACGCGCGCGACTCAAAATCGTGAGGGAAACCGTGGGGGTTCAAGTCCCTCTACCGGCACCAGCAATCTATACATATGGTTTTTGTTATAAGGTGGGGAACAGTGAGTAGGCCTGTTTCTCACTTTTTTTATTTTACCGACGATAGATAGGCAAAATGCTTGATCCATGTACCTGCTGTCTTTTCCTTTTGTACCTGCTACAATAGCGTAGTATAGAAGGAAAAGGAGGCGAGAACGTTGAGACTTGCAGGAAAACAAGTGGTTTGCTTCGTCGAAAGTGAATTTGAGGATCTCGAGCTCTGGTATCCGGTGATGAGACTGCGAGAGGAAGGCGCTACCGTCCATTTCGTCGGCCCGAAGGCGAATCACGTCTACATAGGGAAGTACGGTGTACCGTGTGAGGCTGACAAAGCGATGGGAGAGGTCAATCCTGCCGACTATGCAGGCGTACTCGTTCCTGGAGGGTGGGCTCCTGACAAGCTGCGCCGCTATCCGGAAGTGCTGTCGTTTGTGGTTGCGATGCACGAGGCGAAAAAACCGATTGGACATATTTGCCATGCGGGGTGGGTGCTTGCCTCTGCAAAAATTTTGCGCGGGGTAACCACGACATCGACGCCAGGCATTAAAGATGATATGGAGAATGCAGGCGCGATTTGGGTAGATGAAGAGGTCGTGGTAGACGGTCACATTGTAGGTTCCCGTAGACCGCCTGATCTGCCTGCGTACGCCAAAGCATTTGCTGATTTGCTGGCACTACAATAGGAAATGATGAAAAGGACTTGCTCGGATAGACGGGTAAGTCCTTTCATGAAAGAAACTCCAACCTAGTAGGGGATGATAGGGTGTTCAATAATCGGGAGTCACTCCCAAAAGAAAATCAAAATCATAGGCCAAGCAGCAAAAATCTATCTGACAATGTGCTTCCCCCACAAAATTCCCACCGAAACATGCCACCCGTTTTACAACTCGCCAAAAAAGTAGGAAACAAGGCAATGACGCAACTTCTGCAAAATCAAAAGCAACCTCGAATGCCACTCATCCAAAGAAAACTCAAACAAGAGAATCTCAATAAAATGAAAGCGGATCATCCAGATGCATACCAACAAAAAGATTTTGAAGAAGCCGTTGGAGATGACGGGAAGTTTACGGATGTGCAAGCAGATAAAGGACTTCCTACTTTTTGGGGGATGTTAAAGGAAGTATTCGGGGAAAAAAATTTGAATGCAGAGATATTTGCCAAAACAAAAAACGAATTGGGAGATACATGCGACCGTCCTCATTCTGTTACCGCTCTTATTACAAAAAGTACCTCTAAAAATGACCGTGAAGGCTTAAATTTGGTAACAGCCATCGGAAAACTTGGAAAAGAAGAGACTTTCATACGGGAAGGCGCGATTAGCGGGTTATTGGCCAGCTACGAGGGAGGTCATTTGGTTGGCTATCAGATCCTCAGAGGACAAGGGGGAGATCAAGAATGGAATGTAGCCCCGCAGGATACAAAAAATAATAAAGAATCCTACAAGAATACAATCGAGGAAATGCTTCGTAAAGCGAAAATTGGAACAAAGTACGAGTACACGGTAGAAGTAAAATACGATCAATTGAACTTCAGTGTAGACCAGGATCAGCTCTTAAAATTGGGGATCTTGAAAAAAATAGACGCGGATAAACCATGGGAAATTCAGCTACCTGTCAGAATACCGTTCAAATGGGAGGCCAAGGCAGAGATGCTCAACAATGGGCAATTTGGTCGTCCGACGGCAGGAGATTCGTCCTATGATCAATATTCAGAAAATATGGACGAAGGTAATCTGGATTATACGGAGAGCGACTATACGGCGAGATACCATTTATGGTATTCCGTCAATCGAGGAGAAGACAAAGATTATACGCCCGGTGATTTGGAGGATACGAAGGGCGTTACAGGTGTTCGTTTTTCCATGCATCAAGCCTTGATGTCAGATCATGCGAAAAATAAAGACCCGATAGCATGGAAAGGAAGGGAAAGGGTAGCGGACTACGGGAGTGTACAAGACGGATTGGTGGCAGAGTCTGCGGGTATTCGAAAAGCGATTGACATCATGTATGAGAAAAACAGACAAGATTTTCTCGAGTTTGAAGCCATGGAGGATGCAGATCAACCAGAGGACTTTGAGCTAGCTCCCGCTGTTGTGATGGACAAAATGGTTGACGAAGGATATAGAAGTTGTTTTATCAAAGAGTTGCGGGATGCAAAGATTGGTAAGGAATACGATGAGCTGAAATATGCAAATGAAAATTATTTGGAATCTTTTTCTATGAAGGATGATGACTTGAAAAGCTTGCAGCTTGAAAAGGATCATCTGAAAGACATCGAAACAAAAATGAACGCAAAAGATATAAGCCCAGACCTGCTGAAGGAATGCAAAGCCATGCTCCAAAAGCAAAGCCGCGTTATACGAGTCATCCTCAATCATAGACGGGAAAGAATAGCGTATTCAAAGATCGTCAAAAAAACACGTCCCATCTATAAAAGAAAATGGGAAAGGTCGGTCAAAAAATCGATTGCCGCGCATGAAAGATTTAAAATCTTGAAGAAGAAAAGCAGAAAAACGGTGAGTGATGAAAAAAATTTACGAGACTTCGAGTGGAACAAAAACAGTTGCAGGCGAGTTGAGACATTTGACGGATTTTTGAAAGACAAAATCGATTTGCGCACAATTGATACAGAATGAGAGAAACACCAAGCCGAAACATGATACATTTCGGCTTGGTGTTTTATGAACCGGAGTTATTCCGTTTCTTCCACGGCGGATCGCCTAACTCATGAATTTTGTTATTGATTTTAAAAAAAAGATAGGGAATCAAAAACGCCATGATCGTCCCTGTGAAGGTCAAATAAGGAGGAACTACGCCTAAAAATTTGAGCATGGGATCACCTGTTGTTTTGACGTTCGGTACGGTTGATTGCACCGATATTGCGTAAATAGACTTTTGCTTGAACTTTTATTTCGCTTTTTTCATACAGATGCTGCCCTGATTCCCAATCCTGCCGAATCTTTTTCCATAGCGAAAAATAATGCTGCTTCAGATAGTTGCCAAGCTTGATGACATCCACTTTCATCTGCTTATGGACCTTCCTGATGGTATCATTACTCATTCGCTCGATTTCTTCGGCAAACACTTGTTCAAGCTTTTTCATCGCAGTGTTATTCAGAGAATCCATTGTGGCGTAAGACTCAGCCAATGTCCCTTCACATTCGATCGTTATTGTAAATTTCATGTGTTGCTGATCGCGTAAATCTACTTCAATGCTATGCTTGATCCCTTGGATGTTCATCGAGACAAGACCGTTTTTTACCTTGCCTTTTACCATACCTCCCTTAACTTTTCCCGTGAGAAAATTCAGCCCCTCCGTCTCTTCTTCCCCCAGAAAACCAACCAACTGATTGTCTCGGGTAAAAACAGAGGCGCCTGCTAATTTTACCTCCTGCTCTTCGGCTCTGATACGCGGAACGACAAAACTGTACGAACTGAGAAGCTCCTCGTGGACATCGCCCAATCGGGCCTCTGGAAGCATGCGGGAATTTTTATTAACGTTTTCTCCAATCGAGTTGACGTAAATAGCGGGTAGCTTCTCTGTTTTCGGTTTGACTTCCAGTACTTCTTTAGCGGGGCCATTTGAGATAAATACCTTGCTGCTTCGTCTGGAATCTGGATCACGCAGATAGAAATCGAGTGCTCTGGCAAAACCGTTTTTCGTACGGGCGACATCTTCGGAGACGATCAGGATCTTCATATGCTGATAAAACGGAGTTCTGCTGGTCCGGGTAGCCAATTCCCGGGAAATCTCGAAAAGAGAATCTCCCTCGGATATGAGGTTGAGGAAAGCCTCATTGGCTGTGTTTTGACCACCGCCTTTTCCTTGGCCGCCGGAGATCAATCCACCGGGGACGACGAATTGATGAGTGACGAGAAAACGCTCTTTTACTTGAGGTTTGTCTGGTGCCTCTTGTTTGGCTTGCTGCTCGGCTTCTTTTGTACGTGGTTTATCAACTGCTACGCCTACCACAAATCCTCGTTCCTCAATTTGAACCTGATCCCAGCATCCAGCCAGCAAAGTCGATAGAAGCAGGAAGATGCAGAAAGCAGTAAGCTGTCTATTCATGACCCTTTACACCTCGTATGACAGCGATGAGGAACAGTAAAATCGGACATAAATAGACGAGGATCATTCCGAAATAAGTGATGCTGTCTGCGAACGCGAAGAAATCAACCAGGTTTTGTGGGAGCATCGCGACAAAATAAATCATGGGAGAAAGAATGAGCACCCAAAAGGTTTTGCGCACCTTGTTGAACATGGACGACAGATTGAGCACGGTAATATCGAGCCACATCGCACATGTGTTGAAGATCGTCATGATCCAGATGGTGAAGAAAACGGACTCCACCCGTTCAAAAAAGCCGCCGGGGATTTCGACCTCCTTTGCCAGCTCGATGGTTGGATAGGTCAGGTTCGTCGCAACCTCTGCAGAGAATACTCCGATGGCGAACATGTAGATGGTCATGTAGAGCAGAATGGGGATCGAGAGACCTAACGTCACGGCCTTTGCCCCTTCCTGAGGCTTTTTCATCAGCATGGTGTAAAAAAGGATAATCTCAAAGCCGGAATAAGACAATCCGACTACTCTGGAGCCTTCCAAGAGTGAACGCCAGTCTGATGAAAAGAAGGGACGAACATTTTGGATGTCAAACAACTGGGTAGTAAACAGCAGGACGACGAACATGACGACAAGAACCACAGGCAAAAACAGCAAGTTGAGCCGCAGCATGGCAATACGTGATCCAATCACGGAATATTGAACGATCAAGAGAAAAGAGAGCGTGATCATTTCCACTGGGGTATTGTAGAACAGGTACTGCTTAGCGATGTTTCCGATTGCCCTGATTTCAAACGAGACAAATAGCATCGTGTAAATACAGACGAGAAAGGTCAAGATGTAGGCGATCGGTTTGCTTGCGATCATCGAGCTGTATTCAAAGAAGCTTTGTCTCGGAAACCGAGCAGCGAGCTTGGCAAGCAGCCAGCCTATCAGGCACGCACAAAGACCGCTAATCACGACGGAAATCCATCCATCGAATGCTCCGGTTGCCTTGGCTAAGGAGCGGGGAAAGGTCAGGATGCCGACGCCGATTGTGACTGAGGCAATGTTAATCCCCATATGATTTTTGCTGATCATTTTCTCCGCCAAGGTTTCTGCACTCACTTACGAACCTCCTGTACTCATTCTGTTCTCATCTTTCGTGTGAAGGGCATCTGGTCGGGTTTTCAAGAAGGTAACAGGTGCGCGCAAAATCATATCCTTCCAATCCCTTGGCATATGTGGAGCAAGAGGCGCCAAATAAGGGTACCCGATGCTGGTCAGATTGGATAAATGAATCATGATGGCAATAAAGCTAAGCACCACACCATAAATACCAAAAATGGCCGCCATAAACATGGCGAAAAAACGAATCATCCGAAAGGCAATGGCAAGGTGATAAGAAGGGATGGCAAAAGAAGCGATGGCAGTGATGGCGACGACGATGACCATGACAGGACTGACGATGCCCGCAGAAACGGCTGCGTCACCGATGACAAGACCGCCGACGATCCCGATAGTTTGGCCGATCGGCTTCGGCAAGCGTAATCCGGCTTCCTGCAGCAGCTCCATCGTCGTCACCATCATGATCGCTTCTACAAATGCCGGAAATGGAACCCCATCACGTGTGGCCGCGATCGAGAAGGCGAGATCAGACGGGATCAAGCCAGGGTGGAAGGTGACGAGAGCGATATAGAAAGCGGGCGAATAGACGGCTAGAAATGCTGCCAAATACCGTAACAGCCTAGCCAATGAACCGACAATCCAACGCTCGTAGTAGTCCTCAGGTGAATGCAGGAGCAAGCCAATTGTCACAGGCAAAATGAGCACCATCGGAGTCCCGTCCACCAATATCGCAATGCGGCCTTGAAACAACGCTCCACTCACTTTATCAGGACGCTCCGTGTTATGAATCTGCGGAAAAGGCGATAAAAAATCATCTTCAATCCATTGCTCGATAAAACCGGACTCTTCTATCTCGTCCACATCGATCGTAGCGATTCGCCGTCTCACTTCATTCAGTAGTTCTGGATCAACGATGTTTTCAATGTAGGCGATGATCACATCTGTTCGGCTGCGTCTGCCTATGATCGACCCTTCAAAGCGCAAGTTCGGGTCTTTGATACGTCTGCGTATATGAACGGTGTTGTCCCGGATACTCTCCGTAAAGCCATCCCGCGGACCACGCACCAAGCCTTCGGAGACCGGCTCCTCAATGGCACGAGTTTTCCAGCCCTTGCTGTCGACAATAATGACTTCGGTCGCTCCATCTACAAAGATGGCTGTATCCCCGGAAAGAATGCCTTCGAGTACTTTTGTCAAATCCGTTGCTTTCGATATTTCAACGACAGTAAGGACTTCCTCATAAAGCATCCGGACAATCTCGTCTGGTTCAGTCGGTACTACTTTGGAAGCAGTCGAGATCATCAACTGGATTTGTCCGAGAACTTGCGTATCCAGCATATCGCAGTTCGCCAATCCATCAATCGCAATCACGGCACAGGAATGATTGGTGTTGCCGATCGTAAAGGAACGAAGTAATAAATCGTGGGGGCTGCCCAGCACGGTTTTAACCGTCTCCATGTTTTGCTGCAAACTGGTCGTTAGTACAAGCTCAGGATCATTTCGCTGCTGCAAGCGCTGTGCGATTAGAGAGGGAGTTTTCTTTTGGCGACGCTGTGACAAAAATCTGCGCATCATTTGAAGTTTCCTCCCGTTCAGATTGCGAATATCATGTTAGTGCGATTTTTTCCAGATGAGAGGAAAATTATGCGGAAGAATAGGCGAATGCTAAATCTTTCATAGTTTTGAATTGAACTCATTTGTGACCTGTGATACATTCGGCATGGTAGAATAGAGTGTAGTAAAAAGGAAGTTCATGAACAAGAATTAGTAGAGAGAGTAGGAACGATGGAGAAGGGTGGAATAGAAGTGCTTGACAGTCAAGTATTGATCCGGGAAACGGACTTTTCCCGACTGGCACATACATGGGAAGAACTCGCAGAAGTAATGAAGTCGCAGGGAGACGAAAACACGCCGCTCAAGCTCATTCAACTGGCCGCGAAAACAAAGAACGCTGAGCTGAATATTGCGTTTTGCGGACATTTTTCCGCTGGAAAATCAACGATGATTAACACGCTTCTGGGTGTTAATTTGTTGCCTTCCAATCCGATTCCGACAAGTGCGAATGTCGTGAAGATTCGTGGCGGAGAAAAAGCGGCTCGCGTCTTCACCATGAACAGCGGAGTCCTTACATTTGATCCAGATACGGAGATGGAGAAGCTCAAGCAGTTTGCTGTTGACGGAGATACGGTTGAATCCGTAGAGGTCTCTTATCCGGGAACATTCCTTGACGAATACGCCAGCTTGCTCGATACACCGGGCATTGACTCAACAGATGCTGCACACAAAATCGCTACAGAATCTGCTCTGCATTTGGCTGACGTCGTCATTTACATGATGGATTATAACCATGTTCAAGCCGAAGAGAACTTCAACTTTACGAAGACGTTGAAGGATCGTGGCAAGCCAGTTTATCTGGTTGTGAACATGATTGATAAGCATATTGATTTCGAATTGGATTTCGACAGCTATAAGGAAAGTGTCGAGGAGGCATTCGCGACCTGGAACATTCATCCGGATGGCATTTTTTACACGTCGCTCGCGGAACCAGATCATTCTGAGAACATGTATGAAGAATTTAAGGGCATGCTTTCGCAGTTGATCGCTGATCGTGAAAAGCTGGTTGGCACGAGCGTTCGCAGTGCTGCCGAGCATTTGATCGATGAACACATCCAAGTAGTAAGAACAAGTCAGGCAGATCAACGCCAGCAGTGGGAAGCCCAGCTGGATGGGCTGGAAGTAGAAGGCATCGATAGTCGTAATGCTGCGGCTGTGCAGGAAGCGCTTAAGCAGGAGGAAGCAACAGCAGCGGCTCTAGAGCAGCGTGCTGAGGATGCCCGAGTGCAGATGGAAAAAGAGCTGAGTGTACTTTTGGACAATGCTCGTTTGACGTATTTTAGCACGAACGAAGCAGCACGAAGCTACTTGGAGAGCCGCAAACCGGGCTTCAAGGTGGGGTTGTTGTTTGCAGGCAAGAAGACAGAAGAAGAGCGCGAACGTCGTGAAGAAGCGCTTCTCGTCGAGTTCCGCGAAAAAGTGGCGGGAAATCTCGACTTCCATTTCAAAGAATGGCTTGGCAAGCAGCCGCAAGTGTTTGATTTGCGGAACGAAGAATATCACGCCAACGTGCACGCGACCAAGATCGAGATTACAGGTGAGTTCCTGAGCAAGCACATCAAAGAGGGTGCTGCTTCGAGTGAATACGTCCTGAACTACTGTGCGGATATTTCCAGCGGGATGAAGCTGGAGTACAGACGAGTAGGTCTCTCCTTCATAGCACAAGTGGTTGAGATGATAAAGGAGAAAGTGCGCGTAGAAAGTGCAGCTCAAGGCGAGCGTCTTGGCGCATTGCGTGAATTGGCAGCGCTGCATCAAAAGCTGGCGGGACTGGCAGCGAGAGAAGAAGAAACCAAGGGTCGTCTGTTGGCGATTATGCGTGGAGGAGAATAAGTAGCATGAATCAACTACGAGACAAACTAATTGCGGCAGCAGAGCGCCTGCGACGCGCAAGTGAAGAAGTCGTTTCCGTACCAGGGATGCAAGCACAGGCACAGGCGATGCTGGATCGAGCAGATCGTCTAACCGCCAATCGTTTTACCGTTGCACTGTTTGGTGCTTTTAGCGCAGGAAAATCCTCGTTTGCCAACGCCTTGATGGGCGATCTCGTGCTGCCTGTATCCCCGAATCCGACGACAGCAGCGATCAACAAAATTATGCCGCCTACGGATGAGCGTCCGCATGGAACTGTGCGTGTCGTCGTGAAGGAGCGCGAAGCAATTGAGCAGGATGTTATCCGTTCACTCGCTGTGTTTGGACTGGTTGCCTCTGATCTGGATGGCGCATTGGCTGAGCTGGGCAAGATCGACGTCGCTCAAATCCCACCTACGGCAAAACCTCACTACACCTTTTTAAAAGCTGTTACAAAAGGTTTGCCAGAAATGGCTGCTCATCTGGGTGGCGAACTGCTGGTGGATATGCAGGCATTCAAAGGCTTTGTAGCCAAGGAAGAAAAAGCTTGTTTTGCGGAATACATCGAGCTGTTCTATTCCTGCCCACTGACAGACCAGGGCATCGTTCTGGTTGATACGCCTGGTGCGGATTCTATCAATGCGCGTCACACAGGGGTGGCGTTTGAATACATGAAAAACGCGGATGCCGTGCTGTTCGTGACGTATTACAACCACGCCTTTGCACAGGCTGACCGCGAATTTTTGCTACAAATGGGACGGGTCAAGGATACGTTTGAAATGGATAAAATGTTCTTTATCGTCAATGCTTGTGACCTCGCAGCAAACGATGAGGAATTGCAGGGTGTGATTACCCACGTCGAGAAAAACCTCCTCTCGTGCGGAATTCGCCTCCCACGTATTTATCCGGTGTCGAGCCAGACTGCTCTGTTGGCACGGATGCATGAAAAAGGCAAGCTGGCAGCTTCTGCGGAGAAAGTATACCGCCAGCGCACGAATACGGCTGAAGGCGAGTCGCTAATGCCGGCAGAAGAAGCATTCAAGTTTTCGGGAATGGCGTCGTTTGAAGCAGAGTTCCTCCGCTTTACGATTGAAGAGCTGACGCAAATTGCTGTGAATGCTGCAATCGGTGAAATCCGTCGCGCTCATGATACCTTGACAGAATTCATGCGTATGGCACAGTCCGGGGAAGACGAGCGTCTGTTGCGCAAAGAAGCGGCAAGCAACGCCAAGACACAGGCTCTGTCAGCTGTTGAAGCGCTGTCTACCGCTTCGTTCGAACGCGACTTGGCAAAAGAGCGCGAGGAGCTGCTCTACTACGTTCGCCAGCGCTTGTTCTTCCGTTTTAACGAGCTGTTCAATCTCGCATTTAACCCGGCTGTCATCAAGGACGATGGACGCAACATGAAGCAAGCACTGCAAGGATGCTTGACTGATCTTCTGCGTTCGATCAGCTACGACTTGGCGCAGGAGCTGCGTGCCACTACCCTTCGCTTGGAGAAATTCACGAACAAGCAGGGGACAACACTTGTTGCGGCATGGCAACAGGATGTACAAGGCTACGCAGCAGGTTTGACCTTGGCACCTTATCAGCAGAGACAGGTAGAAACACTGTCCTTTGCGAACGAGCTGCCAGTAGCCGAATCGGCATTTGCTTCAGCGGTTTCCTTGTTCAAAAACACGAAGGACTTTTTCGAGCAGGATGGCAAAGCAAAAATGCGTGACGAGCTGGAGAAGCGCATGCAAGAACCAGTGAGCGCGTACGTAGAAATCGGAAACAAGCAATTGGATGAGCAGTTTTCTACGCTGTTCCAAGAGCTGGTGGCAAGTGAGCGCAATCGCGTCATCGACCAGATCAACGAGTACTTCACAGGTCTGTTTGCAGCTCTTGAGATGAACGTCGATCTCGACGAGCTGGCGGCAAAAGTGAGTCGTGTGGCGGCTGAGTTGGCGTAATCAATTTTTCTAAAAGTAATAAAGGGCAGTCCCTATGTCTTTTCAGACCAGGGATTGCCCTTTTTTCGATAGAAATGGGAGGAGTGCATAGAGAGTCAGCCCATTCATCATCCTACCCGTAGCAAAATATGCTTGAATCCATCTTCATCTCGTTCGTGCTGAAAAATAACTGTCCACGTCAATGACTCATCAAAAATGTACATGTCCAAGGTGAAGCGCGTGTAGTTTTCTAGCAGATGCTTTGCGTCCATCTTCATTACTTTGTCACGAATCATCTCTTTACCAAACGTGCTGTAACCTTCCCAAAATACGAGTACCTCGCCTTTTTGGAGCAAAAATGTTGCAGCTTCATTTTTTGAAAGACCCTCTCTGATGATACCCTTATCGTTGTTATTGAATCTCGCTAATTCCCAGAGACAACCTCTGTCCTGTGAAACATATCGCTTATATAAAAATCGACGAAAGCTACAGCTCTCTGTATCAAAAAAGATGGAAACATAGCGTTCTTTTAACGACTTAGAACGTTCTTTCTCTAAAGATGGAATCGTACGTGTATTCACAGCATCAGGACGATACTGAACTGGCCGATAGGAAAATTCTTGTTTATTGCCATTTTTTTCCGCTGCTTTGGTAGAGAATCCATAGCTCATTTCTTCGATATAATTTGTCCTGGCAAACATATCTAGCGTATAATCCAGTTCGCTCGAATGAAGTTTGGCATAATCTCCTGCGGGTATTTTTTTCACAAAGCACCCGTCTGGAATATGCCCGATATAGCTTACTCTCTTGCCGATGATGGTACCCTGTAAATCCCACACCTCAAATATTTTTTCTGGTTCAAGTACATGCTGGATCTCAGTGAGCCGAGGATTGTAAAATTGTGCGTAATCATCGTCGTGAGAATCAAAATCCAAGTCCTCTGGGACCCCAATGACGATCACCTCATCGAGTTTGCATATGTCCAGCCTCATGGTTCCTCCTGTGGTGTGCACGATTCGATTTTAGTAGCAAATAAAAGTAAGAAATGACGTAACTGTAAATACGGTTACGTCAAAAAATATTCAGTGTATTTCTGGGAATGAAAATGATGACCATCACTTTGTTCACAATTATTGTTTCTTTTTGAGCGTGTGAAAGTGAGGGGCTCAGTTGGAATATTCTAGGTTAAGTGGGAAAATGAAAAGGATAGTTCCCGGGTCTTGAAGAGACGAAGGGATTGTCCTTTTTACTGTCGTTAAATGGCTCTTGTCATATTTTGATTCTTCTAATTGAGTCCTTGCAGATATTGTGTAAATGTACTAGATTAAACAATTGCATTAATCAGGGCTTATCAAGCATTTACCTACTAATTCATCTGCCTCAAAGTCATCTGGCTGGAGATTCAATGAAATTGTATCTTTAATTTGTTCAGGATTCTTGTACTTCATATGAACAACGTTATTGACAACAAATTTTTTAGCAAGGTTATTCGCGTCAACTAGAACATTACCTGTTAACTGCCCTTCGTATTTTCCAGTTATAACAACAACATTTGCGGACTGAAGATACATTGCAAATTCGACATTTACTTTAAACAAATCTACCACCTCCGTTTTTGCTCCTCTAATTGTTTCCTATAATCCCTAAGATGCTGAATCGTTTCTCTAGTTTCGACATTTGGTATATCATATGCTTTTCTATGTTTGATTAATTTTTCTTTTGCTTCAATCTCCATTTCTAAAATATTTGAACCGGTAGCTCTTCCAGTTCTATACTGAGTGGCATGAATAAACTCCTCAAATACAGCCGAAGCAGACGGGTTTGGTCTAAACGCAATTGTCTTATCATTTAATGTTGATGCTTCTGTACCATGCCAATTTAATAGTGGTACTGCTTCGTGTTCAGGAACAAGAAGTCCCCCTTGCTTCTCAAAAGCATTTTTCATTCGATTAAACTTTTCTGGATCCATTGGAATATGACCGGAATCCTTATCAATCCTATTTAGTGTCTTATCCCTTTGCCTATTCCCTTTACTAGTTGCCTTTACGATTTTTTTAAGGTTTTTGCTTCTCCCAAGCGTAAGTGCATGTAAGGCAATCCCACCGATTGCAAGTCCATCCGCGAGATTGATTTTATCATCCCGCAACGTATTCAAGTCCTCCTGCATCGGCTCAATATAGCCTTCCCTCACAAATACACTAACTCCCTTAGGTAAATCCTCAGCCGCCTTCTTAAAGCCTTTAGGCAAATCATTTGTGGCTTTTTCTAGTGCCCCAGGCAGTTCACTTGCCGCTTTTTGCATCGCAGCAGGAACGTTTCCAAGCTTTGATATTCCTTTGATGAAGTGATCCAACATACTTGGCTTTTCCTGTGGCTTTTCGCAAGCTGGTCCTTGTCTAAAACTAGCATCTGAAGACCCGCTATTTGTTGACGACTGATTTCCTATCGTCACACCACTCAAATCCTGCCCGTCGTCTTCAATCTTGATGAGTCCGCAATGGAAACACACATTTGTGGATTTGTTCAACAATGCGGGGTGTCCGCCGACCACTTTGTCCGGTTTGCCATCTATCCAGGGCATGGTCATCACAGGGGTACACGGCATCGGTGTTAGTACACCGTTATTAGCTGAAGTGGCAGAAGCGACGGCGGGATTCTTCAAGCTGCTGCACTTACCAAATGGCATGATATTGACGTTGGGAACATAGTCCATGATGTTCATCTGTGGCTTGCCTTTTACAAAAACACCATGACTGAACGGCATTTTTAGCCGACTTTTCTGACTCCCACTGCTGCATGATAAAATGGCACCAACAACCACGTAGCTTTTGCGTTCCGCATTCGACTTTTGAACGGTGATATCTTCAATATGGGGCATTCAGTCGCCTCCTCACAGGCAGTTTCCTATACAGATGGAAGATGCTCATGGTGAAAAAAGACGAACGATATCCAATCTATATATAAAAAGGGAATAATACCCACATGTTGAAGTATCGGTTTGGGATTGGCTACTAGTCATAGTTAGAAAGTTGTGAATAAACGATGTGTTAATAGGTATTAAGGTCTATTTATGTATCCTGTTATTTATATTCCCGATTCTCCCATTCCTCGCGCAATATCCCCATCTTAATCGCATCGTAATATTCACCGCGAACAATCCTTGCTTTACGTACCCGCGCTTCTTCCACCATTCCCATGTGAGCAGCCAGCTTGATCATCCGTTCATTGCCGGACCACGTACCAATGCCTAAACGGACCGTATCCATGTGGGTAAACAAGTAGTCGATCCACATCCGAAACGCTTCCCGGCCATAACCATTCTGCCAGTAGCGGGAGTCGTAAATGACGATTCCAATCTCGCACCAGTTCGTCTCCTCAGATACCCAGTAGCGACCGACACTGCCTTTTAGCTCGCCGTCAATCTCAATGATCAGCTCGGTTCTTGGTGCATCAGTACCTACGAGAGCGAGAGACTCCTGGTAGCGAGGGAGGGCACGATACTCTTCTTTTGTGTACGGATCAAGCGGTTTATAGGGGCCATTCCAATGGAGATGTTCCCGATCCTCTGCTTCGTATTTCCAATAGTAAATCGTATCCAAATCTTCTGCTCGAATATCTCGAAGAACGACCTTTTCTCCTTGCAAATGAATATGCATGACTTGTTCTCCTTTCGTATGGGTGAATCTGGTACAATCATTGTAAAAGAGAACTGCTCCTATACATAGTGACAGTTTGGGAGAATTGGAAAGGTACAG
Organism: Brevibacillus sp. HB1.3; assembly: GCF_013186635.1. Lineage (NCBI taxonomy): Bacteria > Bacillati > Bacillota > Bacilli > Caryophanales > Paenibacillaceae > Brevibacillus > Brevibacillus sp. HB1.3. Next base: position 305,389 of record NZ_JABMIT010000006.1, on the reverse strand, counting down.
AATGGAGGGCCGCTGATGGAGTACATGCCGGTCATGGATGCACAGAGCAAGGAACCTCTGTATCAGCAGCTATACAAGCAATTGAGCAAACGGATTGCATCAGGAGAGATACCGTCCGGAACCAAGATGCCGTCGATCCGTCAGTTGATGAAGGCAAGCGGCGTCGGAAAAAATACGATTGAGGCTGCCTATCAGCAACTACTCGCAGAAGGCTACATCGTGAGCCGGGAGCGAAGTGGCTTTTATGCTGCCGAGATCGAGAGATGGTCAGAGCCAGTGGAGCAGGATGAGGAGATTGCCTTGTACTCCTCTATCTTGAAAAAGAAAAAAGGGGAGCATCTCACCTGTCGCTACAATTTTCACGGTTCGGTCATCGATACGAAGTCGTTTCCTTACGCTGCATGGCGCTCGTGCATGCTGGAAGCGCTGGATGCCTATCCGGAGGACTTTTCTTTTTACGGGGATGATCAAGGAGAGTGGGAGCTCCGAGAAGAGCTCAGTAAATATTTGCGCAGAGCACGTACGCTCATTTGTCGGCCTGAGCACATCATCATTGGCACTGGATTACAGCAGGCTCTCAGCTTTTTATGTCTGCTCTTGGCAGATCGACATCGTGTGGTTGCGATCGAGGAGCCTGGCTATGCAGATGCACGAATTGTCTTTTCCCAGCACGGCTATGAGGTCGTGTCCATCCCGCTAGTGGAAGACGGGCTGTCCATTGAAGCCTTGGAAAAAAGCAAAGCAACGGTCGTGTACACGACGCCTGCCCATCAATTTCCGTATGGGATGGTCATGCCAGTGGGTCAGCGCCAGCAATTGTTGCAATGGGCAAAGAAAACGAACGGAATCATCATCGAAAATGATTACGATGGCGAATTCCGCTATAATGTACACCCTACGCCATCTTTGCAAGGGATGGATCGGGACGGATGTGTGGTTTATATCGGGAATTTTTCCAAAGCATTTTCTCCAGCACTTCGCTTGGATTACACGGTGCTTCCGCGGCAATTGCTCGGGCGATATTTGGAAGCATTCCAGGCGTATCCTTCTCCGGTTTCCCGCCATTTGCAGCGGAGTATGCAGTTGTTCATGCAAAAGGGCTACTGGGAAAAGCATGTCCGAAAAATGCGCACCGTCTATCACCGCAAGCACGATACATTGCTTCGGTCGATACAGACCTACATGCCTCGGGAAGTACGAGTTTTGGGACAGTCAGCGGGGCTGCATATTTTGCTAGAGGTAGATACTTCCCGAACGGAAAAGGAGCTGATCGAGCTAGCGCGTGCGTCCGATGTTCGCGTTTATCCGAGCGGCCATAACTGGGCCAATGATCCGACGAATGTGCGGCCGCGAATCATCGTTGGATTTGGTGGAGTGGAGGAACAAGACATTGCAGAAGGAATCAGTCGTCTAGCAGAAGCTTGGTTTTCGTTATGATTGGCGCTTTTGCCGGATCTTCTCGTTCCGATGAGGGTCCCAAATAGTTTCAACAGAAAAAAGCAGCCTATGGCGTGGGACAGGGTAATTGTCCAGCGCATAGGCTGCTTGGCTTTTTTTCGGCAGAGATTAGTTCATGCTTTTTTGGTACTCATCAAATTGAGCAGTTACTTCATTCGAAGGCTTACTAGTCAAATGGCTGACAACCACGATGGCGAGCAGGCTAATGGCAAAGCCGGGAACCATCTCGTAAAGGAAGTCCTTCAGCACATCAAAACGAGTCCAGATGATAACGGTAAATGCGCCAGCGACCATACCCGCGAGAGCACCCCATTTGTTCATGCGCTTCCAATAGAGGGAGAGCAGAATGACAGGCCCAAACGAAGCGCCGAATCCGGCCCACGCATATCCAACGAGATCGAGGATCGTGTCATTTTTATTCAAGGCGAGCAAAAAGGCAATGACAGATACAAGCAAGACGGACAGGCGGCCAAAGGTGACCAGCTCTTTGTCAGTTGCAGAACGCTTGAAAAAGGTTTTGTAAATATCCTCGGTCAAGGAGCTGGAGGTGACGAGCAGCTGAGAGGAAATCGTACTCATGATCGCTGCCAAAATGGCCGCCAGCAAAAAGCCGGTAATGATCGGATGGAACAGAATCGTACCCAACTGAATGAAGATCGTCTCAGGATCGCTCAACGTCCAGCCTTGCTTGGAGTACAGGGCAATACCGACCAGACCTGTCAGCATGGCTCCAATGACGGAGAAAATCATCCAGCCCATACCGATGCTGCGTGCTTTTTTTATCTCACTCGTGGACGTGATTGCCATAAAGCGAACGATAATATGCGGTTGTCCGAAATAACCGAGACCCCATGCAAACAAAGAAATGATGCCGAGCAGGCTCGTCCCTTTAAAAATATCGAGCAAAGAGGGATCGACAGCGTGAATCTCGGTAAATGTTTCTCCCAATCCGCCTGCTGTAAGAACGGTCACAAGCGGAACGAGAATGAGCGCGATGACCATGATGAGTCCCTGTACAGCGTCCGTCCAGCTTACAGCGAGGAAGCCGCCAAACAATGTGTAGGCAATGGTGACCAATCCAACAATCCATAGCCCCGTTTGATAGCTCAGGTGGAAGGTGTTTTCAAACAACACGCCTCCAGAGACGAGACCGGAAGAGACGTAAAAGGTAAAAAAGATCATAATAACAAGGGCCGAGACAAGACGAAGCATCCGAGACCCGTCCCCGAAACGATTTTCCAAAAAAGCAGGAATCGTAATCGAGTTGTTGGCGACCTCTGTATACGAACGAAGGCGGGGAGCGACATACAGCCAGTTGGCATAAGCCCCGAGAGTCAGACCGATGGCAATCCAGGATGCGCTAAGACCTTGGGCAAACATGGCGCCAGGCAAGCCCATCATCAACCAGCCACTCATGTCAGATGCACCCGCGCTGAGAGCGGTTACAGTTGGACCGAGCGACCGACCGCCGAGCATGTAGTCTGTCAGATTGGAGGTACGTTTGTAGGCATAATAGCCGATCAGCAGCATACCTGCCATGTACACAATAATAGATGCGAGTAGCATATTCATTGGCAGCACCTCGTTGTGTTTAGTATTTGTGAAAATTATATGAACATCTTACACATTATCATGCCCAATTATAAAAATCTATAAGGAAACACAGAAAATTTTGTAGAAACCCAATAAAAAGTTTTTTACTAACACGAAAAAGCCCGCGATGATGGATCGCAGGCTTTTCTTGAAATATTTCCCTGATTACTGAACTTGAACCTGACCGTTTCCGTCGAGTGTTACTTTGAATTCCTTTACGACAGTAGGCTCCGCACCTTGGTTGTTCAAATCGTGCTTGAGCACTTTGAAAGTACCATCGGCAGAGAGTGTGCCTGTATATTCAACACCAAACATGTCAGATTTATAAAAGCTGAAGTTCGCAAGCTCGGTTTTTTGCAATTCATTTACCAGCAACTGACCATCTCCACTGAACATGGCATTACGCAATGCTTCAGAGGATTCGTATTTTTGCTGGAGGTATGTTTGCAGCTGTTTGGCGACTTCAGACTCAGCCAGTTGCTTGCCGGCTTCGACAGCCTGTTTTCCTGTCTCAATCGCTTGTTGACCTGTTTCAACTGCTTGCTGAGCGGTTTGAACCCCTTCTGATAGATCGGAGCAGGCAGTGAGCAGCAACGCGCATGCGATCATCCAAACTTTTTTCATGTGATTCACTCCTTTCTGGCGTGACGATTCATACTTTATTTATTTTACCGTATATCCACTGACTTCGCATCCGCATATGATGGGGTAAGCGTAAGAGCTGCACTGATTACAGGGAGGAAACACAATGATTCAAGGGAAAGTAAAATGGTTCAGTAAGGAAAAGGGCTATGGGTTTATTGAGCGTGATGGAGGACCTGATGTATTCGTACACTACTCTGCGATCACGGGGTCAGGTTACCGGAACTTGGAGGAAGGCGAGCAGGTGGTTTTTGAAATCGTGAATGGACAGCGTGGGCTGCAAGCCGCCAATGTGGCGAGGAAAGTCGTGTAAAAGAGGTATCATCTTCTAAAAACACATGACGAAGGACTTCCTTCGATTCAAAAACGCCGTCATACCTGTACAAGGCAGACGGCGTCTTATTTAAGTCACGTATCGTTCGGGATGGATCAGAGGTTGTTGTAGAGAAAGACTGACAATGCAATTACCAAGGCGATGGTAATCATGCCGTAAATGATCAACAGATTCCGGGAGCGTTGTTTAAAGTCCCGCACTTTGGATTCGGATGGGTTCATACCGATTTTTATGGTAACGACGAGACCTATGAGAACAAGTACAATAATAGCAATAATGAAAGGCAAAATACTCATAACAGCCAGTCCTTTCTGTATGGCCCAGTCATCCTGCCGGATATACACGAGGATGCATGCGGTAGCTTACTTCGATCATATACCGACCGCACAAAAATGTTGCCATCCACTTGGGGATTATTTTGGCCATCCACTTGCTGAGAATGCATCTGCTAAGCGTGAGACTGCCTCCGTGATCTGATCCAGGGTAGCTCTGCCAAAGGTGAAGCGGACATATCCTTGCTCTGCACCGAACAGATGTCCCGGAACGAAAACTACTCCCCGTTTGACTGATTCTGTGAGAAAATGTTCGCCGCTCCATTCTCCTTTAAATTTACACCACAGGTGAATGCCTCCCTCTGACCCGACCATTTCTACTTGATCACCGAACTTGTCTTGGAGCGAGGAGACAAGCTGATCGTGCCGCAAGGATAGCTCTGTTCGCAACAGATCGATGTGACTCGCAAACTGAGGCGATCCGAGAAAGCGATTCGCCAGCCATTGCGGAAAAATGCTGTGCCCAAAATCAAACTGTTGTTTCGCATCTGCCAATCTTTCCATGACGGTAGGGGGCCCGACGATCCAGCCGATTCGCAGACCTGAGGCTACGATTTTGGTCAAGGAGCTGATATAGAGTACTGTTCCGTGTTGATCCAGTGATTTTAAGGTTGGGAGGGGCTCTCTCGAAAAACTGGTCAGGCTGTATGGATCATCCTCGATGATCGGAATCCCTTTTTCATAGGAGAACGCGAGCAATTCCTGGCGCCGCTCCAATGAAAGTAGCGTCCCTGTCGGGTTTTGATAATTTGGATTGAGAAAAACCATTTTGATGCGGTGCTGGCGGTGGAGCTGGGCCAAGTGCTTCGGGTCGATTCCATCCCGGTCGACAGGCAGCGAAAACGTACGCAAGCCAGCAGAATGAAAAAGCGGCAAGGAATAACAATAAGACGGCTCCTCAATGGCAACGGCATCCCCTGGCTTTAACAAGCATTGAACGACGAGATGTAGGGCTTGCTGCGCGCCTGACGTAATCATGATCGAGGTAGCGGGTGCTTCGATGCTTCGCCATGTTTTCATGTGGAGACTCAATGTTTCTCGCAAAGCCCAATTGCCCTGCGGATGCTCATACCCGAGATGAGCCGGGAAGTCATCGGGGGTCATGAGCTGCTGGAGCGTTTGATTGGGGACGAGATCGGTCGAGAGCTCGCCACTCGCCAAATCGATCAAGTCATTTTCCTGTGTTTCACGACGGATTTTGCGAATCAACGGTAAATTCGGACGAAACGAACCTGATTCCGTCAAATGACGCCAGTTCGGAACGCGGGTCCGTGCCAGTCCCCAAATATCTTGGCTGACGATGGTGCCACTTCCTTGTATGCGCTCGATCATACCTGCTGCTTGCAGCTCATCGTACGCAGCGACGACGGTCGAGCGGTTGACGTTCAGTTCTTTGGCCAGTGTGCGCTCCGAGGGCAAATAGCTACCAGGACCGAATTCACCACTGCTGATTCTTTGCTCGATTTGCTCTGCTATTTGTTTATATAAAGGCTTTGTAGGAACAGAAGATTTGCCATCCATCACGAATCCCGCTTTCTACATTTATCCATTTATTATAACATGACATTCCGATCTTTCCTTTTCGTCTGGGTCAGGTAAAATAGATGAGATGGAAGGAGAGATGGACGATGAAACAATACCTGGATTTGTGCCAGCGCATTTTGGATGAGGGTGTCACTAAAGAGGATCGGACAGGCACCGGAACGACCAGTGTTTTTGGGCATCAGATGCGTTTTGACCTGAGTGAAGGTTTTCCCATGGTCACGACGAAAAAGCTGCATATGAAATCGATCATCCACGAATTGCTCTGGTTTTTATCAGGAGATACCAATATCCGCTACCTGCAGGAAAACGGTGTGCGGATCTGGAACGAATGGGCCGATGAAAACGGAGATTTAGGCCCGGTATACGGAAGCCAATGGCGTTCTTTTACTGGACGCGACGGCAAAACAGTGGACCAGATTCAATGGGTCATTGATGAGATCAAACGCAATCCGGACTCCCGCCGCTTGATCGTTAGCGCGTGGAATCCGGCTGAATTGGACAAGATGGCATTGCCGCCTTGTCACCTGCTGTTCCAGTTTTACGTAGCGAATGGCAAGCTGTCCTGCCAGCTGTATCAACGCAGTGGCGACACGTTTTTGGGTGTGCCGTTTAATATCGCTTCCTACGCGTTGCTGACACATATGGTGGCGCATGTCACAGGGCTTGAAGTGGGCGATTTTGTTCATACGATCGGAGACGCTCATCTGTATCTCAACCATATCGAGCAGGTCAAGCTACAGCTCACTCGCGAGCCGAAACCACTGCCAAAGCTCGTGCTCAATCCAGATGTGACTTCGATTTTTGACTTCAAATACGAAGATATAGAAATCGTTGGCTACGAATCCCACCCGCACATCAAAGGCGAGGTGGCCGTATGATCAGTCTGATTGTTGCCTATGCCCGCAACCAAGTCATCGGAAAAGATGGCGATATGCCGTGGCACCTTCCTGCCGACTTGAAAAATGTGAAGGAATTAACGACAGGCAAAACGATTGTAATGGGACGCAAAACGTTCGAATCGATCGGCAAGCCGCTGCCTAACCGCAGAAATGTCGTTCTGACACGCAGCCAGGACTTTCACCCTGAAGGTGTAGATGTCGTTCATACGAAGGAAGAAGTTCTCGCCATGGGTGATGTCATCATCTTTGGCGGCTCGGAAATTTATCGCCAGTTCCTCGATGTTGTTGATCGTCTGTACATTACAGAGATCGATTTGGAAACAGAGGGCGATACGTTTTTCCCTGCATGGGATCGTGATGCTTACACCTTGGTGGACAAGCGTGAGGGTATCGTAGATGAGAAGAACGTTCATCCGCATGCGTTTTACGTGTATGAGCGAAAAAATAGCTGATAAGCAAAAATGCCTCGATGCTGAGGCATTTTTTTGTTCTTTTTCACTTCTTCTACTAGGTCGTTCGTCATGTGAATACTCGACATATGTATGGAACCAAACGCATATATAACGATAGAAAATAGCAGGGACGAACCCAAGGAGGTGATCGGGTGAAGGTAGACTTTCACGTCCATTTGGAGGAAGGGCCGTATTCGCTGGACTGGTTGCTCAAGCAAGCGGAATCATTGCGCCCCCTCGTGGAGCATGCCGAAGTGATGGGGAGCCGAAAATGGGCAAGCATGCTGACCAATGGGTTGGCAGAACGCCTACAACAAGGCCCGTATTCACGAGATTGGCTTGAATGGTATCGACTCCGTGCCAAACAGGCTGGGATTCAGCAAGTTTGCGTGGTCGAGCACTTATATCGTTTTCATGAGTATCGGTCGTACTACGAACAGCATGTGCACATGGGCTCTGATCGTTTGGGGGCAGCGCAGCGCAAATGGCTGAGTCAGGTCGCAAACGATTCACTGGACAGCTTTGTTGTTTTCCTGCAAAAAGAGCGGCTTCGTTGGGCGGAGGATGGAATTGAGCTGCGTGTCGGGATAGAATTGGATTATTTTTCGGGTGGAGAAGAGACACTGTGGCCTATCATCAATCAATATCCGTGGGATGTATGCATAGGAGCCGTGCATTTTCTGGAAGGCTGGGGCTATTCGATCCAGGGTGCACAAGAACGCTTTGGAAGACAGGAGCTAATCGGATTATACAGTCTTTATTTTGATAAGCTGGAGCAGGCGATCGAATCGCAATTATTCGATGTTATCGCCCATATCGATGGCATCAAAGCGTTTGGTATGCGACCGGATGAGACTGCCCTATTGCCGTATTATCAGCGTGTGGCACGGGCTCTTGGACGTATGGGGATTGCGACGGAAATCAATACAGGCTACGGTTTGGCCAGTCAATTCCGTGAATTTTCGCCCAGCTATCGTTTTCTGGAAATTTTGTTCCAGAATGGAGTGCCCATCACCTTGGCGTCTAACGCTACGGCGCCAGATCAAGTCGGTCAGCAGTTGGACGAGGCTCGAGCGCAGTTGAAACGGGTAGGCTATACGAGCTTTGCGGTTTTTGAAAAGCGAAAACGTAGCATGCTCGCTCTGGATTAGTCAAGCTCCCCATTTGTCCCATGATTCTGCTATGATGGGACAAGAATAGTGAATCCAGGGGGGAGTAAGAACCATGGCCTTGCAGGAACAATTAAGAGAGCTGCTCAAAGAGATGGAGCCGCAAATCATTAGCTGGAGGCGTCATCTGCACCAGCATCCCGAGCTTTCCTTTCAAGAAGAGAAGACTCCAGCCCTTATTGCCGAAATATTGAGAGGACTTCACTTCGATGAGGTTCGCACAGGTGTCGGTGGTAGGGGAGTCATCGGCGTTTTGCGCGGTGGGCGCCCGGGTAAGGTCGTCGCGTTGCGTGCGGATTTTGACGCGCTGCCGATTCAGGATCAAAAAGATGTACCGTATAAATCGACTGTACCTGGCGTCATGCATGCGTGTGGGCATGATGCGCACACTTCCCAGTTACTGGGACTCGCTTCTGTTTTGGCAGCACGTCGTGACCAGTTTGCCGGTGAAATTCGCTTTGTTTTTCAGCATGCGGAAGAGGAAAATCCGGGCGGAGCTACTCAAATGGTTCAGGATGGTGCTGTAGACGGCGTCGATGCGATCTTTGGCGTTCATCTCTGGTCGATGTTCCCTGTAGGAAAGGTATTCATTAGTGCTGGTCCGCTCATGGCGAATACGGACGACTTTTCCATCGAGGTCAAAGGAAAAGGGGGACACGGAGCTGTTCCGGAAGAAACCGTCGACTCTATTGTGATCGGTTCACAAATCGTTGGTCATCTCCAAACGATTGCCAGCCGCAACGTTAGCCCGTTAGAAAGTGTGGTCGTGACCGTGGGGACGTTCCACGGTGGAGACAGTACGAACATCATCGCAGATAGCTGTCGTTTGACAGGGACTGTCCGCTCCTTTTTGCCAGCCGTCCGCGATCGTGCAGAGCAGCGCTTGACAGAAATTGCGGAGGGGACGGCTGCCATGATGGGAGGAAGCGCTACAGTTGTCTACGATCGAGGATATCCAGCCGTCATTAACCATGAGAAAGAAACAGCGATCGCACAGGAAGCAGCCATTGCAGCGTTTGGAGCTGGCCGTGTGGAATCGATGAAGCCGTTGATGGGGGGCGAGGACTTTTCGTACTATTTGGAAAAGGTGCCCGGCGCTTACTTGTTCGTAGGGGCAGGCAATCCGGAAAAACTGGCAACATATCCCCACCACCATCCCCGCTTCGATATCGACGAGGATGCCATGCTAATCGCAGGCGAGCTCTTGGGACGAACAGCGCTGCACTATTTGGAAACACAGCAACGATAAGAAAACGCATGAAAGATGCGCTTTTGCCTACATAGGACAAAGGCGCTTTTTTTTGCTTTCAACCATAAGCTATACGAGGCTAGCTAGAAAATCGAATAAGGGAGGGAGGGGCCTTTCGGTGAGAAAACGGATAGGCGTACTGACCTACCGAGGAGAATCAGGCTTTGTCGAGCCCGGCTATTTGCGAAGGCTGGTAGAGGCAGGAAGAGAAATGGGGGCAGAGGTTTTTTTGTTTAGCCCACAAGATGTCCGTTTTGCAGAAAAGTGGATCAACGGTTTTGTACCAGATGGCAAGAAGTGGAGACGAGAACCTTTTCCCTGGCCTGATATCGTCATCGACCGTTATCGCTACTATCCATTACCTAAGCATCGTGCCTATTTGCCATTTCGCAAGCAAAACTGGTTCCGTTATGCGAATAATCGCTTCTCGAACAAATATGTCGTTCATCAGATCTTGATACAAGATCCACAGCTACAGCGCTGGCTTCCCGAAACACTCCCCTACGAAAGAAAAACGCTTGCCACGATGCTTGCCGATCATCGTCTGGTTTATCTCAAGCCAACAAACGGCACAGGCGGCAGAAGCATACTACGTGTGGAGAAACGAGCAGGTCGTTACCTTTTGCATGGCAGGACCAAGCAGCAAGCCAAAAGCTGTGAAAAACTGGCGACGCTCACAGAGGTGTGCGAGCGGCTGGAGCATTGGATGAAGAATGAGAAGAGCGGAAACGAGCAGTTTTTTCTTCAACAGGGGCTACAATTGTCACTGGTTCCCAAACGAACAGTAGATGCTCGCATGCTTGTGCAAAAGGACGGGAAGGGTCAGTGGTGTTTGACCGGGATGGGCATTCGGGTTGGGCCGATCCAATCGTCCACCTCGAATTTGCATGGGGGAGGAACAGCATTGCCTGCCGTTTCCTTCCTGGTCAAACGATTTGGTCAGGAAATGGCTGAGCGGATTGTGCAGGAATGCAAGGAGCTCGCGATTAAGACAGTTACACGCATTGAAGAGCATTTCGGCCTGATGATGGAGTTTGGCTTTGATCTGGGGATTGATGTTCATGGCAGGGTTTGGATTATCGAAATCAATCCGAAGCCGGGGAGAGAAATCTTCAAGCAGATGCGTCAGCACAAGCGATATGCGACGGCAGTTCGACGGCCGTTGGAGTATGCGTTGTATCTTGTTAATAAGAGCAATCTGACCGACTAAGGGATCTTCCGTTGAGGAAGGTCTCTTTTTTTGAGGATATTCATTTCAATTCAATCTGTTGTCACTTTCCTAGTTTGACTCTTTTACATAGCTAGTTGATAATGTAGAAAAATAGGGAAAATAAGGGAAAAATGCGGTTGTTACTGGTATATCATATTTCATGTTTTAAAGGAGCGATATTAGTGAAATTCTACGCTCACTCTAGAGATGATCAACAATTTCAATTGTTGAAGGTCCATCTTGAAGGTGTTGCTGAACAAAGTATGCATGCGGCTGAAGTTTTTGGAGCAGGGTACTTGGGCTATCTAGTCGGAATATTGCATGACATTGGCAAATATTCATCCGAGTTTCAAAAGCGTATTCGTGGTGCCAATATTCGGGTCGATCATTCAACAGCAGGAGCGAAATGGATTGTACAGAGTGAAGTGATACGCAAATATTTGGGGGAGACTCAGTTTGATCATAGGATGGCTAGGTTACTTGCACATATTATAGCTGGACATCATGGTGGATTACAAAACTATGGGACAATGGATGAAGCAGGAACCTTACAGTATCGCTTGGGAATGGAGAAGATTCCGGACTGGTCTTACTCATGGAGGGAAATAGAAATTAATGAGCGGGATTGGTCTAATGAAAAAGTGAATCTTGTTTCCGGGTGGAGTAAAGAGGATTTGGCATGGAATTATAGCTTTTTAGGAAGAATGCTTTATTCTTGTTTAGTTGACGCCGATTCGATTGACACCAGAGATTACTGTAATCGGGAAGACCGTGAATTGCTTAATATGAGACAAGCGATTTCTATGACCGAGATGTACGGAAGATTTGAAAAATATATGTCCGAAAAGCTTCAAAATATCCAAAATACAAGAATCAACCAAATGAGACAGCAAATATTAGCTACATGTGCGCGTCAGGCAGAAACTACCCCAAGATTATTTTCACTAACGGTCCCCACGGGCGGCGGTAAAACGCTATCATCACTTGCCTTTGCTCTGCGGCATGCGGCTGCATACGACAAGCGCAGAATCATATACGTCATCCCCTTTACAAGTATCATTGAACAAAACGCAGAGCAGTTTCGCACAGTTCTTGGCAAGGATACTGTGTTGGAGCATCATAGCAACTTTAACCAGGAAGAATATGAGGAAAACTATGGAAGAGATGAAGCGCGGCGATTGAAAATTAGTTCGGAAAATTGGGACGCACCAGTCGTTGTGACCACTTCTGTACAGTTTTTTGAATCGCTGTTTTCCAATAAACGCAGTAAGTTGCGAAAACTTCACAATATCGCGAACTCTGTGATCATCATTGATGAAGCGCAGAGTCTCCCGCGGGGTTACATGAAGCCTTGTATGAAGGCTTTACAAGAATTGATTGCGGCGTATGGATGTTCTGTAGTTCTCTGTACAGCCACTCAGCCGTCCTGGTCTGGGTTGGGAATACAAGTAACAGAAATAATGGATACGCCAACGCCTGCTGAGTTAGTGGAAGTATTTAAACGCGTTGAGGTTGAAGTGAGCGGTAGCGATAATCAGGTGACTGCTGATGACAAAATTGTAGAGTGGATGTGGGAAGCAGAGCAAGCTCTTTGTATAGTGAATACGCGCAAACATGCCAAGGTATTGTTTGAACAACTATCGGAACGCAAGGTAGAAGGACTCTATCATTTGAGCGGGAGACTTTGTGCAAGACATCGTTCCGCAATCATTGCAGAAGTCTCTGAACGCTTGAAAAATCAGGAGCCTTGCCGATTGGTATCCACTCAGTTGATAGAGGCAGGGGTCGATCTTGATTTTCCTAAAGTATTTCGTGCCTATGCTGGATTGGATTCCATTGCGCAGGCGGCGGGTCGCTGTAATCGAGAAGGTCGTCGTGAGTCTGGAAGAGTAATCGTATTTTATCCTGAAAAACACGGCATGCCCTCAAGAGGATGGCTAAAAGAAACGGTGATAGAAGCACAGAATACGATCAAATACCATAAGGGATCACCGCTATCTTTATCCAGTATCCGGAATTATTTTGAACGAATTCACGGAATATGTGACGGTAGAGTGGAGCAGGTAACGGATTCGAAACGAATTATGCAGTTGCTGAGAAGTAAAAATACCAATTTGGAAATTCCATTCGAGGACATTGCAGAAGATTTTACGTTCATTGACGGACAAATGAAAGCAATAGTCGTTCCTTATGATTCCCATGCTCTGCAATTGATTGAGCAGTTAAGGACTAGTCCTTATCCGTTGCAGGTGATGCGTCAATTACAGTCTTATACGGTTCAAATTTATCAACATGAATACAGAGAGTTCCTAAACAAGCAATTGCTTATGAACGTGGAGGGTGTTTTGGTTCTGTTAGAAAATGGGTATTACCATCCCCAGACGGGACTGTTGGCAGCCACTGATGAACCAGAAATGGACGTCTTGCTATTTTAGTTAGGAGTGGATTCAATGGGCTATGGCATAAGATTACGGGTTTGGGGAGAGTACGCATGCTTTACGCGTCCGGAGATGAAGGTGGAGCGTGTAAGTTATGACGTGATAACGCCCTCTGCTGCTCGTGGAATTTTGGAAGCGATTCACTGGAAGCCGGCGATTCGTTGGGTAATTGATCGGATTCATGTGGTTAATCCAATTTGTTTTGAAAATATTCGCAGGAATGAAGTAGAGTCGAAAGCTTCTGTAAAAAAAGCGTCCATCTATGTAACAGAAGAGCGTCAACAGCGTGCTTCCATGTTATTGAAGAATGTGGAGTACATTATCGAAGCTCACTTTGAAATGACGGAGCAAAGAGGTGCAGAAGATACACCAGAAAAGCATTATAACGTTTTCTTGCGAAGGGCGAGACAAGGACAATGTTTCCACCGTCCCTATTTAGGATGCAGGGAATTTCAGGCACATTTTGAATTGTTGGAAGGCGGTATGGTTTCATACGAAAATGTACATCCAGGTGTGAAGGATTTGGGGTATATACTGCTCGACCAAGTCTTTCACGTAAATGCAAAAGGAGAGACGAAAGAAGTAGTTCCGCATTTCTTCCGTGCACGTATGGTAGACAGTGTCATTGAGATACCGAAATTGGAAGAGAGGTGAGTCGATGATCTTACAGGCGTTGCATCGATATTATCAATTGCTGCTGGAAAGAGAAGGAGACAGTATGCCGCGGGATGAGTATACGTCTGCGACTGTATCATTCGAGATTCAGTTGGACGAGCGGGGGCATGTTGTATCGATTATTCCATATGTAAATGAAAAAGGGAAGGTAGACAAACAGACATACAACGTACCGAAACAGGATAAAAGGTCTGGTTCTGGAGTAAATCCCTACTTTTTGTGTGAGAAGGCTGAGTATTTGTTTGGTTCTGCTATATCTTTACGGCAAGTGTGTCGGGATGGCCTGAAGCAATTATGGAGTGACGTATTGGCGAATACTGGGACAGAATCAGATGAGGCTCTAGCGTTGCATGCTTTTTTGGAACTCTCTACCGAACAACTAGTGGAGCAACTTCAGCTAATATCTGACCCGGAATTACAAGATTCTTTGAAGACAGGCGGCTTGTGTGTGTTGAAGTTTGCTCCAACGGGGAAATTCTTTCACGATGATCCAGTGATTCAACAGGCGTGGGAAAACTATTACACACGTTTACGAGTAAATGACGATAGTGCAAAAATTCAGATGTGTTTACTGACTGGAGAACAAATTTCTACAGACCAAATTGCTCGCCTTCACCCAAGCATAAAAAATGTTACAGGTGCTCAATCGTCTGGTGCAGCCATTGTTTCATTCAATATTCCGTCATTTTGCTCCTTTGGACGAGAACAATCATATAACGCCCCTACCTCTCAAAAGGCAGCAGACGCATACGGATATGTGCTCAATCGATTTTTGGCAGACCCAAATCATAAAGTCCGGATCAATGATACGACAGTTGTCTTTTGGACGGAATCAGCAAAAATGAATGAGCAGGATTTGCTATCCAGTTTATTTCAGGAATTCAAAGAGGAAGCTGACCATTCACAAGCAGATGAAGAAAGTATCAGAGAAAGGGTAAAAAGTGCAGTTGTTCGAATACGACAAGGTCAACAATTTCGAGATACATTTCATGATCTGGATGTAAACACGACTTTTTATGTGTTAGGGCTTTCTCCAAATGCGGCCAGATTATCTGTTCGTTTTTGGTACACAGGATCTCTTGGGGAAATTGGTGAAAGGATGTGGCGGCATTATCATGATTTGTCAATTGATGGATTAGATCGTAGCCCAACTATCAAAGAACTTCTAAGAGAAATTGCTGTCGGTCACGAGTGGGGTAATATTCCTCCAAACATGGAAGGCCAAATGTTTCGAGCGATTATCCTTGGTCAACCTTATTCACGATCAATATTTGCTCAATTAATGAATCGTATTCGTTCCGAATCCGATGATCCCAAAAAAGGATTATACAAAATTGGTACTGTTCGCGCAGCCATGATCAAGGCTTACTTAATTCGCTATTATCGCGCTCGTAAAATTAATAGGGAAGGGGAACTGACAATGACTCTGAATCCACAATCAACGAGTGTTCCATATCATTTGGGCAGGTTATTCGCATGTCTGGAGAAAACACAGGTGAGTGCTTTAGGGCAAGGGATCAATGCTACCATCCGTGATCGATATTGGGGAGCAGCAACAGCTACCCCGGCAAACGTTTTTCCGCGATTACTTAAATTGTCTCAGCACCATATAACCAAAGACGAAAAATGGGGGAGAAATAATGACCAGCGTATTGCAGAAGTAATGAACGCTTTACCTGAACAATTTCCGAAGCGATTGACACTCGAGGAACAAGGAATGTTTGCGCTTGGTTATTATCATCAACGTCAAGAAATGTACACCCCAAAAGCAGACCAATAATCCAAAATATAAAGGAAAGTAGGACGATAAAATGACTGAAAAAAAAGCACTGACAAAACGCTATGAATTTGTATTGCTGTTTGATGTTGAGAATGGGAATCCGAATGGTGATCCAGATGCCGGAAATATGCCGCGGTTGGATGCTGAAACGGGTTGTGGTCTGGTCACTGATGTGTGTTTGAAAAGAAAAGTCAGAAATTATATAGAGTTAGCCAAAGGCGGAGAACCGTCATTTGAAATTTATGTAAAGGAATCAGCCGTATTAAACAATTTAAATAAAGAAGCCTTTTTAAACAATCCGGATATCGAGTTGAAAGAAAATAAACAAGATAAAATGGAAGCAAAGAAAAAGAGTGACCAGCTTACACTTACACGTTGGATGTGTGACAAATATTATGATATCCGAACGTTTGGAGCCGTAATGACTACAGGAGTGAACTGCGGCCAAGTACGTGGACCTGTCCAGTTTAGTTTTTCGAAAAGCATCGATCCAATTTCTCCACAAGAAGTAACAATTACACGGATGGCTGTTACAAACGAAAAAGATGCGGATAAAGAGCGTACGATGGGAAGGAAGAGCATCGTTCCCTATGGGCTTTATCGTATGGAAGGGTATGTATCTGCACCATTGGCAAATCAGACCAATTTTAGCGAGGAAGATTTAAATGAACTGTGGATCGCGCTTGTGAATATGTTTGATCATGATCGATCCGCCTCCAGGGGCAAAATGGCAGCGCAAAAGCTGATTGTCTTTGAACATGCGACTGCTTTAGGGAATGCTCCGGCACATAAACTGTTTCAATTGGTGAAGGTTTCTCGCAAACCTGACGTTGATCTTGCCCGTTCTTTTGACGATTATGAGGTTGTAATTGGACAAGCTCCTTCTGGAGTAACGATTGACGAAAAGCTGTAGATTGCTGGGGTAAGGTAAATGTGGAAGGCTGAAGACGATTTCTTAATGATTTCCGGTATACAACATTTTGCTTTTTGTCAGCGGCAATGGGCATTGATTCACATTGAACAGCAATGGCAGGAAAATGTATTGACTACACAAGGACAACATGTGCATCGACGCGTCGATGAGGATGGCTTTGACGAAACGAGAGGGAACTTACGGATTGTCCGTTCTATGCCAGTCCTGTCGGAGCAATTGAAGATCCGAGGCATCGCGGATATGGTAGAGTTCAGGCGTGTCAATGAGGAATCAGAAGAGACTGTTGTATTAGACGGACGAGAAGGATATTGGAAAGTTGTTCCCATTGAATATAAAAGAGGTAAGCCCAAGTCTGAGGATTGGGATATTGTCCAATTATGTGCGCAAGCGATCTGTTTGGAAGAAATGCTTCATGTAAAGATTCCAGTTGGAAATATTTATTACGCGGAGAAACGTAGAAGAGAGAGTATCGAGCTAACTAACCAGCATCGTCAACGTGTAGAGGAGCTCGTTACGGAAATGCGCCATTATTTCGATAAAACGATTACGCCTCGCGCTGTGTACAAGAAACACTGCCAACAGTGCTCGCTTTTAACCATTTGTCAACCAAAGTTAAGTACTTCTGGGGCAAAATCAGCCGCTGCCTATATCAGGCAGCACATTGGAGGGGATGAAAAATAAGACGTCTATTAAACACATTATACGTGACTTTGCAGGATGCGAGTATCGGCGCAAAAGGTGAAACACTGGTTGTACGGGCAAATGGTGTGAAAGAGCTACAAGTGCCGATTTTAAATCTGGAATCTGTTATCGTATTCGGATACAAGGGGGTTAGTCCAGATGTGATGCAACTTTGCATGGATAACAATGTCTCTCTTGTATTTTTGACACCTTATGGTCAGTTTAAAGCACGTGTGACAGGAGAAACAAAAGGTAATGTACACTTGCGACGTACACAGTATCGATGGAGTGATCAGGATGACAAAACGTTATTGCTGGCCCAACGTTTCTTGTACGCGAAAATAGCAAATGCAAAAACATCTATTCAAAGGACGCTACGAGATTACCCGGATCGTATAGACAAGGAAAAATGTACAGCGGTAATCGGTAGCCTTGAACGACAAATGAAAGAGGTCAGGAAAAGTAAAACGCTTGATCAATTACGTGGAGCTGAGGGGCTTGCGGCTCGAAATTATTTCTCAATCATTTCAGAACAGGTTCTGGTAAATAAAGAGTTCTTCCCATTTCCGGGCAGAGTAAAGAGACCGCCAACTGATCGGATGAATGCGTTACTTTCATTCTTGTATACGTTACTTGCCAATGATGTAACACATGCTATTGAATCAGTAGGGTTAGACCCCCAAGTTGGTTTTTTACATCGAGATCGCTCAGGAAGAAATAGTTTAGCCTTAGACCTTATGGAGGAATTTCGGGTATATTTGGCTGATCGAATAGCCTTAACGCTAATTAATCGGCAGCAATTGTCACCTGACAGCTTCATTGAAAAGGAATCAGGAGCTATTCTTTTAACCGATGATGCGCGAAAAACCGTACTGACTGAATGGCAACAGCGTAAAAGAGATGAGATACGTCATCCTTTTTTTGATGAGAGGATTCCGATAGGACTATTGCCGTATTCTCAAGCAATGTTATTAGCCAGATATTTACGAGGTGATTTGGATGATTATCCTCCGTTTTTTTGGAAGTAGTAGGTGATGAGTCATGATGGTCCTAATAACCTATGATGTGAGTACAAAGACAGCATCGGGTCAGAAAAGGCTACGCCAAGTTGCTCGTTTGTGCGAAAATTATGGACAACGGGTACAAAATTCTGTCTTTGAATGTCTGATCGATCCTCAACAATTCACAGAATTACAATTTGAATTGCAAAGAACTATTGATCCTGCAACAGATAGTTTGCGATTTTATCATTTGGGGGCAAAATGGAAAGGCAAAGTAGAGCATATTGGTGCAAATCAAAATTACGATCCAGAGGGCTTTATTATGATTTAAGGACTGCGAACCCCAAGTGAACATTTGATCCCGGTGTGGTTCGCAAACGTGATCCCACTAGTTTTACGATTGGATTTGCTCGAATATTTGAAGATATGTAAGCGCATCTTTATTAGGTTCGCGGATTCGATAGAAAAAACACAAGTGTGGTAAGCATTTATTGGTTGTGCAGTCACTCGCTATGCGCGAGTGTGGATTGAAACTCTTATGAGGAGTACGATGCAATTGTAGAAGCACGTCACTCGCTATGCGCGAGTGTGGATTGAAACATAGGGAGCTTGGGGGCCTTTGCTTGGGCGTGGTGGGTCACTCGCTATGCGCGAGTGTGGATTGAAACAAAAACGAGAACGACAACCGAACGGATTTGTCCGTCACTCGCTATGCGCGAGTGTGGATTGAAACCCATTGGGAACGGCTGTTGGCGGCTAGGATCTCCGGTCACTCGCTATGCGCGAGTGTGGATTGAAACCTTCAATCTAGCGAACGAGGTTATCAATAGCGCGTCACTCGCTATGCGCGAGTGTGGATTGAAACCCAATTCTTCTAATTCAAATTCATCCCGAGTCGGTCGTCACTCGCTATGCGCGAGTGTGGATTGAAACATTTGATCGAGTAAGCATTTAGCAAAGCGTCCGTCACTCGCTATGCGCGAGTGTGGATTGAAACATTATTTACTTCCTTACCGATCACATAGAGCATCGTCACTCGCTATGCGCGAGTGTGGATTGAAACCAAATGACACGAAACGCGCGGACCACATCGGAACGTCACTCGCTATGCGCGAGTGTGGATTGAAACTTCCCCCAAGTCTATATATAGGGTATCGATATGGGTCACTCGCTATGCGCGAGTGTGGATTGAAACAACAATCTTCTCGCTCAACGCGCTACGGAGATCGTCACTCGCTATGCGCGAGTGTGGATTGAAACACGACAATTGGAGGGTCAGGAGTGACAGGTGGAGGGTCACTCGCTATGCGCGAGTGTGGATTGAAACATTTCGAAGCGAATGTTATCAACGAGTGTGAACGGGTCACTCGCTATGCGCGAGTGTGGATTGAAACGTAGAAATTAGTACGATCTAAAGTAGGATCAGCCGTCACTCGCTATGCGCGAGTGTGGATTGAAACATACCTTTCGATCATTCGTGTTTTTGTTAAAAGTCACTCGCTATGCGCGAGTGTGGATTGAAACCAGAGGTAGAGGTCACAAACCTTGATCCGGTCAAGTCACTCGCTATGCGCGAGTGTGGATTGAAACGCATAAAAATCGTCAACATACTTAACTGGATGAGGTCACTCGCTATGCGTGAGTGTGGATTGAAACATGGTCATATCCTGATTGTCGGTAATCATCAATTGTCACTCGCTATGCGCGAGTGTGGATTGAAACAAGGAAACCTAAGTCCCATCGTGGATATGGCAACGTCACTCGCTATGCGCGAGTGTGGATTGAAACAAGGAAACCTAAGTCCCATCGTGGATATGGCAACGTCACTCGCTATGCGCGAGTGTGGATTGAAACAACTGTATTAGGTGTCCTCGCTTTATCTACATCACGTCACTCGCTATGCGCGAGTGTGGATTGAAACCCAGACACCATCCGCATTGAGCTGCAGCTTTTCTAGTCACTCGTTACGCGCGAGTGTGGATTGAAACATCGTATGGTTGGCCATGTCCCAGCCATAAGCGTACGTCACTCGCTACGCGCGAGTGTGGATTGAAACTTGATCGGGTCGTCAATGATCATAAGGTCGGCACCGTCACTCGCTACGCGCGAGTGTGGATTGAAACCATATGCCGACTTATCAAGATATTCGAGATGATTGTCACTCGCTACGCGCGAGTGTGGGTTGAAACCACACTTGAATTGACCTTGTAAAGCCAGCATACGGTCACTCGCTACTCGCGAGTGTGGGTTGAAACGACCAAGAGGCGGTCGCGTCCGAACAAGACCTGACGTCACTCGCTACGCGCGAGTATGAATTGAAACAAACAAGCCAAACAACACTCAAGGAATCACTCGCAACATGCGGATGTTTATAGACTCAGGCTAAGGAATTGAAAAGACACGGCATAATAATAAAAAAATGCACAAGAGGTGAAACGCACATGCAAAAACAATCTTTTTCCATCGCACTCGACGAGGAGTTAACGCTGCGCGGCGACATTCATACGGAGGAATCGGCAGGCTCAGCACAGCCACTACTGCTGTTTTGCCACGGCTTTAAAGGCTTCAAGGATTGGGGAAGCTTTGCCTACGTGGCCGATGAGCTGGCTAAGCAAGGCATTACCACGATCCGCTTTAATTTTAGCTGTAATGGCGTAGGGGAGAGCTTGACGGAGTTCGATGAGCTGGAGAAATTCGGACGCAATACATATGCGCGCGAGCTGGCTGATTTGCAAGCATTGACGGAACGAATTCTGTCAGGCAAGCTCCCGTTACCCGATTACGTGGACAAAACGAAGCTGTATGTATTGGGACACAGTAAGGGCGGCGGTGACGCGATTTTATTCGGAGCAAACAACCCGCATGTGGCAGGGATTGTGACCTGGAACGGAATCGCTCATGTCGATTTGTTCGATGAAAAGCTGCGCAGACAAATAGAAGAGACAGGCGTCGGATACATAGCAAATGCACGAACCGGTCAAGACATGCCCATCACCAGAGTCGTGATCGAAGATGTGGACAACAATCGCCAACAATACGATATTTTGGAATTGGTTTCTACGATGGAGCAACCGCTGTGCATCATCACAGGAGAAAAAGATTATGTCCGTCTGGTAGAGGGTGCAAAAAGAATTCATCAGGCTGCCAAAAACAGCGAGCTGCACTGGATAGAAGGCGGAGATCATACATTTAACACGCGTCATCCGTTTGCAGGTACATCTGCTCCGTTGGAAGCTGCGATCAAGCAAACCGTCGCATTTGTCCGCACCCCACGGACATAGAAAAAACCTCTATTTTCCCGCGTTTTCTTTCCATTTGGGCTGTGGTATACTGGGAATCGTTCTAACGGTTCGAATGATGTGATTATTCAGAAAAATAACAGAACAGGTGGAGAAGAAACATGAATAGCAAGGTGTATCTGTATGATACGACCCTGCGAGATGGAACGCAGGGAGAGGGGATCAGCCTGTCGGTAGAAGACAAGATAAAGATCGCACTGCGGCTGGATCAGTTTGGTATCGATTTTATTGAAGGCGGTTGGCCGGGCAGCAATCCAAAGGACATGGCTTTTTTTGAGCGTATCCGGGAGATTGCGCTGCAGCACGCAAAGGTAACGGCTTTTGGCAGTACCTGTAGACCGAATGTAGCAGCGGCAGATGATGACAATCTGCAAGCATTGATCTTAAGCGGAGCCTCGGCGGCCGCGATCTTCGGGAAATCATGGGACTTGCACGTGACGGATGCTCTCAAGACGACGTTGGAAGAAAACGTGCGCATGGTCGCTGATTCGGTCGCATTTTTAAAAGAAAACGGACTGACGACTCTCTTTTTGGCAGAGCATTTCTTCGATGGGTACAAGGCGAATCCACGCTACGCATTGCGGGTGCTGGAAGCAGCAGAAGAGGCTGGGGCTGACTGGATTGTTCTCTGTGATACAAACGGCGGGACATTGCCACATGAAGTTTATGATATTGTCAAAACGACTGTGGGCCATCTACGGACGCCTGTAGGCATTCATCCGCATAATGACAGTGGAGTGGCAGTTGCCAATGCACTGGCTGCGATACAGGCGGGCGCACAGCAAGTACAAGGAACGATTAACGGTATCGGTGAGCGCTGCGGGAACGTCAACCTGATCTCAGTGGTTCCGAATTTGCAGCTCAAGCTGGGCCATCATTGTGTGAGCAGTGATCAATTGCAGGAGCTGACACAGCTGTCTCGCTATGTAGCGGAAATTGCGAACATGACGATGCCGAACAACCAGCCGTTTGTCGGGTACAGTGCTTTTGCTCACAAGGGTGGTATTCACGTAAGCGCCGTTATGCGCGATCCGAAAACGTACGAGCACATCGAGCCGGAAAACATCGGCAACAAACGTCGCGTACTCGTCTCAGAGCTCGCAGGACAAAGCAATTTGCTCGCTAAAATGGAAGAGCTCGAGATCGATCTGTCGCTGGATCGCGAAAAGGCGAGAGAAATCATTACACACATCAAAGAGCGCGAATTCCAAGGCTATCAATACGAGGGAGCAGAGGCTTCGCTCACGCTGATGCTATTGGAAGCCTCCGGCAAGCTAAAAAACCTGTTCAAGCTAGACTCCTTCAAAATCATGTTGGAAAAGGCAGCCGTCCAATCGATCACGTCTGAGGCGACTGTGAAGCTTCGTGTGAACGGAGAGTCTGTCCATACGGCTGCTGATGGCAACGGTCCGGTGAATGCGCTGGACAATGCGATGCGAAAAGCATTGGAGAGCTACTATCCGTGCATAGCAAAAATGCAGCTGGAAGATTACAAGGTGCGTGTTTTGGATGAAAACGGCGCGACTGCCGCAAAAGTACGTGTCCTAATCGAATCCTCGAGCAACGGCGAAAAGTGGAGCACAGTCGGCGTCTCCACGAACGTTATCGAAGCGAGCTGGGAAGCGCTGGCAGACAGTATCCGTTACTTGCTGTGGAAAGAAGGCTGCGAGGAAGTCGGAAGCCTTGCTTCCTCCGGGACTCGTGTAGGAATTGTGAATCATTAACAAAGGGAACCAGCCCGGGCAGATGTCGTCGGGCTGGTTTGCCTTTGGTCTGCAAGTTTTAAAAGGTACCGATCAACCAACAAAGCTGGCGAGAAGAAAAAGCACAGGGCTCGTAGACCTTGACAACGCCTACCCAGTCGGAACTGCAAAAAGGGGACCATGCTTGTCGAACACTTCTTCTCTGAGAAACTTCCGCCCGTAGGGTGGCTTTGGCTCGACGGTCCCCTTTTGGAAATGGAGACGTACAGTCAATCCCCCATGCAGGCGTGTCAGAGTCGAAGAGAACTGTGCTTTTTCTTCTCCTCCACCATGTTGACTCAAACCACAAAGACCTTCGGTCACGGCTTCGAAGATGAAACCGGCCGATCGATCAGCTGCCGCAGCTTTGTCTCCGTGGCAGAATTCGGGTCAGGTGTGTAAATGCTGCACCGCAAATCCGCATTCCCGGAAACTTGCAGCGAAGTCAGATGAAAGAGCATTTTCCCTACCTTCGCATGACGGAATTCCAGTAATACCTCCGGAGCTGAACTGACGCGGCTCTGCTCCCACAGGTCGTGAAAGTCGGGATGAACCTGCCGCATCTCGCTTAAAAACTGCTCGTACCACTCGTCCTCTACATACTGACCGTAATTGGCGCGAAAAATCGCGAGAAATCCGCTGACGAAATGCTCCCAGTTGACGGCCAGCCGTCGTAATTCCTTACGCGTAAACACGAGGCGGATTAAATTCCGTTCTTCATAAGGGATTTGTTCAAAATCAAGAAAGACATGTGTAGCTGCCTCGTTCCAGCCGACAATATGACTGCGCCGATCTGAAATGATGGTTGGGCACGAGCGCAATTCTTTTAAGATTCGTTTCAGGGCTGGATTGATCTGCGGCGGTTCATCTTTTTGCGGGCTTTGCCCGACTCCAGTCCCTGTCTCTAGTGCCAGCGCATACAAATATTTGTGCTCATCGACGGTAAGCTGCAAGGCTCTTGCTACCGCATCCAGAACAGAGGGCGAGACCTTAATATCGCGGCCTTGTTCCAGCCATGTATACCAGGTAGAGCTAACCCCCGCGAGTTGAGCCACTTCTTCTCTTCGTAGCCCAGGTGTTCTTCTCCG
Source organism: Brevibacillus sp. HB1.3 (assembly GCF_013186635.1). Lineage (NCBI taxonomy): Bacteria > Bacillati > Bacillota > Bacilli > Caryophanales > Paenibacillaceae > Brevibacillus > Brevibacillus sp. HB1.3. The sequence goes on along the minus strand of NZ_JABMIT010000006.1, from coordinate 280,868 downwards.
CGTCCCAGGAGCCAACCCAATCGATTGTGGTAAAATTTTGGCGCGTTGCGCTTTCAAAAAAGTAGACAGTGCCTGCAAACGCGTTTGCTGATTCATGGAACACCCTCCTTTTCCTCAACTGGGTAAGTTTGTTAGACTAGTACTCATTATACTAGGATAAACAACAACTTGTAATAGGATAACTCGTGTGACAAGATGATTTCCATAAGGCACTCGAATAGGAGGCTAATCATGGAAAAAGTCGTTGTCACAGGTATGGGAGTAATCTCCCCGATAGGGAATACAGTGAATCAGTTTTGGAACAGTCTCGTGCAAGGAAAGTCTGGTATCTCTCCAATTGATACTTTTGATACAGCACGAAATAAAACGAAAATCGCAGGTTTGGTGCGAGATTTTGATCCGTTGGAGCGGTTTGGGCGCAAAGAAGCGCGGCGAATGGATCGCTTTTGCCAGTTTGCCCTTGCTGCTGTAGAAGAAGCACTAGAGGATGCAGAACTTCAGCTGGAAGAGTTGGACCGCGAGCGAATCGGGGTTTATGTAGGCTCTGGCATCGGTGGGGTAGGGACGCTTCTTGAGCAGCATAACGTTCTACGTGATCGAGGTCCTGAGCGGGTCAGCCCGACGCTTGTTCCCATGCTCATTTCCAACATGGCAGCAGCGATGATCAGCATCAAGTACGGTCTATACGGTCCGACAATGTCACCTGTTACTGCTTGCTCGATTGGGAATACGTCTATCGGTGAGGCTTTCCGGCTCATTCGGGCGGGCGGGGCGGATGTCGTCATCGCAGGAGGGTCTGAGGCCGCAGTGACAGACATATCTCTCGCCAGCTTTAGCAATGCGACCGCATTGTCCACAAGAAATGATGATCCAGCAGGAGCGAGTCGGCCATTTGATGCCAAGCGGGATGGGTTTGTCATGGCAGAAGGTGCTGGGATTGTGATATTGGAATCAGAATCACACGCCAAGAAAAGAAACGCCCGCATGTATGCCGAGGTGATTGGCTATGGGGCAAGCTCTGATGCCTATCATATGGTGGCGACACATCCGGAAGGAATCGGTCCCTACCGTGCGATGAGATGGGCCCTCCAGGAAGCAGGGGTGCAACCGACAGACGTGAATGTCATCAGCGCGCACGCAACCAGCACAGAACTCGGAGACCGCTCCGAGACACTGGCCATCAAAAAGCTGTTTGGCGACCAGGCGTACAGTGTACCAATCACCGCGAACAAATCGATGACGGGACATATGTTTGGTGCAGCCGGGGGTGCGGAGGCGATCGCCCTGATTAAGAGCTTGCAGGAAGGAATCATTCCCCCGACGATCAATCAGGTAGAGCGTGACCCCGAATGCGATCTGGACTATGTGCCAAATACGGCACGCAAAGCCACGCTCGACATTGGCATGTCCAATTCCTTTGGCTTTGGCGGTCACAACGCAGTCATTGTGCTGAAAAAAATGTAACGGATAGAGCCTGTTCTCGTAGTCTCAGGTAGACTGTGAGAGCAGGCTTTTTTTATTTCGATAGAAAAAAATGAAACGTTTTGTCGCCCTGATTTCTCTAACAGGGGAGAAAAGGAGGGGGGAGCTGTTTGAATAGACAACTTGGTCTCGTTGCTCGTGCCAAGGCTGGTGATGCTGACGCGTTTCAAATGCTGATTCATCAGGAAAAAGCCAATTTGTACAAGATGGCTTTCGTGTATACGCGCAACGAAGAGGATGCGCTTGAGATTTTTCAGGAAACGGTCTATAAGGCGTTACTCTCCATTTCAACCTTAAAGGAAGAGCAGTATTTTACCACATGGTTGACGCGCATTTTGATCAACTCGGCGCTTGCCTATTTGGCTAGGAAACGCAAAGTAATCTCGCTTAGCAAAGACATGATTGAAAATGTGCGGGATACAGGAAGCGTAAGGCTCGAGGAACGGATCGATCTGCTGGAAGCAATGGAAGAGCTGGAAGAAAAGTATGTAACGGTACTGCTGCTAAGGTTTTACAAGGACTACTCCGTAAAACAAATCGCGGAAACGCTGGATTGTCCGGAAGGCACTGTAAAAACGAATATTCACAGAGGATTGACGTTATTAAAAAAGAAACTAAAAGGGGAGTACTTCGATGAGAGAAAAAATTCATGCCTATAAAGAGCAAGTAGATCGCATTCCAGTCCCGACAGAGAAGCTGGACGCTATTATCGCCCAAACCGTTCAGAAGGCTGTACCGAAGAGAAAACGCCTGAACAAACGAAAGCTGGTGTACAGCACAGGGGCTGCAGTCGTTACTGTAGGTATCTTGTTTAGCTCAGCGACTGTCTCACCCGCGATGGCGAACCTAGTCTCCAAGGTGCCTTTGATCGGATCGATATTCACTACTTACGGTGACAGCGGATTGAAGCAAGCGAGTGAAAAAGGCTTAACGACTGTCATCGGCGAGTCGCAGGACGTGGGTGGCAATGCGATTACCGTCAATGAAGTCTACTATGATGGGACACGCTTTACGATTGGTTATACATTGGAAACGAAGCAGGCAGTCGGAGAGCATTATTTAGGCTCCTCACCAGATTTGACAGTGAACGGAGAAGCGTTTGGATACGCAGGAAGCAGCAAGCAAACACAAATTACTCCGACGCTTGCGACCGGAATTGTCGAAATCGACGCAATGAATGGCTTGCCGCAGGAGTTTAAGCTAGGGTTGAGCTTCCAGGGGGAGGACGGCAAGAAGTGGAGCTTCTCCCTACCAATCAGTGAACGTACAGATACGAAACGCATTCCGGTTAATCACAAGCAACAAGCTGGAGGCATTGACCTGACGGTTTCGGATGTCACAATGGGTCCAGCAGGGCTGGTTGTGAGCTTCCAGGCAGTAACCGAGGAAATTGGATATTTATCGAGTTATTTGGAATTCAAGGTAGTCGATGAAAAAGGGAACGAGCTGGGAGCGTACTCAGGCGGCAGCCAAGGTAAAAAGTCCGACGGCAAAGAATATCTCACGGGTACAAGACGTTTCGATCCGGTGACATCGGATGTAAAAGAATTAACGATCACGCCATATATGTCATTGCCTACAAACGGTGGCGGTGTCGAAATGGATGGCAAAGGGAAAGAAACACTGGTCCAATCGGCAATCGAGACGATACAAAAGCATGGAAAGAACATCAAGTTCAATACGTTTACAATTTCCTTGCAAAAATAAAACCACACAAAAAAGCGTCCCTCCACGTACTGGAGCGACGCTTCTTTACTTGATCAGGGCAAAAACTAGGATTGCTTTCTCATCGCACCCAGCTCTTCAACGATGGCGGTCATTTCATTGATGCCAAACGCTGCTTTTTTCTGCACCATGTTGTACAGATACAGTAAATCCTCGTAATGAATGAGATCGAAGTCCTCCGGGCGCATCACTGCTGTATTCGCCATGTTCAGCTTTGCTTTGATGCCCTCAATGATAATGGCCAAGTTTTCTACAGTCGGTTGATTCAGGTCAGCCATACTTTCTCTCTCCTCTCTACAAATCTGGTATTTATTTCGTCAGTTGCCCACGTGTGACGCCCAACTGGTTGGTTGCCTTCAGGGTACGCCATACGTGTGTACCGCTAACTTCTCCGCGCAATGCCTTGCGATACAGACTGATTACCTCTTTCACGCGCTCTGGTTCTTCTTCCAAAAACTCAATGCGATAGCTACCGACATTCAGGGAGCGGAACTCGCTCAAGTATTCAGCACCGGACTGGTCAATCGCGTTATAAACGGTATTGCGGCAACCGGTATCCACACGCACAGGGTGAGAAAAACCGACGCGGTCTTTCAAAGAAATGCGGGAGGTCTCGCATGGAGTTCCGCAGTTAGTATGGTCAGTACCTTCACTCATGAATGTGCAGTAAACGCAGTGCTCGGTGTGGAACATCGGCATGTGCTGGTGGATAACCAGCTCCATGTTCGCAGCGTTTGAGCGGCTGAGCATATCAACCATTTGCTGGATGTTCAGATCATACGATGGCGTGACGCGCTCAAGACCTGTTGCAAGGAACAGTTCAACTGCCTTGTGATTTGCGACGTTCAAGGAGAAATCGCCAATCAGTGGAATGTCGATTTCATCACGACGGGACAAGTAGTAATAGAGTGCGCCCGTATTGCGCACCAGAATAGCGTCTGGTTTGCTTTTCGCGATCAGGGCAAGGACACCGTTTTCATCCGGCATATGAATGCGCATCGTAGCAATCCCGATCTTTTTCCCGTACTTATGGGCCAGCTTGACACCCTCTGGATACTGCTTGACGAATTCAAAGTCAGCGTAGAGGAAGTCCACATCCGTTTGCGCAGCTGCTTCCAATTGCTCAAGCGAGCGGCACAGCGCTGTCAGGAGCGGCTTTTCCACTGGCTGGCTCTTCGGGGCATCCGCGTATACATTGATATCGTGATGGTGGTAAATCGGCGGCTTCGAGCGCAGGAACACGAGCTGTTCAACCGCGTCACGACGCATCCGGTTCAACTCACTGACAGGTACGATGAGATCCCCTTCGAGATCGACAGTCAGATCGTGAGCTTCCAGGTGGAAAATGGTTCCGCCCAGACGGCTTAATTGATCATGCAGCAACTCAGCCGTCAGTGGACGCTTCAATGCAGTCTCCAGCAGTACCTCGGAAGGAACACTGACAGCGTGATTCGCTTGTTTATCCACCCAAGTGACACTGAGCTTTTCACCCAGCTTTCCGCTCACGTGAACAGACAGCGGGAAGGTGCGATAAGGCTTTTCCGTCTCGAACGTTTTGCGCAGGCGACGATCCAGTTCAGGATCGCTCGTCTTCCATACGCGGTCACCGACATGAAGACGCTTCAGATTCACGTCATTGCGTCCCATGACGATTTCGTACATGCCTTTGGAAACTTCGCCTTCTACCTTTTTGCTGCGGCTCAAAATATCGTAGATGCGACCGCCTTCTTCTTTTTGCGTGGGGTCACCCGCGTCGAACACGATTCCGTCTCCGCGTTTGACAGGAGCAGTGATTTCCACCAAAACGCCTGTAGGAAGCAGTTTTTTCACGGTTCCCAAAAACACACCACGGCTTTTCGGGAACGAACCATCTACGAGCTGCTTGTTGTTTGTCCCGGTCAAAAATCCGTGTGTAAATCCGCGAGAGAAGCTTTGTTGCAGCTCGCGTACTTCTACCTCGGTTGGTCCCGTATCTTGTCCGGCAAAATAACGCTCGATGGCGGCATTGTATTTACTCACGACGTTTGCCACGTATTCAGGTGTTTTCAGGCGGCCTTCAATTTTAAAGGAAGTCACACCAGCCTCGATCAACTCAGGAACCAAATCGATAGCAGCCAAGTCTTTCGGAGACAGCACGTAAGCGATGTTCCCCATTTCCTTTTGCACACCGTCTACCATCAGGTCATACGGCAAGCGACAGGCTTGGGCACACTCTCCGCGGTTTGCCGAGCGTCCACCCCACATTTCCGAGGTCAGACATTGTCCCGAATAAGAAACGCACAAGGCACCGTGAACGAATACTTCCATCGGCAGCTTTGCTTTTTCACCGATTTTTTTGATCTCTTTTAATGAATTTTCACGGCCGAGTACGACGCGTTCCATATCAAACGGCTTCGTGAACTCCACCGCTTCCGGCGAAGTAATCGTCATTTGTGTAGAGCCGTGAATCGGGAAGTCTGGAGATATCTCGCGGATCATCTTTACAAGACCGAGGTCCTGAACGATCACAGCGTCGACTCCAGCGTGAATACAGGCGTCAATCAGCTCGCGTGCATCCTCTAGTTCATTTTCAAATACGAGAATATTAAAGGTAAGGAAGCCCTTTACCCCGTACATGTGCAAATAAGCCATAATCTCAGGCAGCTCCGCCATTTGGAAGTTCTCAGCACGAGCACGCGCGTTGAACTTTTCTACCCCAAAAAAGATGGCATTGGCTCCGTTGGCCACGGCTGCCTTCAAGCAGTCCCAGTTACCGGCAGGTGCCAACAGCTCGATATCTTCACGTTTTATACCATTTCGCATGTGTATGTCTTACCTCCAAGGTCTTCAAACAAGCTCTTCTTCATCATAGGGAAATGTGCTGGTCACCGCAACAAAAACATCCTTTCTGCCAGATGTTGAAAATGTGCCTTCCAGAAAGACATCTGTAATGTTATTCTGTAAGAAAAATCGAAATATTCTAAGAGCCAGGGGAACCGATATATGTTAATCATCAAAGACATTTTGCTACAGTTACTGTTCGTTATCGTCCCTGTTTTGCTGTATAGAAATGTTTGGCTGGGGCGATCAACCTCGAACAAGATGAGCATCAAATCATCAATGGTTATCGTTTGTAGCTCGATCAGTGTTATTTTTGCGATGAGCTTTCCAGTACAACTCAGTAATGGTATGGAGTACGATTTACGCTCGATACCGATCATTATTACCATTTTATACGCTGGGTATATCCCAGGCATTTTGACGATTTTGGTGATGTTTATCGTAAGGATCGTTTTAGGTGGCGATGGCGTGCTCGTAACGATTCTTGGAACGATGGTTTATGCGATCATTCCGTTTTTATTGGTGAATCGTTGGTATGGCTACTCTTTACGAAAGAAACTAGGGCTCGTTCTCTTAATCGGATGCTTAAAGCAGCTATCCATCATCGGTGGAGGGATGGTTGTTTTGATCTGGAGAGGATTCCCGTTGTCCATCATTCACAATTATCTGGAGCCGCTGGTGGAAATCGGCTACCTCGCTTTGATCGTACAAGGTGCAGCTGTTTACTTCATCGAGTTTATTCGAGAATCTCATATTATCCGCAAGCAGGTCGAACGCTCGGAAAAGCTGAACCTGATCAGCGAGCTGGCAGCCAGTGTCGCCCACGAAGTGCGCAACCCACTCACGGTGGTACGTGGCTTTGTCCAACTGTTACGTGAGGAGACGAATCCGAAAAACGTTGAATATATCCGATTGGTCTTAAATGAACTCGATCGGGCTGAATTTATCATTTCCGACTATTTAAATCTGGCCAAGCCTCATTCTGAGACGCTGGAGCGACTGGAGATTGCGCATACCGTGAAAGAAGTCACGGCTATCATGTCCTCCTACAGCGTCATGAACCGAGTGGAAATCGCCTGTGAGACCGAGCCGGGCCTATTCGTTGAGAGCAACGCCGTTAAGCTCAAGCAAGCATTGATGAATCTGATGAAAAACGGTATCGAATCGATGGGACAAGGTGGCATACTGCACGTCACCGTACGAGCAGCCGGGAACTATCATGTGATTTCCATCATGGATGAGGGAGAGGGGATGACGCCAGAGCAGATTGAACAGATAGGGCTACCTTTTTATTCTACAAAGGAAAAAGGGACAGGTCTCGGTTTGATGGTAACCTGCCGGATCATCGAGGCGATGCAAGGGACGATCCACTTTCAGAGTCAACACGGGCATGGAACGCAGGTGACGATTCAACTGCCTGCAGTGTATATGACCGGAAAAGGAGAGGAACATGGACAAAGATCAAGAGGTATGGGAGCGACTCTTACATGAGTTGGCTGTCATCAGAAGTGAATTAAAAGCGTTCAAGCTCGAAACACGTGCAGAACTCTATCAAATCAAAAGCGAGCTAAAAGAATGGCAGCAGCGTGAAGAACAGCGAAGGCTCTCGAGCGAAGGGGAATAGACCATGAGACGATCCGCAAACAGATGGTGGCAAAAAACAGGAAAAGCTTTTTTCGCAGCAGGTTTGGCTTTAGCGCTTGCTGCATGCGGACAACCACAGGAAGCAGCAAAGTCTGTCGCACAACCAACGAATGAAGCTACACCAGCTAATGCATCGGCGCAACCCGAACAAATACTCAGACTGAATAACTTTACAGAACCGCTCTCTCTTCATCCCGGACTCATTTCGGATGTTTGGTCATCCAATGTTATTTTTCAAACGTTTGAGGGGCTGACTCGCATTGACGACAAGGGCATTCCTCAGCCCGCGATAGCCCAGGAAATCAAGGCATCAGACGATTTGTTGACGTACACCTTCACGATTCGCGACAATGCGAAGTGGTCGAACGGCGATCCCGTAACTGCGCACGATTTTGAAAACGCTTGGAAATGGGCTCTCGATTCCAAAAACGGCTCCCAGTATGCCTACCAACTGTTTTATGTAAAAAATGCAGAGGCGGCCTTTGCTGGCAAAGCGAAGCCTGAAGAGATCGGGGTCAAGGCAACAGATGACAAGACACTGGTCGTCCAACTGGAAAACCCGACGCCGTTTTTTCTGGAGCTGACGGCTTTTTACAGCTACTTTCCGCTGAATACGAAAGTGGTGAAAGACAATCCGGACTGGGCGAAGGAAGCAGGATCAGCCTACACCTCGAATGGACCGTTCAAACTCGCAACGTGGGAGCATAAAAACAAGCTCACGCTAACGAAAAATGAGCATTATTGGGACGCAGACGCTGTCAAGCTGACCAAAATCGAAATGAATATGATCAATGACGCGAATACAGAGCTGTCCATGCTGGAGAGCGGCGATCTCGATTGGGCAGGTGCCCCGGCTGGCAATCTTCCGCTCGATGCGATGCCGACCTTGAAGGAAAAAGGATTGCTGGTGATCACGCCAAAAGCCGGAACGTACTGGTATGAATTCAACACAGAGCAAAAGCCTTTCCACAACAAAAAAATTCGCCAAGCCTTTTCATACGCGATCAACCGGAAAGACATCGTGGAGAACATCACGCAAGGAGGGGAACTGGTTGCGACAGCTGTAGTGCCGCCTACGATGTTTGCTGAGAACGAGCAAGGCTTGTTTACAGACAACGACATGGAAAAAGCCAAGCAGTTATTGGCGGAAGGGATGAAGGAAGAAGGGTACGCAAGCGTCGACCAGCTCCCGCCGATTACACTGTCCTACAATACGGAGGAAGCACAGACGAAAATCGCGCAAGCCGTACAGGACATGTGGCAAAAAAACCTGGGTGTGCACGTCAAGCTGGAGAATCAGGAATGGAATGTCTACTATGAAAACGTGAAAAACGGGAAATATCAAGTAGCGCGGATGGGGTGGACGGGGGATTTCAACGATCCGATCAACTTCCTGGAGATATTCCGAACGAAGGGAGGCAACAACCATACTCGTTGGGAGAATCGTCAATATGCCGATCTATTGGCGGCTTCTGCCAAAGAGAAGGATGCTGCCAAACGAAAAGCGATCTTGCAAGAGGCAGAGAAAATCTTGGTGGATGAAATGCCAGTTATTCCGTTTTACTTTAAGTCTACGGTGTATGCGCAAAATCCCAAGTTAAAAGGTGTAGTCATTTCAGGTCTGGGATACGCGCAGTACAAATGGGCCTATTTCGAATAAATCATACGTTGTCACATTCGAAGGGCTGGTCAGTCGGATTATTCCACGACCAGCCCTTCGAATACGATAGAGACCTTCTCTTCCATGATTTCTTCGAGTGCCCAAGCGCCTTCGCTGCGTACCCAATCATAAAGAGCGTTATAGTAAATGTTTTCCAACATATTCGCAGCAACAAGTGGGTTGAATTTGCTTTTCAATTGATTCTTTTCTTGCGCTTCTTCAATCAGGTCGGCGAACAGCTGGCGCAATTCAAAGTACATGTTCTTTTCGTTCTCAAGCACTTTCCGATGTTTCATCGAGGATTCTACGACGACTTTGATGAAATCGAAATTGGTGATGGTGACTTCATTCATGATCTTGTAGATCCGCAGCACCTTCGCCTTGCATTCGTCACCATAATCCCACTCTTCCCGGCGCTCCTCGATTTCATGTAGGCGCTCATATCCCCAGTTAGCAAGAATGGCTTCCTTTGAAGTGAAATGCAGAAAGATCGTACCGCGTGCAACATCCGCTTCTTCGGAAATCATGTCGATTGTGGTTGCTTCAAAGCCATGTGTTTTGAAAAGCTTGATGGCAGCATTGAAGATTTTTTCGCGTGTTTCGCGCTTTTTCCGTTCCCGTCTCGTCGTCAAGTATGTAGCACCTCCCTATGAACTCGTACGCTTGATTATAACACAACCATTTCCTAACAAAAGAATAGTTCATGCAATTGAGCATAATTTCGGTGAAAAAAGGATAGACTTCTGCGAAGGTCGAATGTATATTTATATACTATAATGAATAAATATTAAATCATACCAGGCTCGTGATGCATGGGGTGGAGGAGAGTAAAATGGGTGTTGCAAAAGCGCTGGCAGTACGTCAGGCTACGATGAAAGACGTGGATGCCATGTTGGAGATCGTTAATGAATATGCACAGCAAGGCTTGATGCTGCCACGTACGAAGCTGTCTTTCTTGGAAAACTTGCAATCCTTTATTGTCGCTCATGACGGAGATTCGGTCGTAGGTGTCGCAGGCCTGCATATTTTGTGGGAGGACCTGGCAGAGATCCGCTCCTTGGCTATCTCGGAAAAAGCAAAGGGGATGGGCGTTGGGAAACATCTGGTTCTGCATTTGGTTGAGCAATGCCGCCTTTTGGGAATTAAGCGTGTACTGGCGCTGACCTATCAACAAGTGTTTTTTGAAAAGTGCGGGTTTTGGGTAGTTGCCAAGGAAACGCTGCCGCAAAAAGCCTGGAAGGATTGCATTAACTGCTCCAAGCTGCCGATGTGCGACGAAATTGCTATGATTTTCGAAACAGCCTGATACATTTGGTCTAGCCTTCCTTTTTCCTTTTCTGGTACTATATTCATATAAATAGTAGAAATATAAATAATATTCTATTAGTATACCAGAAAAACCGATTGGCAAAAATGGGGGGCTTTTCCATGAAACTAGGCGCTCGTATACTGCTCGTACTACTATTGGCAGGAAGTGTACCGCTGACAGCAGCGGGAGTGTTTGCTTATCAGGAATCCAAGCAGGAATTGTTGAATGGAAGTGCCGCTACATTGGAAGCACTGCGTCACAGCAACAAGGAACAGGTGGAAAATTACTTTCGCGAGCGAGCCAGGAACGTGGATACGTTGGCTGCATCGGGAACAGTAATGTCTGCCCTTTCTTCGTTTGAGAACGTGTGGCAGCAAGGCCTGGGCTCACCTGCTTATGAAGAAGTGCAAGCGCGGTATACGAACGAATTAAAGATGGAGGTAGCTCGATACGGCTTCGTAAATGCCTTTCTGTTGAATGCACAAGGAGACATCGTGTACGAGACAAAGCCGCAGGCCGATTTCGGTACCAATCTCCTGACAGGCCAACACGCTGGCTCTGTACTTGGCCAGACTGTGCAGCAAGTTCAGAAAACCCAAAGCGCAGAAATGTCAGATCTAGGCATTTACGAACCATCCGGAGGGGCGCCAGGGGTATACATTGCAGCGCCGATCTACGAACGAGGCTACATCATCGGGCAAATAGCAGTCGAAGTATCCATGGACTATATTTCAAGAATATTCAACCAACGGGAAGGGCTGGGGGAAACCGGGAAGATTTACTTAGTTGGCGGTCCGGATAAGCTTATGCGATCGCAACTGGGCAGTGGACCCAATACGTTGTTACAGCAAAAAGTAGATACACCCATCGTCGATCAAGTCTTGCTCACCCAACAATCAGAAGGAACGGTCGAAAGCATGGATTACTTAGGACAGCAAGTGCTCGTGTCCTACGATCAGGTCAAAGTGGGGAAGAAGACGTGGGCGATTTTGGCAGAGAGGAATATGACCGAAATACTGGAGGGTCCAACTCGCATTCGGAATGCCATGATTGCTTTTAATGGTGCCGTCCTCATGCTCATCGTCATCATCTCGTTATTTACTGCAAACTGGCTTCGCCGCTCGTTTCGCGGCATGCTTGCTGTCGCAGAACGGATCGGGCATGGTGATTTTTCGCGGGAGATTCCTGACAAGCTATTAAAACGAAAAGATGAATTAGGAGAACTGGCAGGGTCTCTCGTTACGATGCAGAAGCAATTGCGCAAAATCTTGTTTCAGATTCAGCAGGCAGCTGCTTCCGTTTCCGGGGCGGTGCGAAATATTCAGGGAAACACCAGTGAGATTGCTGCTTCCAGCCAGCAAATAGTCCTCGTCGTCGATCAAGTGGCTGCCTCTGCAGATAGCCAGGTTGAGAAAATGGGACAAACCTTGAATCTGGCTGTTGATTTGACGAAGGATGTGGCGGTAGTAACGGAAAATGTAGAGCGAGTGACCGTATCTGCGGAAGAAATGAAGCAGCATGCCCACGCAGGCAGACGCGCGATCGCAGATGTGATGGACAGCATGGACGAAATCAATCGTTCAGTGGAAGCTGCAACGGATGTCATTCACGTATTGGAAGGGCGCTCGAAGGACATTTCGAGAATTATCGCTGTCATTACAGAAATCGCCCGCCAGACCAATCTGCTCGCTTTGAATGCTGCGATTGAAGCGGCCAGAGCGGGAGAGAATGGCAAGGGATTCGCTGTCGTCGCAGGGGAAGTGCGCAAGCTGGCGGAGGATACCAACCAGGCTGCCCAACAGATCGTAGGCATGATTGGAGACGTGCAAAAGGATACGAAGGAAGCAGTATCCAAAATGGTCGAGGGTGCCGAAACGACCGCCCGTGGCATGAAGACAGCCCATCAATCTCAAGAGATGTTCCAGCACATCGAGGAAAACATCCTCGGGGTGTCGCAAGAAATTAACGGTGTCAGTGAAGCTTTCAAGCGTATGGCGCCAGATGCCCAACAAGTAGCTGTAGTCGCTGGGGAAGTATCGTCCGCATCGATGCAAGCGGCTGCTGGTGTCCAGAGCATCTCGGCTGCGGTAGAAGAGCAGAGTGCAGCGATGGAGCTCATCGCAGATGCTGCGAATCAGTTGGCTATTCTAGCAGAAGAGCTGAGAAGCTCCCTTGCAACCTTTGTCTCGCGCGAAAATTAAGAAAAAAGGGACGGAGCAAAAGCCGGTGAAAACTGCCTTTTCTCCCGTCTCTTTTTGTATTTTGGAAGGATATCTCACACAAAATGTTGAATGATAAGGACGATGGAGAGTTTCAAGCCGGAGGGACGTAAGCGTGCACAAACTAGATTGGGAACTATATCTGCTACCGTTCGAACAAGCTGTAGAAGAAATCAAAGTCAAAATTAAAAATATCCGTAACGAGCTGCGCAAACGCAAGGAGCATTCACCGATTGAGTTTGCGGTGGGCAGGGTCAAATCGATCCCGAGTATTTACAACAAGGCAAACCGCTTGCAGTTTCCTATTGATGAAAATATTTGCTGGGAAATTCGCGATATCGCTGGCATCCGTGTTATTTGCCAGTTTATCGATGATATACCGGCAGTCGTAGAGATGATCCGCAACCGCGGGGACATGCGTGTGTATTTGGAGAAGGATTATGTCTCTACCCCAAAAGAAAGCGGCTATCGCGGCTATCACCTTGCTGTGGAGTATCCGATCATGATGGCGGGTGGGCAAGTGACCATTCCGGTAGAAATTCAGATTCGCACATTGGGAATGAATTTTTGGGCGACGATTGAGCACTCGCTGAATTATAAATACGAGGGAATTATCCCATCCGATATACGGCAAAGATTGTTCGAAGCTGCCAAGGCGTCCTACAAGCTGGATAGCGAAATGAACAATATCCGGGACGAAATTAAAGACGCCCAAGCAGAGTTTACGAAAAAAGAAGTGCCGATGGAGTCATTACTATCGTTGGTGGAGTTGGATCTCGACGTCGATGCGGCAATGGACGAAGGAAGTATGAATGAAGGGACTGGAGAAGAGAATGACAAGCGTTAATTGGCTGGAAGAAACAAATAAACGCAAGGAAGAACTGATTGCGACGACGCAACAATTTTTGCAAATAAAAAGCGTACTAGACCCCGAGTCCGCGCGGGAAGGTGCCCCTTTCGGTGAAGGGATTCGGCAAGCGCTTGACTTTGCGCTAGGCGTATGTGAAAAGGCAGGTATGACAACCAAAGACGTCCGCGGGTATGCAGGGCACGCTGAATTCGGACAAGGTGAGGAATTGATCGGCATTCTGAGCCATGTCGATGTTGTACCGGAAGGCGATGGCTGGAGTACACCACCGTATGCGGCTGAGATCGTGGATGGACGCTTGGTGGCACGTGGTGCGATTGATGACAAGGGACCGACGATGGCGGCCATTTTCGCCGCAAAGATCGTGCTGGAGCTGGGATTGCCGCTGTCGAAGCGCGTGCGCTTTATTTTCGGTACAGATGAAGAATCGAGCTGGCAATGTGTGAACACCTATTTTGAAACGGAAGAAATGCCGACGATGGGCTTTACGCCAGATGCAGACTTCCCGCTGATCTATGCGGAGAAAGGCTTGACTGACCTGTCATTGCGCCAGACGCTAGCATCCTTCCAAAGCCTCGGAATACCTGCTGCGGAAAATGTGGAAGCAAAGCTCGTTTCCTTACAGGCTGGCTTGCGGATGAACATGGTTCCAGACAAGGCTGTAGCAACACTTGCGCCAATCGGCTTGAATAGTGAGGCGATTGCACAAAATTATCGTCAGCACCTGGACGCGACTGGCTTGAAAGGCAAGGTGGAGGAGCAGGATGGCCTCGTGGTTCTGCACATGGAGGGCGTCTCAGTTCACGGAATGGACCCGAGCAAAGGTGTCAATGCGGGTACCGAGCTCATTCACTTTTTGCAAACCTTGTCCTTGGATGAACGCGGAGCAGTATTCGTAGGCTTGGCTGATCGTTATTTGCACAAGCAGTATTGTGGGGAAGCGATCGGCATCGCGCATAATGATGAAGAAATGGGCGCACTCACACTGAACACAGGTGTGATCGAGTATGACGAAAAGCAGGATGCGCTTTTCCGTCTGAATATCCGTTACCCACATTCTGTTGCCTTCGAAAAATGGTCGGCCGTTTTGGCTGAACGATTCAGTGAAGGAGCATTTACGCTTGAAGTGGCTGAGCATCTGACACCGCACCGCGTCGACCCGAATCATCCTTTGGTTACGACACTACAACGCGTGTATACAGAACAAACGGGTGAGGAAGCTGGTATCATTGCAATTGGCGGCGCTACCTACGGCCGTTCGTTGGATGTTGGGGTAGCATTCGGACCGCTTTTCCCAGGACGACCTGACAGTGCCCACCAGCGAGATGAATATATTTTCGTGGATGACCTGATCAAAGCGACAGCGATTTACGCGCAAGCGATCTATGAATTAGCGAAGTAGAAATAGCAAACGGCTGGACACAAGCTCCAGCCGTTTGCTATTTTTGCGATCAGGCGAGACAAAAATCTTTGCAAATACTGGAAGTCAGTACTATAATGCAAGTGACGATTGATCAACTAATCATTCATTGGCAAGGAGTCTGTATAGCATGCCACTTTCAGAAGAACAAGTACTAAAAATGAAACAAAAGCGGGAAACGATTCTCCAGCAGGCAATTCTCCTGTTTGCCGAGCGCGGCTATGATGATACCACCATTGCAAAAGTCGCGAAAGCATCGGGAGTGAGCTTTGGCAGTGTTTTCACGTACTTCGAAAACAAGGATCAGCTCTTTCATGCAGCTGTTACGGAGCCGTTACAAGAGCATTCCGTCAAACTTCTGGACTTTGATCCCCAAGCATCAGAGCCATTACTAGAATTAGAGAGAATGGTGACCAATCACATCAAGATGTTCGCTGAGTTCGATTCGTACCTGCGTCTGGTCGTACAAGTAGTCGGCTACTACAATCGTTTTCCCTATTCTTTTGCTGAGCTAGACTCGTTTCACAACATCTTCCGTGAAAAAATTGCGGAGCTTTTGGTCAACGGACAACAGAAAGGACTCTTGCATGTCCAGGATCCCAAATACGTGGCGACAGCTTACCTGAGTCTGTTAATTGGCCTGCGTGTGAATTTGACGGATGAGCCACAAAGCAACATGTGGGAAAAATTTGTTCCGGTTGCCCTGCAGCTTTTTGGACCGAAGAATCGCTAGCATTCTCCATCGGTCTTTTTTTCGGAATATAAATGATTGATTAATCAATCGTTATAATAAAGAGGAGTGGTCACAATGCATTTTTGGAAGTTCGACAGGAACATCCAGATCAGACTAATGTTGCAGTTTTTGACGACGATGGCGAGTATGACTGTGACCCCGTACTTGATTGTTTTTTTCTCCAAGCAATTGGGGACGGTTGTAACGGGTTTTATGTTTTTAGGCGTGATGGTAGCGAGTGTCACAGGTTCTTTTGCAGGGGGATATGTGGCGGACAGGATCGGGCGAAAAAAAGTCATCGTTGCATGTGAGGCGGTCATTTTCCTCAGCTTTCTTGGTGTGGCCTTCGTTAACTCGCCCTGGCTCCAGCTGCCCTATGTGACATTTATTTTGTTTCTGTTCCATCACTTATGTTTGGGGGCGTCAGGTCCTGCTTACCAAGCACTCATCATTGATGTGAGTCAGCCCGAGAACAGACGAGCGATTTTTACTGCTTCCTATTGGTTGAATAATCTGGCGGTAGCGATAGGAGGATTGGTGGGGGCTTTTTTGTTCGACGAGCATTATTTTGCTTTATTTCTCGGTGTGGCTGTGAGCATCGCAATTTCGCTCGCCATTACGATCCTGTTGATCAAGGAAACGTATGTGCCAGAAAAACGTCCACGCCAGGCGTCTGGCAAGCAAGGACAAAAAGATTCGAGTTTCATGGCAGATGTCTTGGGAGCTTATCAAGAAGTGCTCAAGCATCGGATTTTTCTGCTGTTTAACGTAGCGAATTTGCTCATTATTGCTGTAGAGGAGCAATTGACCAATGTCATCGGCCTGCGTTTAGTGAAAGAAATCCCAGAGCCTGAGCAGTTATTTTCGTTTCTTGTCCTTCAGGTGGATGGGATGAACTTATTAGGTTTATTAAAAACAGAAAACACGGTGCTGGTTGTTTGCTTGACGGTTTTGATCTCCTACGTGGTGAAGAGCATGAGAGATAGGACGGTGCTCCTGATAGGCCTTGTCCTGTATTTTTGCGGGTATGCATGGATTAGCTTCAGCAGCTCTCCCGCTGTCTTGCTCATTGCCATGTTCTTCGCGAGCCTGGGTGAGGTGATGCACATTCCGGTAAAACAAGCGTTACTCGCCAATATGGTGCCAGATCATGCCCGGAGTACGTATATGGCTGTACATTCTCTGTTTAGCATTGTGGGAGTCAGCAGTGCAGGTGTGTTTATTCTTGTCAGTGCGTGGGTTCCCAACGTTGCAATCACCGGAATGTTTGTAGGGATGGGACTGACTTGTCTCGTACTGTTTTATCGGATCACTACTCGAGCGCATTCGGGACAGCGGTTGGGGAAACAATAATAAGGGAATTCAGTATCAAAAAGGAGATAAATGATGGACGATCTTACGAAATTGATCAAGGATTTGACGGAAACGGACGGAGTACCTGGGCACGAGCGTGAAGTCAGAGTAAAGATGGAGAAGTACTTGCAGCCTCTTTGCGATGAGTTGGTAAAGGATCGGCTGGGTGGAGTGCTCGGGAAGAAGACGGGTGCAGAAAACGGTCCGAAAATTTTGCTAGCGGGACATTTGGATGAAGTAGGCTTTATGGTGACACATATCACGCCAAAAGGGTACTTGCGTTTCATCCAGCTTGGCGGATGGTGGACGCACAATATGCTCTCGCATCGTGTGAAGGTCAAGACACGCAAAGGGGAGTATCTGGGGCTCATTGGTTCGAAGGCACCACACGCGCTGGAAAAAGAAGAACGGGAAAAAGTCATGAAGCTCAAGGAGTTGTACATCGACATCGGGGCAAAAGATGAAGCGGATGCAAAGGAAATGGGTGTTCGCCCAGGTGACTGGATTGTCCCTGACAGTAATTTTACGACGATGCACGACGGAGAGCTGTGGGTCGCAAAGGCGCTCGATAATCGGGCGGGATGTGCGATGGCAATCGAGGTACTGAAACGATTACAGACGGAAGAGCATCTGAATGTGGTATACGCTGGTGCAACCGTACAGGAAGAAGTAGGGACTCGTGGTGCTGGCACAATAGCTCGGCTGGTTGAACCGGATATTGCCTTTGCTGTTGATGTTGGACTCGCGTATGACACACCTGGAAATGAATCGTATCCGATGACCTGCAATGTGGGAGACGGTCCGCTCGTTATGTTATTTGATGCTACGATGATTCCACATACCGGATTGCGTGATCTTGTATTCGACACAGCAGAGGAGCTCGGCATCAATATCCAGGTGGATGCCCTCGCAGGGGGTGGAACAGATGCTGCGAAATTCCATTTAAGCGGAATTGGCTGCCCATCGATTGTCGTCGGCTTTGCGACACGGTATATTCACAGCCATAATGCGATTATGTCCAAAAGCGATTTCGAGCAGGCTGCCCAACTGCTGACAGCCGTTATCAAGAAGCTCGATAAGGAAACGATTCAACAATTGATCGACAGATAGGCAAGGAAAGCAAAACCCTTCCCATGTATGAATGCATGGGGGAGGGTTTTCGTTTTGTTACTTGTTCTTCTCGGGGAAGTCTACCTTTATTTCCAGACCCTTAATAAACTGATCGTCTGTGACTGTTTCAGCGAAATGGTCTTTTACGACAAAAGGCTTGATTATGAAATACTTCGGCTGTCCTTGTGCTGAAGCATAGCGGGCGTCAAATGTGAGAGTGTTATCCTTGCGTTCCCCTTCTCCATGGAGGGATGTCAGTTGACGACCTTGGTCGTCAAACAGGGCAGCTCTGATGGACTTATCTGATGTTTCGCCATCCAGTTTGACCGAATACAACAAGCGCGTCGTCACTGGCGTCACATTGACCTCGGATACTTCGAAAGAAATCCCATCGTTTGATTGAATAGCATTCGGTTTAAGCTGGATCGTGCTGTTCGTCGCTTTTTGGAACGGAATGTTCAGCTTGAAGGGTTCATCAATACCAGCAAGCTTAACAACCACTTCCGCATGGAAAGAATCTGGAATCTTGCCTGTAGAATTGTGGTCAAGAGTCTTCAAAATTTCTTCGAAGACCAGAAAGTTTGGGTGCGATTCGCCAGCTGAGTAGAAAAAACCACCGCCTGTTACCAAACTACTTGGGTCATCTTGCCCTTTTCCATCGATGCTAAAAGTGACATTTTCGATCGCGTCACTGAGTTTGACAACCTCCGCTCCCGTATCAAACATGCCGTCCTTCAGGTTTGGAGCCGTTACATTGAGGAGGTAGACAGCGCGTGTTCCGTCAAAGACCGTCTCTGTTACCTCGAGTTTCATATCCTGGTGAGAAGTACTCTTGTTTACCTGGGAAGAAAGACCTTG
The DNA here is from genome assembly GCF_013186635.1 of Brevibacillus sp. HB1.3. Lineage (NCBI taxonomy): Bacteria > Bacillati > Bacillota > Bacilli > Caryophanales > Paenibacillaceae > Brevibacillus > Brevibacillus sp. HB1.3. The sequence goes on along the minus strand of NZ_JABMIT010000006.1, from coordinate 261,667 downwards.
TTCGCCTGCAGCTCGTAAGCCGAGGTCTGCTTCGATGAAGCTAAAGAGGCTGCCCACCACTGGGATCTGCTTAATCGATTGGGCCATGACCGGCGAGATAAATCCGGAGGTGAATACAGTTGCACCTAGAATGACTGCTGCGGCCGCAACATAGGGTGCTTTGCGTAATCGTTGGACTTTTCGTTCACGAGACATTTCCGGGAGAGCGGCGTATGTTTCATCCAGTCGAGCCCGTACCAATGGTGACATCGTCGTATCTTTTGTACGTTTGTATTCCTTTAGTTCTATATCGAGTTTAGATTGATCCATAATGTATCTTCCCTTCCCGAAATATATGTAATTTCTCCATCAAGTTGTTCCGTGCCCGGCTGAGCCGCATTTTTGCAGCACTCTCCGAAATTTCCAGTATCTCTGCTACTTGTCTTAAAGGCATGTCTTCAAAATAGTGAAGCACAATAACAAGGCGTTGCTGTTTATCCAATCTCTCAACGGCGTCCCGCAGGTCAATAAGTTCGTCTTTCGGTGAGAGTGACAATTGGATAGGGAATTCATCCATTAGAACGTTACGGGAGCGATTTGCTACGATCTTGTTGCATTCATTGATCAAAATTCGGAACATCCATGTCTTGAAAAATTGGGGCTCACGAAGTGAATGTAGAGATTTAAAAGCTTTCAAAATGGTTTCCTGGAGAGCATCTGCAATATCTTCCTCCTTTTTCAGGATGGATTTAGCCGTATGGTACAAGGAGCTCTCGACTTGTTTGACAACAGCGATAAAAGCTTCACGATCTCCTTGCTTTGCCAAGAGAACCTGTTCTGTTAGATTCATCTTTCTCACTCCTTTCTGTGTTGGTTTTTCGCATTGACAGTAATTAGATCAGCGAGATCGATACATGGTCACATGATGCAAGCAAAAATTTTAGCGAGGCATGCTTCAGCGTTGCGAGTCTTGAAGAAAAATGCCCGGGAGTTGAACGGTTTAGTTGTTTTTTCGAAAGGACTCCTTTAGTATAGGTAGGATAGGATTTCGCAAGGGCAACAACCTGCCTAGGATGAATTTTGATTGATGAGAGCCGGTTTTATCGCATCCACTGTCCATGCAGTCATGGTGTGGCGAATCGGATCGCTTGTGAAAGGAAGTGGAAGTTATGGCAAAATCGTTTGCGTCTTTTGGTTTTCGTCCGGAGCTGATGCAAGGGATTCAAGACCTGTATTATAAAGAACCAACACAAATTCAAGAGGAAGCCATTCCTCTCATTATGGAAGGCAAAGATCTGATCGGACAAGCTCAGACAGGTACGGGTAAAACAGCTGCATTCATGCTGCCGATCCTCAATGCATTGGAAGAGGGAAAACGCGACATTCAAGCGCTCATCCTCACTCCGACGCGTGAGCTTTCCATCCAGATTGCCAAAGAAGTAGAAAAGCTGGGCAAACACCTGAATGTGAATGTACTCTCCCTGCACGGTGGAACGGATATTGACAAACAGCTGAGCAAGCTGAAAGAAACGGTTCAAGTTGTTGTAGGAACACCAGGACGTGTACTGGATCATATGAAGCGCGGATCTCTCCATTTCGGACGTATCTCCACATTGGTGCTGGATGAAGCCGATAAAATGATGGAAATGGGCTTCTTGGAAGATGTGGAGCAAGTGATCGTCCACACGCCTTCCCAGCGTCAGGTGCTGTTGTTCTCGGCTACGATGCCTGATCTGGTGAAAAAACTGGCGCATCGCTTCATGAAACAGCCTCCGCATATCAAGATCGAGGGTAAGCAGAAGACTGTGGAGCGCATTGAACAATTTTACTATGTAGTGAACCAAAGCGATAAGACGGACGCTCTCGTCGATGTGCTGGAGCAAGAGCAGCCGTTCTTGACCATTGTGTTTGCCAATACACAAGTACGTGTGCAACAGCTTACAGCTCGATTGCAGGAAAATGGCCTCTCGGCGAAAGCCCTGTATGGTGATTTGTCCCAAAACAAGCGGGAACAATTGATGAAGCAATTCCGTGAGATTCGTTTCCAATACTTGATCGCGACAGATATCGCGGCTCGTGGACTCGATGTAGAAGGTGTAACTCACGTCATCAACTACGATTTGCCGAATGACGTGGACAGCTACATTCACCGCGTCGGTCGTACGGGTCGTGCGGGACAAAAAGGAAAAGCGATCTCCCTCATTTCACCTCGTCAGAAAAACTTGATGGCTCGTTTTGCCAAAGCGACGAAGGCTTCGATCGAAGAAAGAATTTTGCAGGAAGGACGCCATCTGGATGCCGGACGTCGTCAGCGCGCAGAAGAACGGGAAGCTCATTTCATTGAGCTGCGGGCGCAACAGACGAAAGAGCAACAGAAAGAAAAAGACAAAGAGTTCTCTCCTGTACGTGAAGCGATAAAGAAAAAGACGAAGGTAAAGCCAGGCTACAAAAAGAAGATGGCCCGTGAGCTGGGAGAACTGCAAACGCAGTATGAGAAAAACCGCAAGAAGGCTGAAGCGATTGCAGCACGCAAAGCGGGTAAATCTGCGAAGCCTGCCGATACGAAAAAAGCAGGAAAAGGTGGAGCCGCTCGTTCTGCCAAGGGTGGAAGACCGTTTAGTCAATCTGCGGGAAAAACAAGAGGAAGATAGAAAATGAAGAGGCTGCCCAGATTCGAAAAGGATCTGGGCGGTTTTTTTTTGTAGAAACGCCTTTGGTGTATGAAAGGAAGTTCTTGACTTTATACCCGACTAGAAGGTTTATACTCAGATCGAAGTAATGGGAGAGAAGGTGTGGAATTGTTCAAAATCAGCGAGTTTTCCCGACTGAGTCGAATTCCGTTGCAAACGTTGCGCTATTATGATCAGATGGGGATTCTAAAACCAGCAAAAATCGATGATACGACCGGGTACCGATATTACTGTGCCGAACAGCTTTTGCAGATCAATCGAATTGTCATCTTCAAAGAATTGGGGTTCACCTTGCAGCAGATTGCGCAATTACTTCACGAGAATATACCAGCCGAACAAATTCGGGGCATGCTGCGGCTCAAAGAAAATGAAATCCAATCCCTGCTGGAGATGGAAATGGCAAAGCTTGCCCGTATTAAAGAACGAGTGCAGCTTGTAGAACGGGAGGGAAGGATCGAGAAGGAGCAAGAAGTGGTTTTGAAGCAGGTAAATGGTATGCACTTGATCTCCTATTCGGCACGGGGTACTGCTGAAGATATTCCTTGGCTGTTTCAAATGTTCGACAGCATGCTTGATCCCAGCCTGAAATCATCCTTGACTGGTCCCAAAACAGTGCTATGGAAGGAAACTGGAACGAAGGATCAGCTTTTTGATTTTGGGGTGGGCTATGGCATGAAAACAGAATCTGTCAAACTGCCTGAGCAAATGGAACGAAGCTTCTTGCCTGCCGAGACAATGGCTACGCTACTATTCCGTTCGGATTCGACCATGAAAGAATCAGCTTGCCTGGATCTGGCTACATGGATTGAACAGCATGATTACTGTATTCGAGACGAGCAGCCCGGCAGAGAAATCTATGTTCCCTTATCAGAAGAACCTGGAGTTGAGCTCATAGAAATCCAGATTCCAATTGTAGCAAGGGGGCAAAGTGAGCGTGAGGAATAAAGGGGTTGTCCATATTCTCGCTTTGGCCGTTTTCCTGATTGGGACGGTGGAATATCTGATAAGCGGCATCATTCAAACGGTGGCGGTTGATCTGGATGTCACGACGTCGTCTGCCGGATTGCTTGTCACTGCATTTGCCCTTTCTGCGGCAGTAGGGGCTCCTATTGTCATCGCTGTCACGATCCATCTTGACCGAAAAAAATTATTACTCATGATGCTTGGCATTTTTATGTTGAGCAACTGGCTGGTCTATGTGAGTTCTTCCTTTGAGATGATGCTGGTTATACGCATGATTCAAGGACTCAGTGGAGGAGTTGCTACTGTTGTTGCGATGGCGGTATCTACACGGCTAGTTGAAGAAGGCAATCGTGGGCGAGCAATCGGCATCATATTGATGGGATTGAGCAGCTCACTTGTACTTGGTCTTCCCGTTGGCACTTTTTTAAGTGAAGGAATTGGCTGGAGACTGCTGTTTATTTTTATTGGACTGCTGGGCTTGGTTCCGTTGCTTGTCATTTATAAAAAAGTCCCGCCTGTAAAAGCGCAGGAGGCTGTACCACCGCGGGCACAGCTGGCTGTTATAAAAAATAGAAAGATTCTTACTGCGGTTGTTATCACGCTATTGTACATTGGCGCTTATTCCACATTGTTTACCTATATTGCGCCTTTCCTGCTAACCAGGGCCGTGCTTTCGGCTTCCGAGATTTCCGGGATTCTGTTTTTAGCAGGCATTTGCAGTTTTATGGGGTCAAAAATTGGAGGGAGTATCGCAGATCGCAAAGGTCCGAAATTTACGATTTATTTTGGACTCTCCCTTCAGGCAGGTATGCTGCTTTTGCTATCGGTCATGGATGGAGTAATCACTACGTATATCGTGATCATCATGCTGTGGATGCTCGCCACTTGGGCAACGTCTCCGGCCCAACAGCTATATTTGGTTACCCAGGTGCCCCGTTCGCCGGATATCGCACTTAGCATCAATACATCCTTTATTCAATTTGGCTTCGCTTTGGGATCGTGGGTTGGGGGACTGGTGATCAGCAGCTCCTCTGTGGAGCATCTGGGCTGGTCTGGATTTGTTATAGCGTTGCTGTCATTGTTGCTCGCGATCCGCTTGTTTTCCACAAAGAATGAGCAGCTATCAGCGTAAGAAGATGGCGTATGATAACTTCTTGTCTCTCTTGGCCGCATTATTTTAGGAATACGCCCCATCATCATTCGTGTGGCAGAAAAAATGAAAGTTAAGCCACATGAACTCTTTAAAATATATGGTGATAGCTTCAAATCCCCTTTTATTATGAAGAAATGAGTATAATTATGATAAAAAGGGGGGCACCACTATGGATCGGATTGATGAACAAATCCTCCGCTTATTGCGAGAAAATGCCCGAATTACCAGCTCTGACATCAGCAAGCAGGTTCATTTGTCCGTGCCTGCGGTCTCCGAGCGAATACGCAAGCTGGAGGATACAGGACTCATCAGGCAATTCACGGTAAAGCTGGATCGGGAGCAGCTAGGGCTTCACCTGATTGCGTTTGTGATGGTGCAAATCGAGAAAACGGAGCATATCGCTGGCTTCCGTGAAACGGTCATGCAGGCAGACTGTGTGCTGGAATGTCATCATATTGCGGGAGCTTACGACTATGTATTGAAGGTTGCTGTAAAAGGGACGGCTGATCTGGAACGATTCATCTCTGAAACATTGAAGCAAGTAGAAGGTGTAAGCAAGACGAATACGATGATCGTCCTGTCTTCCATGAAAGAGGAGATGTGAGCCTGATGGCGATCTGGCAGGGTCTCTTATTCGGGATGATGCTCCAGCTATCCGTTGGTCCGGTTTGTCTGGCGGTGTTGCATCGCTCGATGACTCGGCGATTGCGGGATGCATTCATGATGGTACTGGGTGTTGCATTCGCAGATGCAGTTTATATGGGAGGGGCGATCGGAGGACTGTCGCTGCTGTTACAAATCGATTGGGTCAAACAGATGGTTTTGATTATGGGAGCCCTGATTTTGACTTGGTTTGGGATTCAAACCTTGCGTGCCATAAAAGGAAGGGGAGAACAAGAACAAGCATCAGTCCAGCAGGCTTCATCGGGTCGAAGCAGCTTTTGGCACGGCGTGCTCCTGACGCTCGCAAATCCTCTGACTGTTCTGTTTTGGGCGGGAGTATTTGGCTCACTATTGGCATCTGGCGCTTTTGTTCATTCAACGGAGTTGTTCTTGTTTGCGACAGGCTGTTTGTTATCGACTTTATTGTTTCTGGGGCTGGTAGCTTTGTTGGCCGCGTATTTGGCTCGCTTTTTTCGTCCAGGATGGTTCAACGTTTTTCATGTGCTCAGTGGTGTCTTTTTAATTGGGTTTGCGATTGTCCTTTTCGCAAAAAGCGGTTTGAAGCCTCCATACCGGCCTTTTTAAAGGAATTTGGAATGACTGTATCGAATTTTAATAGAATACAGGAATTGCGAAAGAAAATAGTGTTTTCCTCCCATGTGAATTGGGTAATAGATAGGAAGATAGAACCCTTTCTTGTAAAAGTACCATAGTACAGGGTGTGAGGAGAACCAGTGATGACGACGGATACGTGCTTGAAATGCGGCAGTCCGATGGGCCGGGGAGAGTACAGTTGCCAGGTTTGCGGAGAAAACGAAATACAAGACTACCAGATGATTCGCAATTACGTGAGAACGTATCCGAATTCGAATGCGATGCAAATTGCCAACGCAACAGGGATATCTGTTTCAAAAATATTGCGTTATATTAAAAATGGCTCTTTGTCCGTAGTAGACAATCCGTCCCGCAGAGGGCGATCATAAGAAAAAGGGAAAAGCCCAAAAGCAGTCACGAATGCATTTCGTATAGCTTTGTGGGCTTTTTTTAATTAACGATGGAAATCTACAACCAGCGTAGACCTTTTGGATAATGATTTTTGAGTTGCCCCTCTGATTGCTTGCCCCAACCGATGGAGAATCCCTCTACAGTAACCAGCGTCCAACCACTTTCCCCTTCACGCGTGAGCGCTTCTCCTTTTAAGTATCGCAACAGTTCAGGATCGTCCGCGCCATACGAAGCGACACGGGCTGCCTCCGCAGGAGAGAGAGCGAGTCCCAAGGCGTGTGCAGGTTCAAATCTGTTCTTCTTTACGGTTCCTAGATGCAGACCGACGCGTGCGACCTTGAGCTTGTCCCAGTCGAGCTCGGGGGCAGGTGAGTAGTAGAGCTGCTCGCCAAATAAAAGAAAAGCAGATTCATCCTCGAATGGTTTGGAAAGCGCAGGGAGTGCTTCGGCTGCGAATGTACGCCAGGCTGCCAGGGCTTCTTTTCGACCTGCCGGAGCTGATTTTGCCGCACGCTTTTCTTTACGCTTCCCGGAAGGTTCATGAACTTCAGCGGTCTCACTCTTTTGCAGCTTGGCGAGGTAATGACCTTCTCCCTGTAGACGATGGGGCCATAATCTGGCTGTCTGGGTGAGCTGCTCGTTTTGCGGCGACGCCCACTCGGGTTGACCAGCAGAAAAGCAATCTGCATGTGGCAGCGGGACGATCTCAAATTCCGGGTGACGGCCGAGGAAGTTAACCAGGGACTGCTCGTTTTCAAGCGGAGCGAATGTGCAGGTGGAGTAGACCAACGTCCCGCCTGGCTTCAGCATAGCAGCGGCCGCCTCGAGAATATCGCCTTGCATGACATGGCACTCCGTTACTTTTGCTGGGCTCCAGTCCTCGATTGCTTCGGGCAGCTTGCGAAACATTCCTTCGCCAGAGCAAGGGGCGTCTACTAAAATTCGGTCAAAAAACTGAGGGAATCGCTCCTGTAAGCGTTCAGGCGTTTCGTTGGTCACGACGGCATTGGTCACGCCGCAGCGCTCCAGGTTTTCTGACAAGGCTTTTGCCCGAACAGGATGGATTTCGTTTGCCACGAGCATTCCTTGTCCATGCAAAAACGCTGCAAGCTGCGTCGATTTGCCCCCTGGCGCTGCACACAGGTCGAGGATGCGCTCACCAGGTTGTGCACCGAGTGCTTCGGCAGCGGACATCGCACTTGGCTCCTGCAAATAGTACATGCCAGCGGAGTGAAAAGGATGCTTACCGGGACGAGCAGGCTCTTTGTAGCGAAACCCGTTTTGACACCAAGGGATTGCTTCGACAGCAAACGGCGAGATTTTCAAAAAATCGTCACGCCCCACCTTCAACGGATTGACTCGCAAGCCGTGTGTCACAGGCTGATCATACGAGGAAACGAAGGCCTCATAATCGTGTCCGAGCAAGGTTTTCATGCGCTCGATAAATGATGTTGGTAAATTTTTTGTCATAACAGCCTCCGATGTCAGATTTTGGCCCCATGTGAAAGGAAAAGATAGAATCATGGCGAATCATAGAGAATGAGGTGAGAGCATTATGGAAGGATCCCGTGCAAAACGCTACCGCTCCCGGCGGAGGAATGACTCGGAAGTAAGCCGGTTTTGGATCATGGGGTTGTTGTTCTCACTGCTGGTGCTCGCTTTTGAATTCTTTATCGAAATACCCGCCGATGCAGATTGGCTGACCGATATGGAGATGGCTTTGTTTTCTGCCAGCTTTACGTTGCTTGCCTTTTATCTGCTCGGACTTACCTTTGCCTTTTCACGCCACCAAAAGGCAGGGAAGATCAATCACCAAATCATCATCTATGTATGGTTGGGTGCGATCTTGTTTCACTTGTTCCTGCTCATCAGCAATTTGTCCAATCAGCATGTGTACAAGGCAGGGATCATTCTATTTTTAGGACCATTGTTTTTAACTGTCTACCATTTTATCACGTACTTGGCAGCTTTGCGCGAAGAGCGTGAGGAGCAGGAGGCAGCTACGACAGCTACGCTCGAGCGTACGGCCTACCAGATGATCCTGGAGGGTGGGCGTGTATACAGCGAGCTGAGTCGCCTGAAAACAGAATATCCAGAAGTGGAGCAAATGCTTCGTGCCAACGATTTTCACGATAAACTGGAGCGCTATGCTTTGGAAATGCAGCAGTATTTGCAGGTGAAGCATTTTGAGCGTAAAGACGTGGAGCTCTTGGAGGGTCACTATTATTTCTTGGAAAACTTGCTGAGCTTGGCGAAACAACATCCGGGAATAATCGAGTCCCGCGTATATAGCCGCCGAGGTGACAATTGATGGGTACAAAGGAGAGGGAAGCGGATGTTTTGGAAAAAAGACAAAGGCCTGGCAGAAAAAGAGACAGCAGCGACGACAGCCACAACCACCACAACCACAATGACAGGACAGCAAGACGTATGGAAACATGAGCTTCGCGGTCTTTACGAACAGATGGGTGCAATCCTTGCTTCAGACCAAGCGATGAACGCCGATTCCGATCAAATGGTGCGATTGGTGACGAGGATGAAGCGTGCCGTAGAGAATATCCAGGCCATTAATGAGCGGGATGATGAATCTGCGAACCAGTTGTCGGTTCGAGGAGAGCGCCTGACAGACATCTGTAAACAGTCGGTAGCGCGTGCAGATGAAGGCAAGAAGGCTATGACGGACGTTGTGGAAGTCATGAGCCTGCTCGACAAAGAATCGGTTCATACGTCCAAGTCCATGAGCCGCTTGGAAGAGCGTTCTTCGGAAATTACGAGTATTGTCAAGGTAATCAGCGACATTACGAATCAGACTAACCTTCTCGCTCTGAATGCAGCGATAGAAGCTGCACGTGCGGGGGAACAAGGCCGAGGCTTTGCTGTGGTAGCAGATGAAGTACGGAAGCTGGCAGAGATGACAGCGAACTCGACCAAGACGATTGCAGAATTAATCGGAAAGATTCAAGAAGAAATCAAAGAAGCATTGTCCAACAGTGAAAAAAGCAGCAGTGCGATCAAAAATGGACTTTCCATCAGCAAGGATGCTGCACAGAAGACGGATCAGATCGCGAACGCTTTCCAGGTACTGAACGTCGAAGTGGCGGGTGTGATGGAAATCATCGCGCATCAAAAGCGTTTTGCTGACGATGTGTCCCAGCAGGTAAGTGAGGCAAAGGGCTTGCTGGATGAGCTGAATGAAGGCATGACCAAGCACGTAAGAGACGCCAACGCGGTAGAGCAAATGCTCGCGACGAGCGTAAAGGATGTCAAAAAGTTATTGTGATCATGAGGAAGAAAAATCAGGAGTCCGTATCCAAGCGATGCGGACTTTTTGATATTTGTTCTTTCCTTTCACGAAATATTTACATGTTAACGTTTGACTATTCGAAATGGAGTACTATAATCAAAGTAGGTTTCTCCATATCTTTCCTTTTTTCGACAAAATCCTATCAGCATTCGCTATGAATGGGCAAACCCATTGAAAAGTGGGGACGCAAAGCCACGGGCCTAATGTACACGTTACGATGGCAGCCGGGTTGCCAACGAGCAGTGTATTTTGCTGTTTTAGTTTTACGGCTCCTTTCATGCGAAAGGGGCCTATTTATTTTACAAAAGGGAGTGGTTGTAGCATGTCAATCCTTCAAACACTGGACAAGCAGTACATCAATGGGGAGTGGCGCGACGGACTTGGCGCGAAGACATTGCAAGATATCAACCCTTACAACGGGGAAGTCATCGCAGAATTCAAAATGGCAAATCTGGAGGATATCGACGCGGCTTACAAGGCGGCAGCCAGCGCGAAAAAAGAGTGGGATGAAGTGAATGCCTATACCAAATCCCGAATGTTGGAGCGTGCTGTTCGCTTTATCGAAGAGCATGAAGAAGAAATCATTCAGATCATCATTCGTGAACTAGGTGGAACCCGACTGAAGGCATTTTTTGAGATCGGGCTTGTGAAGGATATTATTCGAGAGGCGGCTACGTTCCCGGTACGCATGGAAGGAAAAATTCTCCCTTCTCCCGTAGACGGAAAGGAAAATCGCTTGTATCGGATTCCCGCAGGAGTTGTCGGCGTCATCAGTCCGTTCAACTTCCCGTTCTATTTGTCGATGAAGTCCGTAGCTCCAGCTCTTGGCGCGGGTAACGGTGTCGTCCTCAAACCGCATGAGCACACGCCAATCACGGGTGGGACTCTCATCGCGAAAATTTTTGAAGAAGTAGGTCTGCCCAAAGGCTTGATCAACGTCGTTGTAACGGATATTGCTGAAATTGGCGATGGATTTGTCTCCCACCCGATTCCGCGCATCCTTTCGTTTACAGGCTCTAGCCAAGTAGGAAGCCATATCGCGCAAGTGGCAGCGAAGCATTTCAAGAAGGCGATTTTGGAGCTAGGTGGCAACAGTGCCCTGATTGTTTTGGAGGATGCGGATCTTACGTATGCCGTCAATGCAGCCGTATTCAGCCGCTTTACCCACCAAGGTCAGATTTGCATGTCGGCTAACCGGGTTCTGGTTCACCAAGATGTATACGATAAATTCCTTGATCTGTATGTGGAAAAAGTATCTGGACTCAAGGTAGGCGACCCAAATGATCCAGACACGGTAATCGGTCCACTTATCAATCAACGGCAAGTCGCCAACCTGATGGCAACGGTCGATGAGGCGATACGTGAAGGAGCCGTTCCTGCACTGAAAGGGGAAGTGAAAGGAAACGTGGTCGAGCCGATTGTTTTGACAGGAGTGACCACAGACATGTCGATTGCATCCAAAGAGTTGTTTGGTCCTGCTGTTTGCATCATGTCGTTTGCTTCCGAGGAAGAAGCAATTCGCATGGCGAACGAGACACCCTTTGGATTGTCCGGGGCGATTCATACCCGCGATCTGGAGAGAGGTGCCCAGATGGCCAAGCGCATTGAGACGGGCATGATTCATATCAACGATGGAACGATCAATGACGAACCAATTGTGGCGTTCGGCGGTGAAAAGCATTCCGGATTGGGACGCTTGAATGGTCAATGGAGCCTAGAAGAGTTTACTACGCTAAAATGGATTTCGGTTCAGCACAAAAAGCGTCAATTTCCGTACTAATGCTAGCAAAAGATAGAGGTGAAGAGGGTCATGAACGGATACGAAGGATGGAATGAAACAGAAGCCTCCGAAAAGGGGAAAAATGCAGAACTTCTCGAGGCTTTCATCAAGGTTGCTCCCTATTTAAATGATTTGCTCAACGATGACATTACCATTGGGGTCTACGACACGGAAAAGCTATTGCGCAATGTGCCTGCCCAAACATTTGCTCTGCAGGTAAAGCCAGGTGATCCACTCCAGGAAGGGGATGTGATCACCAACGCGATTCGAAAAAACACCAAGCAGGCGATGATGGTTCCCAAGGAATTATTTGGTTTTCCTCTCGTCGCACGGGCGATCCCCTTGCATGATCACACGGGAAAAGTTATCGGCGGTGTCGGCATTGGTTCGAGTATGGAGCGAGCCAATGAGCTGTATGAAATTGCCGCAAATCTCTCGAGCGTCGTCGAGCAGGTCAGTGCCACCACACACGAGATGGCCGTGCAGATCGGGAATTTGAACGAGCAAATGAAGGCAATCTCAGAGCAAGCCAATGATGTGAGCCAAAGTACGACTGAGATTGAGCAAATTACACTCGCCGTGAAAAAAATTGCTGATCAAAGTAACATTTTGGGACTGAATGCGAGCATTGAGGCTGCGAGAGTAGGGGATGCAGGGCGTGGATTCGCTGTCGTCGCGAATGAGGTTCGCAATATGGCGACAGATTCACGGACGAATGCAGACAAAATCAAGCAAACCACGGATTCCATCCGGGATTTGATAACCCTGCTACAAAATTCGATTGAATTGATTAATCAAACCATGGAGAGTCAGGCAGCCGCTACGGAGGAAATTTCTGCGACGATGGTCGAAGTGAGCGACAATACGAATAAGCTGGCAGGGCTTGCCCAAGAAGTATTTGAAATAAAGTAAGCTCATATATGTAACGAAATTCCCCTCTCAGGAGTCTAACTCTAGAGAGGGGAATTTTTCCTTTCGTTCTTATTTGTGGTGGGTAGTGGTTGCTCCAGCATATAGCGATACACCGGTACTTCATCGCCCTTTTCAACGGGCAGGAAGTTAAACGTGACGTAGCTGTCCACTGATTCCGGTTCCAGGGCCAACGCAATGAAGTTTGCGTTTGGCTGGGCCATGCTGAACACGTAACTACCCGCAGGAAAGGTTTTCGTTGTTTCTGTTACATTTGCAGTCACTTGATTGGTGAAATGCCCATTCTCGTATATCGTATTCACCTTGTTTTCCAAAATGGTGTAGCTTTCTACCGCTATGGTCGTTTCTTTTGATAGCTTGCTTACCGAAACACCGAGCAGTTCCAGCTTGGCTGCAACGTCATGGTAGCCAGGAGGCATGAGATAAGCAGTGGGGCGCTCACGTTCGAGTACGGGATAGGCATCCGTAGAGCTTACCCAGTCGATGGGGGTAGACACTTTTTTTGCTGTAGCGAGATCGACTACTTCGAGAGATTGACCCGGTATTCGCTTATTCTCACTCAGGATAATGAGTTTGTCGTTGTCGTTTGCCTTTTTGCCTTTTTCCGTGATTTCTGCGCGTGCCTGGGCCACGGCGGACTTGATTGCTTTGGCGTTGGCCGCTGTTGATTGAATGACAGCAGCGTGCGTGATGGCCTGACTGTATACACGTCGTTCAAAATCGGCGCGTCCAATGCCGATACCGCGTGTTTCCACCAAAAACGTTAACGTGTTTTTCAATCCCAAGGCATTGCGTCCGATTCTGGTCTCTGTGCTGCCTTCTGTTGCGGTCACTTTTCCGTCCTTGCCTTTTGCCAGCGTATAGTAAGCGTGATGAGAAAGTTGCTCCTTGTCGAGTGCTTTTTGAACGTCAGCCAAGAGCAGGTTGTCTGACATTTTGCGCAGGTTGGTGGGAATATTCAAGTTTTTCGCAGAGGAGATCAGAACATCGTAGGAAGAGATCGCGCCTTTTTCTCCAACATCGCGAAGCTGGCTGGAAGAGACGCCGTATTCGTGGGCATCAAGCACGACATCAGGTTGATAGGTAGTAAGGGCTTGGTGAACCGCTTGCACCTCTGGATATTCTACCTTCATGTAGTCGCGGTTGGCATCCAGCTCTGTCGCGATGTAGCGTTTGAATTGGTAGGAGCCATCCGGGTTGATACGAGGAACAATCGCAACGTTTACGTGATCTAGAAGGTTGGTCCCAAGCTTTCCCTCTGCCAGCCATTTGGCGATCACAAGAGTAGATTCACCAGCGGAGGGCTCATTCCCGTGGATTTGTGCCTGTAGCCAGATGAGTGGCTTCTCATTGGTTTGTTTGAGCTTGCTGTGGTCTTTACTGAATAGCAGCAGGGGGATATCTCGACCTTCCAATGATGTACCGATGGATAGCAGCTGGATTTCCTTGTTGTCTGCAACCAATTTGCTTATGTAAGCCATCATTTCTTCCTGGGACGTAAAAGCTTCTTTTCCTTCTTGGAAGCCGGGAGTATCAAACTGGATAGTTGGCTTGGGAAACAAGTTCTCAATCTGTGCGGGTTGTACATAGGTTGGCCCGATTCCGTAATAAGGAATGTGGGTTTGTGGTTCAGCTTGGGTGATTGAGGGGCTGGTGAACAGAGATATTACGAGTGCTGTAGAAACAACGTAGCGTACTTTCTTGTCCATAAATTCTCTCCTGCGTAATAGAAGTAGACACCTATGGTTAATTTATCAGATTATTTTTAAAATAATAATCACTACGAAATATTCATTTTAAAGTAGGACTTTCGGTTCTCCTTTACTAGAATTGGGGGATGACATGGTCAGAAAAATCAGCAGAATGCTCCTTTTGATGACGGCCATCGCCGTATGTAGTATCCTTCCGAGCGATATTTCTGCAAATGAATGGAAAAAACCAATAGAAACAGAGAATGTTGAGCACCTGAATGGCGCGATTCACCAAAAACAAGAATTTCGATTCTCAGATGGTGCCACGTATTGGGCCCATAAAATGACAGGTCAGCGCAATATGATGCCCTACGTTTTCACCATACCCATTCAGGGTAACAGTCAGAACATGATGTTCCGCTACCGAGCCTATGATGAGTCGAAGAAACCGTATTGGAAGGTTATCACGCTTGATCAAGTCCAGACCCTTCCGATTTCCGCTGGTTTCGTCGAGACAGAGGGCAGGTATATTTGGTTAGGTAAGCCCATTACCTACGTGGATAAAGGTAGAGCCACGATTGAAGAAAAGCCGGCATTGGCGTTGCCAGTCGAAGTAAAACAGACGCCTTCTGGTGTCGAGCTTGTGGTCAAGCTGCCGATGAAAGCAGGCTTTATCAGCGAAATGTGGGCGCTCGATTCGAGAGAACCGCTCGTTCCTTGGGGAGAAAAAATGTTTGACAGCATCTGGCTTAACTTGGACGTTACGGAAAATGCAAAATGGCTGTACGATGGGTATTACTTTCAAAGCCCTTCTACGTATGAGCCGACTTCCGAGGCCTCCTTTTGGCGGATTCCCGAAAATTATGTCCTTCGCTCCTTTTTATATACAGGTGGAAGCAATGCTGCCCGGGATATGGGCTATGTGATGCTGAAAGCAAGCTTGAAACAGCAGGAGCCTGAGGGGTACTGGAAGACGCAGCCGCGTTCTACGTGGTTAAGTGACGATTACGGGATACCAGAGGGCTTTTACGATACGAGATTCAGCACAGGAGCGGCTGATCTGATGCTGCGGGGCTGTGATCAGTATCAAGAAAAGGACTTTTGCCAAGCGGCGAAAAAATATGCTTCTTATTTTCACAATCATGCAGCCATGAACCGTTTGGTCGTCGCTGGTGTACAGCAAGGCTGGATGATTCCCGACTACGCGACAGCAACGAATCCGATGATTCGGACACACGTTTCTTTGAATCATCAATTGGCCGAAATTAATTTTCTCTACAAAAGCTACATGCAATTCGGCGATCGGACTGACAAAGATTTAGCAGATACGATGCTCTACGGTGTCGTAAACCTTGGATCGCAGTGGATTCTCGAAAATGGCGATTTGCATTATGCCTATTTTCCAGATGGAACATTCGGCAGGAAGGACTATCCGTACTTGACCTACAATGACTTGGTCGAAACCCGGCGTCTGTACCGTCAACTGCATGGGATAGATGAGATGACGCTTGCCATGTTGATTGACAGTAAATTGATGTGGATGGAGCTGAATAATGTTCAGTATCGGTAAGAAAATAGAAGGTATGGATATGGAAATGTGACCCGTACGAATGGATGATATCGATCATGAAGTATGTAAGAAGAATCGAGGATAAAATACGTTAGGATTGCAGAAGCCGTTTCCCTGTGAGCTTCAGGGAAGCGGCTTCTTAACTATAGTTGGTGGATTATTTCGCAATGGTACATGAACCTTGGTCATGTGTTGCGCTTTTCAAAGGAAAGTAGTCTTCTCGTTTTTTTCAAATGCGTTGATGCTCCCAATACAACGTCCCATTCTTTCGTACCACAAGCAGTGCATCGATACCGTTGACGCTTTACCGATATCTCAATGACTTCATTATTGATGAGGTCTTTGTAAATTTGGTGTTTATTATCAGATTTGTGAAAGTTCCCATTCCCACAATGAAAGCAAATGATAGGGGCTACAATTGTAAAATTACATTCGTTGATAATAATTCTTCTCACCTTCCGAGATGTGTGTCGCACAAAGTTGTAGTGAATTTAATAAAAAGTAATAAAAGTAAATAAAATTTATTAGCACGACCATTTTAACAACGAAATATTGGTTAGTAAACTGCCCAGATATGGAATGGGAAAGTCTAGACTAGCGGGACACTGTTCGATGTGATTGATCATAAAAAATTGCCGGTTTTCCCTATCGTAGGTGTGACCGACATACGTAACGAAAGTTGAGAGCATTCTAATCTATTTCCGCAAAGCAAACAAGGTCAAAAAGCTGACCGCCTCCCGCAGCTCTACGCTTAAACGGCCCGCTATATCTGGCGTAATTCCTTCTTTGTATACCGGCTCTTCACCCAGCAGTGTGAAGCCATTTTCGCTCGCCAACTGCTTGGCTTCCCAGGGCATCATCGTATTTTGGATCGTTGTCTCTTCATATAGTCTGCGATAGCTATGAGCGCGTGGGCCAGCTGTAGGACCGAGAATACCCAAGACGAGAACTCCTCCGGGTGCGAGCACGCGGTGAAGCTCCAAGAGTGCCTGGAGCGGAGACGGCGTGAATTCCACTACGTTAATCGAGAGCACACCGGAGAAGGAATCATTGGCAAAAGGAAGCTCGCTGATATCTCCCGTCTGAAAATGAACAGAGCCTGAGGAGGAAATGACCCGGTCATGAGCGAGGCGGATCATTTCCCCGGCAATGTCGATGCCCTCCACCTGATAGCCGTGCTCTGCAAGTTTGCAACTGGCATAGCCGTCACCACAGCCTGCATCGAGAACAGGTCCAGATCGGACAGCTACATGCTTCATAAAATAGGGGAGGATGGTGCTGCGGCTCCCTTTTTCCCACATATGCTCACTTCGTTTTCGCCAGTCTTCTGCAAATTGATCCCATTGCTTGGCGGCTTGTTCTGTCCATTGGCTCATCCTTATCCACGCCTTTCTCTTCGATTGAACGATACCGTTATGAAGAAAAACTCCGGTCAAGGCGGCCGGAGCGTTTCATGGAAGATGGTTTACGTCAAAGGATCATGGTTTGGGGAATTGTGGGACCAGGTCAGCAATTTTTTTACTCTTTAGCGTATGCATCATTTGCTGCTCGGCCTCAGCCACAACCTGTTGAATCAGACAGGCACTATCATGACGGAAGCTGCATTCAAACAAGGAGGTTGTCCCTTCAATGGCTTGGATAACATCCAAGAACGATATATCATCTTGATTGCGTTTGAGCTTGTATCCGCCATTTGCGCCAGAGACCGAGTGGATCAACCCAGCTTTGACCAGTTTGGTCAGCATTTTGGATAGGTATGTTTGAGAAACGCCTAGCTTCTCTGCCAAAAGCTGAACACTAACGGGTTTATCAGGGGCTTCTGCTACCAGATAGAGCATCGCATGGAGGGCATAGTCTGTTGCCTGTGAATACTTCATAAGACACCTCAATCATGGACTTAATACATCCATCATAAAGTGAATGGGGAGCATGAGCAAGGGGGAGAGTGATTCGTGCTGTTATCTGCACTTTCGACGCCCATTTTTGTATGGGGCAACTTGACACAAAAAATCTTTGAGGGATATTATAGATATGATAAGTCCGTGAATGCGTTGTTTGAAATGATCCAAGTACAGGGAGTTATTTTTTTGCCTCTATCAAGGATATTAAGGCTCTGTAATGGTCTTTTTAAATAACTGTTCAACATAAAAGGGGAGGAAATTACAAATGAGCATTTGCCACACGACAGATACTACGTTTCAACATGATGTAAAAAGCGAGGGCTATACTCTCGTCAATTTTTGGGCACCTTGGTGCGGGCCGTGCCGCTTTTTTGGGCCGATACTCGAATCGTTCGATAGGGAGCATAGCAGCGAAGTGAGAGTCCTAAAGGTCAATGTCGATGAACAACAAGAGATTGCCAATCAGTATGGCATTATGAGTTTGCCAACGACCATTTTGCTCAAGAACGGAGAAATGATTGACAAGGCCGTAGGAGCTGCCCCTCTAGCGGAACTGAAACAATTTGTTTTCAAGCATAGGTAATAGGACAACGAAGCGAAAGCCATCGGTCAACTTGATCGGTGGCTTTTTGGTATCCAGTTGTTACACGCATGCGTACTTTAATGAATAAAAGCGTTTGAGCGTTTTCGCGTTGTTTCGTGCTCTTGCAAGGGGAAGCGCTTCCAATGTACTCTCAAGGTAACGACAAAATAATCCCAATTCACAAAATAATGTCAATAATTGAAAAAGAAAGCGGAGGGGTAGGCAATGAGCAATACCGATTTTTTTCCGATTCAGGACTGGGACTACCTGGAGTTTTATACAGGGAACGCCAAACAAGCTATGCACTATTTCACAAATGCGTTTGGATTTGAAGCAGTAGCCTATTCGGGCTTGGAGACAGGTTCTCGGGAAAAGGTTTCCTACGTCTTGAAGCAGAAGCATATGACGTTTGTGATCAGTGGGGCCCTTACGCCTGACAGCCCGATCGCGGATTTTGTGAAAAAGCATGGGGACGGAGTCAAGGACGTTGCCCTGCGTGTAGAGGATTGTGAGCAGGCTTACCGGGAGGCTGTTTCTCGCGGAGCCATTCCGATCATGGAACCGACTGAGTATACCGATGAATTCGGGACGGTCAAAAAAGCGATTATCGGTACGTACGGAGAAAACATCCATTCCTTTATCGAACGAAAAAATTACAACGGACCATTCTTCCCGGGCTATAAAGCTTACCAATCTCCAGTCAAAGGAGAGAGCACGGGTATCATCGGCATCGACCACATCGTTGGTAACGTCGAGATCATGGATGAGTGGGTAGAATATTACCAAAAGGTCATGGGCTTTACAGCCGTACAAAATTTCAGTGAGGACGACATCTCGACGGAGTATTCTGCCCTCATGTCCAAAGTGATGCAAAGTGGAACTGGACGCATCAAGTTCCCGATTAATGAGCCAGCAGAAGGACGCCGCAAGTCACAGATTCAGGAGTTTTTGGAGTTCTACAAAGGTCCAGGCGTACAGCATATTGCCATCCTGACCAACGATATTATCGAAACGGTATCGAAGCTGCGTGATAACGGTGTAGATTTCCTCATGGTCCCAGATGCGTACTACGAAGATTTGAAAGAGCGTGTAGGGGAAATTGACGAAGACATCGAGGCGCTGAGAAAGCTGGGGGTCTTGGTCGACAGAGACGACGAAGGCTATCTCTTGCAGCTGTTCAGCAAGCCGATTGTTGACCGTCCGACGCTGTTTATCGAGATTATCCAGCGAAAAGGAGCGCGCGGCTTCGGGAATGGCAACTTCAAGGCACTGTTCGAGGCGTTGGAGCGCGAGCAGGAGCGCAGAGGGAACTTGTAATTTATTGAGGGAAAACGAGCACGACAAGACCATCTCAGGCTGAAAACGCTGAAGGGATGGTCTTTTTTATACCATTTACTAGACTCTATCCTCTATACTAATAGTAACCAAATGTTGGAAGTCGCATAACTACACAGATGTCCAAAAGAGCGAGAAAGGACCGAAATTGCGATGATTCATCGATTGAAACCAAATGATTATGCAAAAATCACGACGTTGCTATCACCTGATAACGTGAATGATTTGACCATCCAGGCGATTATCAATGGAACAAATCGAGGAGCGATTTTCGTAGACGATGTGGAGCAGCCCCGGACAGCCTTGGTCGATCAAACCGGTGTGATCAGTATTTTCGTCGGGGATGCTGCCAATGAAGCGTTCACAGCGGATCTTGGTGCCTTTATCGAGGGGGAATTGCGCAGATATACGACCGAATCATGCGGGGGCACTCATTTTCTGGCAGTTGTCCCAGATGAAGAGTGGGAAAAAGCAGTGACCAAAGCCATCTCGCATCGAGAGATCGAAACGGATTGGGAGTATTACTACGAGTTCAATCCCGAGCAATACCAAGCGCGTAAGATCAGCTACCGCTCTCTGCCTGAAGGATACAGTTTGAATAGAATCGATGCAGGTGTCATCGAAAACGACCCCGACAACATCCTGATCGAGGTTGTAGAGGAATTCTATCATTCGGTGGATGATTTTTTGCAGTGGGGCGTAGGTTTCTGCGTATGTAAAGGAAATGCGATTGTGAGTGCTTGCCTGTCCTGCTGTGTCCATGGGCGTGACCATGAAATTAGCGTGGAAACGTACGAGGAAGCCGACATGAACAAAGGCTTTGCTACACTTGCTTGCGTAGCGTATCTGGAGCATTGCATGGAACATGGACTGACACCGCACTGGACCACGCTAGAAACCAACGAGGAGTCGGTACGTCTGGGGACAAAGCTAGGATTTGAGTCGAAAGAAAAGTGCAAAATATTGGAATTCGAATATTGAAATGATACGGGTATCCATGGGTTGGCGAAATTACTTCGGCAACCTTTTTTACCAAGAAAGGAAGAGAAGCGAAAGGGAAATACGATGTGAAGAGTGAATATTTTGATTAGTTATGGAAATGAACAGGAACGATCGGGCAGCGATTGAGAGGGATAAACCAATGAATCTGGCATTAATGGTTCCATTGACGGAGCGGACGGCGGTTTTGATTGTGATAGCTTTGCTGTTTACGCGTGTACGTGCATTCCGCAGCATATTGAACCAGCAAGCGACATGGTGGGAAAAAGCACTGATGGTCGTCATTTTTTCTGCTATTTCCATACTGGGTACCTATAATGGCATTTGGTATCAGGATGCGATTGCGAATTCACGCGTGATCGGGACGGTCGTGGCAGGCTTGCTAGCTGGTCCTTGGGTAGGGTTGATGACAGGGCTGATTGCGGGAATTCATCGGTATTCCTTGGGGGGCTTTACAGATTTGGCATGTGCCATCTCGACCATAAGCGAGGGCTTGTTTGCGGGATTAATCTATCAGTTCCTCCGTAACCGCAGCAAAAAAATCGGGTGGACGACAGCACTCTTCGTTGGTTTCTTGGCGGAGTGGCTGCAAATGGGCATTGTTTTGCTCATCGCACGTCCGTACGCTGACGCTTTGGCATTGGTTCAGGCCATTAGTGTACCGATGTCAGTCGTCAACTCGGTTGGAATTGCTATTTTGATCATTATTATTGATTTGGCCAAAAAGGAAGAGGATCGGATTGGGGCGCTCCAAGCCCAGCGAACGCTGCAAGTAGCGGACAAAACACTATCGTACTTGCGTCAAGGGCTGACCTATGATTCTGCCCAAAAGGTAGCGGAGGAAATTTTGCGGACGACGCGTGTAGCAGCGGTAGCGATTACCGATACGCGCTCTGTACTTGCGCATGTTGGTGCAGGATCGTCTCATCACGTAGTGGGAGAAGGCATAACGACCAAGGCGACCCGCGAAGTCCTATCGACCAAAGAAGTAAAGATTGCCCAGACGAAGGAAGAGATTGGGTGCAGGGAGACGAATTGTTCCTTGCGCTATGCGATCCTTGTCCCTCTGATGCGAAGACGTGAAGTAGCAGGTGTGCTCAAGCTGTATCAGGATCGCTCGCGCAAACTGTCTGCAGTGGACCTGGAACTCGTCCGTGGATTGGGGAACCTGATATCGAGTCAGCTCGAACTGGCCGAGCTAGAGAAGCAGTCCCGCCTGTTGGCAGATGCAGAAATCAGAGCCTTGCATGCGCAGATCAATCCGCATTTCTTGTTTAATGCGCTCAATACGATTGTTTCGTTTATTCGCTTCCGTCCCGAACAAGCTCGTGAATTGTTGATTCATTTGGGAGAGTACTTCCGCCGTAATTTGCATGATTCTGGCGGATATGTCAGTCTGGCGCGTGAGCTGGAGCATATCGAAGCGTATTTGGCTATCGAACGCGCGAGGTTCGGGGACAAGCTTCATGTAGAGTACGACATCGAGGATGGCGTAGAGCGGTTTACTGTGCCAGGACTGATTTTGCAGCCGCTGGTAGAGAATGCGGTCAAGCACGGGCTGTTGCCCAAGCGCGAAGGGGGTACTGTAGTGATTCGTGCGCGCCGCAAAGAAAAGCAAATCGTCGAACTGACAGTGGCAGATAATGGAGTCGGAATGGAGGTTGACCCATCCGAGCGAGCACTAGATGAGAAGCGTGCAGGTCGGCAATTATCTGGGATCGGTCTTACCAATGTAAAAAGCCGTCTTCAATCGATTTACGGTGAACCGTATGGAATCGTGATCGAGAGCAAAAGCGGGAGCGGGACAACATGCACCATACAATTACCGATAGGGGTGAACGTCAGTGCTCAAAGTGTTCATCGTCGATGATGAGACGCCTGCCAGAGAAGAGCTGCGGTATTTGCTGGAGCAGTTTTCGGAAGTGTCCGTAGTAGGAGAGGCGGGTAGTGGGGAAGAGGCGTTGGAAGCGGTGCTTCAGACAGAGCCGGATGCGGTCTTTTTGGACATCCATTTGCAGGACAGGGATGGTGTAGATGTGGGGCAGGAGCTTCTGGAATCCATGGTCAATCCACCTGTCATCATCTTTGCAAGTGCGTATGAATTTCATGCGGTTCGAGCATTTGAGGCCGAAGCCGTTGATTATATCGTCAAGCCGTTCAGCGAAATACGTCTGGAAAAGACGATGAACCGGGTACGAAAAATGAGGCAGAAAAGCGAACCTGCATTGGACGCGTCACCGCTACTGGAGGAAAGGCTACAATCCCTTTTGCAAAATGTGCTGGTTGATACTCAGCCACGTCGTGTCCCGGTAGAAAAAAACGGCAAGATCATGCTGATTGATCCAAACGAAATCGTCTTTGCCACCTTGGAAGGAAGGTATGCGAGCATCTATACAGCAGGTGAGCAATATGCGACCACCTTTACGTTGCAGGAGCTGGAGAGCAGGCTGTCACGCCAACAGTTTTTTCGGACGCATCGCGCTTTCATTGTCAATTTATCTAAAACGGCAGAGCTCGTCCCTTGGTTTAAAGGCTCGATTCATCTAGTCATGCAGGATCATCGCAAAACCGAAGTGCCTGTTAGCCGCAATGTCGTGAAGGAATTGAAGAAACGATTGGGGTTTTAAAAGAAACAGACCAATCCTGCGTCCCGTTTAAGGGAGGAGTGGTCTGTTTTTTTGACTGCTTACATGGGATAGTCATTGTTTTTCTTACGTGTCACCATGATCCCGCCCAATACGATCAGGATCAAGCCGATGATGCCGCCTACTTGGGTAGATGCCAGATTCGCGATCAAAAATATGATAGCGAGAACGGTGAGAATGCCAATGGGGATCAAGAGAGCGGGTTTGCGATTGCCGAATAGGTACAGCTCCGTAAGCCCCACGGCAGGACCAATTAGGAAGAAGGGCCACGTCGTGCTCATATCCCCATGAAAAAATAGCTGGCTGAAAAAGAAGAGTGGAGCATAAACAAGCAAGATCCCGCCTGGCACGAGCAATCCAGCGCGATTCGGCATTGGGTTCATAAAAAAGAAAATATGAAACCCGATTCCTGGGATGAGAAGGAAGACTGGCCAAAGCATGTCCATTGCGAGCGGTACCTTCAGGTAGGTAGCCAGAACAAAAATCGCTCCGATTCCGATAATGATGTAACCTCCGATTCGTCGCATGTGCATTTTCTCCTTTTTGATTTCCATACCAATTTATGTACAACTTTAACATATTGTGGAGGGGTTTGTATCGGACTAGGGGCGGAGACTTTCTACGTCCCCAAATTGAACGCGCTTACACTCAAACGAGGATGGTGCAGCTTGTGCCTGTTTTTGTACGGTTCAGCCATTTTTTATGTTGGCAAGTTGTCCGATGTGATACGTTTTTCTAAGGTTCATTGCCTGAATATTTCATAAATAGAAGGAGGCGACTTGGATGAAGAAATGGTTTCTTTCCCTTTTGATTTGGGGCGGGATAGCCGCATTGGGTGCTGTCGGATTCGGGATGATAGCCCTCTGGCAAGGGGAATCAGTCAACTCGTTCTGGTTACTGACAGCCGCATTTTGCACTTATGCTGTAGCTTATCGTTTTTACAGCAAATTCATAGCCAAAAAACTAATGGCGCTCGATGACAATCGCGCTACCCCAGCAGAAGTGAACAACGACGGCAAAGACTTCGTACCCACGAACAAATGGGTGTTGTTTGGGCACCATTTCGCTGCGATTGCAGGAGCAGGCCCGCTCGTAGGTCCTACGTTGGCTGCGCAAATGGGATATTTGCCGGGAACGATCTGGATTATCGTCGGGGTCGTGATCGGTGGAGCGGTACAAGACTTTATTATTCTGTTCGGATCGATGCGTCGCAATGGAAAGTCTCTCGGTCAGATTGCCAAGGAAGAGATCGGTCCTGTTGGCGGAGCACTCGCTTTAATTGGTATTATTGCCATTATGATTATCCTGATTGCTGTTTTGGCCATGGTTGTGGTTAACGCTCTTGCTGAATCACCGTGGGCTACCTTCACGATATTCATGACGCTGCCTATCGCGATCATGATGGGATTGTATATGCGGTATATACGACCTGGGCAGGTATTGGAAGGCTCGATTATCGGGCTTGCTCTCTTGTTCTTTTCCCTTTGGCTCGGTCAAATCGTTGCTGCATCGCCAACATGGGGACCAGCTTTCACGTTTTCCAAAGTACAGCTTGCCTGGATGATCATTGTGTACGGGTTTATTGCCTCGGTTTTGCCTGTGTGGCTGCTGTTGGCACCGCGCGATTATCTCAGCTCATTTTTGAAAGTAGGGACGATTGCGGTATTGGCGGTGGGAATTGTGCTGACACTGCCACCGTTGCAAATGCCAGCACTGACGAAGTTCATTGATGGAACTGGCCCTGTTTTTGCAGGAAATCTATTTCCCTTCTTGTTTATTACCATCGCGTGCGGAGCCGTATCAGGATTCCATTCACTCGTATCATCCGGAACAACGCCGAAGATGATCGCGAAGGAATCGCATGCGCCATTGATCGGCTATGGCGGGATGCTGATGGAGTCTGGGGTCGCGGTTATGGCGATGATTGCAGCGTGCGTGTTGACTCCCGGTGTCTATTTTGCGATCAACTCACCTGCCGCAGCAATTGGCGTGGATGTAGTCCAGGTTGCGACGACGATAACGGGCTGGGGCTATACCGTAACCCCTGACCATTTAACAACGCTCGCCAACGACATTCAAGAAAAGACGATCCTTTCCCGGACGGGCGGAGCACCGTCACTGGCAATCGGGATGGCGACGATTTTTTCGGGTGTATTGGGTGGCAAGGCATTAATGGCATTCTGGTATCATTTTGCGATCTTGTTTGAGGCTGTCTTTATTTTGACGACGATCGATGCGGGAACGCGTGTCGGACGATTTATGGTACAAGACATGCTCGGCAACGTCATTCCGAAAATGAAGGAAGTCAACTGGCTGCCAGGTAATCTGATTGGTTCTGGGATCATTACCATCGGATGGGGATACTTCCTGCTCCAAGGTGTCATGGACCCGCTGGGAGGCATATACACCCTGTGGCCGCTCTTTGGTATCGCCAACCAGATGCTCGCCGCGATTGCCTTTACGGTGGGAACGACGATTATTTTCAAAATGGGCAAAGCCGCCTATGCGTGGATCACACTCGTACCGATGGCTTGGCTGACGACGGCTACGCTGACAGCAGGCTGGCAAAAGCTGTTCCATCCTGATCCAAAAATCGGCTTCCTCTCGCATGCAGAAGCATTCCAAAAGGCACTGGATGCGGGCACGCTGCCAAAAGGAGTAAAAACGATAGAAGCTGCACAAAAAATGATCTTCAACGACCAGATCGATGCTGTGGTATGTGCGATCTTCATGGTCATTACGATTGGGATCATTCTCGATGGTGCGCGGGTATGGATCAATATTCTCCGCGGCAAGCACTATCCGTTGCAGGAGTCGCCGTACATCAAGTCCAAAGGAAATGTTTTTGACGGGAAAGGACATCACGTAGCATGAGGCGTAAGCTAAGAGCCATGCGAAAGGCAATGCGCAAAGTGAGCTCTGTTATTAAAACCATTTTCGGAATGCCAGACTATGATCGCTATCTCGCCCATTGGTACGAGACGCATGGGGCACCGGGTATCTTTCCGATGACGGAACGTGAGTATTACATGTACGCATTGACCGAACGATTTGAAAAAGGCGGCGTAACGCGCTGCTGCTAAAGTGGTCATGTAAAAAAGGGTGTCTCCCCAGTCAGAAAATGACGAGGGAGAGACCCTTTTTCAATAATCCGGGTGCTGGGTGAAGCAACGACATTTCAGGCACATTCCTCATGGCTAACGTGTGGTGTAACAGCAGGTAAAGTATGGTACACTAAATCATATAGCATGGCCGTTTTTTAACACGAGCTGTTTCATCGTATTCAATTAAAACATCGAAGCCTCTCTTTCTAAAAGAAAAGGGCGTGCTTTGTGAAAAAATAAGTCAAGTTTTAGGTGGCGATACGTGTGCAAGCATCAACACTGGCGGCTCTCAAGGAGCTCGCTTTGCAATGCGCCCGTTCAGCGGGTGAGCTGAGTTTGAAGCGAATGAAGGAGCCTTTTACCGTCGAGTATAAAACATCTGCCTCCGATCTTGTTACAGCCGTAGATAAAGAAGTGGAGAATCACGTCATTCAGATGATTCTTGCACGCTTCCCTGATCACGGCATTCTTGGAGAAGAGAGTGCACATGTGGAGGATTACAAGCAGTATGACACGCTTTGGGTCATCGACCCGATTGATGGTACGACCAATTTTGTGCATCAGCAAATCAATTTTTCCGTTTCCATTGCTGTGTATCATAAGGGAGAGGGAATGGTCGGAGCGGTTTACGATCCTTCCAGAGACGAGTTGTTTTATGCAGTAAAAGGGGAAGGGGCTTTTCTCAATGATCGTCCCTTGCAGGTGAATCGAGAAGTGAGCCTGGAGCAAGCTTTGTTATGCACGAGCGTATTTTGGAACAAGCGTGCTGAGCAGATCGGCATCGATTTGATTGTGAAAAAGCTTGCTGGGAAGGTTCGCGGAATGCGCCTCTTGGGAAGCGCCGCTCTGGAAATGGCGTATGTGGCTGCGGGAAGACTAGATGGCTATGTCAGTATGCAGCTCAATGCGTGGGATTTCGGCGCAGCTCGCATTATTGTAGAAGAAGCGGGCGGCCGGGTGACGACCATGACGGGGACACCACTGCCGTACGACCAAAAAAGCAGCGTGATGGCTTGTAACCCGACTTTTTATGAGGAGCTGCAGCAGTTCCTGAAATCGGAACATACCGATGTTCCTTCACAAAATTAAGTGTACAAAGAACCCACCGGACATGCGCATCCAGTGGGTTTTCTTTTGTTATGCATCTTGGGTTTTCGTTTGGATGTCGGGTGCATATGCTATAAAAGCATAGCCCGAAGATGAGCAGCGGCTGTATTTGGTACGAAGTCGGCTTGTCCGAATAAGGGGGGATAATCATGACCCTGATCGAGGAAAGTGTCAAGTTGATCCTACAGCATCAAGCGAGTACCGGGGCGTATCTCGCTTCACCCGCATTTGTCCACTATCAGTATGCGTGGCTCCGCGATGGAACATTTACGGCCTACGCGATGAACCGTACTGGCAAGCATGATAGTGCCCGCAAGTTTTACCAATGGTGTAATGATGTGATCCGAAAGCATGAGACAAAGGCAAGAGAAGCCATTTCAGCAGCAAAAAATGGATTAGACAAAAATGATGCGGGAAGCGACCGCTTTTTGCATACGCGCTATACGGCGGACGGAGAAGAAGTGACAGGTGAATGGGGCAGCTTTCAGCTAGATGGCTACGGGACATGGCTGTGGGGGCTGGCTGAGCATGTGCGGATGAGTGGAGAGCATGACTTGATTCACGAGCTCAAGCCATCGATTGAACTGACGATTGATTATATAGTGGCGTGCTGGCAGCTCCCGAACTTTGATTGCTGGGAAGAGGGAGGAGATCGAATCCATCCAGTGACGTTGGGAGCCATCTATGCCGGGATCAAGGCGATGGAGCCTTATTTGCCTGAACGAGCTTTCGAACTCGCTCAGCAAGGAGAGGCCATTCGCCAATTCATACGCGCGCATGGTACAGCCAACGGGCGATTGATAAAATCCGTCGGGGATCATTCTGTGGATGCAAGTCTTCTCTGGCTGGCACTGCCGTATGGGATCGTCGACGTGAATGATCCGCTTATGCTCCGAACCGTGCAGGCCATAGAAGAGGAGCTGCGCGCAGGAAACGGCGTGCATCGCTACCCGGCTGATACGTATTACGGCGGAGGGCAGTGGCTGTTATTATCTGCGTGGTTGGGCTGGTATTACGTGAAAACGGGCAGGCGTGAAGAAGCAGAAAAGATAGTAGCATGGATTGTTTCCCAGCGGCAAGCGAACGGACTGCCTGAACAAGTACAGGAGCATTTGCTTTTCCCGGCTCATTATGAGTTGTGGGTGGAGAGAGCTGGCCATCCCGCTGTACCGCTCCTTTGGTCGCATGCGATGTTTCTCGTGTTGGCGGCAGAGCTCGGCATTCAGTACCAGCCTTGAAGAGGGGCTTTCTGGTTGGTCGGGGAATTTAAAAAAGGTATTCAGGAGAAAAATACATTCCTGAATACCTTTTTTTATTCAATGATCGGTCCGGTTAGTTTCATACTTCTTAAGGCACTCCTTAGCTCTTTATGACACATCTTTTTCCAATGTTAATTCATGAAATGATTTCATACGTAGTTGTAAAAATGGGGTGAACAATAATGTACAAGCCGAAGCTA
The DNA here is from genome assembly GCF_013186635.1 of Brevibacillus sp. HB1.3. Taxonomy (NCBI): domain Bacteria; kingdom Bacillati; phylum Bacillota; class Bacilli; order Caryophanales; family Paenibacillaceae; genus Brevibacillus; species Brevibacillus sp. HB1.3. The sequence goes on along the minus strand of NZ_JABMIT010000006.1, from coordinate 232,806 downwards.
ACAGTCCAATGCCACCCGCAAATAAAGCGAACCGTAAGCCCATTGCTCCCCCTAGCATCCCTCCAATTAACGAACCAAGCGGTAAAGAACCCCACGAGATAAAGCGAAAGGTAGCATTCACGCGACCTTGCAGGGCATCGGGTACAATTACTTGACGTAAACTGACGGTACTAATGCTAAACATGGAGACACCCATTCCGAAAAGAAGCTGTCCCGTCATCATAATCAACGCCATGCTTACTTCTGATCCTACTGCTAATGGAGCAAGCAAACCGCCACTTGCTGCGATCGTAGCGGAACCCACAATAGTTGGACCTACTCCAAAACGACGTACAGCCCTTTGGGCAAGCAGGGAGCCAAATAGGTACCCTACTCCTAGCGTTCCATAAATGATGCCAACAATGCTCGCACTGATTTTGAGTTCTTGCGATGCATAAAGAACATAAACACTAAAAATAACATTCCAGGAAAGGTTAAAGATTGTTGAGCAGCGCACCACTCCCCACAGCAATGGTTTTGTGTAAACCGTATGCAGCCCTTCTTTGATTTCCAGCCACATGTTTTTTTGTTTTTTCGCATCTGTCACGACTGTCTCCAACGTGCGAATCCGGGCTATGTACACAGCGGATACAAAAAAGGATACCGACGTGAACAATATGGCAAAAGGAGCGGTGATTAACTGTTCCAGTCCACCTGATAAGCCCGGCCCAGCAATTTGTGCGGTAGATTTACTTGTCTCTAGTTTGCTATTCCCGTCAACAAGCTGCTCCTTGCTCACTATGGAAGGCAAAAAGGATGTATAGGCAACATCGAAAAAGACAGTACAGATCCCCACTATGAAGGCAATCAAATATAGCACTGTCATATTCAGGAATCCGGTTAAGGCTGTCAGCGGCACAATGAGCAGTAATGCACCCCTGAAAAAGTTAGCGGCGACAAGAATGGGTCGCCGGGGAAATCTGTCTATCCACACACCAGCGAGCAAACCGAAAAGGATAAATGGCGCATACTCGGCAAAACCAAGCAACCCCATTTGCATGGGACTGGCCCCTAAATAGAGAGCTGCCACTAGTGGCATTCCTAATAATGCAACCTGAGTCCCAAACTGTGATGCCGTTTGCCCAATCCAGAGCCTGCGAAAATCTGTGTTCGTTAACAACCCTTCCACCTTGTTACTCATGTTCGTTCCCCCATTTTTCGTCACAACTAATTGCCATTTTTCGTGTTTTTAGTATAGGGGAAATTACGTTTCAAGATCTTGCGCTTTCATTATCATAGTCAAAGCACGACGTCAAAAAAGATAGGCATGATCAGTCGATGCCGCGAGCTCAAGTGCCGCAGCAGATTCGGTTATTGAATTTTTATTACACCTACGTTATATTCCATATATGAAATACTCGAGATAAGGAGTCTCTGTATGCATACATTATCGAATGTCGAATTCATGCTCCTGCAATTGATCGCGGAACATCGTCAAGCTTCCGGATACGATATTATGAAGGTAGTCGAGCAGCGAGGTTATAAAGAATGGGCAAATATCGGTACAACTTCGATATATACAGGATTGAAGAAGCTTAGCGATAAAGGATGGATCTCACCTGAGACATCCGACGAGAAATCCGGCAAGGGGCCAGCGCCGACCCGGTTTGCCCTCACCGAAATGGGTATACGTAAGCTGAGAAATGAAATTCTTGATAGTCTGTCGTCTACACGGGAACGTGACAACCGCTTCGATCTCGGTTTGGCCGCTTTGCCCCATATCGGGAAGGAAGAGGCCGTCATTGCTTTACGGAAACGACTAGATTTTCTTGGTCAAGCCTCGATAAAAATAAGACAGAAGTACGAATCACAAGGCGGAGCTAGCTTGCCGCTGAATGTAAGGGCGTTGTTCTTGCATCCACTCAGCTTAATCGAGAGCGAGCAAGCGTTTGTTAGTCGTTTCATCCATGAATTATTGGAGGAGGCAAGTAGACATGGTCAAATTTATTGAAGGCTTCATTCCTTATCAAGGCGAACATTGCGAAACAACCGCCATGGGCAATTTAATGCAATATGCGGGAGTCCGCCTGTCTGAGCCGATGTTGTTCGGACTCGGGCAAGGGCTTGGGTTCATATACTGGGATTCGAAGGGAATGGACTTCCCTTTCATCGGAGGAAGGGTAAAACCGGATAAACTGACCGCTAATCTCGCCGAACGACTCGGCTTGAACGTCAAATATCAAGAAACCTCGTCCGTCAATAAGGCGTGGCAGAACGTCCGAAGCAGCATCGAACACGGCATTCCGGTTGGGCTTAAATTAGATTCCTATTACTTGGATTATTTTACGAACAAAGTGCACTTCGCCGGTCACTATGCGGTACTTTACGGTATAGATGACGAATACGCCTACTTGGCGGACACCAGACAACAGGGTGGACTTGTGAAGACGAGTTTGACAAGCTTGGCCGCTGCCAGAAATGCAAAGGGACCCATGAGCTCCCGGAATCGTTCCTTTACGATCGAGCTAAACGACGCATTGCTCCCGCTTGTTCCTGCTATACGCGAATCCTTGACCATGAATGCGCATGACTATCTGAACCCTCCGATTCAGAATATTGGCAATAGAGGCATTGTGAAAATGAGCAATGAAATCTTGAAGTGGCCTTCTCGCAGCAATCATTTCGAACATGATTTATGTCTTACCGCGACGCTAATGGAGCGGGCGGGAACCGGCGGCGCTTTATTTCGGAATTTGTATAGGGATTATTTGAGAGAATGTGCTGATCGACTGGAGGATCCGAGGATCGAACAAGCCCACTGTATGTTTACAGAGATCGCTCCAATGTGGGTTAGCGTCTCTGCTTCAATCGACCATGCAGGAAGAACAGGTGAGCACCAAGAGCTCGTGCATGTGTCTAAGCTGTTGCTCGAGATTGCGGATAAAGAACGCGCAGCCATGGAGCTATTGTTGTGATAGTCTTACACTTACTTGTAACGGAGGAGGAATCAGAAAGTTGAAGTTCTATCGCTATGTGTTAAGTATCCCACCTTTGGATTGGGAGTGTTGCTTTCTTAGCATTGAGGAGTATAAGCAGAGCTTTGCGAATAAGTATCATCAGAATATAGAGTATTACAGGAAAGTTATTGGGGATTGTCAACAGCATCTCGTTGATATCGATAACCTTGCTGCTGTGACTTATAAAGATCTGTGTGCAAGCGTCCATTCTGCTGAGCTGCGCTGTCCAGCCATGATTTTCTCCATACCGAGTGGCGATCATCGAGGATCAGCTTTGTTTTGTATCATGTACAAGCTTGAAAACGACGGGGATACGTTTATTTACTCTCCTGTTCCACTCGTTCATCTAGAGCAAGATCAAGCAGGTGAAATAGAGCTTTAAGAAGTGGTAAAATATAGATGACTACTCAGCTACCAGAAACCAACCACTTTTATCTAAAATTCTCGTCCGCGATCATAGATAAAAGCAGAGGAAAGGTGGAGGCGGTAAACAATGGGGTATATAGAAATCACGAAAAAGAATATAGAAACGGAGCACATATGCTGTGCATTAGGTGCAAAACAATACGAACATTCAGTAGCCGAGAAGAAGAAGTGGCTGACAGAGCGAATGGATGAAGGGTTGGTTTTTTATCGCTTGGATGAGCGAGCAAAAGTGTTTATTGAGTACTTGCCTGCGGAAATGGCATGGGTTCCAATTGAAGCGCCCAATTATATGTACATTAACTGTTTGTGGGTGTCTGGCAGATATAAAGAGAACGGGCATGCGAAACAATTGTTGCATCATTGCAAGGAAGATGCCATCAAACGTGGTATGGACGGAATCGTTCATATCGTAGGGAAGAACAAGTACCCGTATTTGAGTGAGAGGCGTTTTTTTGAGCATATGGGGTTTGAGCTGGCAGACCAAGCAGAACCGTATTTTCAATTAGTGGCATGGAAATGGAATGAACAAGCCGCTATGCCGTCCTTTAAGAAAACAGGAACGACTTCTTCAACGGAGAAAGGCGTCACCATTTATTACACAGCGCAGTGTCCATTTGCTGTTGGTGTTTTGGAAGAGCTGAGAAAAGTAGCGGAAGCGAAAAGTGTTCCCTTTCATGCGTACAAGCTGACAACGAGGGAAGCAGCACAGAACGCGCCTGTCATATGGACGACCTTTGGCCTGTTTTATCAGGGGGAATTTATTACCCATGAAATCATGAGTGCCAATAAATTTGAAAAATGGCTGACAGAGCTTCTCGCACATCAAAAGCCCCGCCCATCCCAATAGGCGAGGGCTTTAGTTCGTGTGACTACTTGCTCGTTGACGTGAAATCCATGCCTTTTACATATTGCTGGCTGTGAACGGCGAACTCTGCCGTGAGTGGGGAGATCGACTGCCAGTTGCGCACCGCGAGCACTACTTCCCTTGTAATCGGGGGCGACAGGGGGATCGCGACGACTTTGGGGATGACAGGTGGCATGTACAGCTCAGGCATGATGGTGACGCCGATATACTCCTGCACCATGGTCAAAATCGTATACACCTCACGCACTTCAAACGTAACCGTTGGGGTGATGTGATTCTCTTGCAGCATTTTTCGGATGCAGCCATCCTTTGGCATGATAAAGCAGCGTTCCGCAATTTCGGAAAAACGAAGGGTCTGACTATCTTTCAACGGATGGGTATCTGGCAAAATGGCCATCATTTCGTCTTGCAAGAGCGGCAACGTTTGCATTTCCTTATCAGGCATAACGGTAAAAGCAATGTCGACAACCGAGCTGTGCAGCCAATTGCTAATTTCATCACTGTCGCCTTCCAAAAGCAGGATGTCCACGGCCGGAAACCGCTTGCGAAAGCTGCCCAAAAGTCCAGGCAAAAAGCGGGAGGCGACGCTGGGGATCGAGGCAATACGCAAGGTACCGGACGAAATCCCGCGGGCCACGTTTGCTTCCTCCGTCATGCAGGATGTGATGTTCAAAATATCGCGAGCGTGCGAAAGCATTCGTTCTCCGATGCTCGTCGGAGTAATCCCGCTGCGACTGCGCTGAAAAAGGCTGACACCTAGCTCTTTTTCCAGGGACTGAATCATCTGCGAGACGGCGGATTGCGTAAAGCCAATTTCTTCTGCTGCCCGCGTGAAGCTACCAGCTTTTGCTGCGGCGACAAACACTTGCAGTTGGGTAAGCGTCATGTCTCCTTGTTCCCTTTCATTAGTTTTATCTTATGAAAAATATTATAAATCATTGTTTTACTAATGGAAAAGAGCTTCGTATAGTAAAAGACATCACCACCAAGCACATACGAGGAGGAACATAGATGCATCCCGAATGGCAACGAATTGCAAATGAATTTATCGAGGCGACCTCTTACCGGGTGGGCGAGCTGGAAAAAGGCTGGGCCTCTCGTTACGATTTTTCAAAAAGACCAGCGACGTATTTACGCTATGAAGAGGTATTTGCACGCATAGAATTGGGCAAGCCGCAGTTTCCAGCATCCGTCGATTTGTGGGAGGTCCTCGCCAATCGAAGATCCAAGCGTAATTTCTTGAAGCAGCCTATGACGCTTAACGAATTGAATCTCTTGCTGTGGGGGACACAGGGTATCACAGATGATATGGGAGACTATCAATTACGCACGACGCCGTCTGCCGGGGCCCTATATCCGATTGAGACGTACCTGATGATCAACAACGTGGAGGGACTCGAGAAGGGCCTGTATCACCTGGATGTACAGAATTGGTGCTTGGAAGGACTGAAGAGAGAAGACACGTCCGAGATTGCCTATCTGTTCACGGAAGAACAAGAGGTGACGAGACGGGCTGCTGTCAATTTCGTTTGGACAGCGATGGTAGATCGCACGAAAGACAAATACAAAGAGCGTGCGTACCGCTATATTTGGTGGGATTCCGGGCACGTATCGCAAAATCTGCATTTGGTAGCAAACGGATTGGGGCTTGGGGTAACGACGATTGGTCACTGGATGGATCATGACATGAACGAATATTTAGGCATTGACGGCACGTCCCATCTGTCTGTGTTGATGGCATCAGTGGGCAAAATCGCAGGCGGGCATTGGTTGACGGACCGACGACCGGAATAAGCACGAAAAAGGATGGGCATAAACAGCCGCATCCTTTTTTCATTCATGATGGTGTGCAGTTTCGTTTACTTCTTACTTGATTTTGCCGAGTGTACACGATAACATATGTTCTAAATAAGAGTGATAACCATTATCAAAGTTTGGAAGTCAAGAGAAGAGGGTGACCTTTGTGTCCATTGCCAAAATTATTCGAGAGCGCCGCTCTATAAAAAAAGACTATAAGCCAGATACTGTGCCCGAAGAACTTGTTCTGGAGCTGTTGAATGACGCAGTGTACGCGCCGAACCATTGTATGCGTGAGCCATGGAGATTTATGTTTGTATCTTCAGAGAAAAAAGAAGCGTTTGTCGAGAAGTTGATCACCTGCTATCCGCCAGAAGCCCATCAGGCGCGCAGAGACATGTACAACGAGCCAGCAGCTTATTTGGTTGTTATCATGAAAGAAGATCCGCGCCAAAAACAATGGGAAGAAGATTTCAGTGCGACGGCTGCTCTCATTCAAAACTTCCAGTTGCTTGCATGGGAGCGTGGACTAGGCGTCGTCTGGAAAACAAACGCGCACAACTGGGACCCGAAGGCACACGCCATCTTGGGTGTTGCGCCAGGAGAGAAAATCGTTGGCTTCCTGCACCTCGGTTTTTTCGATCAGGAAAATGTACCAGCAGCTCGCACACGCACACCTGCCGAAGAAAAGTTCACTCGGTTCGAATAAACGAAAAAAACGAGACCATTCGAGGGTCTCGTTTTTTTGTAACTACTTTGCTGCTGCTTCCTGTGCGATGACTTTTACCATGGTGGAAATGATTCCTAGATGGATGGACTCGTGCATGACGGCAAAGTTAAAGACCTCTCCTACCGTCGTAAACTGGAAGGGACCCATTGTAATGGAGGCAGGCAAAGCTGCTTCTAGCTGCTCAGGGGTAACGGAGGCCAGCAGATCTAGTTGTACGGACAAGTAGTGAATCAGTTCATCTTTCGAGGGAGGTGCAGTCGTCCAGTCAGAAGGCTTCGTTCCCGTCTGAAAAAGCGTAGCGTAAGAAGCGGGCAGGTCAGATTGGTAAGGCAAGCCAATGGAAAGGAAATGCTGAAAACAAAAGACGATATGCCCGATATTCCAGCGAAGTGTATTTGAAAAAGCAGGGGATTGAACATCCAAAAGCTCCTCAGGAATCATGGGAATCTGCTGCAGACCAATTTGACGAACGGATGTGGCAGAAGTGATCATGCTTTGAGACATGAGACAAAACCTCCCTATCATTTTCCTATGATTGACAGCGCTCTTACCGTCATCTAAAGTGTACGTCGTAGGGGAAAACGCAACAATCATGCTTTTCCGATTAGAATGATTAGTAAAAATGATCATGGGCGCAAGGGGTGAAGCAATGGAGCTCAGGCAATTGGAGTATTTTATGGCAATATGTGAGGAAATGCATTTTTCCCGGGCCTCAGAAAAGTTATGTACCTCTCAGTCCAATCTCAGCCAGCAAATCAAGTTTTTAGAGAACGAGCTGGGTGTCCCGCTGTTTGACCGCTTGGGCAAGCGAATCACGCTGACAGAAGCAGGAAAGGTATTGCTGGAGCAGAGTCGGCATGTTTTTTCCCATATCGACTACGCACGTGAAGCAATTGCAGCCATGAAAAACAACGAAGGGGGCACGCTCACGATCGGTGTCCTGCCTGGCGATGCCGACTTGTTGTTTGATGCTCTTCTTGTAGAATTCCACCGCTTGTATCCGAAAACATCCTTATCCGTCATAGAGTCTACAAGAATCGTGGAGCAAATCACATCCGGCGAGATTGATTTGGGCGTGACGGTGTTACCTGAGCCGGATGAGAGAATCACTGTCATTCCGCTATTTCACGAAGAGTTCGCGCTTGCCGTTCATCGCGCCCATCCACTCGCCAAGGAAAAGGCAATCAAGTTTGGGCAGCTTCAAGAGGTAAAAATGGTGATGTTTCCGCCGGATCATCAAGCAAGACAGCTCATCAATCGCTATTGCATACAGGAAGGCTTTCGTTTGCAGCCTCATATCGAAACAACTACACTCCAGTCTCAATTGAGTCTTGTAAAAAAGGGGATCGGGGGCTGTATCCTGCCGAGCTTATTGTTGCAAAACGTAAACGACGACGAGATTGCGATCATCAATCTCTTGCATCCGACACCCAGCCAAGACATCTGTTTGGTTTATCGCAAGGATAAATATATGGGGTTCGCCGCTCGTACCTTCATCGATACGCTACAAGCGTATATTCAATCGGCCATCGACAACGCCCAGGCTTCCGCCATCCATAATCATCACTCGTAAGATTTTCCTTTCCTTGGTAAAATAAATGCATATCATGACAAACTGTACGATCTGGTCGATGGGAGGAAGTTCACATGCATCCAAAAAAAGTCCCCCGTTAATCCCGAGGTCCTCCATTCATGTATTTGTGTCAGCTCACCTCAAAAAATATCAAGGGAGATGTACGTAAATGAACATGAATGGACCTGTAAAAATTTCTCGAAGTGAACGATTTCAAACCTGCCAAGAAATTGCTGCGAGATTGCATGACGTGTACAAAGAAAAGATTCTGGCCATTGGGGTGTATGGTTCTATTTCTCGTGGGACAGACGGCCCTTATTCAGATATCGAGATGTTTTGTGTACTAGAAGAAACAGGGGAAGAAATAGAATTTAGCTACGAATGGTCAGCGGGACCTTGGAAGGCGGAAGTGAATGTGTGCAGTGCAGATGTTTTGCTGAACACTGCCGCTACTGTCGAAGATGACTGGCCGCTGACACATGGCCCATTCTTTTCTCCGCTGAGTCTGTACGATCCGAAGGGCTTTTTTGAAACGCTCAAAAAAGCAGCAGAATCACCGTCGCAGGAAGAGTTCACAGAGAATATCAACGGTATTCTCGTAGGGGAAATGTACGAGTTTATTGGCAAGTTGCGAAACGTACATCTAGACGGCCCACATACCTATCTGCCCTATTTGGCCATGCAATTTGCCCAATACGGTGCGATGTTGATCGGGCTGCATAACCGAAAGCTTTACTCGACAGGTGCTAAGGTTTTGCCAGAAGCGCTGGAATTGCCTCATCGCCCGGCTGGATTCGATCAGGTAGCCAGATTGGTAATGGCGGGGGATCTGACCGATCCAGCAAAAATCGTTAGCGCTTGCGAAGCATTCTGGGATGGTCTCCAAGAGTGGGCAGCGCAGCATCACTATGTAATTCATTCAGAGCGAATCCCTTTTTAATGGGTAAAAAAATGAGACCCCTTGTAACGTAGAGGTCTCAACTTTCCAAGAAAGCCTTGCTTCCTAGCGAGGCTTTTCTTTTTTGCTTACTCAACTTTGCCGCTCAAATGCTCATGAATGAGCTTCCATTCATCTGTCTCCGTTTTCGTGAAAATATTCGTGGCTCTGCCACTTCCCTTGACGAATTCCCCGTTGTAATAGCCTTCATATTGATACGTATATACACAGCTAGCGGATCTTTGATCGACAGCAATCCACTGGACATCTGTAGCCGCATAGACTTCATCCTTGATCAGATGCCATGCATTTTCAAAGTAAGCGCGGATCTCACTCATGGATGTACAAGTCTTGTCGGAAAACCAGTAAATGGCATTCGGATGAAGCACTTTCTCTACATTGGCAAAGTCATGTGTATTAGTAGCATCTATATATTGCGCTAACGCCTGTTTAAACCCTTCCACAAATGATCCCTCTCTCCGCTGAAAATGGTCTATTTATCCATATTTTATAGGTTTGCGGCAAAGAAAAAAAGCCCGCCCGATGTAGAAGGGGGCTATTCGGGCGGAAATGGAGGACGTAATGTCCATCGTAGGGTCTGACACATTCATGATAGTTGTCTGATGTTAAGGAAGAGTAGAGAGAACATGAAGCATTTGTTAATTTTTAGGTTTTGTCTAAATGCCGAGGGGCAAGCACCCGTTTTTTTTCTTTTTGATCGCTAGGATAGACAGGCATCCATACAGGGGAGATGCGACTGTCATAAGCTGAATGCAGTACTGATCCTTGCCAGCAGATCGGTGCTTCCATCTGATCTCAATGAGAGGGGGAGAGAAGATCATGGGTTGTAATCGCGATGGTTTCGGCTTTTTTGGTGGCGGGTTCATTTGGATTCTCATTATTATTTTTCTAGTGATTTGCTTCTTTGATGATTAAGGTACGATTGCAAAGAAAAGACTCTGTGCTCTTATACGAGAGACAGAGTCTTTTTTCTGGTTACTACTTCAAATGCTGCAAAAACTGACGTGTGCGTTCCTCACGCGGCTTTGCGAACAAATGGGAAGGGGTATCTCGCTCCACGATGACGCCTTGGTCCATGAAAATCACCTCGTCGGCAACTTCGCGGGCGAACCCCATCTCGTGCGTGACGACGATCATTGTCATTCCTTCCTGGGCAAGCTCCTTCATCACCTTCAACACTTCGCCAACGAGCTCCGGGTCGAGAGCGGAAGTAGGCTCGTCAAATAGCATGACTTGCGGGTCCATCGCCAGTGCCCGAGCAATCCCTACGCGCTGCTGCTGTCCGCCAGACAACTGTGCAGGAAAATGGTCCAGCTTGTCTCCGAGACCAACCTTTTTCAGGAGAGCAGCGGCTTTCGCACGAGCTTTTTCTTTGTCTTCTTTTTTGACAGTGACGGGCCCCTCCATCACATTTTCAAGGGCTGTCATGTGCGGGAACAGATTGTAGTTTTGAAACACCATCCCGGTTTGCTTTCGCAGCTTCGGAATACTTGTTCTCTCTACTTTTTTGGAAAAGTCCAGCTTGACGTCCCCGATCTGGACGCTGCCGCTGGTCGGAACCTCAAGTGCATTCAGGCAACGAAGCAAGGTTGTTTTCCCAGAGCCAGAAGGACCGATGATAACGACTACCTTTCCTTTTTCCACTGAGAGGGAAATGCCTTTGAGCACATGTAAGGTGTTGAATTGTTTATGCACATCCGTAATCGTAATCATTCGTTTTCACCTGCTTTTTAGACATAACGGTCCAGCTTGTTTTCGATGCGATCCTGGATAATGGAGAGTACGAAGCAAATCACCCAGTAGATAAGGGCCGCTTCCGCATAGACGAGCAACGGCTCATATGTCGCAGCGACGACTTCTTGGGCTTTGCGAAACATCTCCGGTACGAGAACGACCGAAGCCAGCGAAGTATCCTTGACCAAACTGATAAACGAGTTGGACAAAGGAGGAATGGAGACGCGAGTTGCCTGAGGGAGCACGACCCTGCGAAGTGCTTGCCAGTAGGTCATTCCCAGAGAGTAGGCTGCTTCCCATTGCCCTTTTTGAATCGACAAGATCGCGGCACGTACTACTTCGGAAGAGTAGGCACCGACGCTGAGAGAGAAGCCGATGATTGCTGATGGTATCGGATCGATCATCAAGCCGACGCTCGGCAAGCCATAAAAAATGATGAACAATTGGACCAATAATGGGGTACCGCGAATGATCGATACATAAAAGCGGGCGATGCCAATCAGCGGCTTAATGCCGGATAGTCGTGCCAGCGCAGTGAGAACGGCAAGGATCAGACCAATGAAAAAGGCAGCGATGGCGATTGTTAAAGAATAGAGCAAGGCTCCTTTCAACAGAGGAAGAAAGGAGCTTTGCGCGATATCGATCCATCGGTTCAGGCGTTCTGGGTTTTCAAAGAAGCTATTTAGAGACATCTGCACCAAACCATTTCTCTGATATTTTTGCGAGGGTACCATCTTTCGTCATGTCATCCAGTGCTTTGTTGAATGCATCAACCAGCTCTGTGCTGCCCTTGCGGAAGAGGAAGCCGTTTTTCGCTACGTTCGGATCTTTTGCGATAATTTTGATCGGAACATCAGGCTTTTGCTTCATGAAGTCCAACAGGGAAATCCCATCGTTGATCGTAACATCTACACGCTTGGAAACAAGCAGGTCAATCGCTTGGTTAAAGCCTTCCACACCGACGATTTCCGCTCCGTTTTTCTTCGCGATATCTGTGAGGTTGCTCGTCAATGTTTGCGCTGCCTTCAGACCTTTAATATCCACAAAGCCTTTTACGGTCGTGTTATCTTTATGGGTGACAAGGACTGCTGTGGAAACGGTATATGGATTGGAGAAATCGTATTTTTCCTGACGATCAGGGCGAATGCCTACCTGATTCGCTACGACATCAAAGCGCTTGGAGTCAAGTCCAGCGAACATGGCATCCCATTGTGTTTCTTGAAACACAGGTTCGACGCCGATGCGCTTCGCTACCTCTGTCACGACCTCCACATCATAGCCTGTCAGCTTGCCAGACTGATCGTGGAACGTAAACGGGGCGTATGTGCCCTCGGTTCCGATCAGCATTTTACCGTCAGCTTTTACTTTTTCCAACAAGTTTTGTTCTTTTTTCTCTTCTGTTGGGGCAGGAGCGGCACTATTTTGCGGTGATTGTCCTGTTGAAGACGACCCGCAACCTGCCAATGCGACTAACAGAGTGGAAGCGAGAAGGGAAAATAATAGTTTTTTCATAAAGTAACCCCCACTAAACCGATGTGAATTTGAATAGGAACATACTAAAAGGGACAGACAATTTTGTCAATGAGTAAGTATTACTTCGTGATATCTTCGCCGAACCATTTAACGGAAATTTTGGAAAGGCTACCATCCTGCTGCATCTCATCGAGCACCTTGTTAACGGCATCAATCAATTCCGTGCTACCTTTGCGGAACATGAAAGCGGTTGGTTGTCCTTCTGTATTTTTCGCCACGATTTTGATTGGCGTATCCGGCTTTTGCTTCAGGAAATCAAGCACGGACAAATTATCGTTGAGCACTACGTCCACGCGTTTTTGCGCGATCAGATCAATCGCCTGATTGAAGTTGTCTACACCGACGATTTCTGCCTCATGGGAGCGGGCGAGGTCAGCGTAGTTGCTGGTCATGGATTGTCCGGCTTTTAACCCTTTAATATCCTTGAAGTCTTTGACGGTGTTATTGTCCTTGTGCGTGACCAAAACCGCACGGGAAATCGTATATGGCTTGGAGAAATCGTATTTTTCCTGACGATCAGGACGGATTCCTACCTGATTGGCAATGACGTCAAAGCGCTTGGAGTCGAGTCCCGCAAACATGGCATCCCACTGGGTTTCCTGGAACACAGGCTCTACACCGAGTCGCTTGGCAACCTCCGTGATTACTTCCACATCATAGCCAGTCAATGTGCCCGACTTATCATGGTACGTAAATGGAGAGTATGTACCTTCCGTACCAATGACGAGTTTCTTCTCGGCTTTCACTTTTTCTAGCAAATTTTGCGAAGCTGCTTGATCAGCAGGCGGAGTCGTATTATTCGGCTGAGAAGGAGAACCGGAAGTGCTGCAGCCAACCATTCCCAGTAGCAGACAAGAGAGTAAGGTAGAAAGAATGACTTTTTTCATGTTGTAATCCCCTTTATGTTAATCGGATTTCATGGATTCATAGTAGTGGTCGTTCATGCCTTTGTCAATCTTTAAATTGTTAAATCCTATTTGATTACTTTGAATTGGGATTTATGCGGCTGCGGTGAAGAGAAGAATATTTCCAGTCTAGGCTTCAGGCTCCGTCCTGCTGAGGGCTGAGACTGTCCGCTCCGAAGGGATTCGCGGGGAAACGCAAAAGTGGTAGCCGCTACGTCGCGTGGGCACGGTTGCGTTTCTTTTGCCCGCGAATCCCTTCTCCGCTCGGTAGGACTCCACAAGTCGCTACGTCTGGAAATATTCTTCTCTGTCGTAACTGATGATATTTCTTCATTCTTTCAAAGCTTTAAAGACGGAGTAAGCATTGAAAGCTCGTAGAGGAAACAGGAGAAAACAGCGAAGATCTTTGGTACACCGACCGAGACGGAATGCAAAAAGCGAAACACGCCTTTAAGCGTCCACCTCTGAAATACATCCTGAAAGGACCACTTTGGACGCGGTTTCGCTTTTTGCATGGAGTCGGGCAGTCAAACCCACAGCGGGTGGAACAAGAAGCTGAGCGTTTTCTCCTGTTTCCTCCCCATCACTACAGTAACGATATACCGGCTATCTCTTTTAAGGATTCTCCATTCATGCAGTGGCTATGTGTTATGAGACAAAAACTCGGCGCAGAAGTAGTGGTTGAGGTTCCCCGTCAAGAAGCGTACAATTAGTACGAATTGAAAGGCCTACAAGCAATGACGTGCTTGTTCTTCATAGGAGAGCGCACCGACAAAAGGAGTCAATCAACATGTTAAACGACTGGCGTATGTATACAGATGGAAGTGGCATGGAGCAAAAGCATGTAGCTTGGCATGAAGTGCTGAAGGAAATCGCTCAATTGGATGGAGTAACCCGAACGTTGGTTCACGCAGCGTATGGAGACCATGTGGATTTGGTCGTAGCAGGCGGGAACAACGGCAAAGTTTTAGTGCAATGGAAAGAACACGAGCCGGCTGAGCAGCACTTTGTCCTTGCAGCAGACAAGCAATCGGCGGTGATGTCCACGCTCGTTATCGAGGGTAGTGAGGTTGCCTTTCCCCTTTCCTGGTGTGTTCCGCTTGAGCAGGTTGTTCCCTTGTGTGGGGATCTACTCAGAACATGTGAAAAAGGGGAGCCGACAAAACTCGAATGGCTTCCGGTAGAAATGTAGGCAGGAGGGCAGCATGGAACTACAAACGTTGCAGCAGTCCATCCTCATCATGGCCGTCATCATTGGGATCGGTAGCTTAATCGGCTACCGACAACCCTTGACTGCGGACTCCCGCCAACTCGTCATCACGATTATTATTAACGTAGCCATGCCGTGCATTATTTTAGACGGGATCTTTCAGACAACGATTGATCAACAAATTTTATACCAAATTTTTGCAATATTCTTCATTTCTATTATCCTGAACTGCTTGGGTATTTTCATCGGCTGGTTAGGTGCTCGTGCTCTTCCGCTTCCTGTGAAAAAACGTCGGGAGATCGCGCTCTTGTCTGGCTTGGGGAATACAGGCTTCATCGGTTTACCGCTTTGTGCGGCATTATTTGGGCCAAAAGGGGCACTCTTGGCAGCGATTTTCGACGCAGGTGTGGATGTTGTGCTATGGACAGTAGGGGTAATGATGCTCCAGGAAAAAGGAAGCTTTTCCTTGAAAGGGCTCAAGACACTCATCAACATTCCGATGATCGCGATTGTATTTGGACTCGGCTCTGCCATCATCGGGTTTGTGCCGCCTGAGCCTGTGAAGCAGCTGTTTGGAACGCTGTCCAAGCTCGCCTCTCCGTTAGCTATGATGTATATTGGTATGCTCTTGCCTATGTTTTTGCGCAACAAACCGCAGGTATCCTTAAAGCTTTTGAGCATGCCACTCACGTTTAAACTCGTTGTTTTTCCGCTGATGACAGCGTTTCTGTTGTCCGTTTTTTCATTCGACAGCGAGATCGTCAGCGTTTCCCTTGTGCAAGTAGCAATGCCCACCCTGACATTGGCCTCGATTTTGTTCGGGCGTTATGCGGCGGATGAGGAGATGGGTGCCATGACGACGGTTTGTTCCACCTTGCTGGCGCTCTTGTCCATCCCGGTTGTTCTGGTCATGGGAAATTGGCTTTTGCACTAATCTCTCGCCAATCTCAGTCATAGTGAAACGAATCAGAGGTAACCTATGTCTAACAAGTAAAGAATGACGAAAATGATGATGAGGGATGGAGGAACAACTATGAAAGGCAAATCGATTTTGGCTGTTGCCCTGACACTGCAAGTGTTGACGGCTTATCCTGTGCAGGCGGCAGTGACTAGCACACCACAAACAACGACAAATGCGATACTGGTAAACGGAGAGCAATCTTCCTTGGCAAAAGCACCGATTCTCGTCCAGCAGCGTACCTATGTAACTGCGGAGGATGCGAGCCGGATTTTAGGAGGCACTTGGAAACAAGATGCAACGAATGGAGAAATGAAGCTGGCAAAAGGGACGCTGACTTTCCAACTGGTTACAGGAAAAGTAGCGTTAAATGGCAAGTGGCTGTTAGATGGGCAGGGTGCAATCGTGCGTGACAAGCAAGTGTATGTGCCGTTGAGATGGATGGCAGAGCAGGCCGGACATCAAATCACGTGGAATGCCGAGAAAAAGGCGGTGGAAATTGTGATTGCTGGGGAAGAGAGTGCCTTTACGCTTGTCGATGCCGATAAGCTGACAGAACAGGAACGTACATTTATTGATTCGGTAAAAGAACAGCAAGGCATTCACAAGCAGGGAGATCTTTATGTGATCGCACGCGGATCCTCACCGAATCCTGGCTACGGACTTCAAGTAACCAAAGTCGAGCAGAGCTTGGAGCAGCTTTTTGTGTATGTCAAACAAACGCAGCCTGATCCGGGTAGAATGTATCCGCAAGTGATTTCCTATCCGTATTTGGCGGCAAAAGTGAAGCTGCCACCTTACACGACGATTTCCTTTCTAGATGCAGAGACGAAGAAGCCGCTGTTCCCCACAGAGGGCAACGGAAGCCGATAAAAAAATCGAACAAACGACGCAGAGGGCCTGCTAACGACGAGCACATAGCAGGCCCTCTTGTTTTTGTCTGACTCCTGATGTAAGATATGGTTGTGATTTCCTATCCCTTGAGAAATGGAGGTGTGTGTACGTGTCCGGAACTCTTCAAGCATGGTTTGTGGTAGAAACTTCCAGTATGACGCATGATTTTACATTCAACGGGACCAGTCTGTCCTTTTTTGCGCATACAACTAAACGGAGTTTCCATAGGCGTACCATGCATCGATCAGGGGCGGTTTGTTCTTGTCTATAATGGGTAACTGACGTAAGGTCGGTCCCTTTCACGATGCCGCAGGTAATGGCCTGCGGCTTTTTTGCGTCCACTCGTACGTGCGGTGTGGTCTCAAAATTGTGCCGGGGCCACCAGGAAATCCATTATTTTGAACCGTTACCAACATTTCAAGGAGGAAACAATCATGATTATTGTCGCGACACAGCAATTGCAGAAATCGTACGGAGCTGATCCGGTTTTACAAGATATCACATTGGAAATCAAAGCAGGAGAACGCGTCGGGATCGTCGGACCGAATGGAGCAGGCAAAACCACGTTGTTCAAGCTGTTGGCAGGTATCGAAAGTCCTGATTCTGGGGAGCTCTTTCGGGCAAAAGGAACGATATGGGCGTACCTGCCGCAAACGCCGAAGTATCCGGCAGAGTGGACGGGGGAGGATGTCGTAGCCAGTGCTTTTGCGGATGTCATCAAGCTGCAGGAGCAGATGCGCGAGCTCGAGCAACAGATGGGGTTGCTTTACGAAAATGAACAAGAGCTAAACCGCCTCATGCTACGGTATCAAAAGCTGCAAGATGAATTTGAACAACGGGATGGCTATCAGTGGGAGACGAAAATGACCCAGGTGACACAGGGATTGGGAGTTAGTTCGGAGCTGTTAGCGACACCTTTTGCCCAGCTCAGTGGCGGGGAAAAGACGAAGGCTGGCCTTGCAAAGCTACTCTGCCAACAAAGCGATGTTCTGCTCCTGGATGAGCCGACCAACCATTTGGATGTGGAGTCAATGGAGTGGCTAGAAGAGTTTTTAAAAAATTATCAAGGCACGATCCTAATCATCTCCCATGACCGTTATTTTTTGGATGCGGTCGTCACGTCTGTCTATCATGTGGACGGAGGGGAAGCTGAATTTTATATCGGCAATTACAGTGCGTTCGCCACGGAGCGTGAGGAGCGCTTGCTGCGCCAGTTTGCTGCCTATCAGGAACAGCAGAAACAAATCAAGAAAATGAAAGAGACAATCAAGCGGCTCAAGGAATGGGGCAATCGCTCCAATCCGCCGAACGAAGCCTTTCACCGAAGGGCAAAAAGTATGGAAAAAGCGCTGGCGCGGATTGAACGTATCGAGCGACCGAAGATGGAAGCAGATCGCATGGGCTTGCAGTTTATGAAAACCGACCGAAGCGGACAGGATGTGCTAAAAGCGACGGGGGTACAGAAAACATTTGGCGGAAAACAGTTGTTTACAGACGCTAGCTTTTTATTGCGCTACGGGGAGCGAAAAGCACTGCTTGGACCGAATGGCTGCGGTAAATCCACGTTGATTCGCATGCTGCTGGGAGAAATTGAGCCAGACGCAGGTACGCTCAAAATTGGCAGCAGCGTAAAGGTTGGTTACCTGTCTCAGCAAGCTTTGGAAGGGGACCAAAACCAACGTCTGATTGACGTTTTCCGCGAGGTAGCCAGCGTGACGGAACCGGAAGCACGACATTTGCTGGCGCGGTTTATGTTTTACGGCGAACAAGTTTTCAAGCGGATCGGGCAGTTGAGTGGCGGAGAGCGGATGCGACTGCGCTTGGCCCAAATGATGCATCAGGAAATCAACCTGCTCATTCTGGACGAACCGACCAACCATCTGGATATTGAAGCGCGAGAAACATTGGAGGAAGCCTTGGCGGATTTCCACGGGTCGTTGTTTATCATCTCGCATGATCGCTATTTTCTGCAAAAGATGGCAGATGGTGTGTTTTGGGTAGAAAATAAGCGACTGGTTCACGATGTGGGTTCCTATGAAGAAGCAAGGGAAAAGCAAAAACAGAGGATGGCTGCTCGTGCGGGTAAGCCAGAAGAGATAGAGCGAAAGCAGTCAGCAGTCAAACAAGTCCAAGAGACGGTCGTGACGAATGCGACAGCTAAACGTCCGAATCCTTATAAACTAGCAGAGCTTGAACAAAAAATAGCCGCATTAGAAGGAAGAAAAGGCGAACTGACGGCCTTGCTCCAAAGTGAAGGGGCCGATTACGAGCAGTTAGTGGCTTGGCAACAGTCGATTGATCAGGTACAGCAGGAGATAGAGGTAACCTTTTCAGTTTGGATGGAGCTACAGGAACAGTAGGCAGCCATAAAAATAGCACCGTCAGCAAAGTGTTGATGCTGGCGGTGCTTCTTTTTGTATGACTTACGATTGCGCTTGTGTGCTTGGTTCTGGCAGGCGGCGATAGCTGCTTACGAACCACAGGAGAAGCAACACCATTAAGACCCCTCCGAGGAAGAACGGACCGCCGTGGGAGACTTGGTAAACCGCTCCACCAGCTAATGGACCCAAAATCCGTCCTAGGCTATCCATCGAGCTGATTGCTCCACTTGTTACGCCTTGGCCTTGGGTGGTTCGCTGGGTGATCATTGCGGTGGCTGTCGCTCTGATCATGCCTTGTCCCGCTCCGAATAAGGAGAGGATCAGCGCAAGCACCCAGAAGTTACCCGACAACGGAATGGCGAAAAAGCCAATGCCGTAAAGAATCATCCCTATGACGAGGACACTTGCTTCCCCTAGCTGCTTGACCATTCTTCCGATCAGCCCGCCCTGTACAGCGGCAGCGATCAAGCCCATGACGAGAAACATGTAGCCGAGATCTATGGAGGTAAACCCGTACAAATCACTTATGTACAGGGCAAAAGTCGTTTCCAGCCCGGAAAAAGCAAAGGAAACGGTGAACAAAATACCGTACAGCAAGGACATGGAACCGAACAAGGAGACAAGCGGATTTTGCCGCTGTTCTTTTTGCAGATTCGCCCGTTTTTCTTTCGGCAAGCTCTCTGGCAAGGAAAACAGGATCAGGAAAAACGTAAGCAACGCCACGATACCCGAAGCGTAGAAGGGAACGGCAAAGCCGAATTTGCTGAGCAGTCCACCAATGACCGGACCGAAGACAAAGCTAAGTCCAATCCCGGCGCCAACGACTCCCATCCCTTTTGCCCGTTCTTCTGAAGGGAAGAGATCCGCTACCATTGCGGTTACGGTTGGCAATGCGGCAGCCGAGACGATTCCACCCAAAATGCGATACAGGAGCATTTCTGTATAACTGTCAGCGAGTCCAAACAGGATAAAGGTGATAGAAAAGCCGAACAGCCCAAATGATAGGAGTGGCTTTCGCCCGATTCTATCTGAAAGGGCTCCCCAAATCGGTGCAAACACCAGCTGCATAATATTGTAGCTGGCAAAAAGTACGCCAATTTGTAACGAAGTCGCACCCAATTTTTCCGCGAAAAAGGGAAGAATGGGGATAATGATGCCAAAACCGAGCATGATGAAAAAAGCAATAAAGAACAAGAGGGCAAGGTGCTTCTTATTCACTACGTCTACCTCTTTTCGCACAAAAATCTGTTCAAGCGAATTGTTTGCTTTTTCCACCTTACGTGAAGGAAATGGCGAAGTCAAGCCAGCAGCGTGGGCAGTTATAGCGAGACGTGCTATAATAGAAAAGAAACAAGAATGGCTACCTATATTGTCAAGTATATATCCATGAGGTGTTTGTTACATGTCTACTGCGATGCTATACTACCTGGCCTGGCATGAAGATGATTGGCTGGATGAAGTGCTCGATCGTTTTCCTGAGATCAATGCCATTGTGCCTTCGGTCAAAACGTTTGAGTTGCTGGCTAAACAAAGAGAGTCCGGAGAAGTTGAGCGAGCTGTCCTCGTTCTGAATGCGGCTGTCGAACAGGAGAGATGCAAAGAGTTTTTACGCTTGTGTCAAGAACACCCACAGCTATCCGCGGACCCTTTGTATATCGTCGGATTGAAACCGGAAGAGGAGGAGGCGTGGCAAGAAGCGTATCCACACGCGAAGATCATCGTCATTACCGGCTTTGCTGTCGAGTTTGATTACGATGCCGTCCTCGCAAGGATGGAAATCGATCTGGAGGGAGCTCATTGAAAATAAACCCGAATGAATTCGATTTGAAGGCGTTTCTGCACCGTTTCGGATTGGTTATTTATACAGGTGATCCTGAAGGGGATTTGCTGTTGATAGAAGATGAAATTCGGGAGCTATATGAGCTGAATGTCATTGACAAGGAAGAGTTCATTGAAGCCATGTCAGCGTTGCGCAGCAAGCGTAAGGCTGAAGGAAGAGAATAGAGCGTAAGAACGTGTTTGCCAAGCCGTGTATAAGCGGTAGTTGGTGAACACGTTTTTTTGTTTGGGCATCCCGAATTTTATTTTGTAAGAAATTCTTCAGAAATACTTATCCTTTTCTTAAGGATTTCTGTCTTCTTTTGAAAGGTTTACCCGTTAGGATAGAGTGCAGAGAGAAAGGAGGCGGCACAGGTGGAGTTTACAGGGTATTACGAGCTATTCTGGGAGATGGTTACAGGCATGCTGGGAAAATTCATTCCTGATGAGATTACGGTCATGACTATGGGGGCAGAGGTTGCCAATACAGGAGCGGACTTTTTTACAGCATTTGCCTTCATATACCCCGTTTTTTTCATCGTTTCTTGCGTGGGATACTTGCTGGGAGCGAAGGCATTTGGCTGGATGACCCGGAGGCTGGGCTTGTGTGCTGATAGACTGTCGGCATTGCGCGGGTCAATGGGCTGGCTGCTTGCTTTTGGTATCTTTCTTCCGATTATTCGTCATATCGTGCCTATCCTCGCCGGTGCCAGCCGAATGTCGTTTCGGCAGTTCCTTCTATTCTTTTTGCCGAGCAGTATCGTTTGGACCTTGCATTACTATGTGGCAGGCTACTTGTTCTATGATCAACTGGATATCATGATTGCGGGTGTTTATCAATATAGCAAAATTACATTGACGATTGTTTGTTTTGCAGGGTTTTCGTTCCTCATGATTCGCCAGTTACAGCGTCTTGGTGGAATGAAAGGACCTCGAACGAATAAGCAACCACCTGTTTCGTAACCGATATGAATTGTTAGCGCGGCGTCTACTATCCACGAGCTTTTCGGATGGCAGGCGCTTTTTTTATGCGGATTTATTATCGTTCTGTTCTGATACTTTTAAAAGTTTGTAAAGAAGAAGTTTACATTTGGTAACAATGGGGTAAATTACCAAATGTCGTCGCGTCATGAATTTCCATTTTTAAAAATTTGTATGATGGGAGGCTTTTGTTGCATGAGGAGCATAAAAAATGTGCTGGTAACCATTTTGGCTGCTATCACGATTGGTATTTTTATTCTTCAGCTAGTGTTTGGTTTTCTCCAGTTTGAGCAAATTATCTCGAATGAAGTAGAAGCAAAGCTACAAATGCAGGTAGCCAAAGAGGCGGCATATCTGAATGGGATGCTGGACAAGACAGGCAAGCTCTCAGAAACACTCACTTATTCTGTCTCGCATGGCTCCAAGGAAACGATCAAGCAAATGGAAGGGACGCTGGTCGATGTCGTAGCGTCTGAGTCTTTGATTGTGGGCGGTGGATTTTGGATGGAGCCATACAGCTTCGACAGCACGCAAAAGCTGTACGGCAGGTACGCCATCCGCAATAACGACAAAGTAGAGCTCGATCCGGCTTATAGCGATGGCAGCTATGATTATCTCGCGCAGGATTGGTACAAGGCGGGGATGGTGGACAAGCCATATGTATGGACGGAGCCGTATGCCGACCCGATCTCCAAAGTTCCTATGGTGACAGCAATTGCGCCCATTAAGGTGGGAGGAAAAATCAGCGGTACGACGACATTGGATATTGGGCTTACGGAGCTTAACAAAAGCATCGAAAATCTGAAGGTTGGCGAAACAGGCTACGGTTTTATCGTTTCCAAGTCGGGCATTTACGTATCCCATCGCGATGCCCAAAAGAACTTGCAGGTGAAAATGACGGACGAATCTGAAATGGGACTGCGGGACATTGCCAATCAAATCACAGAAGCAACCGCAGCGGGTATGACGCAAGCAACCATCGCTGGTCAAACGCAATTCGTCACCTTCGCTCCTATCGGGGAAACAGGAATGACGCTAGCGACTGTCATGCCCGCAGCAGAGATTAACGGGCCGGTTACCCAATACTTTTACATCAGCCTGATTATTTTTGGTGTCTCGATCAGCATTTTCCTCGTGCTTCTGTACTGGTTCATCAATCGACAGGTAGCACGCCCTTTGCTACAGCTGAAAGCAAGCATCGTCAACCTGGTGGAAAAAAAGGATTTAACCCAGACGATCCCAATCCGGCGCAAGGATGAGATTGGCGACGTGGCGACAGCAGTGAATGCATTCATTGCGGATTTGCACGGAATGATGAAAAATATTAGTGGTTATACCGGTCAAGTCGGAACTGTTTCGGAAACTTCCGCAAAGAAGTCTCATGAAGCACGACTTGCCTTTGGTCAGGTGGCGTCGTCGTTCCAAGAGGTCGCAACCGGCACAGAGAATCAACAGCATAGTGCCGAAGAAAGTGCGCGTGCGATGGAAGAGATGGCCATCGGTATTCAGCGGATTGCCGAAGCCTCATCCACGATGGCCGAATCTTCGAAACATATGGCAAACGAAGCGGTGGCGGGCAACCAATCCATAGAAAAGGTGTCAGGACAGATGGACTCCATCAACCGATCCGTAAGCCATTCTGCTGATGTCGTTCGTTCGTTGGATAGCCGCTCAGCAGAAATTTCACAGATCGTGGAAGTCATCGCAAGCATTGCATCCCAGACGAACCTGTTGGCGCTCAATGCAGCGATTGAAGCTGCGCGTGCAGGTGAACAGGGAAGGGGTTTCGCAGTGGTAGCAGATGAGGTGCGCAAGCTGGCAGAGCAGTCCAACGATTCCGCGAACCAAATTGCCAACCTGATTACCGAAATCCAACGAGAAACGACCTCGGCGGTACAAGCCATGGATGAAGGAACACGCGAAGTAGAAACCGGCATCCAGATAGCCTATGAGACAGGGGAAGCATTCCGCCGGATCATGGATTCTACCCAGGATGTAGCCGATCAGATTCAGGAGATTTCCTCCGTTGCCGAGCAAATGTCAGCGGCAACGGAACAGGTGACGGCATCCATTTTGCAGTTGTCCTTGATTGCAAAGGAATCTGCCGCAAGTGCATCGGGTGTGGCTGCTTCAACGGAAGAGCAGCGCATCTCGATGGACCAGCTCTCTACATCCGCCGAGCAGCTAAACCAGATGGCAAAGGAATTACAGCAAATGATCAACCGTTTCACACTCTAAACCCTGTTTGCAAAAAAATGCAAAATGATGAACTGCTGCTGTCATGCGATGGGAGCAGTTCGCTTTGTTGACAGAAAAATACAAGTCAGAATATAATGAATTCGTGACAAAGCAAACAAAAGCAATATTTTGCAAACAAAAATCCGAGGCTGGTGGAACAGAATGCAAAACCATAAGTATGATGTTGTGGTGATTGGTGGTGGAGTAGTCGGTACAGCCATATTACGAGCCCTCTCGTTTTATCAACTGAAACTGCTTTTAATCGAGAAGCAGCCTGACGTTTGTGAAGGGACAAGCAAGGCGAACAGTGGGATTGTTCATACCGGGTTTGATGCTAAGCCAGGCACAGTTGAGGCAGAGTGCCTTCGCCGCTCCCGCCGCTTATGGCCGATGTTGGTTGAGAATCTGAGAATCCCCTTCATTCCATGTGGCGCCGTAATGGTGGCGACAAACGAAGAAGAAAAGCAGATCATCGAAACCACCTATGTTCACCAGGCAAAGGCAAATGACGTAGATGTTCACTGGATGTCAGCTGAGGAGATTCTGGAGATGAATCCCGCCGTGACAACCAAGGTAACAGGTGGATTGGCAGTACCAGGTGAAGCTATCTGCGATCCATTCTGGGCTACCAGAGCCTTCGGAGAGATAGCAGTATTAAACGGTGCGGAGGTTGTGCTTGGCCAAGGCGTCTCCCACATCGAGACTGTACCGGATGGAGAGGACTTGTGCCTTACGCTGGAAAATGGGGAAACGGTCACGACCCGTTATGCGGTGAATGCTGCCGGATTATGGTCCGATGAAATTGCCCGGATGGTGGGAGAGGAGAGCTTCTCGATTTCACCGCGCAAAGGCCAGTTTATCCTGACCGAAGAGGCGATATCCATCTCCTCGATCATCTTGCCGGTTCCTACGAAAACTTCCAAGGGCGTGTTGGTCTCGCCAGTCGTGTTCGGCGGTTTTCTGCTTGGGCCAACGGCGGAGGATCAGGAGGACAAATGGGATCGTTCCACCTCACAGGCCGGGATGGAATCGGTGCTGGCAGGCTGTGAGAAACTCGTTCCTGACACGCGGCAGTTTTCCACGATTCGTCAGTTTGCCGGGGTCAGGGCAGTTTGCAGCGAAGGAGATTTTGTCATCCGTCCATCCGTTGTGCAGCCACGCATGATTCATGCTGCCGGGATTCGTTCCACCGGACTCTCTGCTTCCCCTGGCATAGCAGAGCTGGTAGCGGAAACACTTCAGAAAGCCGGACTTGAGCTACAAGCAAACGAACAGGCACAGCACACCCTTCCCGATCTTTTTTCAGAGGAACAGGATACAGGAGAAATCATTTGTCTGTGCCGTTCGATTACCCGGAGTGAAATCGTCCAATCCTTGAAGCGTCCACTCAACCCGCAGACCATTGATGGCGTGAAGCGGCGGACGGGCGCCACCTTAGGAGAGTGCCAAGGAAACTGCTGTATTCCCAAAATCATCGATGTTATGGCCGAGACCTATCCTGAACAGACTGGGAAGCAGCCTTTAAAAGGAGTAAAAAACTCTTATCTAGCTGTAGTACAAGGAGAGAAGCAGGCATGAAGTATGAATTGGTGATCATTGGAGCAGGAATCTCGGGATTGACGGCAGCCGTTTCAGCGTGGGAAGGAGGAATCAGCTCTGTTCTGATGATCGATTACCAGAAGAGAAAAGGTGGCTTCACCTTACCGTATTGGAGCTCCGAGGAGTTTGCACTAGAACGGGAGCTGCTGGAAAAAATCGCGTCGCTTCCCTACGAGATTCACGAACAATCAACGGTCGTCGGTTTTTTCCCAGGGGCAAACGGTCAACTGCACCAGTTGTACGTCCAGTCACCGATGGGCACCTATTCAATTGAGGCAAAAAAGGTACTGATCGCCTCAGGCTCACTGGAAAAACCGCGTGAGGCGCATAAAATCCCGGGGACACGTCCAGCAGGAATCATGACGCCGATGATGGCGATGCAGCTGGTAGAGCGAGGATATCAGCCAGGCCACAAGATTGTGTTGATCGAGAATGGTAGAATCTCACGCAGTACAGCGACCCTTCTGGAAAAAGAGACGAGCAATCTGGTCAAATATGCGGAGTCAGATTGGGAGCTTACCTCTATCAAGGGATTGTCCCGAGTAGAAGGAGTGCAGCTGCGGAATCGGATGACGGATGAGAGAAACGAAGTGGCGTGCGATACGCTCATTTTTGCAAAGGGTCGGGTGCCCTGCACGTTTTTCTTGAAAGGAACGCCAATCGAGCGAGATCATCACGATGCGATTATTGTAGATGCCACGGGGAAAACAAATCTGCCAGATATTTATGCAGTGGGGAGCTGTACTTGCCTTGGCGACGATGATCACACCAATTCGATGGAATTGGCAAAAGAAACAGCCAAGCACCTCTTTTAAAGCGATCATCAGAAGGGAGAGATTACGATGAAGCTATCCGACTCGTTTACGATTCAGGCAAGCAAAGCGGATGTATGGTCGGTCTTTATGGATGTAGAAAAGCTGTCAGGCTGCGTACCAGGCTGCAAAGAAGTGAAAATGAGCAGCCCAACCCGTTATGAAGCGAACATGGAAGTGAAAATACAGTTCATGACGATTCCATTCCGTGTCACCGGAGAATTGAAAGAAGCGGTAGAAGGAGAAGCGCTACAAGTAGAGATGACCGGACAACCAGTAGCGTTGGCAGGATTATTCCGCAATCAATTGCACCTTCAGTTAAAAGAGGAACAGCCGGGAACTACACAGGTTCAATACGAGATGGATTTGCAAATGACAGGACGATTGGCATCATTAGGAGATATACTAATGAAGGGGACTGTGAAGAAAAAGGCAGAAGAATTTGCAACGAACGTCCAAACCTTGTTTCAGTCTAGTCAGGAGATTTACAATTAAGAGAAGATGGTGATCATCCATGCTACAAGAAGAGAGACAGCAGCTGATCCTGCAAATGCTACAAGAAAATCAATCCGTTCGTATTGCAGAGCTATGCAGCCGACTAATGGTGACCCGCGAAACAATCAGGCGTGATTTGTATGAAATGGAGCAGCAGGGACTACTCAAGAAGGTGCATGGTGGCGCTATTCTGAATAAAACCAACGTGGAGCCTCCTTATGCCAAGCGGAGTGGATTAAACCTGGCGGAGAAAGAGGCGATTGCAGTCACCGCCGCCTCTTTGGTGGAGGACGGCGACGCGATCTATATTGATCTAGGCACGACGACACAATTGTTCGCCAAACACCTTTACTATAAAAAGGGAATTACGGTGATAACCAATGCGCTACTGGTGGCATTGGAACTATCCCATCACCCGGATGCAAAGGTGATCATGAGTGGAGGTGAATTGCGGGCAGGGGATTTGGCCATGTCCGGTCCGATTGCCAGGAAAAGCCTCGAGGGGTTGTTTGTAGACAAAGCATTTATTGGTGTGGGGGGATTGGCAGCCGAAACTGGTTTTACTGATTACCATGTAGGTGAGTCAGACATCAGGCAGCTGATGCTTACAAACGCCAAAGAAACATATGCCCTGATTGATCATTCCAAAATAAATGTAACCGCTTTTATGAGAGTGGCAGAGCTATCCGACATCGACGTAGTCATTACAGATGAGGAACTACCCCAATCTCTTGCTGGGCGACTGGCTCAGGAAGGATTGCAAGTCATCGTTGCTAAGACATCCGTGTAAAGCAAATGGTGAGGGAGGCAGTCCATGGTGAAGCAATCGGTACAAGCAAATGATTCGCAAGATATGCAAACGTATCATTATAAGCAGGAATTGAGACGGACATTAAAACTGTTCAGTTCGTTTGCCGTCGCGTTTTCTTTCATTTCCATTACAACAGGCATTTTTAGCAATTATGGATTTGTGCTGAGTACGGCTGGGCCGGCTGGTATTTGGACCTGGCCGATTGTAACCATTGGGCATTTGTTAGTGGCGATTATTTTTGCAGAGCTGGCGGGAAGAATTCCATTGAGCGGTTATTCCTATCAATGGGTGACACGTCTTGCTAACCCAGGGCTGGGTTGGTTTGCTGGCTGGATTGCCTTTTGCTTTCTCGTTATCGTGGTTCCAACCGTCGACTATGCGCTGGCGCCCATCATTGCCGGGATGTTTGGCTGGGATACAGGCGCAAAGACGCTGGTCTGGATCGTGATTGGTACCCTAGTCGTGCAAGCTTTATTAAACATTTATGGAGTGAAGCTGGCAACTCGCATTAACGATATCGCCGTGTACACAGAAGTGATCGGTATGGTTGGGATCGTTGTGGTGCTGGGGGCAGTTGTGATGTACAACGGGGCAAATTGGAGTATGCTGACCGATATCGGTACCGCTGCCACTCAATCAGACGGTTCGTACCTAGGCGCTTTTATCATGGCTGCTCTGATGGGTTCGTTTACATTGGTAGGTTTCGAGGCTGCTGCGAATCTCTCTGAGGAGACGATCAATGCGAAGAAAACGGTTCCTCGTGCGATGATTTTATCCGTATTACTAAGTGGTGTGATCGGTTTCTTACTGTTGATCGTCATTTCTGTTGCCATTACGGATTTGCCCACTGTGCTTGGTGCAGCGAATCCGATCCCGTACATATTGCAAGCAAGTCTTGGCTCTGCTGTATCCAGCTTTTTTCTGGTGCTTTGCCTCATTTCCATCTTCGCGTGCGGCTTGATCATCATGGCTTCCGCTTCCCGCCTCATCTATGCGTTGTCACGCGACAATGTATTCTTCGCTTCTTCCATCTTCAAGAAGGTATCACCTCAGACCTCCGTACCAACAAACGCCGTTTTACTCGTTTTCGTGCTAGGCATTCTCGCGGTGCTATTCGCAGATTCCTTGACCCTTCTGGTAGGGGCCACCTCAGTTCTGCCTGCCCTTCTCTATCTGACAACGATTGCGGCTTATGCATGGAAACGCAAGGAACTGCCCAAATCGAAGTACTTTGACCTGGGAAAATGGCGCACACCGCTCACCTTCCTAGCGATTGCATGGCTGATCTTTGAAATTGGCATTTTGACTATTCCGGAAAACTTCCATAGCGTAGCGATCGTAGCAGCTACCTTGCTGGCAGTTGGCGTGATTTTGTATCATCTGCTGTTTCGCAAAGGGATTAGGGAGGGGCGTATCGGTATAAAAGACAGAACATTCGGATTCGGAGAAGAGAAAGAAGATCATTCCGCCTAGAAAAAGAAAAAAGGAGTCTGCTGTATGGAGAAGTATTTGCTGTCAATCGACCAGGGAACAACTGGGACCAAGGTGTTGTTGGTCAACCGCCAAGGACGAGTTGTCGCTGAAAGCTATCAGAAGCATACGCAATCTTACCCACAGTCCGGATGGGTGGAGCATAATCCGGAGGAAATCTGGGAAAAGGTCTTGATGGGAGTGGCCGACGTGATGCTCAGGGGACGTATCGAACCTGAGCAGGTGGAAGCGGTAGGTATGGCTAATCAGGGGGAAACGGTCCTCTTTTGGGATTCGGTCAGCGGGAAGCCGCTATACCCGGCTGTCGTCTGGTCTTGCCGCCGCTCCGATCAAATCGCCGAGCGTTGGAAAGCGGATGGCGAGTGGGCACAGAAGGTAGCCGAGAAAACCGGACTTTTGATTGACCCGTATTTTTCTGCGACCAAAATCAGATGGATGATGGAGGAAGTGCCTCTGGTGCGAGAAAAGATTCGACAGCGGCAGGCCTTTTGCAGCACGCTGGACTCTTGGCTGATCTGGCAGATGACAGGAGGCGCCTCGTATGTAACCGATGCTTCGACTGCTGCCCGAACGCTGTTGTTCGCCCATCGGCAGGGGAATTGGGATGAGGAAATATTGCGGTATTTGGAAATAGAGGAAGACTGGCTGCCGCAGATTCGTTCAACCGTTGGCTCTTTTGGTCGTACGAATCCGGATCAATTTTGTGGCATTGAAGCACCGATTCTCGTCAGTCAGGTGGATCAACCAGCCGCCCTTTACGGTCATCTTTGCATAGAGCCGGGGATGTCCAAATGCACGTATGGCACGGGTTGCTTTGCTTACATGAACGTCGGAAACGAGCCGCCTGCTACGAATGAGAGCGGACTCTTGACGACGCTTGTCTGGAAACGCGGGGCACAACAGACTTATGCGCTTGATGGCGCGATTTATGCGGCGGGGTCTGCTGTCGAATGGGGCAAGGAGCAGCTTGGACTGTATCAGGATATAGAAGAGCTGCAACGGTGGTCGGAGCAGTGGTATGAACAACTGCACAAGGGGGAAGCCCCAACCAATCTTTTATTTATCCCGGCATTGAATGGGATCGGCACGCCGTACTGGAACTCGGAGGCCAGAGGGGTGTTTCTCGGACTCTCCCAGCATACGGATCGACCGCTGATGGCAAAAGCGATTCTGGAAGGGATCGCTCACCGTGTAGCGGATGTGTTTGTCACAATGGAGCAGGCGGTCGGACAAAAAATTTCGGTCTTGCGCGTAGATGGCGGTTTGACGCAAAATCCATATTTGATGCAGTTTCAGGCAGATCTGCTGGGTGTTCCGGTTGAGGTGCCCCAGATCCATGAAACAACAGCGATGGGCATTGCGTTTCTGCTCGGGGAAGAATGTGGCTGGTGGTCGGTGAAAGACTTGGAAGCGCGAATGAAGGTAGGGCGTCGCTATGAGCCGACACTTGATGAATCGGTGAGGAAAAGATTGCGTGCTCGCTGGAACAAGGCGGTTCACCTTTTGTTACAAGTAAGCGAGGGGTAACGTAAAAAAGCAACCAACTGCCAAAGCGAGCACAAGGCGTCTGGCGGATGGGTTGCTTTTTATGATTTATTCCACTCGAATGGCAGGCTCCCAGCCAAAGCTGTCAAACCACTCTTTACGTCTAAAGTTCAAGAGAGCTTGTCTCACATAAGGAATGACGTTCGGGGGTAATTTATCCATGTCCACCCATACGAGCTCATCGCATTTATTCGGCTCGGCATTGATAATTTCTCCGCGCCATTCGGTGGTCGCAACAAAAAAGTCAATGCGTTCATCTGTAGAGCGACGATGCATGACGCCTACCATCTCCAGGCTCGCTGGATCAATGTCAATCCCGCATTCTTCTTTGGCCTCGCGGATCGCGGCTGTCTTCACTTCTTCATTTCCATCGAGATGTCCGGCGGGAACACTGTAATTGCCGTCTTCGTAGCCGGTATTGTAGCGGCGTAATAACAAGACTTGCGAATTTTTTACCAGGAAAAGGTGAACGGCTACCTGCATTGCGAAGCGCTCTTTCTGCATGCGAATTCTCCTCTATTTAATGATACTCTTCCGGACGATGATTCTCGGCAGCCTGTCTCCGGCGCTCCAGTCTGTTTTTTTTCAAAATAGGAGAGCTGGTCATCGCGAAGAGCAGCATGCCAATTCCAGCAACCCCTAAAACGATTCCGATAGTTAGATACAGCGAATTCATTGAAAAAGACCTCCTTAATTCATGCAAAGCGAACATGATTATGAATGGGAACTATGCTATAATGGCACAGTGTGTTTTTACCTGATTCTCGGTAGTAATTTCTAGAAAACGCAGGGAGGATTTTGCGAGATGACTCAGCATACGTCTGTTGATCAGCTATCCATTAATACCATCCGCACGCTGGCGATTGATGCCATCGAGAAGGCGAATTCCGGTCACCCGGGAATGCCGATGGGTGCAGCCCCTATGGCACATGTACTGTGGAGCCGCTTTATGAAAGTAAATCCGAGCAATCCAAAATGGATTGACCGTGACCGTTTTGTCCTCTCAGCAGGACATGGCTCTATGCTATTATACTCGATGTTGCATCTGATGAAATACGATGTTTCACTGGAAGACCTACATAATTTCCGTCAATGGGGCAGCAAAACGCCTGGTCACCCTGAATTTGGACATACGGCGGGTGTTGACGCGACAACGGGTCCTTTGGGACAAGGGATCGCGATGGCTGTCGGTATGGCGATGGCTGAAAAGCACATGGCAGCTGTTTACAACCGCGACAATTTTGACATCGTTGACCATTACACATACGTAATTTGCGGTGACGGTGACCTGATGGAGGGTGTATCCAGCGAGGCTTCTTCCCTGGCTGCTCACCTGAAACTGGGCAAAATGATCGTGCTCTATGATTCGAACGATATCTCTCTGGATGGCGAGCTTTCCCGTTCCTTCTCTGAAAACGTTGCGGGTCGCTATCAAGCGTATGGTTGGCAATACATTCGCGTAGAAGACGGCAATGATCTGGCTGCGATTGATGCGGCTATCGCAGAAGCGAAAAAAGATTTGGACCGTCCTACCTTGATCGAAGTAAAAACTGTTATTGGATACGGTAGCCCGAACAAAGGCGGCTCCAGCTCTTCTCATGGGGCTCCCCTTGGAAAAGACGAAGTGAAGCTGACAAAAGCAAACTACGAGTGGCACCATGAAAGTGAGTTCCACGTACCACAAGAAGTGACCGATTTCTTTGCAGGCTTGGCTGATGCTGGCGAAAAAGCAGAAGCTGCTTGGCGCGACCTGTTTGCTGCTTACGCAAAAGCGTATCCGGAACTGGCGCTGCAATTTACGACTGCAGAAGAAGGTCATCTGCCTGCTGGTTGGGACAACCATATGCCGACGTATGAAGCTGGCGCAAAGCTGGCGACACGCGTTGCTTCCGGTAATGCAATCAATGCATTGGCAAACAGCGTTCCGTTCTTCCTGGGCGGCTCTGCTGACTTGGCACATTCCAACAACACGGTGATTAAAGAAGCGGGCAACTTCCTGCCAGGTTCTTACGATGGCCGTAACATTTGGTTTGGTGTTCGCGAATTCGCGATGGGTGCAGCCCTCAACGGTATGGCTCTCCACGGTGGCGTAAAAGTATACGGGGGTACATTCTTC
Organism: Brevibacillus sp. HB1.3; assembly: GCF_013186635.1. Taxonomy (NCBI): domain Bacteria; kingdom Bacillati; phylum Bacillota; class Bacilli; order Caryophanales; family Paenibacillaceae; genus Brevibacillus; species Brevibacillus sp. HB1.3. Next base: position 199,940 of record NZ_JABMIT010000006.1, on the reverse strand, counting down.
GTGTTCTCCGACTACGTGCGTCCGGCGATTCGCCTCTCTGCACTGATGAAGCAGCCAGTTGTCTACGTATTTACGCATGACTCGATCGCAGTTGGTGAAGACGGACCGACGCATGAGCCAATTGAACAGCTCGCTTCCTTGCGTGCAATGCCAGGCTTGACCATTCTTCGTCCGTCTGATGCAGTGGAGACGAACGAGGCTTGGAAATATGCTGTATCCCGTACAGATGAGCCAGTCGTTCTGGTACTGACTCGTCAAAACCTGCCAGTTCTGCCTGAAACCATTGAGAAAGCGGCAGAAGGCGTGAGCAAAGGTGCGTATGTTCTCGCAGACGCTCCAAGCGGTAATCCGCAGCTCATCCTGCTCGCAACAGGATCTGAAGTATCCCTCGTGATGCAGGCGCGTGAGCAATTGCTTGCGAAAGGTATTGAAACACGCGTTGTTTCCATGCCGAGCTGGAACCTGTTCGAGCGTCAGCCAAAAGAGTATCGCGACGCTGTGATTCCACCGTCTGTAAAAGCGCGTGTGGCAGTAGAAATGGGTTCTCCAATGGGCTGGGAGCGTTATGCTGGCGATAACGGTACGGTCATCGCAATCAATCAGTTTGGCGCATCTGCACCAGGTGAGCGTATTATGAAGGAATACGGCTTCACGGTAGAAAATGTTGTAGCTGAAGCAGAAAAACTGCTGAAATAGTAAACCTTTAGGAAAAAGCCTATCTTCTGTTTCAGGAGATAGGCTTTTCCAGTGACAAACGGAATTTTGTATGGAATGATAGACTACAACCCAAAACAGAAACTTTTTTGAAATGGGACCGTCTATATAAGATGTGGGGGAGAGAGAGAATACCAGGAGGTAAATAATGGCAGCAAAGGCCAAGAAGAAAGTCAAGAAGAAAAAGAACAACTTGCTGATGATTGCCGTATCGTTTGCAATTTTCCTTGTCCTTAGTGTGATTGGGGGCTACTTCGCCCTGTTGTATGCGGGAGACCGGATGATTGAGCAAAACGTACAAAAGCTACAGGACTTAAAAGCAGAACCAACTGTCATTTACGACAAAAACGGGAAAGAGATAATTAGTCTGATTCGTCAGAAGAACCGTGAATACAAACCGATTAACGAAATGCCAAAGACCCTCATCGATGCGTTCCTCGCTGTAGAGGATAAGCGCTTTTATGAACATAAGGGCGTGGATATGGTTCGGATCGGTGGCGCCATAGTCAATGACATCAAAAAAGGATCGCTGGCTGAAGGGGGAAGTACGATTACCCAACAGTTGGCAAGAAACGTCTTTCTCACCCTAGATCAAACATTCTGGCGCAAAACAAAAGAAATGAGCATTGCGATTGGCTTGGAGCGTAAGTACTCCAAGGATCAAATTTTAGAGATGTACTTGAACCGCGTTTATTTGGGCGAAGGGGAATTTGGGGTAGAGGATGCTGCCCAGTATTACTTCGGCAAGTCGGTAAGTAGCGATAAATTTACCGTTGCAGAAGCAGCGATGCTGGCGGCGATTCCAAAAGCACCGAGCACCTATTCACCATTTAACAATCCGGAAAAAGCGAAGCTACGTCGAGACACCGTTATACGTCTGATGTATGAGCAAGGCATTATTACTAATGAACAAAAGGATGCAGCTCAAGCAGAGGCGTTGCCGACCAAACCGCATGAAGTGGCCGGTGGAAGCTTGAAAAAAGGCTATCGCGCGTTTTTTGATACGATGTTAAAAGAGTCCGAAGCAGAGTTCGGAGTAACGGAAGAAGAACTGTACCGCGGAGGCTGGGACATTTACACGACCTTTGATCCGAAAGTGCAGGATGCCATGGTAGAGGAATATGCCAATGCCAAAAACTTCCCGAAAGACGGCGCTAAGCGTGGTGTAGAATCATCGATGATTGTCATCGACGCGAAAACAGGCGGAATTGCCGGGATGATGGGCGGACGCAACTATGCGCCAAAAGGCTTCAACTATGCGACAGACATGAAGCGTCAGCCGGGCTCCAGCTTTAAACCGATTGCCGTATTCGCTCCAGCAGTCAATAAAGATATCAACAGATGGAACGCGAATTCGCAACTGAGCAACAAAAGGCAGAGCTTTAATGGCTATGAGCCGCGCAACTACAATAATCGCTACACGGAAACAGTAAGTATGAGCCGGGCGATGATCGACTCTGCAAATATCCCGCCTGTTTGGCTGTTAAATGAAATTGGGGTATCAGAAAGCTTGGCATACCTCAAGAAAGTCGGCATAGAGCTGACGCCGAATGACCGAAACCTGGCGATTGCTCTCGGGGGATTGAATCAAGGTATATCCCCGAAGCAAATGGCTCAGGCCTATACACCTTTTGCGAATGCAGGGGTAGTGTCCGAGGCGCACTCGATCAGCAAGGTCGAGAATAAGGATGAGGGTGTCGTCCGTGAATACCAGCCAAAACAATCGGAGGCACTGAAGCCGGAAGCAGCTTGGGAGATTCACACCATGCTGGAGAAAGCGGTTCAGGAAGGGACAGGGAAGGCAGCGCGTATCTCTGGCCGCCATGTTGCAGGTAAAACCGGTACGACCCAATCGATAGCAGGCGACAGCAAAGCAAACAAGGATGCTTGGTTTGTGGGCTATACTCCGGAATATGTCGGTGCTGTTTGGATGGGCTTCGATCCGGAGGACAAACAGCATTTGATGCACCAAGGAAGTAGCATGACGGCGCAAATGTTCTCTAAAGTGATGGGAACTGCTTTAAAAGGTGTGCCGTCATCGGACTTCGTTCGACCAGCAGGCGCCGTACAGCATAAGCAAGAAGAAGTTGAATCAGAAATCCAATTGGCTGCAGACATGACATTGGACACAAATACGAATAAATTGATGGTCGTGCTTAGCTGGATTGGTGGCTCTGACGGCGATACGTACGATCTTTACCGCATTAGCGAGAGCGGCGAAAAGAAACTCATCTCTGCGGGTATGAAGGATACCTCTTATGTAGATGTGTTGGATAGTCCGAGACAGTATCAGTATCAAGTCGTTCCACGAAATGCACAAGGCGAGGAAGGCACACCTTCCAAAACAGTCCCAATCGATTCCAAGAAGCTGGAGAATATGTTAAATCAAGATCCAGGTCATAACGAGGAAGGCAGCAATCAGGGACAAAATCCGGATGGCACGGGAAATGGCAACGGGGAAATTCCACCTGACCAAGGTACCGGAGAAACTGGTGAGCATACTAATAATGGAGGCGGTAGCCAACCGCCAAATCAGGGAACAGGTGAGGTTCCACCGGACATCATGAATCCAGTGCCTGGTCAGACAAATGGTTCTTCCAATGAAATTCAATTACCGCCACCTCCACAAGAGGATGGGCAGAACCAGTCCCCAGATGCTTCAAACGGCTAAAGATTAGCCCAGCAAGAACGATTCAAAACCGATTCGACTATTTGCACAGCTTCTTTCGCGTGGTACAATACCATTAAATCGGGAGACAGGGGGGACAGTCCATGTCTAGCTACGCACAAAGGGATCTACCCACATTTTTCAAAGAACAGTTACGCCAAACCAAGGTGAATTTTGAGCGAGCACTTGACTGTAAACACACCGATTTCGATGATCTTTACCCATACATGAACGAGCAGCCACAGTTCTTCTGGTACAAACGTTACGTGGCTTGGTCAGAACTGTTGACCGTCGTACGTCTAGCTGAACAATTGGGTATTGAGTGGACAGAGGATTTCAGTGAGCAGCAGGTAGAATTCATTCAAGGCAAGGTTCTGCAAGGAAAAGTGCTCGATTATTGGAACCCAGAAGAAGAACAAGAAGAATCGATGAGGGAATTGGAAGAAGAAAAATAAATGTGATCGTAAAAACATGGCGCGTTCCCATTGCGGGAACGTGCTTTTTTGCGTGCGCGAAGCAAGGCTCACTTTTGAAAGGAATAGTGTCTAATATAACATACATGTTTATGATTTTTTGTAAAAAAATGTATACACCCTTGCTCTTCTTTTCTGTTATATGCATTGGCATCATAATTGCAAATTTCTAACAGCGTGTCATTTATTTCATTCCGTTACCATTCAAAGGAGGTTTGCTCATTCATGAAGAAAAAGCGCCACACGGTACACACAAGCCGCATGATGGCTGGTGTTCTTCTCTCAACATCCTTTCTGTTGGGGACAGTTGGTACTCCTGCCCAAGCCTTGGCAGTCAAGGATTACGCGAGTGCGATCGGAAGGGATGCACATCAAAACGTTCCGCCTTCTGGGAAATATGTAGAGGGAAAGCTGGACCCAGTCACCTCGTTTCAGCATCAGTCCAGTGATAAAGCAGGGGAATATCCCCATCCAGTGGAGCCGACCTGGCGTGTAGAGGAGCAAGAGTCTTCGAACGAACAGCAGCGGAGCATAAAGGCAAATGCAGAAAAGTACGCGATGTCCGATTTGAACAAGCTCAGTTATGACGAATTAGTCAATGTACTGGTGACGGTCAGCTGGGAGCAGATTCCTGAATTATTCGATTTTACTCCCGATTCGTACGCCTTTTACAATGATCGGCAGCGCGTTCAGGCCATCATTGACGCATTGCAAGTCAGAGGCACACAATACTCCAGCAGCGATTCCAAAGGAATAGACACCTTGGTAGAGGTTCTTCGCTCTGGGTATTACCTCGGCTACTACCATCACGAATTATCCTATCTCAATCAGAGAAGCGAGCATGAAAAAGTGTTCCCTGCTCTACAAGCCATTGCAGACAATCCGAATTTCAAATTAGGGACAGATGCTCAAAATGAGGTGGTAGGTGCATTTGGTGGACTTATCGGAAACACATTTGTAAGCGCTTCCCTTGTGGAGGAAGCGGCACCGATCATCCGACAATACGAAGAACAAATGGATACTTTCATTACGCAGCGGAGTGCGGGAGATGCTGTATTCCGCATCATGAGCCAGGTTAGCTTTATTCTGATGTGGAAAGTGGATGAACCAACCAAGAAACAGGAGTTTTACGGCAAAATCGATACGTATCTGAACGAGTTGGGAAAACTCGCGATGCATGGCGATACGGATGAAGCGAAGGAATGGGTCCTCGACAATGGGTTTTATCATAGTGCGCATTTGGGAGAATACCATTCCAATCCGAATAAGGGCAACGAGGTCCTCACAGAAGCATTAGAGCTTTATCCGTATGTGGGACTTCAGTATATGCAGGTAGCGAAGCTGATCCAGACGGTCTATGGCGGAAAAAACGCTAAGGGAAGGGACATCCAGTTCAACAAGATTCGTGAGGATGCCATGGAAAAGTATTTGCCCAAAGAATACACATTTGATGACGGAAGCATCGTCATGAAAACAGGAGGGGATGTCACAGAAGAAAAAGTCAAACGGTTATACTGGGCGGCAAAAGAGGTAAAAGCGCAGTTTCATCGGATGGTAGGGCGAGATGAACCGATGGAGGAAGGGAACCCCGACGATATTTTAACCATGGTCCTTTACAATAGTCCTTCAGAGTACAAGATAAACAACCCCCTGTATGGCTATGAGACGAACAACGGGGGCATGTATATCGAGGGAAAAGGAACTTTCTTCACCTACGAACGAACACCGCAGCAGAGCACGTACACACTGGAAGAATTATTCCGCCATGAATTCACGCACTATTTGCAAGGGCGCTATGCCATACCTGGCTTGTGGAATGAAGGACCGATTTACAGAGACGAGAGACTGTCGTGGTTTGAAGAAGGAGGAGCGGAACTGTTTGCAGGCTCCACGCGAACAACAGGTGTTCTGCCTCGAAAATCCATGGTCAACAATCTGATTCGCTTTGGACAAAATAATTGGTATACAGCCTCTCAAACTTTGCACGCACGCTACGGCACGTGGGATTTTTATACGTATTCATACGCCTTGCAGTATCACATGATGAAAGAGGACTGGAACAAGCTCGATGATATCATGGATTACATAGAGGCCAATAACGTGGATGGTTATGACCAGTTCATCCGTACGCTCAGCAATGATTCAGAGCTAAATCGGGATTACCACCGAACAATGGAATCGTTGGTGGACAGCTATCCTGATCTGACCGTGCCGCTGGTGTCTGATGATTATCTGGTCACACCAGCCCCCAAAGCAAGTGCAGAAATCTACCAAGAAATTGCGGATGTTGTTGGATTGCAAAATGTGTCTACAAACAGGCATGATTCAGAGTTTTTCCAAACCTTTACGTTAACCGGGACGTACACGGGTACGCAGGCACAAGGGGAGAAGCAAGACTGGGAAACGATGAGTCGCATGACAGACGAGTTTCTAACTACACTTACTTCCCACCCGTGGAACGGCTACAAAACCGTAACCGCCTACTTTACCAACTATAGAGTAAATGCGTCCAATCAGTTTGAGTATGATGTCACGTTCCACGGAGTACTTCCAGAACAAGGAGATGGTGAGAACAAGCCACCTGTTATTGTCATGAACGGACCGTCAAAAGCAGCTGTAAACGAGGAGGTTGCATTCAGTAGTAACGGAAGCTCCGATCCGGATGGGAGCATCGTATCCTATCTGTGGGAATTTGGAGATGGCACAAGCAGTAGTGATGCCAATCCTACGCATGTCTACGAAAATCAGGGAGAATATACCGTGAAACTGCGAGTAACGGATGACAAAGGAGCGGTTACTGCGAAATCGATGACGATCACGATCGAGGAGCAGGGCGGAGAAATTGGGGAAAAGGAACAGGAGCCAAACAACAGCTTTTCAGAGGCAAATCCGTTGAAAAGCAATGTGGAGCTGAGTGGTCAAACAAGTAAACAGGACGACAAGGACATTTTTGCCTTGAAGGTATTGGGCAACGGAACGGTGAAAATCAACGTAACGAGTGAGCATGATACTGGTTTGAACTGGGTCGTTTTCCACGAGGATGATCTGAATCATTATTTCGCCTACCCCAAAACCTCAGGAAAAACGCTCTCTGGTGAGTTTGAAGCAACTCCGGGTACCTATTATTTGTCCGTGTACAACTTTAACGGTGAAACCATTCCATACAAAGTAACCGCGGAATGGCCAGAAGAAAATTCAGAACCAAGCGAAACGGAGCCGAACAATTCATTCGATGACGCTAATACACTACAGTTGGGCGAAGAGATAAATGGTCAAACCGATCGTACAGATGACAAGGACACGTACATGATTCAGGTTGAAGAGGAAGGGGTCGTTCAAGTTACGGTAAGTAGCGAGAAGGACGAAGGCTTAAACTGGGTGGTGTTCCATGAAGATGATCTCGAAACGTATTTCGCCTACCCCAAAACCACAGGTAAGAAACTGACTGGAGAATTTGAGGCAAAACCAGGGAAATACTACTTGTTAGTCTACAACACTAACAACACGAAGATTCCCTACAAAGCTATCGTGAACGCAGAGTAATCCCCTATTCATAGGAAGAAAAGCCCTTTCTACCCCCTTTTTTAAAAGGATAGAAGGGCTTTTTTTCGTTTGATAAGCGTCTGGTAAAAATCAGTGCGTAACGTTGTGACGTTCCGCACGTCTTTTCTTTACGTGGCTTAAAGAATCAATGGAGCCAATTGTAAATGACTTGTGGCGTCTCTTCCTCAGGACCAGCCGGGAGAACGAATGGAACAGGGTTGCTCCAAGGCTGGGCAGGGGACGGGGCATTGGAGATCATGAATTCTGTCCCCAGTGAAACAAAGCTGTACAATTCCTCGACAGCAGCATTGTACAAGCGAACACAGCCGAGTGAAACGGATGAGCCGATGCTCTCGGGATGGTTTGTCCCGTGGAGGGCATATCCGTTCTCCTGAAAGACCATGCCCCTCGTACCATAAATATTGTCATGTCCGCGAGGCTGATTGATTTTTTGTTGAATGGTATAGTAGCCTTCGGGTGTAGAGCCGTTTTTGCCTATAGCGACGGGATAGCTGCGTACGAGATGAGAACCGCTGATGAGCTTCAAGGTATGGGTCGATGTAGTCAATTGAAGCTGTAACGGTTCGAAAGGCGCGACTGGCTCCGGATAGCCGGGAAGCGGCAGTACATTGCGCAAGCTGTCCCATGCGGACTCTGGCAAGAAGGCTTTGGGATGATACGGATAGCTTTTTAACAAAAGTTTCTTTGGCGGTACTGGAATTTGCGGCAAATAATTGCCTGGATAAGCGCCAGCCAGATCAGACAGCTGGGCAGGCAACGTACCCGTTTGCTGATAGTAGCGATACAAGGCGTTTCGCAAGATCAGTACATGCTGGAGGGTTAGCTGCTCATCCGTGAGCTCTGCCTTTACTGAAGCAAGTGTCGGTTCTCGTTCCAATTGCACAGGTTTATCCCACCATTTTTCACTGAGAACAGTTCGACTTGTCGGATTATAACGCAGGATGCCTCGGACTTCGCGCGGCTGATAAAACAGCAAGGGACGGAACAACGGCGAACCAGGTACCTCTGGGACAACCAACACCGTAAAAGGCTGCGTTAGAGCTGGACGCCGGGACTCTACATACCGCCGGACCTGTTCAGACAGCTCACGGGCACTGAGTGTAGGAGGGACTGCAATGACCTCTACATGTGGCTGTGTTTGCCCAGGTGTCGGTACGGGCTGTTTGGCAGCCTGTGGCGTTGTCTCGGATGACGCATCTCTCAACGGTCCAGGCGAAAAAGCGAATTGAAAATAGAGAAACAAAAGGGAAGCCAAGAGTAAACGCATTCGACTGCCCAAGGAGCTGCGCTGTCGCTCACGCAGCAGTCTGTGATAAGCGTCACGCGTCTCGTTGTCATACGGGCCTTGCTTGGATACCAGGCCACGTCTATACGCTTCGAGAGCTTGTTCCGAGTTTCCTTGTGCTTCTCGTTCTTTGCCAAGGTGAAACCACCCGATGGCTTCGTTCGGATACTGAGTCGTATACCACCGGTAAAAGGCGAGGTCGCTCTGATCCGGATATTTCATATGAAATGTACTTTTTTCCTGAAGAAAGGAAACCTTGTCCACGGATGCTTCTCCCCCAAATAAATGAGCGTTTAAAAAGGCGCCCTTATTAGGATGTATCGGCGGGAGTCGGGAAAATAATGAGAGTGGAGGTCAAAAATGGTTTACTTACGAACGATCAAGCTGTTGCGAGAAAAATTCCCCAACACGAAAGAATATCCATTTCACTTGCCTTCCTTGCGCAAGCTGGAAGAGATTGAGCTTGCGAGCAGTGTCACTTTTTTTGTAGGAGAGAATGGCTCGGGTAAATCGACCTTATTGGAATCAATCGCCTATCAATGCGGTTTTCACACGGCTGGAGGATCGCGGCACAACTTTTATGAGGTGCATCGCTCGGAGGCGATTCTGGGTGACTACATACGCCTTTCCTGGCTGCCTAAAATAACGAATGGCTTTTTCCTACGAGCGGAGAGCTTCTATCAGTTTGCCAGCCATATCGATGAGATGGGCCCGAAAAGCTATCAACATTACGGCGGACGCTCGTTGCATGAGCAGTCGCACGGAGAATCTTTTTTCTCGTTGTTTGCCAATCGCTTCAACGGCAGGGGAATCTACCTGCTGGATGAGCCCGAGGCTGCTCTTTCACCGAAGCGTCAAATCGCTTTTTTGTACATGATGCGTGATTTGGTGGAAGAAGGAGCACAATTTATCATTGCGTCGCACTCGCCGATTCTATTGGGCTATCCCGGAGCGACTATCCTTAATTTTGACGAATCGCCGGTACAAGAGGTGAATTATCGCGATACGGAGCACTATCAATTGACGCGCCGTTTCCTGGAGAAGCCCGATCTATTTTTAGATGAAAAATAAATTTCATTCTTCCTGTCACAAAACTCGCTTTGGCGGTTTCTATTAGATGAACGAAGCAGTAGAGGCATTCGTTAATGGCGCACGCGGGAAGGAGGAATCCAGTGGAGGTGCAAGCAAACCTGGTGATGAACCATGCTCGAGCAGAGGATCATACAGATTCCTTTCAAGAATTGTTTACGACTTATTATCCGTTTGTAGTTCGACAGATCATGCGGATTGTGAAAGATCAACAAACGGCAGAAGACATTGCACAGGATGTATTTCTCTCCTTTTACCATACCGATCGCACGGTGATCGAACATATCCCGGCATGGCTGTCCAAGTCCGCGCTCTTCGCAGCGTACAATTATCTTCGTTCAGAAAAACGTAGGTACGCAAGACAAGAGCGAAGTACATCCGAGCAAGAACACGTCAGCCCTTCTTCAGAAGAGATGTGGCTTGCAAAAGAGTCCCAGAGTATCGTCCGCGATGTGCTAGAGGAGCTAGACGAGGGGGAACGAACCTTGCTGGTCATGAAATATTCCGGATTTCCTTATGCGGAGTTGGCGAAAGCGACTGGCACGCAGATCAGCTCAGTGGGAACACTCCTTGCGAGAGCGAAAAGTAAATTTCGTACCATATATGGCCGGATGAGGGGGGAAGAGGAATGAAATGCGCCGAGACAGGCTTTATCCAGGCGTTCTTGGATGGGGAATGCAGCTCAAAAGAAAGTAAGCAATTCCTGCTTCATCTGGAGTACTGTGAAACCTGCCGCACACAGCTAAACGAACTGTCTGCGTTGGATAGCTGGACTCGTGAGAAGATGGAGCATGCTTTTTCCGAGACAAACGGTGGGAAGGTCAATACGGAAGCAGCGTGGCAGCGATTTTCGCAATCCATCGAGAAAACGACTGACACCGATACACAAGAGCGACAAATGATAACCAATCGAGCAACAATCAGAAGGAGCTGGAATCAGATGAACAAGCAAACAAAAAGATGGGTAACAGGTGCTTCGGCAGCAGCAGTACTGGCTGTGTCCCTGTCTTTCCCCCAAGTACAAGCAGCAGCGAACGATTTTCTGTCCATTTTCCGCATGGATAAAGTAGAGTTTGTCAAAGTGACGCAAGAGGATCTACGAGAGGTCGAACAATGGATCGCTAGCGGCAATTGGGGCGAGACGGAATTGCCTGGGATTGGGAAAATCTGGATGGATAAAAACGATCAAGAGAAACTTGAGCAAAGAAGCCACTATTACAACAACAAGGAATCCGCTGAAAAGGCTGGCGTGAAGCTGCCACAGCTGCCGCAGGACGTCACGGTGGATAGTGTAGAGATCCAATCACCTTTTACTATGCACATGGAGATCGATGCCGATCGTGCAAACAAGCTATTGGCGCAATTGCAGGTAGAGGCGCGCTTTGATGAAAAGCTGAGTGGTAAACGCTTCTCCTTGAAGATCCCACAGATGCAGAAGGTTTGGATGACCGCAGGAAAAGAAAGCTATGGCTACTCTGTCATGGACGCACCTGAGCTAACTGCTCCTGAGGGAGTCGATCTGGCACAGCTTCGCGAGACAATCTTGGCCCTGCCGTTCATTCCTGATCAAGTGAAAAAGCAGATGATTAGCATCGAAGACTGGCAACATACCCTCCCTGTACCATACATGGCAGACGGCGAGAGTAAGATGAAGGAAGTAAAAGTGAACGGTCAAAAGGGAATGCTGATCACAGGTAAATACAATGTGCATCTGATGTGGCAGCAGGATGGACACATTCACATGCTGGAAGGCAGCGAAAAGAACGTGGATGGGCTGTTGGATTTTGCCAATCAACTGAAATAAGTAAAGAAAAAAGTCGGGCATTGGCAGAGTTTTCCTGAAAAGGGGGCTCTGCTTTGTCCCGTTTTTCATGGAGAAAGTGAGGTAAGCGATGTCAGATTATGTGATTGAGACTTGGGACTTGACCAAGCAATATAACGGCAAGGCCGGCTGCAAAAATATTACGCTACAAGTACCGCGCGGCTCCGTATTTGGTTTCCTCGGGCAAAATGGAGCGGGTAAAAGTACTTTTGTCAGGACGATGCTCGGGTTACTGCACCCAACGAATGGCAAAGCGGTTATGCTGGGTGAGCCGATTGGTAGTGTAGAATCGCGAAAAAAGGTAGGGTACTTGCCAGAGCTGTTTCGCTATCCGGATTGGTTGACAGGTCAACAGCTTTTAGAGCATCATGCCGAGTTGTGTGGATTAACACATCGCGAGAGCAAAACAGTCATAAAAAATGTCGTTGAGCTGGTCGGAATGGCTGGACGCGAGCGTGAACGCATCCGGGGCTTTTCCAAAGGCATGCAGCAGCGTATTGGGATTGCCTGCGCCCTCTTATCCGATCCAGAGCTGATCTTTCTCGATGAGCCGACCTCCGCGCTGGACCCAATCGGGCGAAAAGAAGTACGCGAGCTGATCGCAAGGCTGCGTGACCAGGGAAAGACGGTTTTTCTCAACAGTCATCTCCTGAGTGAAATGGAGAGTGTGTGCAACTACGTTGGGATTATTCATCGCAGTGAGCTGGTTGTACATGGCGACTGGCGCAAGCTGAGCAGCGTCCAGCCACAAATTGAATTGACTGTGGACAAGGATAGCGCTGGCTTTCATAACGAGCTTCCTTCTTTCGTCACAGAGAGTCGTCTCGTTAGACAAGAGGAAGACCGTGATACATGGTTAATGACGCTGGATCAGGACAATCGGGTACCCGCTCTGTTGCAACAGTTGATCGCATCCGGGGCTGGGGTACATGAAGTCGTGCGCAAGCAGCAATCACTGGAAGAGGTATTCCTGTATTGGGTGCAGAGAAAGGAGGAAGAACGACATGTGGCCGATCATCAAAATCACGTATAGAGAAATGATCTCCAAGCGTATTTTCACGATTACGTTGATCATGTCACTGGCCTTCTTGCTGCTGTTTGGACTTGCCACAGGCTATGCCGTCAAGGAAATGAAGGACTCATTCGGGGGCGCAGGTCCAGAAGCTTTGCTACAAAAAAACTTCTTTTCCACGCAGCTCTTGGGAATGGGCTTGTACTTTGGCTCCGTTATTACAGCACTCCTGGCGATTTTGAGCAGTGTCGGGAGTATTGCATCTGAAATTGAGAGCCACCAAATCGACACGTGGCTGGCCCGCGCCCTTCCTCGCTACAAATATGTATTGGGGAAATTTTTCGGGTTGGCAAGTATGTTGGGGCTTTACGCACTCCTGATGTTCGCTGGACTTTTGGCGATTAACCAATGGGTGGGTGGCGGTGCGTTAGCTGTTCAGGTAAGTGGAGCCCAAATCCTGAAAGCAGCAGCTTTCTTCGTAAGTATGCCGATCATTCTTGTCTGTGTAGCCATGCTCTTGAGCAGTGTGACTACAACAGTAACAGGCGGTATTATCCTGATCATTCTGTACGGGATCAGCTTCATCGGTGGCTTTATCGAGCAGCTTGGTGTTGCCTTTAGCAACAGCTCACTCACGAACATCGGGATTATTTCCAGTCTGGTTTTTCCAACCGATTCGTTATTCAGGCAAACGACGCTCTCGCTATTTGACACAGCGGACGATCCGTTGTCCTTTGCTTCACAAGGAATTTTCGGTACGACTTCTCCGCCGAGTACTGCCATGCTCATCTACACCATTCTCTATGGCATCGTGGCACTGGGGTTGTCCATCCGGGTGTTTCAAAAGCGAGATGTATAAAATACAAGAAAGAACGGCTGATTCGTGCCGTTCTTTTTCTTTTCGCCCTTGCACGGCGATCACCGTGCGCATTTCATGATTTTTATGAAGTTAATAGAGGAAATGCGGTTAAAACAGTTTATGCGCATATTCTATTCGGATTTTTACGAACATTGCTATAATGACAGCACGATATGAAAGCGCATTCTTGCAAGGGGGAACTAGCGTATACTGGCATTACTTGGATTTCTCATGGTAGCCGTTTTCATGTACTTGATTATGTCGAGACGGCTTTCGGCATTGGTTGCTTTGATTGTCGTTCCTGTTGTATTTGCGTTGATTAGCGGATTCGGTACAGAAATTGGCGACATGATGCTTGCGGGCATCAAGAAAATTGCGCCTACGGGAATCATGCTGTTGTTTGCCATTCTGTACTTTGGAGTCATGATGGATGCAGGTCTGTTTGATCCATTAATTAAAAAAATCGTAAAAATGGTGAAGGGTGACCCACTGAAGGTGATTGTAGGTACAGCGATTCTCGCTACCTTGGTCGCACTGGATGGAGATGGAACCACGACTTATATGATTACCGTCACCGCGATGCTACCTTTGTATCGCAAGCTGGGAATCAGACCGATGATTTTGGCAGCCATGGCGATGCTCTCACTCGGTGTCATGAACATGACGCCTTGGGGTGGACCGACAGCACGTGTCATGAGTGTACTCCATATGGATGTTTCCGAGATTTTTGTCCCTGTGATTCCTATGATGATTGGCGGAATTGCGTGGGTGATGATCGTAGCCTGTATTCTGGGCAAACAAGAGCGTAAGCGTCTGGGGATTATTGAGATACCAGATGAAGATTTGAAATCGCTTGCAGGACAAGAGGTGGCGGCGACGGATGAGACCGCTGCACTGAAACGTCCGCGTTTGATCTGGTTCAATCTGTTGTTGACCGCAGCTCTGATGGTCGGCCTGATTACGAGCTTTTTGCCACTGCCGACGCTGTTCATGCTCGCTTTTGCCATTGCCCTGTTTGTAAATTATCCGAAAATGCAAGATCAGAAAGAGCGAATTGCCGCCCACGCCGCTAACGCACTGGCTACTGTGTCCATGGTTTTCGCTGCGGGTATCTTTACCGGCATCCTGACTGAAACGAAAATGATCGATGCGATGGCGAGCACACTCGTTTCCTGGATTCCGGATTCACTTGGTTCCCATATGCCTCTACTCGTAGCGCTGACAAGCATGCCATTCACGTATTTCATGTCGAACGATGCGTATTACTTCGGGATCGTTCCCATCCTGGCAAATGCAGCAGCCGCTTACGGAATCGATCCGGCGGAAATTGGTCGCGCTTCCATCCTGGGTCAACCGTTGCATGTACTCAGCCCGTTGTTTGCAGCACAGTACCTGTTGATCGGAATGGTTGGGGTCGATTATGCAGAAACTCAAAAGTTCATCCTGAAATGGGCGTTTGGAACATCGATCGTGATGATTGCGCTTGCTCTTCTTACCGGAGTCATCTCATTTTAGTTAATGATAGAAGGAAGAAAGGAAAAAGAGGCCTGCTCATGGCCTCTTTTTCGTCATCGAGCGAAATGAGATACAATGAGAAGAAGAGGAGGGAACGTTGTGCGTTTTCACAGCAAGCTGATGTTGATTATTTGTTCGCTCCTTTTTGGTGTGACGGTCATACTCGGTACAATGTTTGAGCAGATGCTGGCGGGCGTATTGGAGCATGAGATCGGGACGCGCGCACTGCATACCGCCAAGACCGTCGCGCAGATGTCCGAGATCAAACAGGCATTTGAAACAGAAGATCCCGCCAAGATTATCAATCCAATCGTGGAAAAAATACGCGTGGACACGAATGCGGCTTTTATCACAGTAGGAAATTTGCAAAGCATTCGCTATTCTCATCCTGATCCAGAGCAGATTGGCAAAAAGATGGTGGGAGGCGACAATGAGGCAGTATTTGAAGGGCAATCTATCATCTCTGAGACAGTCGGTTCGCTTGGCCCTGGACTCAGAGGAAAGACACCGATCTATGATGAGGAAGGAAAGGTGATGGGAGTCGTTTCGGTCGGCTTCTTGTTTGAGAATATAAATGAAACGATCGAATCGTATCGCAATCGAATCTTCGTCATTGGCATCGTCACCTTGCTCTTGGGTGTGGTGGCTACGCTCATTCTTTCACAAAATGTAAAGAAAGCCATATTTGGTTTGGAGCCTGAACAAATCGGGCGGTTGTATCAGGAAAATCAAGCCGTGCTGGAATCGATTCGCGAAGGCATTGTGGCAGTCAATAAGGATGGGGCGATCACACTCGCGAATCAGACCGCTCTCCATATGCTGGGGCAAGCGAAGGATAATGACAGGATCATGGACAAACAGGACGAACTGGTTCGGTCGTTGGGCCTTCATGAGGTGATTGAGACAGGGAAAGCCGAATTTGACCGCGAAACGAAAGTGGACGAGCACGTATTAGTGGTGAACCGGGTCCCGATTATGGATAAGGAGCGTCATGTTTTGGGAGCGGTAGCGAGCTTTCGTAATCGGTCCGAGCTGTTCGAGGTCACACAGGAGCTGTCACGAGTGAAGGAGTATGCGGAAGTGCTTCGTTCCCAGACGCACGAGTATTCCAACAAACTGCATCTCATATCAGGACTCATCCAGCTCGAATCGTATCAGGAAGCCATTGAAACGATCTCTTCTGAGTTGAATGTACATGTCCACAATACGACGTTTATTATGCAAGAAGTCCCCGACCCACTGATAGGGGGCTTGTTGCTCGGGAAGCTAAATCAAGCCAACGAACGCAAAGTAGAATTGAAAATTGATCCAGAAAGCAACTTCCGTGACATTCCTGCCTCGATTGATCGCTCACAGCTGATTGTCATTCTTGGCAATTTGATAGATAATGCGATGGACGCTGTAAAAGCTCCGGGTGCATTTGCACCAGAAATCACGATCTTTTTGCTCAATATGGAAGAGGTCCTGCTCATAGAGGTAGAGGATAGAGGGCCAGGCATCTCCGAAGAAAATGCTGAACGAATCTTTGAGTTGGGCTTCTCTACCAAACAACAGCCAAATCATGGCTACGGACTGCACTTAGTCAAACAAGCTGTTATTCATGTACACGGCAATATTACGCATACAGGTAATCCGGTAGGTGGAACCATTTTTACTGTGACGATCCCAAAGGATGCACACACGGCAGAACGGAAGGAGGCCGTACTAGATGATACGGGTACTCATTATTGAGGACGACCTGAGAATCGCAGAGGTAAACCGACGCTTCGTGGAAAAAGTGGAAGGGTACGAGGTGATTGGCATTGCCACGAATGGACAAGAGGCCAAAGACCAAATGGAAATTTTACAGCCCGATCTCGTGTTACTCGACATATATTTTCCAGATATGGACGGCCTCGATTTTTTGTCGATCATAAAGGAGCAGTTCCCTACAACGGATGTCATCATGCTGACAGCTGCCAAAGAAGTGAATGCGGTTGTAGAGGCGATCCGCTACGGCGTATTCGATTTTATTACCAAGCCGCTTATCTTTGCACGCCTGCAACAAACGTTACGGAATTATCAGGAGTTCAGGCAAAAGGTCAGTGATTGGAAAAAAGACACCGATCAGATCAGTCAAACCCAAATCGATGAACTCATTGCCCGGACAGGCCAAAAGAAGACACCCGAGACAAAGGCAGTCAAAGGAATTGATCAAATTACGCTGGACAAGATCTCTGGTTTTCTCATGCAGACGCATGAGGCCACAACGGATTTGGTCAGCAAAGAAACAGGCATCAGCCGTTCAACAGCAAGGCGATACCTCGAATATTTAGTAGCCAAAGGAGACGCCATCGCAGACCTTTCGTACGGAGTCGTCGGACGTCCAGAGCGCGTGTACAAAAGCGTCGGGCGACAAAAAGAATAAAAAAACCCTCCGCGCAATCAAGTAAGTTCCAAAGCTTACTTGAGAACGTGGAGGGTCTTTTTTTGGTAATTATGATTTTTCACAAGCATTTAGAAAGTTCCGATGAACCAACAAAAGCTGGTGAGAAGAAAAAGCGCAGGGCTCGCAGACCTTGACAACGCCTACTCAGTCGGAACTTCCAAAAGGGGACCACGCTTGTCGAACACTTCTTCCTTGAGAAACTTCCGCCCGTAGGGTGGCTTTGGATCGACGGTCCCCTTTTGGAAGTGGAGACGGCCAGTGAAATCCCCCTAGCGGGCGTGTCAGAGTCGAAGAGAACTGTGTTTTTTCTTCTCCTCCCCCATGTTGACTCAAACCCGGTTCTACTTAATCACACAGCTCGCTTCCACCCGATAAATACGCTGCCCACGAGACGAAAAGCGCTCCTCGTACTCCGTCATCACATTATCCGCCGCCAGCTTGGACTGGTGCAGGTCAAAGGTGATATTGCGCATCTGGAAGCGCTCCGCAGCAAATTGGTTGAGTGAAAACTCAAAAAGGTTCTCATTGTCTGTCTTCATATGAAGCTCACCGTCTGCCACAAGCACCTGACGATACGTGTTCAAGAAGCTTTTGTAAGTGAGACGGCGTTTCGCATGACGGGTTTTTGGCCACGGATCACTAAAGTTCAGATAGATGCGAGAAATTTCATGATCGGCAAACAACTCGGTCAACTTGGAAGCGTCGTACTGAACAAAAGCCAGATTCGGAATAGCTTTGTACTCCGTACGCTGAACAGCACGCAGAACGACCTCCGCCTTCAGTTCAACCGCAATGAAATTGATGTCAGGGTGACGCTCGGCCAATGTATTAATGAAACGTCCTTTTCCACAGCCGATCTCCATGTGAATCGGATTGTTATTCCCGAAGCGTTCCTTCCAATTCCCTTTATAGGAAAGGGGATTGTCTACGAACGTCGGATATTCTCTCAGGGCCGCTTCGGCACCTGGAATGTTACGCAGTCGCATATGTGCCTCCTTCAAAACGAACTCCTATCTACTTTACGATGACTCCCTGCTAGTTGCAAGTAGAGAGAGAAGAAAGAGAAGCGAGATTCCAGAGGCAGATTACGTGAAAAAAGGTGGGAATAGGGGTTTTTTGTAAAAGGCACTAGGACGAAAGTCGCATATAGCACGGATTTTAACATAGGAGGGCTGGATAAATTTTGCTAATTCGGGAGGGACATTCTGGCAAGAAAATAGACTGAAAATTTGAGGAATGCCTGTTAAATCAAGCGCGAAGGCGTCAAGCGGTAATCGTGTCCAGTTGAAAAAATCATTTTTGGCAAGTTTTTGGTAATTTCATAGTGTGTGGGCTTTGGTAAAGTAGAGAACAAGTGAGAGGTCAGCCAAACTTTGCATAAAATGGTCCCCTGTTGAACAGGGATCTTTTTCAAAAGAAAAGGGAGGATGAACAGCATGAAATTACATAAAGCCCTCATAGGAATCGTAATGGGAGTAGCATTGGGAGTCACAGCGATTGTCGCTCCGTTGCCAGGAGAGAAAAATGTAGCGGAGGCGGCATGGACGCAATCCAAGGCGGACAAAGTCATTGCCACGGGAAGAAAGTATATGGGTACTCCTTATAAATTCGGTGCGAGCAGCAATACCACAGCCGTTTTTGATTGCTCTTCCTTTACAAAGCGCGTATTTAAAGTCGCAGTCGGCAAGACCTTGCCACGCACTTCTCGCGATCAAGCCAAGGTAGGAACGAGTGTGTCCAAGTCGAACCTGAAAAAAGGAGACCTGGTGTTCTTCAAGGCGAGTAAAACGACGACGTCCAAACGGATCACACACGTGGCGATCTATGCAGGTAACAACAAACTCCTTCATACATATGGAAAACCAGGAGTGACGTATTCGACCTTTAAGGGCACGTCCTGGGAGAAGCGCTTCGTTTCGGCACGGCGAGTCTTGTAATCTACCCGTCTGGCTCTCTACTTACTAATACGTCTCGCACGCGGTAAAGTTGCGATGAGCGAATAAGCAAGTTTTGTAAATACGATAGGGAAGAGGGATGATCTATTACAGATCATCCCTCTTTGCAGACCAAGCATACTTTTGCCGCCAATAAATGAAACAGGAAGCAAGAAAGAGGGGGATGGAGGCAAGCAGCATCACTTCCTTGGCCGTAAGTCCGCATGCGATCAAAAGACTAGTCATCGCCTGGGAAATCGGTTGCAAGCCTAAAGAGGAGAGCGAGACCAAACTCATGACTTTCCCCAACGAGGCTTGTGGCACCTTTTCCTGAACAAAAGAGAGAATCGGAATATTAATGAGAGAAAACGTGACGCCGAGCGTAAATAGAATAAGCAAGCTGAGCCAGAACTGTTGAGTGAGACTAAAAGCAAAGAAGACAAGCGCTTGCATCATCATGAAAAGAAAGGCGATCTGCAACCTGTTTTGACCCAGTGTCGTGAGTGCGAGCATGATTGCCCCGGCAAGCATGCCAAAAGCGAGTGCCCCTTCCAAAAAGCTGTACTGTAGGGTAGAACCAGCTAACACCTGATCTACAAAAATCGGCAAGCCAATATATAAGGGGCCCATCAAAAATACGTTCAGGCAGATGATGGAGGTCAATAGCAAAGGAAGGAAATCCGATTGTTTGACATAACAGAAGCTTTCCTGTATAGATTCCTTGAGCCTTTGCTGTGGCTTGGAAAGAACAGCTGGTTCCTGTTTCGGCATGCACCATGCAGATACACTTGCAACCAGAAGAAGCAAGCCAACACAGCCGTATAAAAGGGGGTAACTTCCCCACTCAATTACAAAACCGGCAAGAACAGGACCGAGCAGTTGTGAGGTTTGGTTTGTCGTTTGTAGTACAGAATTCGCTCGCAAAAGGGAGGAAGAGGGTACGATTGAAGGTATGAACGAATTTTGAGCTGGCCAATAAAAGGCATCAATGGTACCGAAGAAGAGAGCGAACCAAATAAATAGCGCCAGCGAGGAATACCCCCACCAGATGATTCCTGCAAGCAACATTATCAAAAATGCTTTCAACATGCTTGTGATTGACAGGATTCTCTTTTTGCTCATCCGATCAGCGAGCGTTCCGCCTATCAGCATGAAGACGATCCTGGGAATGGTTGCCGCCATAAATACGAGGCCTAATGAGGCCTCTTGAGATAAAACCTGGATGATATACCAGGTTTGCGAGAAAAGAAAGAGTGAGATACTGAGCCCGGAACAAAGGCTGGACAGCCAAAGAAGGGTAAAAGGTTTCGTAAACAAGCGGGATGTATCCGCTGAGGGAAGGCTAGATTGCTTGGGGACAGCTTCCATGGAAATCCACTCTCCTTATTATTAACCGGTTAAGAAATATTAACCGTGTGTCCGAAAGAAAAACCTACTCGAATAGGTTTTTCATACACATGTGGACTCATCGTATTACAGGTTCCTTTGTTACTCCTGTGCATCCTTTTTAAATAACGGTTCATCAATTTGAAATCCCGTAATCATCAGGTAGTAATCCTGCTTCGAAGATGGGTCATCCAGGGAGCTTTGCTGCAATTCGTGGAGTAGGCTCCGGTATTTTTGCAAAAAGGACACAAACGCTTGCTCACTGACTCTGACTTCAGACTGTAGGGAGATGCGCGGCCAGTTCTCGACTTCCGTTGATGTCAGTGCAAAGGCTTCTTCAGGAGCACTGAGCGCTCTTGTTTTCGCCCGTTGCAATACTTCGACATAGGATTGTCTGGTAGCCTCCTTCGACTCCGTATACGTGAGCAGATGATCAGCGGGTATGAAGCCTCTTGCCACCGCCTGATAGTATTTGAGAATGTTGCCGCCCTTCTCTTCCTTTTTAACCAACTGGATGATGCCATGCTTCTCCAACTCACGCAGGTGGTACAGGATCTTCGCACGAGACAGTCCAAAAAGCTGGGAAAGCTGTTGCCCCGTGTGCGGCTTTTCCACCAGATGCATCAGCATTTTCGTGCGTAACGGGTCACTGATCACTTTTAGCTGATCGTAGTTTTCGATGATAAAAATCGACTTTTGCTCCAATATGCATCACAATCCTTTTAACCAGTTAAAATTTATTAACTTGATTGTAAGAGGGAATAGATGGAAAAGTCAATACAAAAACCCTTCCTGCGTGACGGTGATTCACAAAGGAAGGGCTTTGCCTTTACTAGCAATACTAGATTTTCAAAATACCACCCATGCTCGCATTCGTTACTAGCTTGGAGTAACGAGCCAGATAGCCTGTTTTTACCTTCGGCTCGAATTCTTTCCAGCCTTCTTTGCGGCGAGCCAGCTCGGCTTCATCCACGAGCAATTGCATCGTGCGCTCCTCGAGGTCAATCGAGATGATATCTCCGTCCTGTACGAAGGCAATTGGACCGCCTTCTGCGGCTTCTGGAGACACGTGACCGATACTGATTCCGCGAGAAGCACCGGAGAAGCGTCCGTCTGTAACGAGCGCGACTTCTTTACCGAGGCCCATACCCACGATTTGTGAGGTAGGAGCCAGCATTTCTGGCATGCCTGGTCCGCCTTTAGGACCCTCATAGCGGATGACGACAACATGACCAGATTTGATTTTGCCAGCAGCGATTCCTGCCAGAGCTTCCTCTTGGGAGTCGAAGCAGATGGCTGGACCTTCGTGCTTTTTAATAGAAGGATCGACACCGCCTGTTTTGATAATCGAGCCTTGTTCCGCCAGGTTACCGAACAGAACAGCGAGACCGCCAGAAGCGCTGTACGGGTTGTCGAGGCGACGAATGACTTGATCGTTTTTGATTTCAGCGTCAGCAATGTTTTCACCAAGGGTTTTGCCCGTGACTGTGATACGGTCTGGATGGATCGCGCCTGCTTTTTTCGCGATTTCTTTCAGAACCGCAGATACGCCGCCTGCCTCGTGGCAATCCTCGATATGATAGTCGGAGGAAGGAGCCAGCTTGCAAATATGTGGAATGCGCTTTGCTACTTCGTTGATGCGCTCGATTGGGTATTCGATACCTGCTTCTTGTGCGATAGCCAGTGTATGGAGAACGGTATTGGTTGACCCGCCCATCGCCATGTCGAGAGCGAATGCATCGTCGATTGCCTCGAGTGTCACGATGTCGCGTGGCTTAATGTCGCGTTCAATCAGATTTTTCAGTTTTTCAGCAGATGATTGTACCAGCTCGCGACGTTCAGGAGAGACAGCGAGTACGGTACCGTTGCCTGGCAGAGCCAATCCGATGGCTTCGAGCAGACAGTTCATCGAATTCGCTGTAAACATACCGGAACAGGAACCGCAAGTCGGGCATCCATATTGCTCCAGCTCTTCGAGTTGCTGGTCGTTGATCAAGCCTGCTTGGTGAGCGCCGACACCCTCGAATACGGAGGAAAGCGAGATGGAGCGGCCATCACTCGTTTTTCCGGCTTTCATAGGACCACCGGTTACAAATACGGTTGGAATGTTGACACGAAGCGCACCCATGATCATCCCAGGCGTGATCTTGTCACAGTTTGGAATACAGATCATGCCATCAAACCAGTGAGCAGCGACAACGGTTTCCAAGCTATCTGCGATGATCTCGCGGCTCGGGAGGGAGTAGCGCATCCCGATATGTCCCATAGCGATTCCGTCGTCAACACCAATCGTATTGAATTCGAATGGAACCATGCCAGCAGCGCGAACGGCTTCCTTGACCAGTTTTCCAAACTCCTGCAAGTGCACGTGACCTGGAATAATGTCGATGTACGAGTTGCAAATAGCGATAAACGGTTTATCGAAATCCTCATCCTTTACACCTGCTGCACGAAGCAAGCTGCGGTGTGGTGCGCGGTCGAATCCTTTTTTGATCATATCACTTCGTTGTCTGGCCAATTTGAAAAACTCCCTTCCAATACGGATCATGCCTGTCTTATGTTTTGAACTATCTTATCAATTTTTAATTACAGAAACAACCGTAAAAGTCTGAACATTCGCTCAGCCCAGGCTAGTTCGGACAGCTGCTCTCGATGGGCTACGTTTAGGAATCATAGCGAAATCAGCTTGTTTGGGATAAAATAGAAGAATCGACTCTATTTCGTTTGGAGTGAACAAAATGTTAGATGAGTTAAAAAACATCTGGTCAGACGGGAATGAAGAGGAGCGTCGCATTCTCGAGCTGGCTGTTGCTGCCATTCATCAAAAGCGGGAACGGAATAGCGCCTTTATCTCTGGGTTTCTCGGATTAAAAGGAGAGTTCATAGACGAAGAAAGACAGTCTTATCGCTTTGAATTGCCAACGACCCCTTTTATGCACAATTCAGGGGGAGTTGTTCATGGAGGAATTCTTGCGACCTTGATTGATTCAGCGATGGGCTCCTTGATCAATCGGTCCTTGCCACCCGATCAGTATGCAGTGACGACAGAGCTAAAGCTCAATTATTTGCTTCCGGGAAAAGGGGAGCGACTGCGCGCTGAAGCGAGCTTTTTGCATCGCGGACACACATTGGTCGTCATGGAGGGCAGTGTTTACGATGATCGGGATAGGCGGGTCGCCCACGGAACAGGAACGTTCATTGTTCTCACCAGAAATGGACGAAAATAAAAAAACCTCGCTTCCCATCAAAAAGGTGGGAGCGAGGGGTGACGGCGTTATTTAATGACAACGAGACCGCTGTATTCCGAGATATAGGTGAGCATTTTGGTGGAAAGCGGCACGATAAACTCCATGTCTTCTTTTTCGGCGATGCCGGATCGCGAAACTATCCGCGCCCACTTGGCCGTCAGCTTGTAGTAATCGGAACCAAACGAGGCGTGAACTGTCTCACTCCGATGCCGAAACGTGACTGGGCTTGTGTCCAGCTTCATCGGGACCATGCTGATGATATCCTGCAAAAACAAATGGTAGGTCGTGTGTGGCTTGAAAAAAACGAGCTCCTTTGTGGTGACAGAGAAGCCGTAGCTATTGTTCATTTGGGTGAATTTGAGTTCACCTTCCATATTTTTCAGCCGAATGAAGTCGGTGTTCATGTTTATCCCCCTCCTTCGGGTATCTCTCTATGATAGTAATCTTTCCTATACAAGTGCAAGTGAAAGGTTGTTCCAAACGTTATAAAGGAGCGAAATGTCATGATCGAAATTGCAAAAGAAGCAGCAAGTGTCGCGGGTGCGTTTTTGAAGGAACGTTTTCTCGAACAGCTCGTGCCCGATGAGGAATTGCATAACGACGTGAAGCTGCCAGAGGATAAAGGCAGTGAACAGCGCATCATTGAGGTACTGCATCGCCACTTCCCGACACATACTATTTTTTCTGAAGAGGCTGGAATGGTTTCCCGTGAGGAAGAGTATTTGTGGATTATCGACCCTTTAGATGGAACGAATAACTATTTTATCGGCTATCCGTATTTCTCGATCTCGATTGCGTTGCAGCACAAGGGCGAGCTGGTGCTGGGCGTTGTCTACAATCCGGTAGCAGGTCAAATGTTTTGGGCGGAAAAAGGAAAAGGAGCCTATTTGAACGGAAAACGATTGAGCGTCAACAACCGCCAAGACCTCACACGTGCAGTCGGGACATACATCCGTGGACGCAACACGGTAACGAAGGAAGAAGAGATGGCTTTTACGGAACCGTTTGTATTCCAGACCAAGCGTCTCATGCGAAATATTGCGCCTGCACTGGATTGGTGCTTGCTGGCAAACGGATGGCTCGATTATATCGTGATGCAACGCTCCAATATTATGGATGTGGCTGCCGGAATTGTGATCGCCCAAGAGGCGGGTGCAACGATTACGGACTGGTCTGGAAAGCCGTATCAGCATGAACCATTCCAACAGGATCACACTCCTTCATTCGTGGCGAGCAACGGACATTTGCATGAAACCATTCGCGGTATGATTCGACAGTAACGGGAACAAAAGAAGCAGGACTTATGTCGTGCAACCAAATGTTTCGGCTCACGTATAAAAAAGTTGCGAATGATTTGTTATTCTGGGATAGGTAAAAGAGGTGAGAAAAATGGCACGATTGGAATATCGACTGCTGGATGAGGCGAGGGGATACCCTGTTCAGTTTTACTATGACAACGTGGACAAAGATGAGGTCTCCTTGCGTTTCGCTTGCGATTATTTGGTGAAAGGGCATGTCGTTTATGAAAAGACGTCCTGTGCAATCGAAAACGGCACGTATGTCATTTACGTCAAGCGCTCAACAGAAGAGCAAGCTGTCGATTATGCGGAGGCTGTGTCTGCACGCTGGGGCAGCATCCAGATCGAAATGCGTGAATATCAAGAAAATGCAAGCGTTTATCCGCTCGTAGACACGTTTTATTTCAAGGACGATGACGATGCGCTCTTGCATTTGCAAAGTGACTACTTGTATGTGAATGGACGCGAATGGGAGAAGACATCGGCCGAGGTGGATGAAGATCGGCAGGTTTATGTTTACTACGCGAAGCCAGTGTAGGAGGAAGAAAATGGCACAAACGAAATCGAAGAAAGTAGTCGGTCTGTTCGTCGCAGCTGCACTTGCGGTCAGCGGTTGTTCTTCCGAGGACGACTATGATGATTGCTACGATAACGACAATGACGGCTATTGTGACGATAGCAGTAGTGGGGGTTCGAGCTCTACTTACAGGTCTTACAAGAGCAAATCTGGAGTATCGAGTGGGATAAGCACGAGCAGCTCCAAGGGCGGTATCGGCAGCTCGGGCTATTCCAGCTCCGGGTGAGGTGAGGGAAATGGAAGCCCATAACCAACGAGAACGTGAGGCGCTGTACGGCCCGATGCGGGAAGAGGGCGTATTTACCTGGGATTGGATGTATGGCGAGGAGTATGCGCTATATGATATCCACTTGATCTCTCCCGCTTTTCGAGAAGAAATCGCGATGGCAACCGAGCGGCTTGGGCAAATCTTTACCAAGGTCGTTCCCGTATTGCAGCGTGCAGAGGACTCCCTGTTATTAGAATTAGGAGTGCCAAAGCAGGCATTGCAGGCAGTCAGGATCGTCGTTTCCCAGACTGTGCCGACTGTGATTGGACGCTTTGATTTTGCCCAGACGACAGAAGGATTGAAGATGCTCGAGTGCAACAGCGATACCCCTACCGGAATCGTCGAGGCTTTTTATGTGAACGGCCGTGCTTGTCGCCATTTCTTGCGTGAGGACCCGAATGAACGGATGGAGCGGCAGTTGCGTTCAGCATTCAGCAAGGTGCTCGACGCCTATCGGGCACAAGGCTATGATACAGATTCTATCTGGTTTAGCTCGCTCGACTGGCATGAGGAAGACAAGGGAACGACGTTGTACTTACTGGACCAATCAGGTCTGTCTGCGCGGTTTGCCGCTTTGGAGCATTTGCGTGTTTGGCAAGATCGTCTCTATGTAAAGGAGAATGAGGAGCTATTGCCAGTCGATGTGCTGTACCGCCTGCATGCTTTGGAAAAACTGGCGGTAGAACAGGATGAAGATGGGTATCCGACTGGTGAGCATGTGCTTTCGCTGATTGCCCGCAAAAAGCTGGCCATTATTAATCCTCCTTCTGCGTTTCTCATTCAGACGAAGGCTTTGCAGGCGCTCATCTGGAACTTGCATGAGGCCAATGAGTTTTTCACCGAAGAAGAGCACGCGATCATCGAAGCTTACATGCTGCCGACTTATTTTGAAAATCGGTTTGCAGGCAGGGAGGACTACGTCACGAAGCCGATTTTTGGGCGGGAAGGTGGCGGTGTCATGCTGTTTGCATCAGATGGTACGCTGCAAGAGAAGGATCAGGAAGAGTTTTACTGGGAGCAGCCGATGATTTATCAGAAACGGGTAGAGCTTCCAGAGATAACGGTTCAGACGATGAAGGGAGCATATGCTGGACGGCTGCTCTGGGGGTCCTTTTGGATCGGTACAGAGGCATCGGCTATTGTAGCTCGTGTCGGGGGACCGATAACAAACAACCTATCCTATTATTTGCCGGTCGGCATAGACAAGTAGTGAAAGGAGAGGACAACGTACATGTTGGGACAATTGGATTACGTAGTAAACTTTTTAGCGTATTTGGCAGTGACCATTCCCATATTGGCTGTAGGGATTTTTGTGTTTACGATTACGACTCCTTACAAGGAGTTTGATCTGATCAAGCAGGGAGCACAGACTGATGATCCGAAGAAAATGGCAGCGGCAAAAGCAGCCTCGCACGATTTGGGAGGGAAAATCATCGGTTTGGCAATCGTCCTCGCTTCGGCTGTATACCACTCGGTTAACTTGTGGGATTTGGTCATTTGGGGTATTGTAGGAATGGTATTTCAAGTCATCGTTTTTTATTTGTTCGAATGGATCACACCATTTAAAGTCGTGTCTGAAATTCCGAACGGAAACGTATCCGTCGGTATTTTCGCTTCGCGGTTGAGTATTGCCGCGGGCTTGTTGATGGCTGCGCTGATCAGTTACTAAGCATGGAAAGAGGCGTTCACCTTCGAAGTCTGGTGCTCATGTAGGTTCTCTACATTTGGCTCCTCCCGCTTCAGGTTTCCGCCTCTTTTTCGATGCGAAAGCGATCATATTTTGATAGGCACTTATGAGCACAGGGAGGAGTCTTTTTGTTCTGGCGCGTCATGTATGAGATTTTTATCATTATGCTAGTGATTACGTATGCGATTCTGTTGTTCGCAGACTTCTCTAATCATCCTCTCTTGACGGATGAACTGATGGACAAGGTAGACACTTGGCTGATTATCATGCTGATTGTCGAGTATTTGGTCAGGTTATGGAAGGCAAAAGACAAGCGGAAATTCGTTTTGGCCAACTGGTTCGATCTGATTGCAATGATTCCATTGGACTCTTATTTGTATTTAGCCAGAATTATGCGCGTGCTTCGGCTGGTGCGTATCGTGCGCGCTTCGCCGTTTTTGTTGGGAATCATTCGTTCAGGTCCGATGCGTCAAGTATTTGGTGTCGTCACGATTATCATGCTGTGGAGCTCGACTGCGATTTATTTGCTGGAATACGGTGTAAACGAGAATATCAAAAGCTTCCCTGATGCGTTGTGGTGGTCGATTGTGACAACTACGACAGTCGGCTACGGTGATATTTCGCCTGTGACCTCAGGTGGAAGGATTATGGCCGCGATCTTGATGATCACGGGGATCGGAATGCTGGGAGCCTTGACGGCAAACTTTGCTACGCATTGGACAGAGACACATGAAAGCAAAAGCCCAGATGAGAAAGATCGCTTGACCGAAGAGATCAAAAAGCAGACGATCACAAATATCCGACAGATCGAAAACTTGACCGAGCGAGAGTATGAGACGCTCAAAGAAAGTATGGATTTGCTGTATCGTCGAACGAGGAAAAAGAGTGAGGAATAAGCGGAGAGCTGTCATGCATTAGGCCTGACAGCTTTTTTCTTCTCCATTTTGAATCACTTTCATAATGTTTACAAAAGCTGCGTAGGAAGAAGTTCATTTCCAGTCCAAGCGCCTCTGGAGCCCGACTAAGCGTAGGAATAAATGGCGGGGAATTTAAGCTTCACTTATGGAATACCTCTCTGAAACGTCTACGTTTGAAGCGCTCCCGCCATTTATTCCGAAGCGGACAGTCAATCCCCCTAGCAGGGCGTAGGCCGAAGCGCAGCCTGGAAATGAACTTCTTCCCTCACCTATAGCAACGTCCCAAACAGTATGTTCAAGTGAAATATGATTTTGTTATTGACGAGGCAATCCATCCCAATTATAATTCCGAGTAAACATATATGAATTACAAAATAAAGGTTGGATAAAGGGGTTATCCGATGGCGAAAACAGCGGTTTTGGTAATTGCTCACGGTTCACCCGATCCTGACTGGTTGGCGTTGGTGGAATCAGCCGTAGGGCAGTGCCGCACTGATTTGCCAATTCGGGTAGCTTACTTGGGAGGAGTGGAAGGACGAAGCATCAGCGATGAAGTGAATCGTCTGGAAGCATCAGGAGCCACAACAATTGTCGTCGTTCCCCTATTCGCCACGGCAGGAAGCAATCACGTAGGGGAAATCCGGGCGATGCTTGGACTAGACCCATGGCCTACAGGAGAGACAGACCTGATTCGCGTTCCGGTTCAGGCAAGAATTCTCTGGTGTCCGCCATTGGAGGATCACGGAAACGTCGAGCAGATCGTAGCAGAGCGAATAGCAGGTCTATCACGCTTGCCTAGTCAGGAGGCTTTGTTGCTCGTCGGGCACGGCAGTGACTTGCCTGGATGTCATGAGCGCTGGGAAAAGCTGCTCTTGCGCCTGACATTCCGCTTGCAAAACCGCTACCAATTTGCCGCTGCCGGATATGCGACACTGAGACCCGATACACTGTACGAACAAGCCTGTTCACTGGCACAAAAAGGGGATGTCCTCGTGCTTCCTTTGTTCGTCAGCCAGGGCTACTTCACACGACAAGCAATCCCGAAACGGCTCGCAGGCTTGGCTTATCGCTATGAGGGCAGTGCGTACTTGCCCCATCCACTAATTGCGGACTGGATGAACCAATCGATTCGAATGGCATTGGTAACGGACATCTTTACACAAAGGAGCATGTACGAGCATGGCAGAGAAAAAGCAGTGGAAGTGGGCTGCTGATTGGAAAAGAAGCCGCTCGGACCAAGGATTCGGGTTCGTAGTGGAAACCTCTACGTTTGCTTAAAACAGCCAAGACTCTTCCTGTGAAGGAACAATGCAGCAAGGAGGACGGATTCGCAATGAACACAGGCAGAGTCGTTTTTGTCGGAGCAGGGCCTGGTGACCCAAAGCTGCTGACGATTCGCGGCATGGAGTCGCTTCGTCTTGCGGATGTGATTGTGTACGATCGTCTAGCAAGCCCACAGCTTCTCTCGTACGCAAAAAAGGGAGCCACCCTCATCTATTGCGGGAAAGAGGCCGATCACCATACAGTGCCGCAAGAAGAGATCAACCTTCTGCTCATCCGGGTAGCCCAAAAAGGGAAATACGTCGTTCGTCTGAAAGGCGGCGATCCGAGCATGTTCGGACGGGTAGGAGAGGAAGCGCAGATGTGCCGCGACTATTCTATTCCGTTTGAGATCGTCCCAGGGATTACTTCCGGGATGGCGGCTCCGCTCTACGCAGGTATTCCGCTGACGCATCGTAACTACAACTCTTCCGTCGCTTTTGTCACCGGTCACCTGTGTGAAAAAAATGCAGGAAAGGAGCCGGACTGGGCAGCCCTCGCCTCGATGGAAACGTTGGTCATCTACATGGGTGTGAAAAACTTGCCTCGTATCAGGGAGCGCCTTCTTGCGCATGGAAAGGACGCCCATACGCCCGTTGCTCTCGTGCGCTGGGGGACGGTGCGTGAACAGGAGACGTTGATCGGCAAGCTTGGGACGATAGATAAGGAAGTCGAGCAGGCTCGTTTTGCCGCACCTGCCATCATTATCGTGGGTGAGGTCGTCCGTCTAAGGGAATCGCTGAACTGGTACGAAACACGTCCCTTGTTCGGTCAACGAGTAGCCGTGGCAAGAAGAGCAAGTGATGAAGGAAATAGCGAGCTCGTGATTGCCTTGGAACAGTTGGGCGCCGAAGTCATGTCGATTCCTTTGATCGAGCAGTGCGCGTTTGACACACCTTTGACGGAGCTTGCCACTTATCGTTGGCTCGTCTTCGAGGATGAGCAGCAAGTATCCTTTTTTACTTCTGCCTTGCGAAAACAGCGTTATGATGTACGGCGCTTGACGAGCAAGCTGGCTGTTTGTGGACAACGGGCTTCTGAGGCTTTCGAGAAACAGGGGATTTATCCAGACTTGATGCTGGATGAAAATACATCTCTGCTGGCACTCCCCGACCTGCTTGCCTTGGAAAAAGAAGAGCAGGTGCTTTACGCAGGGGAGCGGAAGCCGCAAAAAATCACGCTGGACCACGGCAAGGCGATTCACGTGATCCAAGCGGGCACACTCGTATGGGATGGGAAGGACCTCGGTGCGAAAAAGGAGGGATGGTCATTTGACTGGCTAGCGACGGATGATGTCTATACGCTGTCAGCGCTGGCGCAATTCGCTGGCGATGCCTGGTCAAAGACACCGATCATATGTGTCGGAAAGGAAACAGCAGTTGCAGCGAGGGAAATGGGCTGGCAATCCGTGAGCAGTCATGAAGATCACGCGATCCATATAAACGAGCTGAAGGAGATCGCACGCTGAATGATCAAGGAGGGGGCATATGAGCCAACTGAATTATGCGTCAGCGACAGAGGAACAACTCGCTTCCATCAATATTCGTCTCGCAAAGGGCGACACCATAGACGTCATCAAATGGGCCTACAAAACGTTTTCAGATGATTTGATTTATTCGTGTAGCTTTGGGGCCGAGGCCATGGTGCTGCTCGATATGATCAGTGGTGTGAAAAAGGATGCCAAGGTCACTTTTTTGGATACCAATCTCCACTTTTTCGAGACGTACAGCTTGATTGAGCAGGTGAGAGCGAGGTATCCCGCACTGAGGATAACGGTCAAGCAGCCGGACATCACCCTGGCACAGCAGGCAGACCTCCATGGCGAAGAATTGTGGAGTAGGCAGCCGGATATGTGCTGCCATATCCGCAAGGTACAGCCGATGGAAAATGTGCTGACCGGAGCGGTTGCATGGATGTCAGGACTACGTAGAGAGCAGTCTGACACGAGAGCGAATGTCGCGTTTATCAACCGCGATGAAAAATTCCAGTCACTAAAGATTTGCCCGCTCATTCATTGGAAGTCGGAAGAAGTGTGGCAATACATCCGAGCATTTGAATTGCCGTACAATCTCCTTCACGACCAGAGCTATCCGAGCATCGGCTGCGCTCCTTGTACACGCCCTGTAAAAGAGGGCGAGGATTCGAGGGCAGGGCGCTGGGCGCAAGCAGGGAAAACGGAATGCGGACTGCATCTCGCAAGGTAGCGAAAGGAAGAACAAACCAAGGATAGGAGGGGCTTTTGTATGAGTGGGAAACCTCACGGGGGAGAGCTGGTAAACCGTTTTGATCCACAGGCAGACCTGTCGGTGACTACGCATGAGGTGGAGATAGATGCATTTGCACTCGCAGATCTGGAGTTAATCGGGATTGGGGGCTACAGTCCGCTTACCGGATTTTTGAATCGGGAGGATTATATATCCGTCGTTGAGCAGATGAGGCTGGCAGATGGTACCGTTTGGAGCATTCCAATTACACTTCCGGTCTCGACCACTGTCGCGGGAGCCTTGCAGATCAAAGACAAGGTGCGGTTGAGCCATCAAGGCTCGGTCTACGGCATTCTTGAGATCACGGATATTTATTCACCTGACAAAGAGAGAGAAGCCCGGCTCGTCTATGGCACCGACGATACGAATCATCCTGGGGTGAAAAAGCTGCTGGAGCGTCCTGCTGTTTATTTGGCTGGCCCGATTACGCTGGTAAAGCGCACCGAAAAAGGGCGTTTTGCTAGCTATCACTTCGATCCGGCACAAACGAGAGAAAGATTTGCCGAGAAGGGCTGGAAAACGATTGTCGGCTTTCAAACACGAAACCCAGTCCACCGTGCGCATGAATACATCCAGAAGTCAGCTCTCGAAACCGTCGATGGTCTGTTTTTGAATCCTCTTGTGGGGGAAACGAAGGCAGATGACATCCCTGCTGATGTGCGGATGAACAGCTATCAGGTATTGCTGGAAAAATACTATCCGGCTACCCGGGTAGAGTTGGCTGTTTTCCCGGCTGCCATGCGTTATGCGGGACCACGGGAAGCGATTTTTCATGCTTTGGTGAGGAAAAATTACGGCTGCACACATTTTATTGTAGGTCGGGACCACGCTGGTGTTGGCAACTACTACGGGACGTACGATGCCCAGCATATTTTCCGCCAATTCCAGCCGGAGGAGCTAGGGATTACGCCATTATTTTTCGAGAACAGCTTTTATTGCAAGACCTGCGGAAACATGGCCTCTACCAAAACGTGTCCGCATGATAGCGAGCATCATGTCGCGCTGTCCGGGACGAAGGTGAGGGAAATGCTGTCGCGCGGAGAGGCTCCGCCACCTGAATTCAGCCGTCCTGAGGTTGCGCGGGTATTGATCGAAGGGCTGCGACCTGTGTCCGTTTAATCGGCGAGAAGAAAGCGGTTGATAGGGAGGAGAGAGGATGAGTAGAGAGGGCACCACGAATATCGTATGGCATCAGACGACAGTAACCAAACAAGACCGTCAGAAGCGTGCAGGCCACAAAAGCTGTGTCTTATGGTTTACGGGGCTGTCTGGTGCTGGCAAATCGTCGTTGGCCAATGCAGTCGAGCACGAACTGCATCAAAGAGGGCTAGCCAGTTACGTGCTGGATGGTGACAATATACGCCACGGCTTAAACCGCGGATTGGGGTTTAGGGCAGAGGACAGACAAGAAAATATTCGCCGAATTGGAGAGGTCGCGAAGCTATTCGTGGACGCAGGCGTGATTACCTTGACCGCGTTTATCTCTCCGTATCGGGAAGACCGGGAGCTTGCGCGTAATCTGGTAGAGGAGGGAGAATTCATCGAGGTATATGTAAAGTGTTCATTGGATGAGTGTGAGCGCCGGGATGTGAAGGGACTGTACCGAAAAGCGAGAAGTGGAGAGATTGGTCAGTTTACGGGGATATCAGCACCGTATGAAGAGCCTCTTCAAGCGGAGTTGGTCATTGAGAGCGACAAGCAGACGATTGAAGAATCTGTCCAGATTGTCCTTACATACCTGGAAGAGCACAAGATTCTCTAGTTCTATGGATAGGTAAAAAAAGCACGACGCGAGAGGCGCCGTGCTTTCTTCGTGAGGAAAAATATTACTTCGTAGTGGTCGCTGCTTCTTCAGCTTCCAGATCCTCAGCCCATTCTTCCATCCATTTTTGTTGATCAACCATGTTTTCAGCGATTGGACGAACAAAGCCTTTGTCGCTAAAGCTGTTGATTGCTTTTTCATCTTTCACCAGCTGTTCTACAGTCAGGCTAGCATCTTTTGCTGGCGCACTGAACTTGGTTGCTTTTCCGAAGTTGTATGCATATTGATCAGCAGACAGACCGATTGTTACAGGTTGCTTCATTTCTGGCGCTTGGAAAGTTACGCTCAGATCGCTTGTTTGTTTTACAGGCATTTTGTTGCTGTCGATGTAGAAGTCGAGGTTCCAAGCGAGCTTGTGGAAGCCTTCTTTTTTCATTTCTTCTACGATTTTTTCAGGTGTGTATGCTTTACCTGTTTCATCCAGCCATTTTTTCGCTTCAGCCATGCCTTCGTTTACCATTGCTTCTGCATTTGCACGCTTTTCAGCTTCTGTGGTTTTCTTGCCCATTTCCGGATACAGATCTTCTGTCATGGAAGTGGTCAGTACCATCATATCGATCGCAAAATCTTTTACTTCTTTGCTAGCTACTGCATCGTTAGCTGTGAAGAAGAACATTTTTACCAATTCTTTTGCGTCGATTTTTACAGTTACATGAGTTGCTTCTACTTTATCACCGTTTGGCAATGTAACGGATTGTTTGCCATGGTTTTTTGCGTCTGCCAATGTGTAGCCATATTTACTTACATACTTTTTCACAAAGTTGAAAGTAAGGTCGTTCATTTTGTCTTGGTATTCTTTCAGCTTCGCAGCGTTAGCAGCATCGGAGCCGCCAAACTCAGCCATGAAAGGATTGGATACGTTCGAATCGAGTACCAAGTACTTGCTGTCCAGTGGAGATTTCACGTAGACTTTATCTTCGTCAACGATTGTTTCTACGGATGCTTTTTTGTCACCTGTCCAGAGCTTGTTGTCGCGCAGGAGCTTGTCGTCTTTTACTTCTACTTCAAACTTCACAGTGTCCATATCCAGCTGGGAGCCTTTGACTGTTACGCCTGCTTTCAAAGCAGACAACAACGCTTTCCCCTCTTTGTCAGCCGGTTCTCCGAATGCTTCAGGCAATTTCTCAACGTCGCCTGTAAGCTTCAAGGAGCCTTCAAAATCATAGTTTGGCTTGTCAATTGTCGCTACGATAGAATCACGCACCAGGGATGCCTCGCCTGCACAACCGGTTAGCAATACTGTACCTGCTACCAGAAGGGCGCTACCTTTTTTCCACATGATGTGTTCCTCCCCTATGTATATTATTTTTTTATTCCCCCTTTGTTCTACGCACAAATAGAGAAAAGGTTTCGCAAAAACGGAAAAAAATCACAATCCAGCTAATTCTGCCCCACTTTCATGGTAAAATGAAGGGGAAAAGATGGTTAGTGAAGAAAGGGCGTTGCAACATGTGGTCGTGGCTTCAAAAGCTGATGAACTTTTTTCAGGGAGAAAAAGAAGAAGAGATAGAGGAAGAAGGCCGTCCAGCAGGTAATGGTAACCAAGTAGATAATCCCGTTCCCCGTCAGCCTCAGCCTCAAGCGAGAACAAAAAGCATATACCCGAAAGAACGGGTAGACACTCGAGATATAGAAGACAATGTGCGTCAAAGAAGAGAGCGTCAATTTCGTTTTCCAGTTGTCCCGGATGACTATTTGGAGAAGAAGCGCAAGCGTAGCGAGAATCCTGCCGAATCGAATGATCGCAGTCGCCAGCAGGCACCTCGTGAGCGATTCGAGCCCAAGCGTGAAACGGTGCGGCCAGCAAATGATCGCGTGATGGAAACAAAGACAGAGCCCGTTTTTGAGAAAAAGAAGCCTGAGCTTGTTAAAAACAACATCGAGATACCGCAGCGTCCAAACCGTGCGCCGCAAAAAGAAGCGGAAAAAGTAACGAGACCCGTTTTTTCTACAGAAGAAAAGCGGGCCTACCAGCCGTCTGAAATCGTTTCTCCTGTTTATGGGAAAATAACCCCGGCGACGCGTGAGGCAGAGCATCGGATTCATACGACTGCGGGAATCATTTATCCGCGTCTGGAGCAAGAAGAGCATTTGCAGCAGGTGAAGCAGTGGGAACAAGAGATAAGCGAGCGATATTTTCCGGAGGAGCAAGAGTCTGCTTCCTTTGAGCAAAATGAACCGCAGCATGTTGTTGTTGCGAATGAGTCTGTACATATCGAAGGAGAAAATACTGTTGCAAAGACTGTCGTGGCAGAAGCTCTTGATTCAGAACGAGAGGTTGCTGCTTCCGTACTAGTGGAAGAGACGGTAGTAGAAGAAATAGAAGAAAAAACGCTGGTGGATACGGAGCCAAAAGCCGAAGAGACGGTCGCTGAAGTGCATGAGGATAAAGAGCCACAAATAGAAGTGAGCGAACTCGCAGAACCAATGGCGAGCGTGGATGCCGAAGAAGAGGTATCGGAGTCTCAAACGATGGAAGAGCGACTAGCCGATGAGGAAGCCGAGCATGGAATGATTCCTACACCTAGTGAGGTTGTGCAGGTGGAGAGCGAGAATGATGGCGATGACGTCGAAGAGCCTGCCTATGCATCATCTATCAGCTGTTTGCTAGAGAGAGCAGAAATAGATTCACCACAGGAGCTCAGTTCAGCAGAAGTTGATTCAGGTTCCGAAGATACGCCACAGCACGCAGAACCAGCAGAACCAAGTGAGCCTGAATCGATTGCTCAACCAATTGTGGAATCCGTTGTGGAACCGATTGAAGAACTGATTGAAGAACCGATTGAAGAACCGATTGAAGAACCAGTTGTAGAAACCGAACCTGAAACCGAACCTGAAACCGTATCAGTCCCTGCTTCATCTGCTACACAGTCCATGAACCTGTCTCAGGCATCCAAGTCGATGCAGCCTGCGTCAGCTCCGGTAAAAGACTCGTCCAATGAAGCGGATCAAGGAACAGAGCTCGCACAGCCGCCATACGCCTTGCCGGATTTGGGGCTGCTGAATCCAAGCCCACCGGTCAGTGATGACGACGATGAGCATACGCAAATTCAAAAGCTATTATTGGAAGAGACGCTCGTGAATTTCAATGTCAGTGCTCAAGTAGTAGGGATTGTCAAAGGCCCATCCGTGACACGCTTTGAGTTGCAACCGGCTCCGGGCGTAAAAGTGAACAAGATTACGGGATTGGTTGACGATATCAAGCTGAATTTGGCTGCCAAAGATATTCGGATCGAGGCACCGATTCCAGGACGCAATGCCATCGGAATCGAAGTCCCGAATATGTCCAGCCAACCTGTATTAATCGAGAAGATTATCAGTTCAGACAAGTTTCAGGAGCATTCCTCTCCGCTGGCAGTCGCACTTGGGATGGACATCGGTGGCGAGCCGATTATTGCGGATATTAAAAAGATGCCGCACGGTTTGATTGCCGGCTCGACAGGCTCGGGGAAAAGTGTCTGCATCAACTCGATCATTGTCAGTCTGCTGTACAAGGCGACTCCTGAGCAGGTGCGATTGCTCTTGATCGACCCGAAAATGGTAGAGCTCGCCCCTTATAATCATTTGCCGCATCTGGTTACGCCTGTCGTGACAGAGGCCAAGCAGGCAACGGCATCTCTCAAGTGGGCTGTGGAAGAAATGGAGAAGCGCTATGCGTTGTTCGTAGATGCGGGTGTTCGCGATATTGACCGCTACAATCAGACGACAGATGATCAGCTTCCTTATATCGTGATCGTCATCGATGAGTTGGCTGACCTAATGATGGTTTCGCCGCAGGATGTGGAGGATTGCATTATCCGGATCGCTCAGAAGGCACGTGCTTGCGGCATTCATTTGCTTTTGGCCACACAGCGCCCATCCGTGGATGTCATTACCGGAAACATCAAGGCAAACGTACCGACTCGTCTTGCTTTCGCTGTGTTCTCCCAAGTTGATTCGCGTACGATTCTCGATCAGTCTGGGGCAGAACGACTATTGGGTAGAGGGGACATGCTGTTTCTTGAGAGCGGCACGACTCCAGTTCGTTTGCAAGGGAACTTTGTCTCGGATGACGAGATCGAGCGAATCACGCACATGATCAAAAAGCAAAGAAAGCCTGCGTACATTTTCAGCAAAGAAGATTTGGAGCAGCAGGTTGCATCGTTTGACAGCGGAGATGATCCGTTGTATCTGGAAGCCCTTGTGTTCGTAGCCGACCAGGGTCAAGCTTCTGCATCTGGATTGCAACGCCGTTTCCGTGTCGGATATAACCGGGCTGCCCGTCTCATCGAAATGATGGAGGCAGATGGGTACGTCGCAGGACAAAGCGGCGGTAAGGCTCGCGCTGTCCTTATTTCCAAGGAGGACGCACAAGCCGTAGTGGAGGGATCGACACTCCTGTAAAAAATGAGGGTCTTGCATGGAGCAAGGCCCTTTCTATACGGACGAGTTGCCTAAATATTCAGTAAGGTAGTATGCTATAAGATAGATGTGAGATGGAAAGGAACGATGACGATGAATCCGCTGGCGAAAAAGTATCAGGAAATTGACGACAAAATTGTCTTGTTCAATGAAGAGTATTATTTGAGCGTGGAGAAAATCGACATTACCGTATTGACGCTGGAAAAAAGGGAGTCGCTCTTTAACCAGCTGTACGATTTCGACAGTCCGGACATGGAACTGGAGATCGATGTCTCTGAGGAAGACAAGGGCGTTTGGTACCTGCAATTGCTCGTACCGCATGTATTGACACTGCCTGAGGCTGCCAAAAGACGCATCGAAAATGGAACCAATCAACTCACCCAGCATTTGAGTGAGCAGGCAGATGGGCTAGTGAGAACGCAATTGGTTGGGGAAGAAATTTATACCTATGTGAAACGATACAATCCGGATTTGGAGCGTATTGCCTAACAACAAACATCCATCTATCCCACAACGAAGGGCCAGATGGATGTTTTTCATTTCCTTTAGCTTTTGGCCGTTTTGGTCACTAACCAGGTGCATGCAGTCTTATTTGTCGTAGTCGCAATCCATTCACAGGGTTGATTGTTTACAGGAGTGATCAAGCGCAGAGTATCGCCTTTGATACCGCCGTATTTGACGGAAGCGCTGGGGGCTGTTGCGACATACACAACACGTTCATTTATGGAAACAATTGGGGTAAAGGAAGAGTTTTCGGATTTGTAGCCGCTAGTGAGGGAAACAGGAACAGGGAGGTTTTTCATGGAGAGGGTTATTTTATCCGATGACTTGTGATAAAACATTTTTCCAGTAACCTGGCTGAAGTCGCCACCATCCACGGTGACTACCAATGGGTATGTTCCGGTGCCGTAGAGCATGATGGCGTGATCGGACCCGGAGTAACGGTTGTTTATGAGGGAGACATTCCCGCAGCGGTTCAATGAAATGTTTTGGGTCAGTCGAGGGTCAAACGAACAGTTTCTCACAGTAACTTGTCTCTCGGCGAGCACTTCCCATGGCTCCAAGCTCAAGGCATAGCCGCCGATGGAAGTCGCTGTATCATTGGCCTCGAAGCTACAGCCATCAAATACAAGCCCTACATCTGAATAATCCACGGTGAGACCAGTACCAACCGTCTTGGTACTTCCTTGTGTGGTCGTATGCAATACCCAGCGACAATTGCTGAACGTCATGTTTTTCATAAAGTTCACCCGATTTTTCTGTTCAGGTGCCGTATAAAATACCGAGGAGCTGATACAGCCTGTCATGCCAGTGAGACTGAAGCTAGCGAGCGAAACAAGATGACTACCTTGCACGACCATTGGGGAGGACAAATCTCCTTCCAAGTCGAGCTGTTGACGGCAAGAGATATTGGTCAGGTTTACGAACATGGGTGTGGCTCCATCGTACCCTTGATTGAGCTCGACCTCAAAACGATCACATGCTACATTTGCTGCATTCAGCCG
The DNA here is from genome assembly GCF_013186635.1 of Brevibacillus sp. HB1.3. Taxonomy (NCBI): domain Bacteria; kingdom Bacillati; phylum Bacillota; class Bacilli; order Caryophanales; family Paenibacillaceae; genus Brevibacillus; species Brevibacillus sp. HB1.3. Next base: position 159,884 of record NZ_JABMIT010000006.1, on the reverse strand, counting down.
CTCTAGGCCTCCCGTCACCGTAATATCTGAGCGTGTACGCTTGCGGTTGTCGCTGTAAAAATCGGTAATTTGCACAGTGCGAACATAGCAGTTTTTTTCCCCGGCAAAGTAAAAATGGTCAGCGACTCCATCCGTACACCATACTTGTTGTAGTGCTACGTAATTAATATAGCTGCTAGGACCGCCACCACGAATGTAGAAATCGGTGCTATGCTCGTAATCGTAAGGGTCGGGTGGTAGCGGGTTTGCTCTCGCATTGGAATCGATCTTCAGGTTGGCGACCACAAAAGAATCAGCATCCCCACCCGCGGACGTAATCGAGAACAGCCAGCGCCAATCTGCGGCAGTTGAATTCGCTTTCCTTTTTATTACGGAAAAAGGACCGATTCCCTGCATCACTAGGCTTTTTCCTGCTCCTAGGATGACCTCCAGTCTGTTTGGCTCAATGATATAGGTGCCAGCAGGGAAAAATAATGGAATTTGCAGGTTCAGAGCAGCAGTCAATGCAGTCTGGATTGCTTGGGTATCGTCGGTCACTCCATCCCCCTTTGCTCCGTACGTTTTTACATCAATCCACATAAAAGCATTCCCCTCCAAAAAATGGGTAGACAAGATTGTCTTCTTTTCATTTCATTCAACCATTTCTCAAATGTTGACAACCATTTAGTAAAAAGGGCATGGGCTCCGTAAAAATGTGTTCCATAAACTTTGGGGAACGACTGGCATATTTGTCCTAGAACCTCCGTATGAATAAGCAAAGAGGTGGATAGTATGTCGATTTTGGTGACAGGTGCAGCTGGATTTATCGGTTTTCATGTAGCACAACGGCTTTTGGAACAAGGACAGACGGTGTGGGGGGTAGATAATTGCAATGAGTATTACGACCCGGTCTTGAAGAACAACCGACTGGAAATCCTCCAAGCGTATCCATTATTTCATTTTGTCAAAGCGGATATTGCAGATCAGAGCAAGATGGACGAGTTGTTCCGTGAAATGAATCCGGAGATTGTCATTCACTTGGCCGCTCAGGCGGGCGTCAGGTACAGTCTGGAAAATCCTCATGCCTATACGACTTCCAATATCACCGGGTTTCTAAACATTTTAGAAGGATGCCGACGGTCGAGGGTCAAGCATTTGCTCTACGCATCCTCTAGCTCCGTCTACGGAGGGAATACAAAGCTACCCTTTGCGGAGTACGATCCCGTAGATGAGCCGGTCAGCTTGTACGCAGCAACGAAAAAAGCCAATGAACTGATGGCCTATACCTATAGTCATTTATACGGCTTGCCTGCGACGGGACTGCGCTTCTTTACGGTATATGGGCCGTGGGGCCGACCCGATATGGCGCTCTATACGTTTACCAAGGCGATTTTGTCGGGAGAGCCTGTCCGTATCTTCAACTACGGCAACATGACAAGGGACTTTACGTATGTGGACGATATCGTCGAAGGGATGCTGCGACTGATGAATCGAATCCCCCAAAGGGAGGGGGATAAGGCGCCGCATGAGGTCTTCAACATCGGGAATCACCAGCCGATCGATTTACTTACGTTTCTCTCGATCTTGGAAGAGAAGCTGGGGAAAAAGGCTGTTCGCGACTATTTGCCCATCCAGCCGGGGGATGTTCCTGCTACCTATGCGTCAGTAGAAGCTCTGTACGAGGCGACGGGCTTTCGCCCAAAAACACCAGTCGATGTGGGGATATCCCGCTTTGTAGACTGGTACGTCAGCTATTATGGTGTCGCTCATGCGTAAAAAAGTGGGAGTAGTAGGTCTTGGATATGTAGGACTGCCTGTCGCGATTGCTTTTGGCCAAGTGCTTCCAGTAGTGGGTTTTGACATTGACGAAAGACGCATACGCAGTCTGGAAAGCGGAATGGATGAAACCGGAGAGATGTCTACAGATGAGCTGATGCGAGCCAACATCACGTATACAGATGACCCCGCAAGTCTCGCAACGTGTGATTTTATCATCATAACGGTACCCACACCTGTCGATTCTGCGAAACGGCCCGATATGCAGGCACTCATTCTCGCGTCTGAAAGTGTTGGGCAATATCTGACTTCAGGGACCATCGTTGTCTATGAATCGACCGTGTATCCAGGGGCAACAGAAGAAATTTGTATTCCTGTATTAGAACAAGCGTCAGGAAAGCTGGCGGGAATTGATTTTTTCGTCGGCTACTCACCAGAACGAATTAATCCGGGGGATCGGGAACGGAGATTGTCTCAGATCGTCAAGGTCGTTTCAGGGCAAGATCGCCAGACGTGTGAAACGATTGCCGAGATGTACGGGTTGATTGTAGAGGCGGGTATTCACAAAGCGCCCTCGATTCAGGTGGCTGAGGCAGCCAAAGTGATTGAGAACACGCAACGCGACATCAATATCGCCTTGATCAATGAGCTCTCGATTATTTTTGACCGCTTGGGCATTTCTACGGCAGATGTGCTCCAAGCCGCTCGGACCAAGTGGAATTTCCTTCCGTTCTCTCCGGGACTCGTCGGTGGTCATTGTATTGGCGTCGATCCGTACTATTTGACATACAAAGCGGAGAGTGTTGGTTATCACCCTCAGGTCATACTGGCTGGACGACGGATCAATGATGGAATGGGCAAGTTCGTCGCGACCTCACTCGTGAAACAAATGATCTGGCAAAATATTGCGATTCAAGGCTCGCGGATTACGATTATGGGCATCACCTTTAAAGAAAACGTGTCGGACATCCGCAATAGTCGGGTCATCGACATTATTCAGGAACTAAAGGAGTTCGGAGTAGAGGTCCAAGTGACAGATGAATTGGCTTGTCCAGAGCGGACGAGAGAGGAATACGGTATTCAATTGCGAGAGTGGGAAGACCTGCAGCCTGCCCACGGAATCGTATTGGCTGTCCCTCATGAGCGATATCTGCACCTGGGATGGGAGGAGCTTGCAGGGCTCTTGTATCAGGGGCAAGGTGTTATCGCAGATGTGAAAAGCGTGCTCAATCGCGAAACATGCCCGGCAGAAATTAGCCTGTGGCGTTTATGAGGACCATTGTTTGAATAACGATCACCTGGAGCGGATGAATATGAGCTACCGGAAGAGAAGATTCTGGTTAAGCTTATCGGACGCAGGAATTATCAGCTTGGCTGTCTGGTTGGCCTGCCTGGTTCGATTTGATTTTTCTTTCACGGAGATAAGCGACTATCAACCTATGTATTTGATGATTGGCCACGTACTGTTCGTCGTGACAGGCATGCACTTTGCTCAGCTCTATCGACCTGTTTTTCGCTATGTCAGTGTTCGCGAACTGGTCTCGATCATTTTTGCCACGAGCTTTTCCGTTTTGGCTCTCTATCTGGTACTAAAAATGACGTACCTGCTTGGTTGGTCCGTCCGATTTCCCACCTCACTCTTTCTCATGACACTAGCCTTTGTTTTGCTCGGGATCACAGGCTCTCGGTTTGTATGGAAGTGGTGGTATGAAGGGCGGGAGAAAAGAACGCAGGATCGCAGGCGCACATTAATTATCGGGGCAGGTAGTGCAGGGGTGCTCGTAGCCAGAGAGATGAAAACCTCGCCTTTGTCGGAGCTGCGTCCAGTGGCTTTTATCGATGATGAGCCCAGTAAACAAAATCTGCGTGTGTACGGCCTGCCCGTTGTAGGGAATCGGGCTGATGTTGCCCGTGTCGTTCAACGACTTTCCATTTCGGACATTGTGATTGCCATGCCATCTGCTTCCCGACAGACGATTAAGGAGATTTTCGATATTTGCAAAACGACGAGAGCCAGCGTCAAAATTTTGCCGCATGTAGCAGACATCATCAGCGGAAAAATCACGATGAACATGATACGGGATGTAGCGTTGGAGGATTTATTGGGAAGAGAGCCTGTTCAAGTCAATCTGGAAGAGATTACGGGGTACTTGCGGCAGCAAGTCGTACTTGTGACAGGAGCGGGCGGCTCGATTGGGTCTGAGCTTTGCAGACAAATAGCTAGATTTGGCCCAAGGAAACTTCTTCTCTTGGGGAACGAAGAGAACGGTATTTTTGAAATGGGCCTGGAGCTCTCGCGTTTGTTTCCTGAGCAGGAGACCGTCAGCTTGATTGCAGATATTCGTGACAGACAAAGAATTGCTTCGATTATGCATGAATATCGTCCCGCCGTTGTTTTTCATGCGGCAGCCCACAAGCATGTGCCGTTAATGGAGAGCAACCCGTGTGAGGCATTAAAAAATAATATTCTGGGTACGAAAAACGTGGCGGAATGCGCGCTGGAAACCAGCGTCTCTCATTTCATCCTGATCTCGACGGACAAGGCAGTGAATCCAACCAGTGTGATGGGGGCAACGAAAAGGATCGCTGAGCTATTGATCCAGGGTTATAACCATTTCGGACTTACCCGGTTTGCGGCTGTTCGCTTTGGAAATGTCCTGGGGAGCAGGGGGAGTGTCGTTCCTGTGTTTCTCAATCAAATACGGGCAGGTGGACCGATTACCATTACGCATCCAGATATGGAGAGATTCTTTATGACCATTCCTGAGGCTGCCCAGCTTGTTATCCAGGCGGGAGCACTCGCTCAGGGAGGGGAAATATTCATTCTCGATATGGGGAAACCCGTCAAGATTGTCGATATGGCCCTCGACCTGATTCGCTTGGCAGGCTTGGAGCCTGGGAAGGATATTCCGATCGTATTCACGGGAATTCGTTCGGGTGAGAAGCTGTACGAAGAAATTTTGACGGCGGAAGAAGGCTTGTCATCTACTTGCCATAATCGCATCTTCATTGGGAAGCCGCTCGATTTTTCCTGGAATGAGCTCTTGGCAGGGATCGCCCGGTTGGAGCAAATTGCAGACAAGGGAGCGACGATGGAGGATAAACAATCCATCATCGAGATTTTGCAAGGGATCGTGCCAGGCTATCAATCCACTTCTTACGTGAAGGAAGAGTCTACGCCAGCCCCTTATCCAGTGGCGATCGGATGAGCGTCAGCAAATGGAAGAAAAAGATCGCCACAATCAAGTGGAAGCGGCTGCTAGCATGGGGAGGATTGATTTGTCTCATCAGCCTGAGTGGTTATGGTGTGTACGTCTATCTGTCGTTAAAAGAAACAGCCAGCAAAATGTACCTCCCTGTTCGCACGCAGAAAACTGTCGAGATACCTGTAGCGACTGAACCAGCATCTGTGAGACAAACACCGACCATGAATTCCCGAGAAGCAACGACACCGCCTGCGGTTGAAGTGGAGAACTCCGCTATCTTGCCCAAAGAACCGATCACCCTGCTGCTTCTTGGCGTTGATGAACGAGAGAATGACAAGGGGCGCTCAGATGTCATCCTCGTACTCTCCGTCAACCCGAAAACGAAATCTGCGCTGCTCATCAGTATACCGCGTGATACACGAACCGTTATCGCGCACAAAGGTACCCAGGATAAGATCAATCACGCGTATGCATTCGGCGGCGTGCAGCAGGCAGTAGACACCGTCGAGCAGTTTCTTCAATTACCCGTTGATTACGTGGTGACCGCGAATATGGAAGGGTTCGCAGGTGTGATCGATGCGCTGGGCGGAGTGGAAGTCAACAACAAGCTTGCCTTTACTTATGCCGATTACACCTTTCCGGTCGGTCCCATCCAGCTAGACGGGAAGCAAGCCTTGGTCTACGCTCGCATGCGCTATGAAGATCCGAGAGGCGACCTCGGGCGCAACGAAAGACAGCAGGAAATCATCAAGGCATTGCTGGACAAAGGCGTAACCCTTGCATCGCCTACTCGATTGAATGATGTCCTTACGACGATGGGGAAATACGTGAAAACGAACATGACCTTTGATGTGATGAAACAGCTTGCCCTAAGCTACAGTACGGCAGTTACCTCCGTCGAGACGATTCGTTTGGAAGGAAAGGGTCAAATGATCAATGGAATCTACTATTATATCGTCAGCCCGCAAGAGCGCGAGAGGTTGACCGAGAGTCTTTCAACTTTTCAAAAACAAATCGAACCTCCCGTACAACTGCCGAAAGAAGGAAGTGACAGCATAGCGGGGCAAAGGGGGAAGCAGGATGAATGAGGAGCTTAATCTTCGTGAAATACTCCTGATGTTGTTGAAGCGATGGAAGTTGATCCTTTTGATTACCTCTTTATGCACCATCGGAACAGCGCTCGTGAGCTTCTATTTGCTGACACCGATTTATCAGGCGAAGACGGAAATATTAGTGAATCGCTCGCTGGATTCAACCGTAGAGAGCATGCTATCCGTCGCAGAAATTGATTCCAATCTGAAATTGATTGAGACCTATCGCGTCATTATTGAAAGTCCGCGGGTGATGGAGCGAGTGCTCGAAGTGATCGGGGCGGGTTCTACGATGGAGGAGCTGCTGCTTCAAACAAAGGTAGAGCCAGTCAAGGACTCACAGGTCATTTCCATTACGGTAGAAGACCCGGATCAGGGCAGAGCTGTGCTCATTGCCAATACAATCGCGAAGACCTTTCAGGAAGAAGTCGTCAAAATGCTCAGCATGAACAACGTGCATATTTTGGCGGAAGCCCGAAATAATCCGGCGGCCATTCCCGTGAGTCCAAAGCCGATCCTCAATTCGGTGATCGCTTTTGTCCTCGGGTTGGCAACATCCATGGTCGTCGTCTTCTTACTCGTGCAGATGGATACCCGACTTCATTCGGAAAAAGAAGTGGAGGAGTATTTAGGCTTACCTGTACTGGCAACGATTGCGGTGATTGACAAAAAAACGCGGAAGGCATTTCGCCAGCCCAAGGTGGAGGAAGTGAGGAATGAGTATGAGAAGGCAGAAGCCTGATGATCGTTATCAAAAGCTGATCGCCCATTGGGAGCCGCTGTCTCCGCTGGTAGAAGGCTACCGTACCCTTCGCTTAAACATTCAGTTTTCCATGGGCGACAAGCTGATGCAAACGATTTTAGTCACCAGTCCAGGGGCTTCTGAGGGAAAAACGATCACGGCTGCCAACCTGTCCTTGATGATGGCAAAGGATCACAAGAAAACGGTGCTTCTTGATTTTGACTTGCGCAATCCGCGGGTACATTTCACTTTTGATATGCCCAATCTGTACGGGATTAGTTCTTACTTTTCGGATATGTGCCAGATTCCCGATATCATCCAACCGTCTGGGGTGTCAGAGCTGTCGATCATTACGGCAGGGCCAATCCCGCATAATCCAGCGGAAATGCTCGGGACGCCAAGGCTCTTGGAATTGATGGACTATCTGCGCCACAGCTATGATTTTGTCATTGTCGACAGCCCGCCATTAATCGTAAGCGACGCAATGGTGCTGGCGAGGGAAATGGACGGCTGTGTCATGGTGGTGGATGCTAGCAAGACGAAGCGGGATTCTGCTATCAAGGCGGTAGAGCAGTTAAAAGCAGCAGGAGCCAATCTGCTCGGTGTTGTTCTCAACAACAAAAAGGTAGGGAAGAGAGAAGGCTACTACGGATATGGGTACAACGCATAGCAGAAAGCGGGGCGTTTGTAGGCATGCATGCCCTCAAATTAGCTTGGCAACGACAATGGGGCCGTCTCAATAAAGATCGCGATGTTCACGAAGTGATTCGCGGCTCGGCCTTCACGTTTTTGTTTCGGCTCCTTGGCTTCGTACTGCTCTATCTCTTGCAGTTCTACATTGCCAGAGAGTATGGAGCCGAGAGCCTGGGCATCTATTCGCTGACGCTCACCCTGATGAACATCGGAATGGTGCTGGCCGTTTTGGGGACGGATACAGCTATCATCCGTTTTCTCTCGGAGTTTCGCGCGAAAGGCTCGCTTTATCAGATTTCCGAAGTATTCAACAAAGTAGTGCTGTGGGCGACGTTGATTTCGATTGTGCTTGGGGTGCTTTTGTATGTGTTCTCAGAGCAGGTGTCTGCCTACGTGTTTGCAGGTGAGCTGCCAGCAGAGGCATTGCGAGTTGTCGCGTGGATGCTTCCGTTTGTGTCGCTCGCAAGGCTGTATGCATCTGCATTTCGGGCGCTACATCGGGTTGTCATCTCGATCACTGTCGATATTGTCGGTATGCGTTTTCTGCACTTGGCGTTTCTCTTTATCGCCATTCCTTTTTTCGAACCCAGTACGATGCTTCTGATTCAACTGCTCGCAGCTGCTGTTTTCTTGAATGCTGTCTATGGGATGGGGCAGTGGTATGCGACAAGCCGAGGATTCCGTAACAGTGTACAGCTGACTGCGGGAGAGCCTGGTGTTGGGTTGAGGGAAATTATTGCAGTCGCACTCCCGATGTATCTGAGTGCGTCGATGGAATTGATCATGACGTGGACAGATATGATCATGCTGGGTATTTTTACGGATGCCAAAACTGTCGGAGTATACAGTGTGGTCATTCGTCTGGCAATGGTGACGGGCTTTGCGCTGATTTCCATCAATACGATCCTCTCTCCCAAGTTTTCTGAGCTGTACGCACGTAATGATATGGATGGCTTGAAAAAGATGATTGCGTTTGCCAATCGGCTCATTTTCTTCACCTCTGCTCCTCTCAATCTCCTGGTGGCGATATGCGCCGTTCCGTTGCTCACTTTCTTTGGCGAAGAGTTTGCGAGTGAGAGTCTCGTCCTTGTGATTTTGTGCATGGGGCAGTTTGTCAATTTTTGCACAGGCAGTGTTATCCCTTTATTGACAATGACCGGGCATCAAAAAACGGCCCGCAATATTCTTGTTTGTTCAGCTGCACTAAACATAATCGGAAACGCTTGTCTCATTCCGCTGTATGGAATTATCGGGGCGGCCATTGCTACTTCAATCAGCCTGATCTGTCGAGATCTTTGTGCTTCGTATTGGGCATCCAAATATTTTGGCTTTCGTACATGGTACATCCCGTTTTTGTCCGAAAAATATTCCGTCTCGCTCCAGGAGACGAGGTCATGAAGAAGGTGGCTTACCGTGAAGGATGAGCTGTATCCGTCTATGTTTTGGGATAGTGAAGAGACACGCCATTGCCGTGTGCAGGTGCAGAAGCCGTGGAGCAGGGAAGAATTTTGGTCGTACTACTTCATTCGTCGCATCTCCATCTATGTGAGCTTATTGCTGACCCGAAAAACACAAATATCACCCAACGCGATTACAATGGGAGGGATTGTCGCCGGACTCCTTAGCGCTGCGGCATTTATGTACGGAACGGCGGTATCCTTTCTGCTCGGCTGCTTCTTCTGTCAGTTGTGCTACTTGGCGGATTGCGTCGACGGGGAAGTAGCCCGCATGCGCAACCAGAAGAGCAAGGGTGGAGAATGGCTGGACATCGGGCTCAACTATGCACTCTACCTAGTGTCATTCGGTGTGATTTACGGAATCACGGATCATCACGCGATGTTGGATCCGTGGCTACTCTATTTGATTTTGCTCTCGATTTTTGCCGAGATTTTGGCGACCAATGGTTCCGATCTCGTCTTTAGCCAAGGGAAAATCTCTCACGAAACAGTCTCTATGAGAAAGCGCAGCAAATGGATCGATGCTTTTGTCTTCCTTTTTCTTACCCAAACGGGCTATCAGTTAGGCGTGTTCGTTACCGCGTTTCTGTGGGCAATCAGTGGGCAGATGCGATTTTTGCTCCTATGGACCTTCTACCACCTGTTCGTCGGACTGGCCAGATCGATGTACAAGCTGAAGCTGAACATCAAATACGTCATGCCATCTCTGAAAGAAGGAGGGGAGTCGGATGAAGGCACTGCTCATGGCGGCAGGTCTCGGGTCACGAATCAACGAGCAAATTGACGGTATTCCCAAGTGTACAGTGGATATCGGGAACCAAACGCTCATTGAAAACACGATAACGGAGCTAAGGCGCAACGGAATTGAAGAGATCGCGATGGTGGTGGGCTATCAAGCCAACGTGATTTTCAAACTGCTCAGAGATGAACCTATTCGTTTTTATCACAATCCTTTTTATGATCGGACGAATAGCATCGTGTCCCTCTGGTTCGCCCGCGATTTTTTGCAAGGGAGCGATTGCTTGCTGTTGAACGCCGACGTTTATTTTGAATCAAAGGTGCTGGAGGTCGTGGTGCAAGAGACCACATGTCCCGTCATGCTTGCTGATCCAGTCCGTCGCTATGAGGGAGATTATAAATTTGGTTATGAAAACGGACTGCTGCTTCGCCACGGAAAGGGGCTCTCTCTGGAAGAGACAACTGGCGAATACGTTGGAATTGCCAAACTTCAAGAGAGCTTTCTGCCGATATTTTTGCGTCGATTACAAAGGTTAATTCAGGAGAAGCAGTATGATTTATGGTGGGAAAATGTCCTCTATTCTTTTTTGGGCGAAAAGAATGTGTATGTCGCACAAATACCACCGGGATTGTTTTGGGCAGAGGTTGACACGTGGGAGGATTATCGGCGAATCCTGCAATTCACTAATCATCTGGCACACAGGTAAATGATGATCAAGGAAAAGCTCTCCCCGGACAAGATCCTTCTATTGCTTTATGTGGTGCTTAAGCCCTTCTACGTCTTCCCAAGTGGCAATCCGCAAATCGCCGATTTTCTTATGCTGATTTTGATCGCCTACAGCTTCTTGTTTCGCCTGGGGCGGGTCAATCGCAGACTCGGATTGTTTCTCTTCCTTACCCTTCTGTTTTTGTACGACATCATGATGGTGAATGGCATATGGGCGATTGCACTGGGCGGAGAAATGGATGTATTCAGCTCGACCAAGTGGTACATGTACAACGGAGCCGTAATGCTTGCCCTGATTATTTTGTTCAGGCGCAACCCACAAGAGTACGTCAAATGGATCTTCCTGGCTACATCCACTTCCTTGCTCGTTCAGGCATTCCTTCTCGTGTCAGGTCTGTCACCGGATAGCGGAGAGTTCAGGCAATCGTTGTTCTTTAACAATCCGAACCAGCTCGGCTATTTTGGGCTCTTGTGCATGGGAATATGCCTGCTGTGTGCTCGCTTTGTGTCTGTGAAGACCATTCCTCTCTTTATTTCGATCGGCACGGCGTTTAGCATCATTGCAGCCTCCCTGTCGAAAGCAGCGATCATTAGTGCCGTAGGGATGTACCTCGTTTTTTTGCTCCTCTCCATCAAAGAACGTACGGGCTTGTTTTGGATAAATCTGCTTTGCGTGCTCGTTTCGTCCTTCACTGTCTTCTTCATCTATTTGTACACCAACGAAAACGTGCTGAGCGATGCATCTATTTACACGCAGATCGAAGAACGAATGGTAACCCTCGGCGAAGATTCGGATGACAATTTGGCAGCGCGGGGTTATGACCGGATTGCCAACCATCCGCAGTACATTTTGTTCGGAGCGGGGGAAGGGATGTACGAGCGATTTAACAGTAGCATTTCGTTGGAACTCCATTCTACCTTAGCCAATCTGTTCTTTTCCTACGGCGTAATAGGCACGGTGTTGTTTATTCTCATGATTTATGGGGCGGTCCGTGGGCATCGATTGGTTGCTTGGTATCCGCTTGTCTTCCAAGTTTTGTACGGACTCACGCATAACGGAATTCGCGAAACGTTTTTCTGGATCATGCTCGCGCTGTATTTCGTGACAGCCGAAATCAATACGCGTCAGACCAAAAATGGCGGTGATCTGCTTGAAAAAAATCTTGCAAGTATGCGCAATTGACCGCTCTGTAGAAAGCTTGCTGTTTCCCCTGATTGAAAAGCTGATGGATGAAGGCTACAAGGTGCATACCGCGTGTTCGGATACAGGACGCTTTGATGTGCTAACAGCAAAGGGATTGACGCTTCGAAGTATCCCCATTAAGCGAAAGATCGACCCGATTTCCAATTTGGGCACAATTGGAGCCTTGTATCGGCTGATGAAACGGGAGAAGTATGATGTCGTGCATGTCCATACGCCGATTGCTGCCGTTCTCGGGCGCGTGGCAGCAAGGCTGGCAGGAGTGCCGCATGTCATTTACACAGCGCATGGCTACTTCTTTCATGAGGGAATGAGCAAAAGTACGTATCAGATGTACTACACGCTGGAAAAATGGTTTGCCAGGCATATGACCGACTATCTTTTACTTCAGAGTCGAGAGGATTACGAGTTGAGCGTGCAGGATGGCTTCTCCTCCCAGACGGAGCGGATTCTGCACATTGGCAACGGTGTTGATCTCACAGAACGCTTTCACCCGCGACTCGTTGCGAGAGAAAAGGTCCAGTCTATCAAGTCCTCGCTGGGGCTGCGGGATGATCATGTGGTGATTACCTATGTGGGACGTATGGTCTCGGAAAAAGGGATTTTTGAGCTGTTGGAAGCCTTTCGCAAGCTGGCGGGCGAATTTCCGCGTCTGCGCCTCTTGTTGGTGGGGGACGTGTCTTCCAGTGAACGCGATCAGCGGGGGCAAAACTTCGTAGAGCTTTGCCGACAGCATCCGCAAATCATTTTGGCTGGGTTCCGCACAGACATCCCGGAGCTGATGGCCACAAGTGATATTTTTGTTCTTCCCTCTCATCGCGAGGGGCTGCCTCGATCCATCATTGAGGCGATGGCGATGGCAAAACCGATCGTCGCCACGAATATCCGTGGATGTCGGGAAGAAGTCAGGGATGGTGTGAACGGATTTTTAGTAGAACCAAAACAAGTAAGTCCTTTGTATGTAGCCTTAAAAAAGCTCGTAGTGGATTCGAGACTCAGAGAAGCATTCGGACAGAATAGCCGCAGCATCGCGCTTGAGCACTTCGATGAGCGGACAGTCCTTGCGAAGCAGGCGGCGTTATTTGCCCAACTGACTGGTCAGCTGCGAGAAGAAGAGCAGGAGAAAGGAGGCAGCGGAGAAGATTGGACAAGACGGGAGCATTCGTCATTTCCCTAGACTTTGAACTTTACTGGGGCGTCCGAGACAAGAGAACCATTCCATCCTATGAGCAAAATTTGTTAGGCGTTCGTCGAGTGATCCCCGCACTTTTGGAGCTGTTTGCCAAGTATGAAATGCACGTCACCTGGGCTACTGTCGGTTTTTTGTTTTGCGAGTCGCGCAAGGAGTTGGCAAGTGTCGTCCCACGGCATCTCCCGGCGTATTCCGATGAAAAGCTGTCACCCTATCCCTATATGGAGACAAATGTGATTGGAGAGCATGAGCAAGTCGATCCGTATCATTTTGCTCCTTCCTTAATCAAGCTGATATCCTCTTACCCGCATCAATTCATCGGAAGCCACACCCTTTCCCACTACTATTGTCTAGAGCCGGGACAGACTCCCGAAGCATTTGCTGCTGACCTTGATTCTTTTCATAGATTAACTCGCAAAAAAGGGTACGCCCCATCCAGCATCGTTTTTCCGCGAAATCAGGTGCAGTCCGCTTATTTATCTTTGTGCAAGAAAAAGGGATTCCGTTCCTATCGCGGCAACGAGCAGTCTTGGATGTACCACACAAGAGGGGCTGCCGAAGAGACATTGTTCAAAAGAGCCATGCGGCTGATGGATGCGTATGTGAATCTCTCCGGCCATAACAACTATGTTTCATTGCAGCGTAGTCCAGATGGAATGATCGATGTTCCATCCAGCCGGTTTTTGCGTCCTTATCATCCTCGACTACAGCGGTTGGAAAAATGGCGCATGAAAAGAATTAAATGCGACCTGACACACACGGCAGAGCACAATCGCTTGTACCATCTATGGTGGCATCCGGAGAACTTTGGGAGCCACATGGAAGAGAATCTCTCCTTTTTGGAGGAAATCCTCCAGCATTACTCCATGTTACGCGAGAGGTACGGCATGCAGAGCCTCAGTATGGAGGAAGCGGCAGAGAAGTGGAATCATCAGGAGGTGCGGCATGAAGTCTTTGTTTGATCGTTGCGTATCCTTCCTGATGCTCGTCATACTGTCCCCACTGATCTTGCTGGTGAGTCTGCTCATTCGCTGGAAGCTTGGGTCTCCGGTTTTGTTTGTACAAGAGCGACCAGGTTTGCACGGAAAATCGTTTTTCATTTACAAATTTCGCACGATGACCAATGAGCGTGATGAGAGTGGGGTGCTTCTCTCTGATGAGCAGAGATTGGGTTCATTCGGAACGCTTTTGCGAAAGTATAGCTTGGATGAACTGCCGCAATTATGGAATGTGCTCCGTGGTGAAATGAGTCTCGTAGGGCCGAGACCGCTGCTGATGGAGTACCTGCCGCTGTACACGCCCCGGCAGTTGAAGCGACACGATGTAAAGCCGGGGATTACAGGCTGGGCGCAGGTCAATGGGAGAAATGCAATTGACTGGGAGCAAAAGTTCGAGCTGGACGTCTGGTATGTAGAAAATAGCAGCTTTTTTCTGGATATGCGGATTATCGGTCTGACGATCAAGCGTGTTTTTCAATCGACAGGCATAAATCAGCAGGGCAGCGTCACGGTAGAAGACTTCAGAGGGAGTGAAAACACAGAGCGCGCTGGGAGGGGAGCATGTGAGCCTGATCGTACTGTCGGAGCAGGATGATTGGACCGAATATTTGCGACGGTTTTTAAAGTTAGACGTGTCCTACACGAAAGAATTTGTGCAGCTATACGCCAAAATGGAGCAGGGCACGCCAGAAGCTGTTTTTTTCAAGAGTGGGGAGAACGAGGTTTTCTATCCCTATTTGGTCAGACGTCTGGATGGGTGGATTCCCGGCTATGCCGATTTGGTTTCGATTGGATACGGAGGGCCATTTGTCGTGGGAGGACAGACGGCTGCCCGATTGTTCCAGGAGCAATTCCACGTCTACTGTCGGTACAAAAACTATCTGACAGAAACAGTTCGCTTTCATCCATTGCTGGGGAATGCGGAGCTGTTCGCGGATCAAATGCGACTGGATCTGGTGAGGATGGTAACGGCGGTCGATTTGCGCCCCTCCCTTGCCTTCATACGCGCCAACTATACACAAAACGTCGGAAGAAATATGAGGAAGGCCGCGGCAAACGACGTCCGGGTTACATTGAGCGGAACCGATCGGTTGCATTCTTTTATCCAGCTGCATCGGGAGACGATGGACCGTAACCATGCCGCGGCGCACTACTACTATGCTCCTGAATTTTTTGGGGGACTCATGAAAAAAACAGCGCTGTGCAAGCCGCGGCTTCTGCTCGCCATGCATGAGGATCGCCCCGTGGCGGGAGTGCTTTTGCTCAGTGGGAATCAATTCGCCCATTATCAGCTGGGGGCATCCCATACGGAAGACATGGCGCTTGGGGTCAACCACCTCCTCTTCGACGCCATGATCCAGCAGGCAAAGCAGGATGGGGCACAGCTACTTCTCCTTGGAGGAGGAAATCTGGATGGAGATGGCTTGTTCCGTTTCAAGTCCTCGTTTGCAAACGGCAATCATTTTCCATACTGGATGGGCAAAAAAGTTCACGATGAGGAAGTGTATCTGGCTTTGTGCCAAAAACTACAGGTCGATCAGGCTGGCGAGCAAGATTTTTTTCCTGCCTATCGCATTGGGGGGACGTCGTAATGAGTGCGCAGCAGCGGATTTTTTTATCACCGCCACATATGGGGGAGGATGAACGGGAGCTGGTGGCAGACGCCTTTGCCTCCAATTGGATTGCACCATTGGGGGAACACGTCGATGCTTTTGAGCGAGAGATTGCCCAGTATGTGGGCGTAAAAGCTGCGCTGGCTGTGTCCTCTGGTACGGCTGCTATCCATCTCGGGCTTCGGCTAGCGGACGTCGCTCCGGGTGATACGGTGTTTTGCTCCAGTCTCACCTTCGTCGCCAGTGCCAATCCGATTTTGTACCAGGGAGCGACTCCTGTATTCATTGATTCCGAGGCAGGGTCTTGGAATATGTCTCCGCTGGCATTAGAGCGTGCCCTGCGAGAAGCGGCAGCAGCGGACAAGTTGCCTAAGGCAGTCGTCATCGTCAATTTATATGGACAGAGCGCTGATATGGGGCCGTTGATGGCGCTTTGTGAGCAGTATGGGGTTCGTGTGGTGGAAGATGCAGCCGAATCGTTAGGGGCTGTATACAAAGGGAGAATGAGCGGCGCCTTTGGCCATGTTGGGACCTTTTCATTTAATGGCAATAAAATCATGACGACTTCAGGTGGGGGAATGCTCGTCTCCGATGACGTTGAGGCGATTGAAAAGGCTCGCTTCTGGTCGACGCAAGCGAAGGAGCCAGCCAAGCATTACCAGCATGAAGAGCTGGGCTACAACTATCGGTTGAGCAACGTACTGGCTGCAATTGGCCGAGGGCAACTGCGCGTTTTGGAGGAGCGAATCGAGGCAAGGCGAGGGATTTTCAAGCGTTATGAACAAGCCCTCGGGCAATTGCCAGGTATTTCGTTCATGCCCGAGCCGGCGACAGGGCGAGCCACACGATGGCTGACGGTGATGACACTGAATCCAGCAGACACAACCCTCTCTGCTGCACAACTGATCGATGAACTGGGCAAACAAAATATAGAAGCCCGCCCCGTGTGGAAGCCGATGCATCTTCAACCGTTGTTTGAACAGTGCCAATACTATCCACACCAACCTGATGAGAGTCTATCAGATCGGCTATTTGCGCAAGGGGTTTGCTTGCCGTCTGGTTCCAGCTTAACCGCCGAACAGCAGGAGCGAGTCATCGGTGTGATCACGAGCTGCCTCCTGAATCAGAAACAGGGGGTGCGCCATGTATAGTTATGAGCAGCTAGAAAAATGGCGTAGTCTCTGCTCGTCTTCTTTTTACGTATTGGACACAGAGAAGCTCTCTGACAACTATCGTCGCTTCCAACGGGCGTTTACTCGGCGCTATGAGCATGTAATCGTCGCGTATTCGTATAAGACGAATTACTTGCCGTTTTTGTGCCAAAAGCTGCATCAGTTAGGGGCGCATGCGGAAGTCGTCTCTCGATTGGAGTACGAATTGGCACGGAAGCTCGGCGTCGATCCTGCGTCCATCATATTTAACGGCCCGCTCAAAACGGAAGACGACATTCACTTTGCCTTGGAACAGGGGAGCCTGATCAATCTGGATTCTTTTTCGGAAATCCCGTGGGTGGTGGCCTGCGCCATGCAGTATCCTGAGCAGACGTTTCGGATTGGGCTGCGGATCAATGTGGATTTGGCCAGGGGTGGAGTGAGTCCTCTGCAAAATGGGTACGAGGTCAGCCGATTTGGTTTTTGCGTCGAAAACGGTAATTTGGAAAAAGCCCTGAGCCAATTGGCTGTCGCCCCGAATGTGCATGTAGTCGGATTGCATGGACACTTTTCCACCAATCGCAGTGTTGGCGTGTATCGCCAAATTACGCGCCATCTATGCCGTTTGGGGAAACAGCATTTGGGAGAGCGGCTTGCTTTTATCGATATAGGAGGCGGATTTTATGGCGAGCTCCCGACCTCATTTGGGATGACGGCTGCTCCAACCTTTGAGGAGTACGCCGAAGCGATTACATCAGTTGTGAAGGAGGAGCTGGCAGAGCTGGATCATGCACCACTGCTGATTCTCGAGCCGGGTATTTCCCTTGTGGCAGATGCCGTTGATTTCGTTTGCCGAGTCATCGATGTAAAAGAAAACAGAGGCGAGCGATTTGTTCTCGTGGATGGAAGCATTCACAATGTCAAGCCGACGATGCATTCTCACCTCTTGCCAGCTCGACTTGTGTGCAACCGCAAGCCAGTTCCCGAAGCAACCTATCATGTTGTCGGGTATACGTGCATGGAAAAAGATTATTTGCTTCAAGGCTACACGGGGCCTTTGCCTGATATCGGGGATTATTTTGTCTTCGGGCATGTGGGAGCTTATACGCTCGTCTTTAATCCACCATTTATTCGGGAGAGGCCGCCTGTTCTTGCCATCGATGGAAATGAAGCGTTCATGGTTAGGGGAAAAGAGACTCTTCAACAATTCATTCCCGAATCGGTTTATCGTTTTCACGTTGACAAGCAGGAGGTAGTGAACTGAATGAACGTACTTGTGACCAGTGTAGGCAGACGAGTTAAGCTGCTTCACTATTTTGCACGCGAATGGGGGGACACTGGCAAAATCATAGCAGTGGACTGCGATCCGACGGCCCCGGCCCTGTACGCTGCACATCATCACGAGCAGGTGCCGCGTATCGATGATCCTGGTTATCTCGATGCCCTGCTGCATATTTGCCAACGATATGAAATCAAGGCAATCCTCTCTTTAATAGATCCTGAGCTGACGTTGTTGGCAGCGCATGCTGATCGTTTCTACATGCAGGGCATCGAGGTGATCGTGTCCAGCCGGGATGTCATCCAGATGTGCTTGGATAAGAGGGCAACGTATGATTTTTTGTCCGCGCATCAGATTCCCGCTATTCCCACCTTTACCAAAATGTCCGAGGTACAAGCAGCGCTTTTTGCTGGGCAGATTACGTATCCATTGATCGTCAAGCCGCGGTATGGAAGTGCCAGTTTGGGCATCACACATGTGGAGAATGACCAAGAGTGGTCCGTGCTCATGGAAAAAATGGAGGATGTCGTCATTCAACCGTTCCTACAGGCAGAGGAGTACGGAGTGGATGGCTATGTGGATCTGATCTCGGGGGAGCTGGTGACACTTTTCACCCGCAAAAAACTGCGAATGCGGGCAGGGGAGACGGATCGCTCCCTCGCGGTAAAAGATCAGCGTCTGCTATCACTTGCGAAGGAACTCATCCGTGTCCTAGAGCCGCGTGGGCCCATTGACATCGATTGTTTTTTGGTCGGAGATCAGTACGTTGTGTCGGAGATCAATCCCCGTTTTGGTGGCGGATATCCGCATGCTCACGAAAGTGGAGTGAACATCGTTCGTGCGCTTCTTCAAAACATAAAGGGTCTGGTGAATGTGCCAAAAGTGGGGGAGTACAAGGAAGGAAGCATTCTGATGAAATACGATGAGGTCATGCTGTTGGAGTGAACGCAAAAGTATTTTTCAGGAACGGGGCATGGGGAGGAAGCAAAAACAAAACATAGACTGCGTACCTGCCCCCCTGAGACTTCCATTCCCGTAATGGAAGTGCCTGTCTATTGCTGAAATGTGCTACAATCGTACTTGGGCGTCTATCGCGATGCCTACTTTATCAAAAAGCAGGAGTGTTACACACCATGATCATCCAGTTCATTCGTTTACGGTAATGTGAGGTACAGATCAACGTAATCCCGCATTTTTGTGAAAATGCTTGGGGTTTATTTGACTGTGCCTTTTTTCATTCACCGAAATACGAATGAATGGGGTGCTTTTTTGATGTCTACAGCTATCTCCCAGCATGTGGGGATTTTTCGTTGTCCAATTTGCCAAGCAGCTATGCGCAATGTACCTGCAACCAGCTTGGTATGCAACAATCATCATTGCTTTGATTTATCCAAGCACGGCTACGTTCACTTGGCTACGCGAACCTACAAAACAAAGTATGACAAGCAATTGTTTTTGGCAAGAAGGGCGATCATGGAGCAAGGTTTTTTTGATCCCTTGTATGACGTGTTGAGCGAAGTCATCCTGCAAACGACAGAACCTGAGGAAAGCCAGATGTACATGCTGGATGCAGGATGCGGCGAAGGCTATCATTTGACGCAGGTTCGGCAGAGAGTGATGCAAGCAAGCGAAGTCCCAATGATCGGAGTGGGTGTCGATCTCGCTAAAGAGGGAGTGATGCTTGCGGCGAAGAATGATTCAGAAGTAGTTTGGTGCGTCGGTGATTTGACGAATGCACCGTTTGTGGATAGACAGTTTCCTTACATTCTCAATCTGTTATCTCCATCCAATTCGGATGAGTTTCATAGACTTCTGGCTGATGAAGGACGGATGATCAAAGTCATACCAGAGGCGAACTACTTGCGAGAGCTACGGGAAGTCTTGTATCAAGAGACACCCAAAACACAATATGAAAATCATCGTACGATCGACCACTTCAAAACCAGCTTCCAGCTAATCGGTAAGGAACGGGTTCAGTATCCGTTCCGACTGGATGAAAAGGGTCTAGCTTCCCTGCTCCAGATGACGCCGTTGGCATGGGGGGCGACACCTGAGCAGTTAGAACGTGTGTCAAACTTGGCAGGAATGGACATGACGATAGACTTGGTTGTGTTGATTGGCAGGAAATAAAACAGCGACTGTCCTGAGCGGGAAAATTCGTTCTGGACGGTCGCTTTCCTATTTTTACATGGTCTTTGTTGACAGCGTTCTTTCTTTTTTTGAAAATAAGTATGAATACTCGGAAAAATATCGGGGGGATCGTATGGGGGCTGATCAGGATAAGGCTTCTTTTTTGCGCGTAAAACCTTTTCTAGCGGATATCCAAAAGCATTGCTTGTCCCTTACAAAAAACGACTGGGATGCGGAGGATCTCCTCCAAGAAACATTGACCAAGGTGTATCGTTCCTTGCAGAAGGCCCCAGACAGAGAACTAACCAAGGCATTTTTGAGGCAAATTGCTACGAATGCTTGGATCGATCATTGCAGGAAGGGAAGGGCGAATGAGCATCCCACCCTTTTTGATGAAGCAATCTATTTGCACCAGTCCAGCGTATCCGATGCGTTTGTGCAAAGAGAGGTGTTCGAGCAACTGGCTGATCGTCTAAATGCCAGACAAATGGTGCTGATTCTCATGATGGACATTTTTTCATTTACGGCGCAGGAAACAGCCACATTGCTGCACACGACCGTAGGGGCAGTGAAGGAAGGAGTGAAGAGGGCACGTCAGCGCTTGTTCGTGTTGGCAGAGCAATCCAGACAGGATGAAAGCCCGTCCAACAAAAAGAAAATCGACAAAGCTGGACGTCGTGATTCGTCCGGATTTGTATCAAAAGAAGGGTTTGAGCAATTTTTGGCTGCTTTTCGTGCGGGGGATGCCTATGCGATTTGTCAAACGTACCTGCGTCTCGCCGAACAGGGCATGAGTGTGGAAAAGGTTTCGATAGCAGGCGATCGCCTTTTCTTTGCTGTTCGTGACCCGGATGGACATTTGCTGCATTTTTTTCAGAAATGGTAGAAGTGCCCGTTTCTTTTTGTTCTTTTCTTTCGTTTATCAGGGTGAAAGTACATATTTGAAATAAAGGAGCGTATACAAATGAGTATTCATGTGCGTAATTTTGCGGTTGTACAGCTGCCCGTCAAAAACTTGGAGGTATCCATAAAGTGGTATCGCGATGTGCTCGGCATTCCGTTTACCTTTGAATTTACACCTGGAGACAATGAAGCGTGGTTGAACGTAGGCGGAGTAGGTCTCGGGCTTATTCGTTGTCCAGAAGTTCCCCGTTTGGACTTTACCGATATGGCAGGAAAAGCCCAGCCAATCATCTCCTTGCAGGTAGACCAAATCCATGAGGTTTATGAGGAGCTGAAAAGTAAAGGAATCGAAGTAAGTGAAATGACATACAAACGAGGCGGAGGCTACAGCTTTCGATTTCGTGATCCAGATGGGCACTTGAACCACCTATGGGGTGGCTGGCCTTCTGCTGAGGATGAAGAGAGAAACGCATAGAGATACCCGATTCGATAAACCCACCTGTGAAAGTTATGCAGGTGGTTTTCTTATCAACGGTGCAGCCGCTCCGTTGTTTGGGCACGTTGCATTTCTTTTGCCCACAAATCACTGCGAAGCTGGGTTGGACTTCGAAAGTCGCTAGGACTGGAAATATTCTTCTCTGACGCGGCTAAGACCAGTCACCGAGGCTCTATGGTAAAAGCGACACACGCTCTTAAGCGTGCAAAAAAACGCGGAAGGGGCTGCTCATTGCTAACTCCTTTCGCGTTTTTGATTGACCCGTTTTACTACTTCAAATTCTTAAAGTCTACCGCTTTTTGGCTCATCAGGTAGGAAACAATCTCTTCCTCATTGGATACTTCGTCCGTAAACGTGACTTTGAAACAAACGTCATTTTCTCTCCAGAAATAGGAGATGAGAGTTGGATCCTCTGCTTTGCTCGACTCTCCGTAACGCTTGTATTTCTCCGTTTTGAACACTTCATTTCCAGCGATTTTTAGCATGTTTACCTTAACTTTGTACGCTTCGTCCATAGCGTAATAAAATGCTACATTCCCATTCTTTTTCATATCTTCGTATATTTTCGTGTCTTTGATTTGATCAAACGAGATTCTATTTTCCCCCTTCAATCTTTTGTTTTTCTCAGCAACATCGTAGTTAATCCCAAGGAACAGGGTCTTATAATCTTCCTCATTTGCCGGCATGCTGAAATTTATTTTTGAGCTTATATCTGCTGCTGTACCTTTGAACTGTCCCGGCAGCTCCAAAGGAAATTTAGGAGTAAACCCTATTGCTTTTGAGCCGTGCTGTACATCTTCCGTATCATATAAGCCCATGACGTAACCGTAATAGCCTATATAGCGTTCTTTCATCGCTTGATCCGGGTATTTCACATTCGAGATCATTTTCACAATGTTTTCTTGAGGATCGCTAGCGAAACTACTAAGGCTATACTGTATTCCATTCTCTTGCCATAGATAGTAAACGTAGTTAATGTCGTTATCTTCGCCAATAAAAGTCACTTTCATTACATCTAGCCCTTGGACATTCAAATTTTGCTTCTCTATTTTTTGTTCCCCATATCCCTTTGTTTGTTCATCCACGATTATTTTGTAAGCAGCCTCTAGTCCATTTAGTCCGCTACTTGCAGAAAAACGCACATCTTTTGATGAAGGACCTTTTTGGAGAAATTCAATATAAACGTGAGTTTCTTTATTGGTACGCAACTTTTTCTGATCGATATACATTCCTCTAAACTCATAGTCCATAGCAAGCACATCAGGAACTTTAAAGGCAAAACCAGTTGTCTGTATTCCTTTTGAAAAACGGTCGTAAGTTCGCTCATCCGAATCAAACAAAAGTCTAGCCTCTTGCTCTGTATTAGCCTGATCGGAAGTGACTGGCTTGACGGTACTCTCTACCTTCACTGCGGCATTCGTAAGGGTCACCGAACTCATCAAAGCTACGCACAAAACGGCAGCAACCGAGAGCTTGTAAGATCCTGCTTTAAAGCTTTTTATCATTTGAATTCTCCTTATCATTTGATTCTTGTTATTTGCTTCGGTAAAGGGGAGCAAGTGAAGCTGCTGGCGGTTGGTAGAAAAACGCTGCAAAAATTGAATAATCGTCATCCCGTAGGGCACAGACTCAGCCTCACCCAGAACGTTCAACACATAAGCGTCACACGCAAGCTCCCGGTCGGCCTTCATCTGTTTGACACACATCCAAATAAAAGGGTTCATCCAGTGAATGGCCAGAGCAAGTAGACCCAGTAGGTTCCACGCGATGTCTTTTCTTTTGTAGTGGGCAAGCTCGTGGGAGAAGACGTGGGTAAGCGCAGAGGCGTTCGATTCCTTACATATCTCTTCGGGAAAGTAAATCCATGGATGGATCAGCCCGGCGATATGTGGGCTTTTTCTATAGCTTCCTGAATAGATAGGGATTGGTTTTGTGATGCCAAATCTTTTTCGGCAATCATCCATGATGGAAATGACTTGTGGGTTGGTCACGATTTTGAGGCTGCTCATTCTGCTTCTGGTCCGCAACAGGTAAGCACACATAAATCCAAGCAGGGAAATACATCCGATTAGCCAGACGATGGCTGCTATTTTTACGCCAAGGGTGTGAGTGTCCTCGACAGGGTCTGGATCGATCTTGATTGGGTGGGATATGGAGGGATCCAGAAGTTTTTGATTTTCTGGCTGTTTTGTCTTATCATTTTGAGGTGAGTTTATTTGTTTGCTGTTTTGCTCTCTCTCTTTTTGTGACGCGTCATTCGCAATAGGGGAGTGGGGGGAAACAGCATTTTTTATGCTGTCTACACCTAGTTGCCAGATATTGAAGATGCTTACCGAACTGTTAGGGAGAAAAGGGAACAGAAGCCGTATTAACACAATCAGCCAAAGCGCGTGGTGAAGCCGGGCGCTTATTCGGTGATGAAAGATTTTCTTGATGGCTATCACCATGAAAGCGACGAGGCTAGCTCCAATAGTGGCATCAAAAACCCATAAAAAAATTTCACATAGCATATCCATGCCTTCTACCTCTTTACAGTAAGATCTGCTGCTTTGTCATTCTTCTCATCTGTCATCGCCTTTGCTGCCTATGTCTCTCTGCTTTTCATTCAGAATCTTTTGGAGATGCTCGATGTCCTTCTGGGACAGTTTGACGTCTTCTAAAAAATTGGTCATCATCATGTCTGCCGCCCCACTAAAGACTCTTTTCAAAAACGACTGGCTCTCTGCCCGGATGCATTCTTTTTCGGAAATCAATGGAAAATACTTATAGCCCCTTCCCGCTTTTTCAAAACCGATCACCTTTTTCTTTAAAAGTCTGTTGATGAAGGTACGAACGGTTTGATCGGTCCACTCGATTTCATCAGGTAAGAGGAGTGCGATATTTTCAGCGTTTATAGGGTTGTTCTTCCAAATGATTTTCATGATTTCCCACTCTGCTTCCGAAATTTTTGGGATATTGGGCATGTACTCACCTCCTCATTCATGTTTTGATTTACAGATGTAAATATAATCTGTTGGGTTAATATTACAAACGTAAATGGAGTGTGTCAAGAGGAATTTCCATTTTTAACCATGTCGCCGGATGTAGACCAGATAGTGATCACACGAGAGCAGCGAACGCAAAAAAGGCCATCCCGCAAAGGATGGCCTTTAGTAATCGCGTGCTGCGTCGAACCAGCTTTGAGCCATTTCCTCCGTAATAGGCTGGCCAATTTGGTGGTCAGACTGGCTTAGTTGCCATACAGCTTCACCCAGGTCTTCTCGTTCAGTGGTTTCGATACCTTTGATGGTGTTGAAGCGCACGGTGAAGGCGGTAATGGCTGCCTCGGCATCAGTAAGGCTGCGGGCTTGGGCCAAGGCCGCTTGTGCAACGTCATAGGCTTCATTAGCCAGCTTGGCCAGACGTTTCGGCCAGGACGAAAATGGGCGGCCAAACTCGGTCGTCCACCATTCGGGCTTCCGTAATTGGCTCACGGAAGCGTAGTCAGTCCACGGACGGGTCTTAGCTCGCGCTTTCATTTGCTGCCTCAGTCGCTTACCCGTAATCTCTTCCACGTTATAGGCGATAAATCTGTCAAGCAACGGCCACACATTTAATGGCGGTAAATCACCCAGATCAGGCATAAAGCGCAGCTCCAAATTCGTTAACTGGGCCTGACCAGCTAGCAACTCCAAATCGCAGAAATTTCCCCACAAACTCAGTGATGTAAGATTTTGAAATTTCTCTAGACACGCAAGCGAGATAGGCTGAGCAAGCGGTTCGTTTCGAAGCGTCAGGCTCGTGACCTGGTGTAGTGCGCCCAGATCGGGAAGCAAAAAGGGCTCATGATTCTTGCGGCGACTGGTGTGCGGCTTCAATGTCAGAGAGGATGGCATGTAGCCATCGACGGAGAAACGCGATAGATCACCAGCTACACTCAGACGGAAATATTCAGAGACCTGGCGTTTCGGGAGCTTCAGATGCAAACGGCTTTCAAACTGGTCCAGTTCGATATGCAAGCCGTGCAATTTGGATTGGCTGGCGTCGACGTCTATGTCTTTCAGCAGGATCGGAAACCATGCCATTTCTTCAATAGGGCGTTCTTTGGCCCACTCGAAGAAGCTCGTGTCGCTACCTGCGTAGTATAGAACTCGAGGCCAAGGCGAGCCAGCTGGCGTGGCGAAAGAATCGAATACGTGCCAATTGATGGGCGTATAAGGATCGACGTGTAGGTCTGTTTTATTACCCGCTTGTGACGGTCCAATGGAGAGGCTGCCTACGCCGGGCTTGAGAACAAGTGTGTGGCTGTGAGGGCCAGTCAGGTCGATAGGATAACGACCATCCTCTATGATAGAACCAGCAGGAGAACGAACTTGCTTATGAATTGGCATTTAACTCATCCTTCCTTCTTAACTCCTGACTTATCCACTATGTATCACTAATATCAATACCTTTGGGCTTACTAAAAATATAGCATAGAAAGTTTCAGTTGCTGCGGTGGAGAGAAGAATATTTCCAGTCTACGCTCCGGGCTACGTCCTGCTAGGAAGTGTAGACTGTCCGCTCCGCAGCGATTTGCGGGGAAATGCAAAAGTGGTAGCGGCTGCGTCGTTTGGGCACGTTGCATTTCTTTTGCCCGTAAATCACTGCGAAGCTGGGTTGGACTTCGAAAGTCGCTAAGACTGGAAATATTCTTCTCTGACGTTGCTGTTCAATGATTTTCAATCTTGAAAACCGAACAGCTCGCAAGGAAACAGGAGAAATAAGCGAAGATCTTTGGGGCACCCACCGAGGCGCAATGGAAAAGGCGAAACACGCCTTTAAGCGTCCACCTCTGAGAAGCATCCCTGAACCTCTACTTTGGACGCGGTTTCGCTTTTTCCATGGAGCCGTGCAGTCAATCCCCTTAGCTGGTGACCCAAGAAGCTGGAGCGTTTTCTCCTGTTTCCTCCCACCACAGCAGCTGGAATAACAAGTATCAAATCAAGACTCTGAGTATCAAATTGATACAACAAAATCTCATTTTGATACGATCATCACCAAAACAATAAGCCATCCACGGCCTCATACCGTTGGCACGATCCTTGCTCTATCAAATAGGATGAAACCAACCGAGGAGGTACACATCAAATGAATAAACGGAATCAACCACCCATCTACGTCGTAAAAAATAAGAGAAAAAATAGCAAGAGTGCTCGCATTCCTGCTTATTTAACCACAATAGAATCCCGTTTTGCCAAAGCCTTTCATCAATCCCTCGCAAACTACGAGCCAACTCCACTCGTTACATTGCCTGCGTTAGCACGTGAGCTGGGAGTAGGACAGATACTTGTAAAAGATGAGTCCAAACGATTCGGCCTCAATGCCTTCAAGGTTCTGGGAGCTTCTTACGCGATGGCGCGTTTCTTGTGCGAGAAACTAGGGAAATCGACAGCAGAGATGACCTTTGAAGCACTGTGCTCCCAAGAAGTGAAAGAGCGAATCGGAGAAGTCACTTTCGTCACGGCGACAGATGGCAATCACGGAAGGGCCGTTGCATGGGCTGCCAAGGCGCTCGGACAGCATGCCGTTGTATACTTGCCCAAAGGCTCCGCCCAACAACGGGTAGATGCGATACGCGAGGCCGGCGCACAAGCTCACGTCATCAATGGAAACTACGATGAAGCAGTGCGTCTCTCAGAACAAATGGCCAAGGAACATGGTTGGCAAGTGATTCAAGATACGGCATGGGAAGGCTACACCACAATTCCCACGTGGATCATGCAGGGCTATACGACGATGGCAGCAGAGGCGATGGAACAACTCTCAGCCACCACGGACGCCAAACAGCCGACGCATCTATTCTTGCAGGCAGGTGTCGGTTCCATGGCTGCCGCAGTCTTGGGACATTTCGTAGCGGCACAAGCAAACAAAAACCTAACAACCGTGATCGTCGAGCCGCATAGCGCCAATTGCATGGTCCTCTCAGCGGAAGAGAACGACGGACAACCCCATGCAGCTACAGGAGAGCTAGGAACCATCATGGCAGGTCTGGCATGTGGCGAGCCGAATCCGCTAGCATGGGAAATCTTGCAGGAGCATGCAGACTTCTTCGTCAGTTGTGCCGATTACGTGGCGGCAAACGGCATGCGTATACTTGCGGCACCGACTGGAGGCGACCCTTCTATTGTGAGCGGGGAAAGTGGTGCCGTCGGCGTAGGGCTACTCGCTGCCTTGATGAGCAAGCCAATGTATCATCAACAGCGTGAGCAGCTTGGCTTACATGAAAATTCCGTTGTTCTGTGCTTTAGTACGGAAGGGGACACGGATCAGGATATATACAAACGCATCATCTGGGAAGGCGCATGCCGGGAAGAGGGGAGATGACAAAATGAACGTGACGATCAATCGAGACGAACTGATTTCATTGGTGCAGAACTTAATCCGTATCGACTCCGTAAATCCATACCTCGATGAGGATGGGCCGGGCGAAAAGGAGATTGCTGCTTTTATTCGAGATCGTTTACAGTCGGCAGGGCTGGAGGTTCATGTCACGCCGATTAACGATACAGCGGTCAATGTCGTCGGGATTTTGCGTGGAACAGGCGGTGGCAAATCCTTGATGCTCAACGGACATATGGACACCGTAAGTGCCAAGCGTATGGATATTCCGCCGTTTGAGCCTACACTTGTAGACAACAAAATTTTCGGCAGAGGTAGTCAGGACATGAAGGGAAGTCTGGGGGCCATGATTGCCGCAGTAGAGGCGATCGCACAAGCAAAGGTTCCGTTGGCAGGAGATGTCATTTTGGCTTTTGTCGCTGACGAGGAATATAAAAGCATCGGCACGGAGGAGCTGGTAAAGGCGTACAAAGCAGATGCGGCGATATGCTGTGAGCCTTCCGATCTAGCGATTGGCGTCGTACACAGAGGTTTTGCCTGGGTCAAATGCGAGGTGCTGGGCAAGGCAGCTCACGGAAGTCGTCCAGCAGAAGGGATTGATGCAATCGTTCGGGCGGGCAGGGTCCTGCAAGAGCTGGAGCGTCTTTCAGACAGGCTGGCTCAAGGTCCAGTTCATCCGATACTCGGTGCGGCATCTGTTCATGCTTCACTCATTCAGGGTGGAACGGAGCTGTCGACCTACCCAGACTATTGCCGCATCGATTGGGAGAGAAGGACGCTACCAGGCGAGACAGAGGCAGACGTGGCCAATGAAATCGAAGCAGTACTAAAGAAGCTGCGCGCTGAAGATGAGACGTTTCAAGCAAGCGCCGAGCTGTCATTTTTGCGAGAGCCATTTGAGGTCGGGCTGGATGAACCCGTTTATTTAGCCCTTCAGGCAGCGTGTAAAAGCGTGATGGGTAAAACTCCCGAAGTATGCGGATTCTCGGGATGGACGGATGCAGCATTGTTGCAGGAAGCGGGAATCCCTACTGTTTTGTTTGGACCAGTGGGAGCCGGTTTGCATGCAGCAGTCGAATATGTAGAGGTGGATAGCTTGGTAGACATGAGTGCCATCTTGGTGGAGACGATTTGCGATTTTTGCCAGTAAAAACGGCATAGAGGGCTGGCTTCCCCTGTGATACGTTATAATGGAGGCAAGAGATTGACGGGAGGGGAAGCCAGATGCCCTTGCGAGATATACAAGAAAGTGTGCAACAGATTGCTTCGGCTGTTGCATCCGTTCTGCGCGTAGAGGTAGAGATTGCGGACAGTCAGTTTTTGCGGATCGCAGGGACGGGGAAGAATGAGGCTGGTGTTTTGCGGACGATGGCAGGAGAGGATCATATATACCGGGAGTCGTTGCTCGCCGGACATCCTGTTGTGATCATGAATCCGGGGCAGGATGAGCGGTGTCGCCCCTGTATGCATTATGGAAATTGTACGGAGACGGGAGAGATTTGCTGCCCGATACAATTAGACAATGAAAATATTGGAGTGATCGGCCTGCTCGCTTTCGATGAGGAGCAGCGTGAGCGGTTGTTTGCAGATGTGGATGCGATATTGACCTATTTGCAAAAAATGGCCGAGCTGATCGCCATTAAGCTAAAAGAGCACTACTTGTACGTCGAGCAGTTGCATACGGTAGAAAAGCTGCGTGTCGTCATGGATGAAATGGACAAAGCCGTCTTTCTCGTCGATCAAGACAATCGGATTATTCAGGCGAACCAGCGTGCCCGTCAATATTTGCAGCTCGATCATGACGACAGTCAAACGGCAGAATGGATTGATGCCATCCGCCTTGCAGATACCGCGCAGTCAGCGCCAAAGCAGGTCGTTTTGTCTGTCGGGCAGAAAGACAAGACATTTTTGTTTGCCATCAAGCCCATTCTACTGGCCGGAACGGTCAAAGAATGGGTGATTACGCTTGATGATGTGCAGGAAGTCGTGCAAATCGCAAGGCAGGTGAGTGGATATTCGGAGCCCGATCCTTTTCGGATGATTGGTGGTAACAGTCCTGCGATTGTACAGGCAAAGGAAGTGGCAAGACGTGTGGCGGACAGTGATTCGACTGTCCTGCTCCAAGGTGAAAGTGGAACGGGGAAGGAGCTCTTTGCCAAAGCTATTCATCAGGCAAGCCCGCGCCGAGACGAGCCGTTCCTTTCGATTAATTGCGCCGCAATCCCTGAGCATTTGATGGAAAGCGAGTTGTTCGGTTACGAGGAAGGCTCATTTACAGGAGCACGAAAAGGTGGAAAACCGGGTTTGTTTGAGGTCGCAGGGAAAGGCACGCTGTTCCTCGATGAAATCGGGGATATGTCTATGCATTTACAGAGCAAGCTGCTGCGTGTCTTGCAAGAAAAAGAACTGTACCGAATAGGAGGGAACGGCAAGCCCATACGCTTAGCGGCAAGGATCATTGCAGCGACCCATCTGGATTTGCAGAAGCGGGTAGACGCGGGGCTGTTTCGGCTGGACCTGTACTATCGGTTGCATGTGATTCCCATCCACCTGCCCTCGCTACGAGAACGAAGAGAGGATATCCTGCCTTTGGCAAACGATATCCTTTTGGCGCAAGCGAATCAGGTGGGGAAGAGGTTGCACGGCTTTTCCAAGGAGACGCAAGACATCCTGTTCCATCACGACTGGAGAGGAAACGTCCGAGAGCTGGAAAATGTCATCGAATATGCGGTCAATATGGAGACAACCTTTTGGGTTCAGCCTGCGAGCTTGCCCATTCGAAGGGGAATGCTACGTGAATCTTCCCCACATTCCGTAGAAGAAAGTCAGGGGCCATTTGACTGGCAAAAGCAAGGACTCCTGCTGAAAGAATTGGAACGAGCGGCAATCGATACCGCGATGCAACAAATTCGTGATAGAAACGGAAGAAAAGAAGAAGCAGCTGCGCTATTAGGCATAAGCCGGGCAACGTTGTTTCGGAAGCTGCGCGAGTACGGTATTACCTGATCCCACTTCTGGCCGATTTTTTGGGATTGAGCGGATAATGTGGTATGATGGTTTCGATACCGGAAGTAGAATGGTAAAAGGAAGGAGTGCCAAAAGAAATGAGAGAAGTATTAGGATGGATTCGATCGATAACCTT
The DNA here is from genome assembly GCF_013186635.1 of Brevibacillus sp. HB1.3. NCBI lineage: Bacteria > Bacillati > Bacillota > Bacilli > Caryophanales > Paenibacillaceae > Brevibacillus > Brevibacillus sp. HB1.3. The sequence goes on along the minus strand of NZ_JABMIT010000006.1, from coordinate 129,010 downwards.
TGCTGTCGTTTTCGCTCTTGTCCTCGGAATTTTTGTATTCCAACCGTTCAAGGTTGATGGGCATTCCATGGACCCTACCTTACAAGACGAACAGCGTATATATGTGTCTAAACTATCACACACGTTTTCTTATTTGCCAGATTATGGCGATATTGTCGTGATCGACAGCCGGGTAGAACGAAACCGTACATTGATGGACGATATCATGGGGCATCCCTTGGTGTCGCTGGTCACAGGTCAAGCTGATGATCACACGATGTATGTCAAGCGTGTTATTGGAAGACCAGGCGACGTACTGGAGTTCAAAGACAACAAGGTGTATCGAAACGGTGAGGCAATGAACGAACCATATATCAAAGAAACGATGGAATATGTAGCAGACGGAAAGATTACGGTTCCAGCCGATCATATTTTTGTCATGGGAGATAACCGAAATCACAGCACAGATTCCCGCGATATTGGCTTTATCCCGCTGGATCATGTGATGGGAACCATGATCGAAAATCCTCTTAAGAAGTAAGAACGTGAAGGAGAAAAGGTTGTCCATTTATGGGCAACCTTTGTTTCATAGGAAAAGATGTCTCACTTTTCTGATCGCTCTAAAAAGGAGGCCAGCTTATGCCCAGCATTTTGATAGCGGATCGAGACCCGAACGAACGAATCGGGATCGGATGGCTCGTCAACAGCTATGCCATTCCGTATGACAAGGTGCATAGTGCCGGGACCATGGAAGACGTTTTTGAAATGATGGAAGCGCATACACCGGAAGTGCTCTGTATTGAACTGGACATGATCGGGCGCGGCCAGTGGGACCGACTGAAGCTTTTGGTGGATCAATATCGTCCGACTGTTGTGGTGACCACATCAGAGGCGACATTTGAGCGCGCGATGCAGGGGATTGGACTTTTTGCACGGGATCTATGGTTAAAGCCACAGACACCGGAATACATCAGGAGAATCCTGACGAGATGCTGCCAGGAGCGCTTGGATCGGAAGGGAGTGAACGAAGAGAAGGGAACAGGAGCGGACAATGACAGGGATGTCTCGTATCTTGACCTGTTTTTCCCCGGGCATGTACAAGCCAAGTCCTATTCGCTCATGCTGGCTCAATTGGAGGACCCGAAGCGGCATCCTGAGCTGCTGCGCTTTTTTGAAGAATATCCGTTTCGCGACAAACCCGATCTTTTGCCATTAGGGGAGAGCATTGTGGGGGTTTTTCCAATGGAGACAGCAGTCTCGCCTTCTACGCTCCATCAAATGGGCAAGCGTTTGCTGATGGACTGGGAAGCAAACAATGATGCGCCACTCTTTTTGGTCATGTATGACGCAAGTAACCATGAGCAGAGCTTGAACGAAAATTATGCGGAGGCGAGCCAAGCCCTGCAAGTGCGCTTTTTCAAAGGATATCGGCAAGTGACGGTTATGGACAATCCCGTAAATTGGACGATGATAGACCCATTTTTGACGCCCGCCGAACAGCGCACGTGGGTAGAAATGCTGGATGAAGGTAATCGGGAAGAGTTGAAGCAGTGGCTGTATACACACTTCTTTTACAAGGAAGAGCCTTATCCAGAGCCGGGATTGCTGCGTATTCGGCTGACGAGTATTTTGGCCCAAGTCAGACGGTACATGATATCACGAGGTCTTGACTCCGCACCATTGGAAGAAGAGTATCACCGGGCTTTCGAAACGATTCTGTACTCGCCGATCTTGTATCGGATCGTAGTGGAACTGCTACTGTTCATCAATCAGCTTCTTGATGCCGCTCACCATCCCATCGACGAATCTCGTGTGGATGTCGTGGAACAGGCGATTCGCTATATAGAAGGACGTTATACTGATCCGGCACTGCGCCTGGAGGAAGTTGCACGCTATATCGACCGGAGCCCTTCCTATTTCAGTACGCTACTCGCGCAAAAGCAAGGAAGCTCTTTTCGCCAGATTCTCACTTCGTTGCGGGTAAAAGAAGCGCGTCGATTGCTTCTCGAAACATCCTTGTCTGTCCAAGAGGTGGCAGAGCGATGTGGATTCATTAACGCGAATTATTTCAGTAAAATTTTTAAGGAAAAGACAGGGACAACCCCACGTTTGTTACGAAATCAGAAGAAAAGATAGAAATCGAAAGAAAAGACAGATTTTTTCGTCAAACCATGAATGCGGTTGCAAGTGAATCGAAATTAGAGGCACCAAATCGAAAGCGCGGTGCCTTTTTTGTCTTTCCGTGCTTTTTTACAATGGAGCTAAGAAGTACATCCTTTTAGAAAAGCAGGTGGAAATGATGACGACGACACAATCCGTTGAACAATTGATCCAAGCCTTTTCAGGTACCCAATTACATACAAAAGGATGGGTGCAGGAAGCTGCGCTGCGCATGCTTTTGAATAACCTCAATCCCGATGTAGCGGAGCGTACAGAGGATCTGGTCGTATACGGTGGAATTGGCAAAGCGGCACGGAACTGGGAATGCTTCGATGCGATTGTCAAAACATTGCAAACGTTAGAGAGCGATGAAACACTCCTCATCCAGTCCGGGAAGCCAGTTGCTGTATTCAAATCGCATACCGATGCACCGCGTGTGCTGCTGGCAAACTCGAACCTGGTGCCTGCCTGGGCGAATTGGGAGCATTTCCACGAGCTGGACAAAAAGGGTTTGATGATGTACGGACAAATGACAGCGGGAAGCTGGATTTACATTGGCAGCCAGGGCATCGTACAAGGAACGTATGAGACGTTTGCAGAGCTGGCACGCCAGCATTTTGAAGGCACGCTGACTGGAACGATTACCGTCACAGCAGGCTTGGGCGGCATGGGTGGTGCGCAACCGTTGGCCGTATCGCTCAATGGCGGTGTGAGTATCAATATCGAGGTGGACCCGACCCGTATCCAACGCAGACTGGACACGAAATACCTGGATGTAATGACAGCTAGTCTGGATGAAGCGATCCGTTTGGCGGAAGAAGCGAAACGCGACAAAAAAGGCATTTCCATCGGTTTGTTGGGGAATGCTCCCGAAGTGCTGAATGCCATGCTGGCTCGCGACTTTATCCCGGATGTGCTGACGGACCAGACCTCCTCGCATGATCCACTCAATGGCTACATTCCCATCGGCATGTCACTGGAGGAAGCAGCCGAGCTGCGTACACGCGATCCGAAAGCGTACGAATCTCGCGCAAAAGCAAGCATCGCTGAGCACGTCCGCGCGATGCTCGCCATGCAGGAAAAAGGAGCCGTCACTTTCGACTATGGCAACAACATCAGGCAGGTGGCAAAAAACGAGGGTGTGGAGGATGCGTTCCGTTTCCCAGGGTTTGTGCCAGCCTATATCCGTCCGCAGTTTTGCGAGGGCAAGGGGCCGTTCCGTTGGGTAGCACTGTCTGGCGATCCTGAGGATATTTACAAGACAGACGAAGTCATCCTGCGCGAGTTTTCCTACAACACGCATCTGTGCAACTGGATTCGCATGGCACAGGAGCGCATTCAGTTCCAGGGACTGCCTTCCCGTATTTGCTGGTTAGGTTATGGAGAGCGTGCGCGTTTTGGTCAAATCATTAATGAAATGGTGGCACGCGGTGAGCTGTCGGCCCCTATCGTCATTGGGCGTGACCATCTGGACTCCGGTTCTGTCGCTTCGCCAAACCGAGAGACGGAAGCGATGAAGGACGGCAGCGACGCGGTTGCAGACTGGCCGATTCTCAATGCCATGATCAATGCGGTAGGCGGAGCGAGTTGGGTATCTGTGCACCATGGAGGCGGTGTTGGCATGGGATACTCTCTCCACGCAGGAATGGTCATCGTGGCAGATGGTACTCCAGAAGCAGCACGTCGTCTGGAGCGTGTCCTCACGACCGATCCAGGCATGGGCATCGTCCGACATGTGGATGCAGGCTACGATCTCGCGATTCAAACAGCCAAGGAAAAAGGCGTTAACATTCCGATGATGAAGGAGTAAAAGCCATGACAAAACCTGTATGGATTCGCCACGCCAGTCAGCTTGCCACGCTGGCTGGCGGCTCCTCTTCCCCGGTAGTAGGAGCGCAAATGAACGAATTGTCGATCATCGAGGACGGAAGCATCTGGCTGGAAGACGGCGTTATTCAGCGAGTGGGAACAGATGAAGAGCTGGCACTTCACTATCGAGACCGTGCGCATGAGGCGCAAATCATCGATGCTTCGGGCAAGCTGGTCACGCCAGGGCTGATCGATCCGCATACACATCTGGTGCACGCGGGTAGTCGGCAAAACGAGTTTAACATGCGGCTACATGGAGCGACCTATATGGAGATTATGAATAATGGCGGCGGGATTCACTCGACTACTGCAGCGACCCGAACAGCTACCCATGAAGAGCTGTTTGCCCAGAGCAAGCAGCGTCTTGACCAGTTTCTGTTGCATGGGGTCACAACCGTCGAGGCGAAAAGCGGCTATGGCCTGACATTGGAGGATGAGCTGAAGCAGCTGGAGGTCGCCAAGCAGTTGAACGAAGCACATCCCATCGACCTCGTGAGTACCTTTATGGGTGCACATGCTGTGCCACGTGAATACAAGGAAAATCCGGATGCGTTTGTAGACTTGGTCATCGAGGAAATGATCCCGGAGGTCGCTCGACGCAAGCTGGCTGTTTTTAACGATGTATTTTGCGAAAGAGGTGTGTTCACCCCGGAGCAATCCCGACGCATTCTCGAAGCAGGGGTCCGTCATGGGCTATTGCCAAAGATTCATGCGGACGAAATCGAACCGTACGAAGGAGCAGAGCTGGCAGCTTCGGTTGGAGCGGTATCTGCTGATCATTTGCTTCGTGCCTCGGACAAGGGGATTGAACAGATGGCAGAAGCGGGTGTCATCGCTGTGTTACTGCCTGGTACGGCGTTTTTCCTGATGGCAGAGTCAGCAAATGGCCGGAAAATGATCGATCGTGGCGTGGCTGTCGCGATTTCTACGGATTGCAATCCGGGCTCGTCTCCAACAGTTTCGGTCCCACTCATCATGAATCTGGGTTGCCTAAAAATGGGGATGACGCCAGCCGAGGTGCTGACAGCAGCTACCATCAATGCTGCTCATGCAATCCGCAGCGCGCATGAGGTCGGCAGCCTTGAGGTGGGGAAAAAAGCGGATGTCACGATTTTTGATGTTCCTGATTTCATGACCTTGCAATATCGGTATGGAATCAACCACGTAAACACGGTCGTCAAAAACGGAACGATTGTCGTTGCCGAGGGCAGACTGGCGTAATACGAAAGAGAGCAAAAGAAAAACGGATAGAAGTGGAGGAGACCGGCTTGTCTTTGAAATGGGGGGACATGTATGGGCAATATGTCGAACAGCAATCTGGCGCCGAATCCTAGTCAGCAAGCCGTATCCACCACACATGCTTGGAAGTTTTTTGTTTGTAGCCTCATTGGTATCTTCGTCTTTTTTATTCCTGTTACCGTTAATGACACAAGCTCAATTATGCTCGATCACATCGTGACATGGGTTCGGCAATTCATGCCGGGTGCAATACCCGTGTACGCTTTGCTTGTGATTGTGCTTGGGGCCATTTATCCGTTTGTGACGGGGAGTTGGAAGCAGAGCAAAGTAAACCTTATCTTTTCTGCGCTAAAAGTACTGGGTGTGCCTATCGCTCTGTTGATTTATTTTCAGGCGGGTCCTGCATGGCTGCTGGACAAGAATATGGGGCCATTTCTCTTCGAAAAGCTGGTGATTCCCGTAGGCATGGTGGTTCCGATCGGCTCCGTGTTCTTGGCTCTGCTGGTTGGCTACGGCCTATTGGAGTTTATTGGGGTTCTGGTACAACCGATCATGCGTCCGATTTGGAAAACACCGGGCCGCTCTGCAGTAGATGCGGTGGCATCCTTTGTGGGAAGCTATTCGATCGGTCTTTTGATCACGAACCGGGTATTCAAAGAAGGCAAATATACGATAAAAGAAGCAGCCATTATTGCAACCGGCTTTTCCACCGTTTCTGCGACATTTATGATCGTGATTGCGAAAACATTGGATTTGATGAATTACTGGAATCTTTACTTCTGGGTGTCGCTCGTGGTGACGTTTCTCGTAACCGCAGTGACTGTGCGTCTTTGGCCGCTGTCCAACATGAGCGATGCGTATTACCAAGACAACGGCGATCCTGAAAAAGTAATCAAGGAAAAACGGCTGCGCCAGGCGTGGACGGAAGCAATGGATGCAGCGGGAAAAGCACTGCCGCTTACACGGAACATTTGGGAGAACTTGCGGGATGGCTTCATCATGACCATGAGTATTCTTCCGTCCATCATGTCGGTCGGTTTGCTCGGGTTGGTGCTGGCCGAATTTACCCCTTTGTTTGACTGGCTGGGCTACTTGTTCTATCCACTAACATGGCTCTTGCAAATTCCAGAGCCGATGCTGGCGGCAAAGGCGTCAGCGATCGAAATTGCCGAAATGTTTTTACCCGCACTACTTGTGGTAAAAGCGCCTCTGGTCACCAAGTTTGTCATTGCCGTTGTTTCGGTTTCTTCTATCCTGTTCTTTTCCGCGACGATTCCTTGCATTTTGTCTACCGAGATTCCGATTAGTATTCCAAAGCTTCTGGTGATTTGGGGAGAGCGTACGATCCTAACACTGCTGTTTGTTACTCCGCTAGCTTTCCTGCTTCTGCCATAATGATAAAAAGCGAACGGACAATTATGGTATGATGGTGGCAGGTTCGAACAAGCAGAGGAAAGAGGGGCTAGTCATGTCAGGATTCGGAATTTTCCGTGATGTTATTACGTCAGAGCAGCAGCTGCGCGAAATGGTCGGAGAGCCAAGTCGTCTCGTACAGAACAAGGCGATACCCCAGCTGGATGACCATAGCCGCAATTACATTGCCCAAGCGCCATTTCTCATCATTGCTACAGCAGACAAAGATGGCCATTGCGATGCTTCGCCACGTGGAGATGCGCCTGGCTTTGTGCATGTCATCGATGATCACCATCTGGTCATCCCCGAGCGCCCAGGAAACAAGCGGATGGACTCTATTACGAATATTTTGGTCAACCCGCATATTGGGCTGATCTTTTTGATTCCTACGCTGGAAGAGACGTTCCGCGTGAATGGCAAGGCATGCATTATTCGCGATGAAGAAATACTGGCGAAGATGGAGGTAAACGGGAAGGCGCCAACGCTCGGAATCGGAGTCAAGGTAGAGGAGTGCTTCGTCCACTGTGCGAAGGCATTTATGCGCTCTGGTCTATGGAAGCCGGAGTCATGGCCAGCAGAGGGGACGACTCCTAATGTCGCACAAATGCTGGCGGATCATGTGAAGCTTCCGGGTGTGACGGCAAAAGAAGTGGCAGAGGGCTTGCAAGACAGCTATACGAATCGATTGTACTAATGTCAAAAGTGAAACGACAGCCATTTATTTAGCGTGGCTGTCGTTTTATCATGTTATTCGCGAACAGGATCGTCTACCAGCCACCCTGCCCCGATTTCACCCCAGTAGTAACACGCCAACGAATACGATTGCATAGTCGAATAGCGGATGTGTTCCGGGATAATGAATGCAGGATTTACGCCACCTGTTCCGCCGGTGGGTGTACCTTTGGTGATGCCGCGAAATATAACCTTGATGTTATAGTTGGGCAGATTGGTCATGCTCCCCAATCTTTGAATAGCCCTTTGCTTGAGATCGCCTAGTTCGGCAGCCGCTCGGTTTTCCATTTTGGTGTACGGCCAAGGATTTTCTGGATGATACTTTTGAATGACGATGACGTATTCATCATATTGACCGGTATCGCGTCGTTTATCCAATTGACCGATCGCCTCGTGAATACGTGCGTTAATTTGTAAATCATCATGGGAGCTGATCGTCTTGATCTCCATCGCAACGCGTTTTTCCACGTGTAAAACATTTGAATTCTCCTCGTCTTCGTCCATCATGTGGACTCTCTCATCGTTGTCGTTTTCTTGCTCCTCCCAATAGCTGTAATCGATGTCAGGATCATTGTCCTTATCCTGACCGAAAAAAGGCGTGATTTCCTCTCCCAAAAGGCGCTGTGCCTCTTCAAGTTCTGTATAGTTCCCGCCTGTAACTGAAAAAATATCGGAAATTTTGGAATGCAGACTATAGCTGAAGCGCACTTTGTCATTGAAGGTTAAGTAGTCAACATTATCAAAAAGTTCACTGACTGTGCCGTCATGCAAGTCATTGGTTTTATCCACATGCTTACCCCACATTCTTCGTGCATCTTTTAAAGCTTCATCCCAAGTGCCCTGTATAATGGGGGATGATACAGAACTAGCATCCTCCGCACCGGTAGCATCCGTCATGGTGCCTGTGGCCGCCAGTGACCCATAGCGATCAGCTTCCGCTTCGAGAGCCGGATCATCATTGATCGGCAAGCTGGAATCAGGAACGTTCGCTTTTACCCGTCCTTGTCGTTGTTGAACCACGTGTGTCAGCTCATGACCGAGTAGCTGCTGACCGCTTTGCGTCTCTGGCTGATACGTCCCCGGGGCAAAGTGAATGTTATTCCCTTGGGCAAAGGCAACCGCCCCGATTTGGGAGGCGACAGACGATTCTGGATGAATCTGTACATCTGAAAAATCAGTGTGAAAAGCATTCTCCATTTTTGCTTGGACGGAATCAGGGAGGGAGCGACCGCTGCTAGAAGAGAGATTCTCCGATTTTTGCAAGGGAGTCTTCGCTAACATGCGCTGCACAGCCTGATTGCCAAGAGTCTTTTGCAGAGAAAGGATGTGGGAAGAGTGACTCGCCTTTCTTTGGACCTGATTCATTTGGAGCATGGGCCTGGAAACAGGTGCACCCGGTTTTTCATGGGTCGCGTCCATAGACAGCTTGCTAGTTTCATAGCGTCGCATGATTACACCCCCTCTACTTTTGTCACGTCCAATTGTACGGGTTCTTTTTGCTGTGCTTGATAGAAATAGAGATACAGAAACGGGTCGACCAAATAGCTCGTGATAGCGCCAGTACGGTTAGCGTACGTGGAGGATGTCTTAGGCAAAATGGCCGCTTTGCTGTCGAGCTCGTTCCGATCTTCTTTGACGATCGAGATAACCTGTGGGTGATAGACGTGGACAGCAGTGACAATCTGCTTGCTAGGGTGTCCGGGTGCTGGTTCAAGTGTAAAAGCCATGTTCATTTCACGATACGCAAGTTTTTGCGGCGATAAGGTGGTATCCATCGGTGTGTCATCGTCGGGCTTGCCCATGATTTCCTCCAGCTTGCTCCTAGAGATGCCAATGAATCCAGGCAAATCAATGCGCCCTTCGCGGAAGTACCCCTTGTACAACGGCAAGCCTTCCTTGTCGTAGAGTACCCCGATGCCATCGTAGGCACCTGCCCGAAATTGCCCTTGATACAACAGAGCGTCTTCAGCAGAACGAAGCTCTCCCGTTCCGTGATAATGCCCTTCGGCAAAGCCGCCTTTATACAGCGTTACGCCACCTGCTTCTTTCAGCTTGCCCTGTCCGTGATACACACCCAGCAAAAAATCACCTTGATAGACGATGCTGCCATTGGTGGAGAATTTGGATCCGGCTCCATTGAAGTGCCCGTTTCGAAAATGACCTTCATACATGAGCTTGCCATCCCGATCAAAAAGACTCCCGGCCCCATTGTATCTGCCGTCCACAAATTGCCCTTTATACTGCACGAGCCCGTTTTCGTAGTAATCAGTTCCTTCGCCGCCGTAGAATCCATTGTCAAACATTCCGTCGTAGAGCAGCTTTCCATCCTTCGTGAAAAGTCTGCCAGCTCCGTTGTACACCCCGTTTTTAAAAGCGCCTTCGTATTTGATTGCGCCATTTATGTACAATTCCTGACCGACTCCATCCAGCTTCCCATTTTTAAAATCTCCCTGAAAAACAACCTGCTGGTTGTCGTTGTACAACGCTCCTTGACCAGCGTATACCCCATTTTCAAACCCGCCTTGATAGACGAGAACGCCTTGCCGGTATCCTTTGCCGAAGCCTTGCGGAGTGCCGCTTTTAAATTCTCCGCTGTATAGAAGCTTCCCATTGTCGTCATAGAGCTCGCCTTTTCCGTCATACAGACCATCCACGAGCTGGCCAGAATAGATCATCGTGCCTTCCGGGTTGTAAATGATCGCCAGACCCGTGTCGGAAATCTGTTGATTGGGAGTTTTTAAATGAATGACGATGGGACGTTGCAAAAAGCGGTTAAGAGCATCGGGAGGGTTGATGAAAAGAAAGTAGGCCAGGACAAGGAGGAATAGTCCTGTCAAAATGAAAAAGCGTTTGGCAATGTAAAAACGGCCGATATGCACGTAATCGTTGAGTGAAGTTTCTTTTTGGGTGAATAGTCCGGCAATGCCGTTCTTGATCCAATCGAGGACTTGCTTGGGGAGGGCGGCTCCTTTTTTTATCCAATCCTGCCCCCATTTTTTGAGCGGATGGGTGAGCGGGTCGACAATCGTTTGTTCCGTTAGCTTTTGGAGTTGTTTGTCCATATCGTAACCTCCCTACTTGTCAGGGAACCTGAATCGTCGCTTGTCCGGGGTTCGTGATCGAAATGACGCCACCCCAGCTGCACATGAGCTTGGAGGTTTGATTGAGGGCAGGCATGTTGGCCACGAGAACAGTAGGGGAGCCAGGAACCCAAGGGGCGGCTGTGACAGGAACACAGGGGACCGGAGTGAAAACGCCCAGCTTCGCCGCTGTGGCTGCTGCGACCTGAGGGTTGGACATCGTATTGCACATCCCGAATGGAAGGACATTTACCATCGGTTTATTGTCCATAATGTTTGCGATCGGCATACTGGTTGTGACGCGATTCACCGGGAGCACCATGAGTGAACTGGGAGCAGCACCAAAGCTGCACTGTAGCATGGCTCCTCCGCAGACGAGTTGTCCCATGAAGCCAACTCCTTTTCATAAGTCATCTGGTAAGATATTGAAAATCAATCTGTATAGTAGTATAAATGTCAAATAGAGAAGATGTATAGCGAAATTTGTAATTTTTAGTATAATGTTGCTTGGTATCATTTTCGAAAATACGTTTTCGAGAGATGGGAGAACCGCAAACGATGGGAAATAACAAGAAGTATTCCTGGTTGACCGGACTGCTGATTGTATTTGTTGGGATCGGCTTGCTGCTCGCTTGGAACATGGATAGGAGCGGAAAGCAGGACGAACCGTTTCAAGGGATCAACAGCATCGCGGCCAATAGTCAAAAGGATGTCGTCCTCATAACGGATGGACACCAAAAGCTGACTAGCTTGTACCCCGATCGGACGCTACGGTACCAGCAAGTCCTGGAGCAAAATCCAGAAGAGGGCTTGGAAAATTTCACAGAGGTAGCCATCGACGAAGAAGGATATGCGTACGTGCTGATCACAAAGCTCGATAGCTTTGGCTTGCGGACTGTATCCGAGAGAATCGTGCGAATGTCGCCAGATGGAGAAATCGAACAAGTCGTGTATGAAGATTCCTATGGAGCGAACAGCTCGTACAAGCGAATTGGCAAGATACGCTCCCTGCAAGTCGCGAAAGATCGTCTTTATTTTTATGTTTATCAACATCCTGAAGTGATTGCCTATCAATTTGTACCCTCTGATTCATCCCCCACACAACTCTATCAAATCCAATTGCCTAATGAAGTATACGTTAATGAAATCACAGGAGTAGACCCGCGTCATACCTATGTCACTACCAAGCGTGGAGAGTTTTTTCAGGTCGATGTTCTCCAAGGAAGCGGAGAAGCTCAAGTGAAAGGTCCGCTCTACATTCACTCCGAGCGCTCAGAAACGAATCGTACCGTCCCCGATCATGTCAAAGTGGGTCCAGCAGGTCGTCTTCTTTTCTACAATTCTGATCAAAATGTCATTGAACGCTTCGATCCCGCACATCCAGATGAAATCGCCTTGATGGTGCCTTCCAAAACATTCGAGCAGATCAACTCGAGCGATAGCAGTGCCCTAACGGCGTTTGCTGTAACCCCTAAGTATGACATCGTAGTCGCCACAGATAGTCAACTCGCCTTCCTGGATCAACAAGGAAATGTGATGACCAAGCTCACGTCCCCGTCTGTATCCGAAAAAGACCGCTTGAAGGAATGGACCTGGTGGATAGGATTGGGTGTGGCAATTCTCTTGTTTTGTGTCATTCAGTTTCTGTTGTTTCGCCTCTTCCGGATTCCGTTGATTATCAAGCAAACGATTGTGATCGCCCCACTCATTGTTGTCCCTGTATTCCTTCAACTGGAGGGAACGAAGCTGACCTTCTCGTTTATGGAGCAGGAAAATCAAACCGATCTTCGTCTCCAAGCCTATGTTATTTCCACGCTGATTGAAGGGGACAAGCTGGATGGAATCAATGGAGCGATTGATTACATGAATGCGGACTATCAAGCTGTACAGGCCAACCTGAAAAAACTGGAGGTCCCCGATGATGTGAATGTGAACAGGGGGCTGTATAAAACGATTTACAAATACACAGATGGCGAATTGTTTCTCATGATGGATGACAATGACAGTGCAGAAGTGTTTGAGAATGTGTCCATTGATGACGAGTTCCGCAGTGTGGTCATGAAACGGGAGATCGTCTCGGGAAAAGCTCAGGATCGGACAGGCTACTGGATGTACGCGATGGCCCCGATATACAACTCCTCAGGCAAGCTATCCGGTGTGTTGGAGCTAGGCAGGGAAATGAACGGGGTCCGCATCCAGCACAACGAAATGACCCGTGAGCTAGGCCGTGGCGCTGCGCTGGTCTGGTCGATTTGTGCGAGTCTATTCTTCCTTTTCTCGTGGCTGACATATCGAAACATCCGCAATCTGCAAACGAACGTCTCCCATATGGGAAAAGGCGACTACAGTGTGGTGGCCAGGGTTCGCTCTATGGATGAAATTCAAAAGCTGGCAGAAAGCTTCAACCAAATGGCCAAGCGCATTCGTCAGTACATTTCGAATATCACGAGGATGAGCGAGGCGAACAATCGTTTTGTGCCGCAGCAATTTATCCATTTTCTCGGGAAGGAAAGCATACTCGACGTGGAGCTGGGTGATCAGGTGGAGCGGGAAATGGCCGTTATGCGGATGAGTCTGCAATCGTTTCATGCCATCTCCCATCGTCTGCGACCAGAGACGACCTTCCGCGTCATCAATGCGTTTCTCAAGCGGTTTGCTCCGATTGTAAACGAGAATCAAGGGATGATTACCGAATATCTCGATCCCGGGGTGCTTGCTGTTTATCCAAGAGAGGCAAAAGACGCGTTGGATGCGGCGGTACAGATGCGACGTACGTTAGCAGACTATAACGAGCAACGGGGGGAAAAAGGATACGATCCGATTGAATTGCGGGTTGCGCTGCATCACGGTCCGCTGATGCTGGGGATTATTGGCGAGGCGACGCGTCTGGAGGCTGCGATTATATCGGATCATGTCCGCGTGGTGGAGAAAATGGAAAAGATGGCGGAAACGCTCGGGGCCAGCATCCTAATGTCCGATTCACTGTTTGCCGAGATGGGAGCGAGTACGTCGTATCGATATCGTGATTTAGGCTGGGTGCATATCGAGGGAGAGGCTCAGCCGATGCATTTGTACGACGTATACGAGGGCGACGCTGACCAGATTCGTGCGCACAAGGATGAGACGAAGGAATTGTTTGAGCAAGCGATTGTGATGTATCAGAATGGGAGATTTCACGATGCGCGATCCGCTTTTCTGTCCGTCATCAAGCAAAATCGCTGGGATCAGGCGGCGCGACAGTATTTCTACTTATGTGACGAATACGCGCAAAAAGGGGCCGAACAAGATTGGTCTGGCGAGTTGAAAATATCGTAGGAGCGGTGAAAAAGCAAAATGACGAATCTCGAACCGAATCACAACCAGTGGAACTATTACGAAGAGATGCTTCAATGGCTGGATATTCATCTGATGCGCTTGCTGGCCGTGCGAGCACAGCAGGGGGAAGATTATCCGCTGGATCAAATGAGGGGGGTGATTGTCACAGAGGAAGAAGTCGTCCAATTGCTCGAAGCAGCTCCGCCAGCGACGCAGCTATGGGAAGCCTTCGCAGAGCGGTTGGCAGCATGCGAGGAACGACTTCATGCCCTGCACATGCAAGAAGCGGGGAGCATACCGATTTTGGCAGTGGCAGACGCTTTTTCACTCAATCGCTTCGAGCTGGGTTGTTTATTTCTTTGTCTGTCAGTCGAGCTGGATCGGAAGTATGAAAAGCTGTTTGGCTACCTCCTCGATGATATTACGTGCAAGTCACCTACTCCCGAATTGGCGATGCAGCTATTTTGCCGAACAGCGACCGAGAGGATAGAAGTCTGGACAGCGTTTGCGCAAAAAAGCAAGCTGGGACGACTGCTGCTTTTTAGCGAGGGGGACATGGCTGGCAGCGGCTCATGGCTTTCTCGGCCGTTAAAGCTGGATGAACGACTGCTGCACTTTTTGACGACGAAGGATGGAGGTGATGCCAGTCTGCCGCCTTGGCTATTCTGGAGCTTGCCGGAGGAAGGGCTGGAACCGTTGGTAGGAGAGAGCGCGTTTCAGTTGCAGGAGCGCTTTGACACATTGTGGGAAGCGGCAGGAGCAGATTCGGAGCGGCTTCTCTTGCATTTGCATGGTCCGACAGGCGTTGGTAAAAGGCATCGGGTGAAGCAGCTGTTTCATCGCGTCAGGCGACCAGTGCTGTTCGTCGATGCAGAGCGCTTGATCCGGGAGGAAGCTTTTTCACGCAGATTACTGCAGGTATTGCGGGAGGTGCAGCTGCGTCGGGGTGTGCTGTGCTTGCATCAGTTCGAGGTTTTTCTGACAGAAGAGGTACAAACAGTCGGACGCAAGCAGCTGGTGATGGATGAACTCGAAAGCTTTTCAGGCCCCATTGCCATTGTGGCGAAAAGTCAATGGAAGCCAGAAAATGCTTTGGGGAAGCGGATTTGGCTGGATATGGAGGTGCCAAGTCCAGATGAAACGGAAAGGAGGCGATTATGGGAGACAGGCAGTGTAGGCATGACCTTTTCTCAAGAGATTGACGTAGGCGTTTTAGCAGGGAAATTCAAACTAAATGCCGGGCAAATCAACCAGGCGCTTCAAAGAGCAAACGAGATGGCGATGCAGACGAAAGACGGGATCATTACGAAAACACATCTCCACGAAGCTTGCTTTCTGCAAATGAGACATGCGCTAGAAAAGCACGCCACACGCTTGAGACCCAAATACAGCTGGGAAGATCTGATTTTGCCTGAGGAGCAACTGACTTTGTTGCGGAACGCCTGCAATCAGGTGACCTATCGCAATGTTGTTTTGGGAGAGTGGGGCTTTGGGAGAAAGCTCTCTTATGGCACGGGCGTCAGCATGTTGTTTGCAGGTCCTCCGGGTACGGGCAAGACGATGTCCGCGGAAGTCGTGGCAAAGGAACTGGGTCTGGAGCTTTTTAAAATTGACTTGTCGCAGGTGATCAGCAAGTACATTGGGGAGACGGAAAAAAACCTCCATCACATCTTCTCGGAAGCGAGAATCGGCAATGCCATCCTCTTCTTTGACGAAGCCGATGCCCTTTTTGGCAAGCGCTCAGAAGTGAAAGATTCGCATGATAAATACGCAAATGTGGAAACGGCCTACTTGCTGCAAAAGATGGAGGAGTACGAGGGGGTCTCCATTTTGGCGACGAATCTCCTGCAAAATTTTGACGAGGCCTTCATGCGCAGAATCAACTACGTGGTGAAGTTTCCTTTTCCCGAACCGCACTATCGCGAAGAAATATGGCGCAGCATGTTCCCGGCAGATACACCGCTAGATGCTGACATCGATTTTGAGTTTCTCGCTTCCAAGCTGCATATTGCGGGGGGCGGGATCAAAAATGTGGTTCTCGCTGCCTCTTTCTTGGCTGCCTCGGAGGGCATCCCCGTTTCCATGCGTCATTTGATTGGGGCTGCGAAGCAGGAGTTAAAAAAGACGGGTAAGCTGCTATTGAAAGAGGATTTGGGGGAGTATGCCAACAGGTAGCCTGTCGAAGAAAGTGTGTAATTTTACAAAATTAGATAAAAATTCATGTAAAACCATTAATTTGGATGTTATGATAAGGGTATTCTGTCAAATAATGTCGAGGTGAACGGGTATTAGCCAGTACACCGCCATTGCCGAAGTAGGAGAGACGCTACTCGCTCTTTTGCGAAAAGAGATGACGCCTGAGCCGATTAGCCAACCGGAGTTGATTGGTCTAAGCTCGCCTGCTCAGCCAGGAGATTTGGCGTTAGCCTTGTTTTTATACGAAATCCGGGAAAGTCAGGAGAGGCAGCACATGATGATCAGTGAAGGTACTGATCAGTTGCGTTATCCCCCAATGACGGTCAATCTATCCTACATATTGACTGCCCATTCCCCAGCAGAACAGCATACCCGCATGCTGGACGAGCACCGCATCCTCGGGCGTGCCATGCAGGTTCTCTACGACAACGCCATTTTGCGTGGCGATCAGCTTCAAGGCTCCCTTGCAAACATGGATACAGAGCTTCGTGTCGTCGTGGAGCAGCCTCCCGTTGATAAACTCATCCAACTCTTTCCACATGTTCCGTACAAGCTATCCATCGGCTACTCGGTAGGGCCGGTTCATATCGATTCCACCCGAGTTCGTTCAACGAAGCGCGTACTGGAACGGGATATTCGCATACGAGGGGAAGGTCATGGTTAATGGATCAGCATTTCCAGGTGCGCATTCGTTCCGTTTTCTCGTATGCCGTCCGTCTGGTGGACATGTATACAAGAGGAGCCCCTTTTCGCTCGAGCTTGTCTGTTCGCTTGGCGAATCATCGACAAGTGCCTGTATGCAAAGGGGACGGATGGTATATTTTTTCTGACTTGCCTGATGGGATATACACGCTCAATATAAGCAGCCGGGAGTATATGGATCGCTCCGTGACTTTCTCCGTGATCACCGGGAGCGCCTCTTACTCCGAACGAATCATTTACTTGCATCCGAGTCCAGCCTATCCATTTCGGGCAGGAGACTCCCTTGTTCGAGGGAGAGCTTGCTTGGAGGATGGTTCTCCAGCTGGTGGTGCCTGTGTGCAGGCTGTCATCTCATATGAGCGAGATGCCCCGGTGAAATTGGCCGAGGACGCTGCCAAAGAGGCCACGGAGCTAATCGTAACCAGTAAAAAGGGTCAAGTCGATTTGGCTGACGCTTTTCTTCTCGAAACATCCACATGCAAAGGGACGATCATTCGTTTTGCAAGTCCCCCAAAAGATCGAGTTTATCCCTTGACCGAACCTCTTTCTCTTGCCTACCCAAGAGGCACTGTCTTACTCCCACTGCTCGAAACGAACTGCGACGACAGAGGAGAATTCGTAGTTGCCCTTCCGTTATTTCTAGAAAAAACTCATGCGCGTATGAAAATTGAAGTGTGGCGGGAAGAAGCCGCTGGTTTTGCCGAGCTTTCCATTCAAGCCAGTACGACCCAATCCATAGGTATCATCCAAATGAACAGACCCAAATAGGGTGATCCGGCAGTTGTTTGGCGTCGGTCCATGACATCCTGCTGCCTGATTATAGAGCAAGACTCACGTATCAAATGGCTTTTTTGTAAGTGATAAAGCAAGTGATGAAAATAATCGGAGGGAGGGACTGATTGCAGGGTTCTGCTTTTGATACATGCGGAACTCTCCAATCAGGTTACGATGCCAGAGTACTTATCACCAGGGGTGTATGTCGAGGAATTTGATAGTGGCCCCGTTCCCATGGAGGGAGCGAGTACGAGCACGGCCGGTTTTATCGGGCTGGCCCAAAAAGGACCCGTTGCAGGATTGCCTGAGCTGATTACAGGTGTCAATGATTTCCGCAAGTTGTTCGGTTCCTATTTGTCTGAAAATGCGTTTGGCGAATACCGCTATCTCGCTTATGCGGTGGATCACTTCTTTCTGAATGGAGGCTCCCGTTGTTATGTGATGCGGGTAGCGCCAGCAGATGCGAAGCCGGCTTCCAATGAAGGCAACAGCGAAGGGGCAGTCCTTCGGATTACGGCCAAAAACCCGGGTGCATGGGGAAATCAAATCCGCGTTCATTTGATTCCGTCGAGCAAGGCAAAAACACAGATTTACGAGCAGCTTGGTGAGGCCCCTAAATACCGCGTGAAAAACAGTGCAGGCTTTCAACCGGGTGATGTCGTTTCTTTCTATGACGGTGAGACCAAGCAGTACAGCGAAGTAGTTTCATCCCAAGACAATGTGATCGAGCTGTCAGCCGTGCTTACAGGTGATGTCATCGATAACAATCTGCTACCGGTCAAAATTTTGTCCACATGTGAATTCACGGTGCAAGTCTTCTACAACGATGAGGCCGAAGAGTTCGACAAATGCTCGCTCAATATCTCTGCTGCCAATCATGTCAGCAAGCTTCTGGCCAAAAGCAATATCGTAGAGGTCGAAGCGGGTGCCGCCCCTGCGAGCTCAGAGGTCATACCGCCTTTTACCGTCATTTCAGGGATGGCGGAAGAAACTCAATCTGAGGGTGGAAAGACGGAATTCGGTCTGTATCAAATCTCATTGGCAGGGGGCAGCGACGGTTCTGTCGCCAATCTGTCGGCGGGCGAATACATGGGGGAGGATCATGGACCGGGAAAACGTACCGGAATCCAAGCCTTCATTGATAATGACGAAGTGAGCATTATGGCCATTCCTGGCGTAACAGACCCGAATGTGCAGCTCGCGCTTGTGGCTCATTGTGAAAACCTGAAAAGCCGCTTTGCCATCCTCGATATCCCACGCGACAAGAAAAAAGTAAGCGATGTGTTGACGCATCGCAATATTTTCGATACGCAATACGCTGCCATCTACAACCCTTGGCTGCAAGTGTTCGATCCGCTGGACAAGCGTAACATCTACATTCCGCCATCAGGCTCCATGGCTGGCATTTACGCGCGCTCGGACAACACCCGCGGCGTCCATAAGGCCCCGGCAAACGAGGTCGTACGCGGCTGCACAGGACTGGATTGCCAGTACAATACGGGCGAGCAGGATATTTTGAATCCGAAGGGAGTCAACCTGATTCGTGCGTTTACCGGTCAAGGAATTCGCGTCTGGGGTGCGCGGACGATGTCATCCAACGGGCTATGGAAGTACATAAACGTGCGCCGTCTGTTCATTTTCCTCGAAGAATCGATCAAAAACGGGACAAACTGGGTGGTATTTGAGCCAAATGACGAGCGGTTGTGGGCCCGGGTCCAACGCACGATCGATTCTTTCCTGACGCGAGTTTGGCGAGATGGCGCATTGATGGGCTCAAGCCCGCAGGAAGCCTTTTACATTCAAATCGGCAGAAGCACGATGACACAGGATGATATCGACAATGGCAGATTGATCTGCGTGATTGGTGTAGCTCCTGTCAAACCAGCTGAGTTCGTCATCTTCCGTATTACGCAAAAAACATCTGATCAGCAATAATTCACGAGGAAAAACAGTGTGAAGAAAGGGGTACAGTATGGCAGATCGCAAGGATCCATACCGCAAGTTTCGGTATCGGGTAGAGATGGACGGTATTCAGCAGGCAGGATTTAGTGAGGTGTCGGGCTTTGATGCGTCTGTGGACGTAGTCGAGTATCGTGAAGGCAATGAGGTGATTACACCGCGCAAGCTCCCCGGCTTGGCGAAGTACGGGAACATCACGCTGAAATGGGGCGTAACAGATTCGATGGATTTGTACAACTGGATGCAGGACACCATCCAGGGCAAGGTCGCACGCAAAACCGTAACGATCATTGCCATTAACGAAGCCGGAGATGATGTCGCTACATGGAAGGTCATCGAAGCATGGCCGACCAAATACACGGCCCCTGATTTTAACGGTACGTCCTCAGAGGTAGCAATTGAGCAGTTGGAAATCGCCCATGAAGGAATGACACGCACGAAATAAGAGAAGATCCGAAAGCCAAAGAGTGGCAAGGAAAAGAGGTTTTTCTTTGTCACTCTTGCTGGCCTCGGGTGATGAGGAGGATGACACCATGGCATTTAAAACGGAATACGAATTTGAGCTCCCGCGCGGCTATGTGGATGAAGAAGGAAACCTGCACAAGCGGGGCGTCATGCGCTTGGCGACGGCTGCCGACGAGATTTTGCCGATGCGTGATCCGCGTGTCCAGCAAAATCCCGGCTACTTGACGATTATTTTGCTGACGAGAGTGATTACCAAGCTGGGAGATGTACGGGGAATTGACACAAGAGTGGTGGAGCGGCTGTTTACGGCGGATCTCGCGTACCTGCAAAACCTGTACAGACAAATTAATGAATTGGACAGCTCGATGTTCAAGACATCTTGTCCGAAATGCGAGCATGAATTTCAGGTAGATATGGCTTTTTCAGGGGCGCTGGAGGGAGTATGAGTGGGTATCCCGTCGACAAAATCTATGAAGAAGCCGCCTTCATCGCCTACTATTTTCACTGGCCTCACGACGAGATCATGTCGATGGAACACAAGGAACGGCGGCGCTGGTGTGAAGAGATATCCGCTATCAATCGCAAGCAAAATGACGAACCCGAAAATGTTTTTGATGTGTTCAAGCGGAGGTGATTCTGGTGTTCGCCAATGAGAATCCGTATTACACCAACCTCCGATTTCGTGTGGACTTTCTTCCGTTTGGATTGGAGATGGATGGCATCTGGGTCGCAGGATTTAGTGAAGTGTCCGGATTGGCCGTCGAAACAGAGCTGGAGGAGTATCAAGAGGGCGGGGTAAACCATTTCGTCCACAAGCTGCCGAAACGCAGCAAGTTTCCCAATCTCGTCTTCAAACGAGGGTTTGTGAGATCAAATGAGCTGTGGCGATGGTATGAGGACTTCCACTTTGGCCCGCCAGAAAAGCGCAAGCGCAAGCAAGGGGCAATCATTCTTATGGACGCAAACGGAAATGATGTGGGGGCTTGGGCGTTTGAAGGGGCTTATCCGGTCAAGTGGGTTGGACCCGAGTTTCGGGCCACGCATGGTGAAGTAGCCGTTGAGACATTGGAAATCGTGCACCACGGCTTAAAGTCGTATTTTTAAGCCTTATCCCGTCTGCAAGGAGCAAAAGAAACGATGATAACGATCAAGGCGCTCCCACTTTCGCGTCGTCCATCACTGCAGCCAAGGGCATCCAGTCAAGGCTTTGCACAGAGCATCATGCAGAAGTATCGGCACGCGGAAGGTCGCGATCCCGGCTACCTCGCTTTGATCCATCGTGATTTTTCGCCGAGTATCGGAGAGCAGGAAAACTACTTTCATCAGACCTTCATTCATGTGCGCATGCAAGTACAAGTGGACTCCTACCTCGGATTGAATCGAGAAAGGTTGCCGAACGGACAGGCTGGCTTATCAGGGGCAAAAGAGCGCGTGGTGATAACGCAAGCATCTGGATCAGGACGAAAAGCACAACACACTACTTTGATACAGGAGCTTTTTCGGAAGTGGGAGTCGTCCAAAATAATCGAGAAGGTTTACCTGCCGCAGATAACGGTTGTCTCAAACGGAAGAGATAGATATCGCTGGTCTAGCTATGTTCAATCTGCGGTTCAGCGAGGAAGCTCACTTGAGAAATGGCTTCCGCTTGGGCGGTTTAAAGAGCAGATACACTCGGCCGAATTTGCCTTGCCTCTTTTGAAAGCAATGGTTTCAGACAGCAAGGAAACCGTACGCGAAAGTTTTTGGACGCCTGAGACTCGCTATGTGTCGCCGGAATTATGGGTACACACAGCACGTAAGGGTGATTCTGGTGAACTCAGGAGTTTGCAATATGAACGTGAACGGATACCGCTTGAGACAGCAACAAGTGTAGATGCGATTTCGATTCCACGTCATAGAGCAATGCGTTTTGGCGAAGTCCGATTCGAACAATCTGGAGCCCGCTACTTTTTGCAGTTGATCCGCAAAAGAATGGAACCAGAGATGGGGACGTGGTCTTTTCCTCATTTGCTAAAAAGAGCAGAAGGACGGGCTGCGAGTTCTTTCTTGGATCGCTCGGTGTGGACAGTGCAAGCCGGAATTGATGGCAGAAATATCACGAGACGAATCGTTCGTGAAAGTAAAAATGCATTTTGGTCTGTAGCTTCCCAGCAGACTGAACTTTGGGGTCGCAGGTGGAAAAACCTGAGTCTGTACTGGCAGCATAGTCGAGAAACATCGTTACCAAGGACGATGATCGCGCATCCACGTCTACGTGTTCTACAGCCGATTGTTTTCCCGAGAAGCCGTCAGAATCCGCAAGCAAAAAGCGAGTGGATGCTAGAACAGAGGATACTTCAGAGCCATGAGTTTTCGAGGATGTTCTCGTTTTTATTGCCTCGTATGCTTCATCGAGCGGATGC
The DNA here is from genome assembly GCF_013186635.1 of Brevibacillus sp. HB1.3. Classification (NCBI taxonomy): domain Bacteria; kingdom Bacillati; phylum Bacillota; class Bacilli; order Caryophanales; family Paenibacillaceae; genus Brevibacillus; species Brevibacillus sp. HB1.3. Next base: position 106,725 of record NZ_JABMIT010000006.1, on the reverse strand, counting down.
TGGTCGGTTTAAACAGCTGTTCCATTTGGTTCAACGGTTTCCAAAGGCAGAAAGTGAACGTGGGCTAACCGTGCTCGGTTCTCGACAGAGGTTGAAACAGCTACGGAGCAGGTGGGAAGAACAGTCGAGCACTTTGTTGCATGGGTTGCGCCAGATTGTCCTTGGCCAAGAGCAACTAGCAACCATGTTGGTGTCTCGGGGTGAGCAGAAACCGCCTAGCATTACATTACACACGTTGCAACAGCTTCCTTTCGAAACGATGGCGACAAGGAATCAAAGGAATCAGCGGACATACGAGTTGCTTCAACAGCTAATATCACAGGAATCCAGGTTGAACGAGATTGCTAGGGAGCAGTCCATTCGCTTGGAATCAAGCCATGAGCAAACTCATTTTGGCAAAACGAGCACCATCTCTGCCATGTTCCCTACTTCGTATCGGCAGCCTGACATGCTTCAGCAAGAATGGCGGACGGGTTTGTCCTTACACCTTTTACACACCATGCAGGGGCTACCGTTCCCATTGCAACCAGCCCGTATCACCGATAGCTCCCAAACAGTTCCGCTTCTCTCGCAGTCAATTGTCAGGAAGTCGATTACTGCTTATTGGATTGAGAGCTTCTGGTCTGGCATCGATCCTGTTTTCTTTGAAAAACGAGGATGGTTGAACCTGCCGTTGATGAAGGAAAATCTTGCAACTCATAACGAAATTGAGCGTGAGCCAGCTGGTATAGCAAGTACTGCACAGTTTGTATGGGAGCGCTTCGTGCCTGTCTTCCGTGTGAATCGCTTCGCGCCTATCTTCCATACAAATCGCCAACGCTGGCAAACGTTACAGAATCGTATCGTCAGTACTACCCACCACAAGTCAAACGGGAAGTCTGTGATGGAGTGGGTGCATCTTCAACAGATGGCGGCAAAACAGCTCAGAACAAGGGAGCTCCATATTGCTAGATCTCATGCGCCAAGGAACCTTTTATATGAGCCAGGGAAGCAATCTCTGTATCCTGCTGCAAGTACACCTGAAGGCATCTCCCAACCATTTTTCCAGCCAGCTATTCATTTTCTGCAAAATAAGCACCTTTTTCAGATGTCATACGAGATGGTACGTCAGCTACTGGCGGTTCAGGTTGGGAAGGACAAGCAGACAGATGTCGCCTTCTCTTTCGCCAAGAATCAAGAAAAGTTTAGTCTACCGGGACGAAAAGCGACGATCTCAATGGTAAACGAGCATGAGCATCGTCCAATACGGCACACCATCTTCTTAAATAACCAGCGGAGCACAAGCCGATCACTCGTGCATACTCGTCGTCATGATCAGGAGGCACTTTTCCTCAGGTTGAACCGCTTTGGTCCTGCAATGCTTCGTGCCACAGAGTGGATTGGACCCGGAGGAGCAGATGATCAGCGATTGTACAACACGCCTGCGAAGCCGTTTTTTATAAGAGAGGACGTCTTTGACAGGAACTCATTGCGACGGATAGCTGCTGGATGGAGTGCGGAACTAGGACTTACGATCCTCTTGCAAAAAAGTGCAAAGCTTGCAGCGATGAGCGAGTTTGTAAAGCTCGCATCAACAAGTGGGTTTGCAAAGCTAGGCACCTCAAGCACAAGTGGGAAAGCTCTACCAATTAGTGAAAAGCAATCGAATGATCAGTCAAGGTCTCGCATGGGCGAAAGCAATCCATTACGAGAAAGCCGTCAATCTCGTGAAATCAGTCACTCTCGCTTCTTTCAGCAAACAGCCAGCTTGTGGACAAGCTTCCTTGCCCTACGTGTCCATCCTTATCTTCAAGTCATGGAGCAAATCAGAAAAGCAATCCAGACTGATTTCCGGACAGAAGCATATGTACAGAACCATCATTCATTCTTGACTGTTTTGAATCGTCACGATGCACAAATGGTTGTTCAGAAACAGTGGGGATTACCCCATATCCCTGTGCATCAAAGCAAGTTGGCGCCCGACAGTTTCATGCATGAGAGTGGAAGCAGTCGTGCAAGAAAACCACTACAACAAAAAGATCGATTTAACAGCTTGGAGCCATTATCTCACCATCATCCAATCAGCTCGGCTCCATTCTCGAGAGAAACATCGATTGATTTTGTCTTGGACAGACTGCATGCCAGACAACTTAGTCGCCGCAGACTTTTCCAACAAATCAACCATGATCAGACTCTGATGGTCAACCAGAAGAGACAGACGATCAATCGGTTAACGAGTGATAAGACACAGGAGATCGTGGTTCGAGATGCTAGGCTCATGTCGCTGCAAAGACCAGAGATATTCAATCTACAGTCAACAGCAATGACGATGCAGTCTTCACTCCTGAAACGAATGCAACAAGCGCAAAGAACACCTGGAGAATCCGAGCAGCGTTCCCTGTCCGAAAACGCAACGCATATTCATCGCCGAGCGTTACGCAAAGAAGACAGCCACACAAGCCCTGTTGCTACCGTTCAGTCGCCACCGTCCATGGAGTATTTGCGCAAAAGCATCCCTCCTCAAGAAACCGCAGTGCAGCAGGCGACAACACTTCCATTCCAGCGACAAGTCGATCTACAGGTGCAAGAGAGGACTGCCAATCAGACGCCGTTATCCCCACAAGAGGTGGATCGATTGATGGATAAAATGATGAAGGAGCTGGACAAGCGCCTCACGCAAGAGCGGCAGCGACGAGGTCTATAAGTGGGATTTGCCGTACTCACAGACGACTATTTCTTCGATAAAGAGAGGCAAAAGCCAATGATGGGTCAGGAGAAAAAGGCCAAAATTTTAGTGGATCGCAACGGGCAAGGTGACTTCAAAGAGAGTATTTCCGTTCTCTTTAACCCTTCGGAATACAAGGTCGATGCTTCCAATAACTACTCTTGGCAAAAAATATTGGGGCAATCGGTACCAGTCGGGATGTTCACGAGCGGTGATATCGAGACATTATCAGTCGACTTGTTTTTTGATACCTACGAAGCTGGGGTAGATGTGCGTGCATTCACGAATCAAGTGCTGGGACTGATGGCCGTAGAAAAGAAAATCAGTACGCCGCCCCTATGCAAATTCGTCTGGGACAGCTTTCAATTCACCGGTGTTGTCGAGAAGGTTTCGCAGCGGTTTACGATGTTTCTCGATCAAGGGACACCGGTACGAGCTACGTTAGGCGTCACCTTTAAAGGCACGAGCGTGAAAAAGTCCGCGGACGATATCGGGGCCGCAAGAGAAAAGGTCGCACAACAAACGGTCAACCAAGGAGACCAGCTGCACTTGATGGCGTATCGCTCGTACAATGATGCGTCGAAATGGCGTAACATTGCGAACGCCAATCAGATCGACAATCCCAGACTTCTAAAACCGGCTACTACCCTACATGTGCCACTAGTGAGGTGACGAAGGCATGAGCGAATTGAAATTGACGACAGACCGCCATTCCTTTGATGACCTGCGCCAAACGTACAACAACTTTCATTCCCCAGCCTTGGAAATACTCGTTGGAGGGAAAAAGCTCATCAGCCAGGTAGGTGTCGCCATTACGAAAGCAACGATTAACTCTAGCCTGGAAGGTAAAGCAGATACGTTCTCGTTTTCGGTAACGAATGCTTTTGATACGGCAGCGTGGGAGTTCCGCTGGGTAGATGACTATTTGGTTCCTGGAAATGAAATTGAAATTCAGCTAGGCTATGGAACCGAGCTATCCAGCCTCTTTTACGGACATATTACAGCCGTTTCGTTTTCATGCGAGGAGACGCCTACCATAACGGTAAAAGGGATGGACAAATCGTTCCTGCTTATGGTCGATAACAAGTCTACCGCCTGGAATAAAAAGAAATACAGCGATGTCGTGAAAGAGTTGGGACAAAAATACGGCTTGTCGACGCATGTGGATGATACGGTTCAGACAATCGAGACCATTACCAAGACGGTGTCAGAGACTGACTTTCAGTTTATCAATCGTCTTGCGAAAATTTGTAATTACGACTTTTTTATCGTCGGGAAGAACTTGTATTTCCGTAAGCCACTGAGCAACATGACGCCGGTCCTTACCTTGATTTGGGGAGTTTCGTTGCGCAGCTTTTCCGTCGATGTCAACATTGCTTCTCAAGCCTCCTCCTATACGGTGCGATGGGTAGACAAGGACAAAACAACGGTGCTTCAGGAAGCGAAAGCAACGAGCGCAGATATCGGGAAGCTCGGGACGAATTCGAAGACAAGCGCTGATCTGCTGCGAGCAATCGGTGATTATTTTGATAAATACGAGTCTACGAAAAAGCTGGACTCACCTGAGGAGATAAAAGCAGTCGCCAAGGCACGCCTGAATCAACTCGCCATGAACCTTCTCGACGGCAACTGTGAGGCCATTGGTCTGCCAGAAATCCGTGCTGGCCGTTATATCACACTAGAGGGCATGGGGAAAAAGCTGAGTCAACCTTATTACATCACATCTGTCACACACACCATCGATGTGGCATCTGGCTATGTCACAACGTTTCAAGTGAAGGGAAATACGATATGAGCTTTGATCATTGGTTCTACCAGGATGAAATCACAGAAGAAGAACGGGCAAGGATCCACGGTGTCATTGTCGGCATTGTGACGAACAACGAAGACCCGGAAAAGCTCTCGCGTGTAAAGCTGAAGCTGCCACTGGTGGATAACGAGCGGGAGACAGATTGGGTGCGAATTGCCACGCTTTTTGCAGGAAAAGATCGCGGCAGCCTGTTTATTCCGGAGGTAGGCGACGAGGTGCTGGTCGCTTTTCACTGGGGAGATGTACGCGAGCCATTTGTGATCGGGATGTTATGGAATAAGGAAAACAAAGGCCCGGAAATGGCGGAGAAAAACAACATCCGAAAAATCACGACTCGAGCAGGCCATGAAGTGATTTTTGGCGATGATCCGAATGACGGGAAGATCACGATTGCCACGAAAATAGGACAACAGGTGGAGCTGTCGGACAAGGATGAGAGTATTGTGCTGACGGAGAGCAGCGGAAACAACCAAATCTCCATCAAAGGCGGCAGCGCCAATGAAGTTACGGTGAAGAGCGGCTCAAGTACGATTACGTTGAATGCAAAAGGGCAAGTGACCATTCAGTCAGACACATCACTAACAATCAAGTCCACCCAGCTAAATCTGGAGGCGCAGGGTGCCATGTCGATTAAAGCAGGAGCGTCCCTGAACATCAAATCTGATGGCATTGTTGCCATCAACGGTTCGGTGATCAAATTGAATTAATTCGTAGGGGGGGATTCCATGCAGCAGCCATTCGGTGAAAAAGGATGGAAGTTCCCTATTCAGGTGGATCAGGCTACAGGCCGTATTCGTTTGTCCGACTACGAGGATGACATTGCAGAAGCGATTCGCATCATTCTTTCCACAGCAAAGGGTGAGCGTGTGATGCGACCGAAATTCGGGAGCGGATTGCAAGGGTTCATGTTTGATGGCACGGACGGAACGAGCCTGGCTTTGCTCCAGTCGGACATCGCAGAAGCGATCATGATCTGGGAACCGCGTGTGCGGGATGTGCAGGTGGAGGCCAAGGTCGACAAGACTCATTCCGAAACGGTGAACGTTACGATCAGTTATACGGTACGTGCGACAAACAAAGGGCATCAGCTGTTGTATCCAGTTCACCGTCTCGGTCCACATGGATAGCGCAAGAATCACAGTCGCGTGAAAAAAAAGGAAGGGAGGTGGGTAATGTGAAGCCACCTTTGGTCGATCCGCGGGATATGCAGGCAGTTATCCGAAAAATGCGCGAAATGGTGCCCTTCTACACACCGGAGTGGCGCTTTACACCAGAAGATCCTGATGCAGGTACGGCTTTATTTTTCCTTTTCGCAGACATGCTGATGAATAATCGTGAGCGTTTGAATCAAGTCCCGGAGCGGAATTTTATCGCTTTTCTCAATATGCTTGGTGTCGGGATGGCTCAGGCAAGACCGGCAGAAACCTTTTTGGCATTTGAATTGAGTACGGGCGTGCAAAAGCCAGTGTGGATTCCAGCGGGCACAAAAGTTTCGGGGAAGTCTGCCCTTGGCGATGAAGTGGTTTTTGAAACCGATCAGCCTATGCTGGCTACCCCCTCTCTCCCAACAGACCTGTTGTTTTCCAATGGCAGTCGAGACTTTTTAACAGATGCAACGAGTTGGCTTGGAACAAATGCACCGCTCCCTCTCTTTGACTGCAAGGCTTTGCCTAATCACCAGGAGCATTGCTGGTATTTGGGACATGAGGACTTGTTTTGTCTAGGAGATCGTGCTTCGATCCAGCTTACGATGGTTTCTAATCAGGAACGCTACCTGGAATCCTTGCTGACAGAGAAGCTAGCAAATCCAGAGCTGGTCGAGTGGACGTATCTGTCAGAGGGCGAATGGGTTTTGTTCGACAAGATCGAGGCGGATCAAAATCGGCTGCGCTTGGAAAAAACGCAGCGGAAAAAATGGGAGTCTAGTCACGTGCAAGGAATCGAAAACCGTTGGCTCCGCTGTAGAGTGAAGTCAGGCATGATTCATGAGTGGATGAAAAATGGCGGGAGCACCTCTCTGACCAAAATCCAGATGAAAACGGATTATTTGCCGACAGATGATCCTGAGGGCCTTGTACCCGACATGCTTTTCTCCAATGATGTGGAGGTTTCTGGGAGTGGTTGCCTTGCGTTTGGCGAGCAGCTCGCACCTTATGGCATGTTTTTTTTGTCCTGTGAAGAGGCGTTGACGAAGCCGGGAAGTACGGTTGCCCTGCGTTTTCGGATGAAGACAGTTCCTTATCCTGCAACGCATCTATCACAACCGGAACCGAAATGGAAATGGATCATGAAGGAATCTTCCTTTGCCCCTCCTGCGACGACACCCGTCACGGTTAGCAAGGTGGTATGGGAGTACTGGAATGGCAGCGGATGGATGGTGCTTCTGTCAGGAGACGACCGTGAGAAGCTGTTTGCCGGCACCGATTCGGATGAGGAGATTGTGGTTGCCTTTACGTGTCCAGATGATTTGCAGCCGACAACTGTGCAATCCCAGTTTGGTTATTGGATTCGTGTCAGAATTCTTCAGGTGGAGGGCTTATATGGTCCGAATCCTGTATACATGGCCCCGCGGCTGGAAGACATGCGCCTGACCTACTCGTACCGAGAGTCCCTGCATGAGCCGGAAGCGATTCTCACACAGAACAACTTGGATTGGCAGCAACTTGTCTGTACAAGCAATCATCAGGCTAGCTTCCAGCCGTTTTTGCCATCCGAATGCCTGCATCCTGCCGTCTACTTTGGATTTGAGCAGCCGCCATTGCAAGGACAGCTCTCTTTCTACTTTTCTTTTCTACCAATAGAAGAATCCCCAGGGGCTGCTCCGGTAATGCAATGGGAGTACAAGCGGGGAGAAGCAGGAGCAACGACTTGGGCCAAGCTGCAAACCATTGATCAGACCGCTGGTTTTACGGAAAGTGGTACCGTGCGTTTCGCTGGTCCTTTTGATATGGAAAAAAGCAAAATGTTTGAACGGGAGCGTTATTGGATTCGTGCCGTCAACGTAGACAATCGTCTGGGAGGAGTCGCTTCGGATACACGACACCCCGTGCTAACCGGCTTTTATCCGAATACGATACGAGCCATTCAACAGGAGACGATTCGCAATGAAATGGCAGAGCGGATAGCAGAGGGCCCACAAGCCGAGTACAGACTGATTCGATATCCCGTCATGGACGAAGAGGTATGGGTAGATGAAACAGGCTTCTTTTTGCCGAGTGAACGTAAGAGCTGGCTGGAGCATCCAGAAAATCGGGTGGACATTCTCTACGATTCTGAAGGGAACGAGCAAAAATGCTGGGTTCTGTGGCAGCGAGTAGAGCATCTGCACGATTCAGGCCCGGATGATCGCCATTACTGTTTGGAGAGTGCTAGCGGAAAAATTTTGTTTGGCGATGGCCGACACGGTAGGGAGCTTCCTCAAACCGGACTCGGTTCCGTGAGGGTGACGTATAAGGTCGGAGGGGGAACAGCAGGAAATCTTCCAGCCGGGCAGTTGAATCAACTGGAACAATCGATTCCGTTTGTCCAAGCTGTCAGCAATCCGGTGCCTGCGAGTGGAGGAAGTAATCGGGAATTGCTGACGGAAGCTTTGCAGCGCGGTCCACAGACAATCAAGCATCGCTATCGAGCGGTGACGGCAGAAGATTTCGAATGGCTCGTCCGTGAAGCGCATCCGGGGATCGTCAAAGTGAAGTGTTTGCCCAATCGGAACAGCCGCCTGCAAAAAGAAGCGGGGCATGTCACTGTGATCGTATTGCCCGCAGCGGGATGCTTTGGCACACCATTTTTGGAGCTTCGGCGTTCTGTCACGAACTACTTGCTGACACATGCGGCAGCGACGATAGCCTCTCCTGAACGGATTCATGTCAGGGAGCCTATTTACCTGGAAATTGCGGTGACAGCAGAGCTGGCAGTGGGGTCTTTGGAGGAAATCGTGGAGGTGGAGCTGGAGACACTCGGCAAGCTCTCGCGATTCCTTGACCCGATATCGGGAAATTTGCACGGTGGGGGCTGGGAAATAGGCCAGCGTGTGCACCCTTCGCTCTTGTTTGCCCTGTTGAAATCCGTAAAGGGCGTCCGCTTTGTAGATCATCTGACCTTGGCTGTATTTCGAACGGAAAATGGGCAACGAAAGGAAATGCTCGCTTCTGAATACGAATCGATCATACATGGGATCGTCACAGAGGGAGCACATCGAATCAGCGTTCGCGTTCACGAAGGACAGGCTGCCTACCCACCCAAACATTGAAAAAGGAAGTGTACGCTATGCTTCCATCCAAGAATCTGGATGATCGCTACTTTGAGGAGATCGTCGAACAAGCAAAAAACGCGATCCCCAAGCTGCAGCCAGAGTGGGGTGATCACCGTCATCACGATCCTGGCATTACGCTTTTGGAGATGTTCGCGTGGTTGATGGAAATGCAGCAATATTATCTCAACCAGATCACGGAAAAGAACGAACGCAAATTTTTGCAGCTCATGGGTGTACACCCAAAGAACCAGTCATGTGCGACGACGGATGTAACGTTTTTCGACGTGTCAGAAGAAGCGATCCTTCCGGAGAAAACGAGATTGTTCGCGGGGAATCTTCCTTTCGAGACGGAACATTCGCTTGTTCTGGTACCAGCCAATCTGGAGCGTGTTCTGGTTCATACAGAAAGCGGGACAGCGGATGTGAGTTCATCCAATGCGCATACTGGTGTTTCCTACTACGCATTCGGCCAGGAACCAAAGATAGGGAACAAGATTTACTTAGGCTTTGATCGGCCGCTGCCAATAGGGAAGGCAGTCTCGATTGGATTGCGCCTGTTTGAGGACTATCCTGTCCCAATCGCCCCGCTTACGCCCACGGCGCTTTTCGTTCCTTCGGCTAGTCTCGAGTGGGAGTACTATGGACAGAACGAGCGCACGCAAGAACCGGGATGGAGTCCGTTACCACTAGTCTCGGATGAAACGATGAATCTCTCCTTTTCGGGACGTGTCCTGATCGAGCTGGAAGGGACAATGAAGCCGCTCATGCTTTACCCCGCCAATGATCGACCTCGATTCTGGCTCTGTGCGACATTGCGTGCAGGTCGATTCGAATTGGCTCCTCGCATGGAAAAAATCGAGTTGAATTCCGTGAGTGTCATCCAACGCGAAACCTTCAGTCAAGTGTGGGAGTTCGATGGAACGGGGCAAGCAGATCAGACGATCGTCCTTTCCAGTTCGCTATCGTATGAAGGCACTGTGGAGGTTCAATGCAAAAAGGGACAACATTGGCAAAGTGGATGGGATCAAGATGAACCAGACCAAGGCGATACAGGCGTATTTTCGTTTCGCGTTTCGCGTGACCCAGCACAGGGCACCACGATGATTGGATTTGGAGGTGCAATGCCTGAAGGTCGCAGAAATATTCGAGTCATCGCTTATCGGATTGACTTTGCAGGGCAACGGTCCATCGGAGAAAGCAGTGGATTGCCACATCAAGTGTTTCGGTTGAACGTCCAATCGATCTTGCCAGAAACGTTTGTTATTCAGGCGGCGCGTCTGGTCGAAAGCAGTCCGTTTCCCGTCTGGGAAGACTGGACGCTGGTCACTGATTTTGACCGATCAGGGCCACAGGATCGCCATTTTATGCTGACTGATGCGGACGGGACAGAAATTGTGTTTGGTAACAATGAGCACGGAGCCATTCCCGAAAGACTGGAAGGCATGGCGAGTATTCGGATCCTATCGTGTCAGACAGGACAAGGGGCGAAGGGGAATGTGCAAGGAGGCCAAATTTCCCGATTCCTTCCACTCGCCCGGCAGCGAACCACCACGCAGGTGACGAATCCACGACCAGCCAGTGGGGGAAGCGAGCGCGAAACGATTGATCAAGCCAAGCGCCGGATGAGAATGGAAGGGAAAAAACCGCAGCGGGCCGTTACAGCAGAAGATTATGAGGCCCTCGCTCTCTCGACACCCGGATTGCGAGTAGCCCGCGCGAAGGCAATCCCTCTGTATAAAGTAGGAGAAATGGGAGCTTCCGAGCAAAACGCAGCCGCTCAAACGACTGTCGTCATCGTCCCTTTTAGCGATCAGCCGACACCACTGCCAAGTGAAGGCTTCCTGCGGACTGTTCGCCACCAATTGGAACAGAGAAGGCTGCTGACGACAGAAGTCCATGTGGCTGCTCCAGCCTATATCAAAGTGACCGTTTTTGCGACAATCGTGGTGGAGTCTGCGCTTGTAGACAAAAAGCAGATGGTGCTACAGGCATTGCAGCGATATTTGACACCTTTGGATCTACACAATCCTTCGACTCACCAAGGAAAGGGATGGGAATTTGGTCGGCCTGTTTATAAAAGTGATCTCTACGAGGTGTTAAACCAGATCGAGGGTGTGCTGTACGTGACGGATTTGTGGGTTTCCGCAGAGGGCACAGGCATCGTCAGGGATGAAGGGGGCGATATTCAGATTCCGCGCCAGGGGCTGGTGTACTCAGGAGAGCATGTTTTAGAGCTCGTTTTGGATAGAGAAAGATAGACGGGACAAACGGAGGAGTGGGCGTGGATACAATGAATCGTTTCTTTTCCCTGAACAATCCATCCGATTGGCAGCGGGGGATCTGGTATAACCTTCACGTCTCCAACGAGGGGATCGCGCTGAACAAATCGCCCGAGTATGTGATCGATCATGTGCATCAGGCTGGGACGACACATCACTCTCGACTCTTGGATTTTGCCATGGCACGCGTTGGTTCATTGCTTTGGTTGGATGAAAGCGGACATATCACGCATTATGATGACGGCAACAACTTCAAGGAGACTGTGTTTCGCGCTGGACGGGGGTTGTTTTCCAAAGACTCGTTTCTCGTCGCTGACGATGAATACGTGTATATCCTCGACCCCGAAGCAAGGCGAAAAGTCGGTGCGTATTCCATAGCCAACGGCCAGTGCATTTGGAGCTGGGAGGAGGGGGAGGAACAGCGGCTTTTTCCTTTGGATGCAGCGCTGGATGAAGAAGGACGTCTTTACATCACGACACCTGTGCTCGTAGATCAAGACAACGAACGGAAGGAAATCGCGGCGGGTACACAAGTCGTCGTCCTTCGGCTAAATCGGGCAGGCAAAATAGACGCTACTTACGCGCATGAGGAATTGAGAGTAAAAGAGACAGCTACACTCCGTGAGATCAGGCGAAGAAGGCTGTTTCGCCTGTCTGTTGCCGAAGCTGGCAAGGCCTATCTCTTTTGGGCACAGACGAATCAAGTGTTTCGGTTCTCTTCGGAAGGCTCCGATGTGTGCACCCTGGCGATCCCGTCAGGCACCAAGCCCGCGGGATTTGCAGTGGGTCCAGGCCCCATTCTCTATGTGGGTGATCGGCGTTCCATCGATTCGGCTCACGATCATACCCGATTCATTTTACGTTTTCAACCAACGGGAGAAGCACTTGCGCCATTGACCAACTACCACGGCCGAGCAGACAAGCTCGTTTTTGATAACCAGCAACGGCTGTATGTTTGGGACGCGCAGAAAAATGTTCTGACGATGATGAGACTCGTCTCCCGAACGTCCAATTTGGATGCCACGGGAATACCGATGGGCATCTACTTCTCTCGTGCATTGGATAGCACAGAATTTGAAACGGTGTGGCATAAATTCACGCTGGAAGCAGACATACCGGAAGAAACACAGTTACTCATCTCGACGTTTTCTTCTGATCGAAAAGAGCATGTGATTGATGGAGCCGTCCGCAATCTGGATGACGTTTTGCTGGCACCCGACATGGACTGGAGAACCAAGCTGCAAAGGACAGCCAATCTATGGTCAGAGCCGGTAATCAACGCTTCAGATGCGCTGTTTCCTTCCGCAAAAGGCCGCTATTTATGGCTCAAAATCGAATGGCTCGGAACGGACCGCCATTCCCCGTTACTCAGGCAAATACGGATTTACTCGCCGCGCGACACATTTTTGCGTTATCTGCCAGCGACTTATCAAAGTGAGCCTGCCAGTGCTGATTTTTTGGAGCGCTTCCTCTCCCTTTTCGGGACGTTTTACTTGGAGCTGGAGGAACAGATTGATACCATCTCACGTTTGTTCGATCCTGATACGACACCGGGAGAGTTCGTCCCTTGGCTGGCTTCTTGGTTGGGGATGGGCAGGGATGAGCATTGGACAGAAGCACAGCGACGAGAGCTGATTCGTCGCGCACCGGAGCTATACGCTGAGCGGGGCACCCGTGCGGGATTGGAAAAGATGGTTCAGCTGTATACCGGGGAACGCCCGATGATCGTGGAGTATTTCCAAATTAGGGACATGAAGGCGATCCCGGAGCTGCACGAGCTAATCTCCTCCTTGTACATGGATCATCCGTATCAATTTTGTCTGATCGTTTCGCAGGAATGCGCGACAACAGAGCGGGAGCAGTCGGTTTTGCAAAAGATTTTGGAAGATCAAAAGCCTGCTTTTACAGAGGCAAAGCTCATCGTTCTGCGCCCGGGCATCTACGCCGACCTCCATAGCTACGTGGGGATTAATTCTTATTTGACGGAGCCGTCGTTCCTTACGCTTGATCAAAATTTGTCTATACCATACAACACGGTGCTAAGTGGGAAGGACCGCAGCAAACGAATCGATTATGACACGAGGATTGGGCTGGATGCAGAGCTGGAGTAAGAAGCCGAGATTTATACGCAAAGTGAGGTGTTCGAGATGAAGAATCTGCGTTATTTTCCACATGAACGGAATGTGTATTTCAAAGGGAAGCTGTTAACCGTCCGAGATTTCGAATCAGAACAGCGCTATTTCAATGACAAGCGTCGACTCACCAATCGGCTGCTTCACGGGGGTGGAGTGGTATGCGGTTTGCAGGTGATCGCTGTGGACGAAAAGCAGATTTCCGTCGAGGCTGGAGTCGCTCTCGATTATCTCGGGAGGGAAATCGTGCTTCCTGAACCGGTGAAGCTGAAGCTGTCCATGATGGAAGGCTTTAGCAACAACGATTACGCAAAAAATGTGTACGTCTGCTTGGCCTATGATGAAAAAGGGAAAGAACAGGTCTTCTCCGTCTCCGAAACCGTCGAGCAGGAAATGGCTGAATACAATCGGGTCGCGGAAGGATATCGGCTTTTTATCAAAGAAGAGGCACCACATCCTGCATCCATCGAGGGGGTACAACTGGTAGAGCAAAGAGTGCTGCTCTATGCAGATCCACAGGTGCGCATTTGGCAGGCAACTCCGCGATACGTCAATCCGGGTGAAGTATTTTCCTTGCAGCTGCACATTGAGAAGACGGTACAAACGTCACGCGTGCAATTCGAATACAAGCTGGATGCACCTGGGCTGACGGTCATGGAAAGCAGTGACGGTAGCGTATCCTTCTTAGAGCCTGTTGACGGGAAAGAGACCGATTACGTCGTCTCCATTCCGATCAAGGCTGGCTGGGATCGCGGTACGGTAGAACTGGCGGTGCTGGGTGGCAAGGCAGAGGTTCAACTCGGCGATCGCTTGGTGTATACCGATCTCGTTTCTGTAGGGAAAATCGAAATCACGCCAGACGATCTGGTAGAGCGGCTCGTATCCGATTACTACAATCGCAAGCTGGATCATGTGACACAGGCGAACGAACAGCCTTTTCTATATTTGGCAAAAGTATGCTTGCTGCAAATGAATGCGACCTATGTGATTGAGAAGGTTGTTCCTGTTCCGTTTGGGGAGTACGTGTATACGCCAGCGCTTTTGCAAAAGCTTGCGTTGCGTGGACAGAAGGGAAGGCCAGTCGAGCAAGGCTCCCATGCGGATTCCATTCGGGTGACCACGCGAGTGAAAGAAATCGCGGCAGGTGATAAGCCGCAGTTCGATGTGAGCTACGATAATCTGGCGTCTGTCTACCAGTTTGAGCTGGGTCTGCCCCGACCAGGAAAGGCAAATGAATACGTAGCAACGGGCGTGGTAGAAATACCGATTGATCCATACTCCTCCAACTGGCCGTTTGGAGTCAAGATCGGCAATCGTTATTTTTCTGAGGAGCTCAAGCATTCTCTCGGAAAAGGGAATGTGTATGTCAGTGCAGGAATCGAGGATTTTCATGCAGATGTGATCGATGAGTTGCTTTCCCAGCATGAGCAAGTGATGTACGGGCATACCGGTGTTTTTGATGATTCGGAGTATGCGACAGATGCAGCGCATTTTGCCGTAGGGGTCATCGTTTATCCGCAGAAAGGAACGTTTCGGATTGGCGTACAGGTGAAGGGACCTGTTCAGACAGATCGGGCGAGGATCAGGTGGTGGGCGATCAAACCGCTGGCAGAGGGGACAGAGGAAGTGGCGTTTCAAGATTCGCAAGAGTAGCAAGGTTTGCTTCATTTTGTATTTATGCTACACTTTCTTAATGTAAGTACATATCAGCGTTAGACGGGAGGAGATCCAATGGCAACACCTATCACAGATCATTCCGTTTTGAACAACGGGGTGAAGATGCCCTGGCTGGGTCTGGGTGTCTGGAAGGCAAAAGACGGAAACGAAACATTGGCCGTCCGCTCCGCGATTGAGGCGGGTTATCGCAGTATTGACACGGCAGCTATCTACGGCAACGAAGCCGGCGTAGGCGAAGGAATCCGTCAAGCCGGGATTGATCGCGATCAATTGTTCATCACGACCAAGGTGTGGAATGCGGATCAAGGCTACGAGTCAACGCTGAAGGCTTTTGATGAAAGTATGAAAAAGTTGGGTACCGATACGCTGGATTTATACCTGATTCACTGGCCCGTAAAAGGCAAGTATGTAGATACATGGAGAGCCTTGGAAAAGCTATACCGCGATGGATATGTACGTGCGATTGGCGTCAGTAATTTTCATAGCCACCACCTCGAGGATTTGCGCCAACATAGCGAGATTATTCCGGTTGTCAACCAAGTCGAGTATCATCCCTTGCTTACCCAAAAAGAGTTGCATGCGTATTGCAGAGAGCACCACATTCAACTAGAAGCATGGAGCCCATTGATGCAAGGAAATCTCGATCATCCTCTCTTGGTAGAATTGGGACAGAAATATGGCAAGTCTCCTGCGCAAATTGTGCTTCGCTGGGATTTGGAAAATCAAGTGGTGACCATTCCGAAGTCGATCACACCAGAGCGGATTCGTCAGAACGCGGATGTTTTTGATTTCACCCTCAGTACAGAGGATGTAGAAAAAATCACTGCCCTAAATGACAACAAGCGTTTTGGGCCAGACCCCGATCATTTTGATTTTTAAAGGGAAAAAATAACAGAAAAAAGGGAAGCCGTAACAGGTCGGCTGCCCTTTTTTCTTTCCATTCTGTAAGCTGACAATCGGATTCGCTCTTTACTATGCTTTATTTTTTCGTATACTGAAAAGTAGCATATTCGTTTCATCAGATGAAACGATCGGAACAAAGTAGGAAGCAGGTGTCAAACACTTATGGAAGAAGAACAAAAAGCAAACGTTCGAGCAGTCGATCGGGCTTTGGATATCCTGCTCTGTTTTACAGACGCGACGGATTTGGGCCTGAGCGAGATAGCGAGTCGACTCTCCTTGCATAAAAGTACCGTGCATCGTTTGCTGGCAACGCTGGAGAACAAAGGGTTTCTGATACGAGATGTCCAGACGGAGAAGTATCGACTTGGGTTTCGAGTTTGGGAGTTATCCGCCAATTTGTCGCAAAACGATGATCCAGCGACATTGCTGCTGCCGGAGATGGAGCGATTGCGGGATTTGGTGGAGGAAACGATCAGTCTGTATGTGCGGGATGGAAACGAGCGGATACGCGTACAGGCAGTCCAAAGCAAGCAGCCGATTCGCAGGGTGGCGCCAATTGGAGCGCGTATGCCACTCGCGGTGGGAGCATCGAGCAAGGTACTCGTTGCTTACGCAGAACCTTTCATTTTGCAGGAAGTGATCAGCGATCCGAATTGGCCTGACTTTGTGAACAAGGAGTCTTTCATTGAGCAATTGGATCAAATCAGGAAGCAAGGCTTCGCGACTAGCGTGGAGGAACGGGAGCTGGGGACAGCAGCCGTAGCCGTCCCGATATTCAACCGCAACGGACAATTGGTAGCGTCTATTGCAGCGTCTGGTCCATCTAACCGCCTGACTCCTGAAAAAATGAGCCAATATGCACCTTATATCATGGAAGCAGCCTACCGAATGGGAAAAATGATGAAATAACGAAGAAGCCAGCACACCGCCACGGAGGTGCTGGTTTTTGTTACTCAAATAAAAAACTTTACTTAAGTTAATTTATGTACTATGATAAACGAAAATAGAAATAAGAAAAAAGGAGTCCAAGATGGCAGAAGCATTATCCCTACGTGAGAAAAAGAAAGCCAAAACCAAATTCGCCCTTCTGGACGCTGCCTTAGAGCTTATAGGCGGCGGGAGCTTCCGAAATGTACTGGTGGATGACATTTGCGAACGAGCAGAGGTGTCGAAGGTCACATTCTTTAAATTTTTCCCGCAAAAGGAAGAGCTCTTGGTTTATTACATGAGCATTTGGCAAGCTGAGTGTTTCATTGAGCTGCAGAGTACTGGCAAGAGAGGCTGGGAAGCGGTGCGGCATATTTTTGCCAAGGTTACAAGCGATGGTGTGAAGCAGCCTGGGATCATGCTTAGCCTTATCAGCTTTTTAGCCGAGCAAAAAATGCACCCGTGTGTACCGATTTTATCTGATGCCGAATTGCATTTGCGCTTCCCCGCACATGAGGAGAGAGAAGCCATTAGAGCTACTGATCTGCATCAACTGTTCCGAAAGTGCGTGCAAGAAGCAGCCGAGGATGGTCAGCTTGCCCTTCACCTGTCGGAGGAGGAAGCCGTTATTTTGCTATTCTCGATGTTTTACGGAGCCTATCTAACGGCACATTTGTTTCATGTGTCTGATTATATGGCTTGTTACGAACTGCATCTCAAATCATTGATAAGGTAGGGGAGTCGGATGGCAAAAGTAGTTCCAGGGCGTTTTACAGCACAAATGGAAGGATCCTTCGTCGTATTTATCATCGGGATGCGAATCAATCGTATGCTTGCGGTTCACAAGTGGGTGCCAGTAGCCAATGCGATGGGAGGCATGATGCGAGAGTTGTATCAGCACCCGGAGCTCGGACTATTGGGGCACACTTCGCATTTTAATTTGCGTGAAATCACCCTGATCCAGTACTGGCGGTCCTATGAGCATCTGGAAAATTACGCGAGAAAAAACCACAATCATTTGAGTGCGTGGAGGAAGTTCAATCAAGCGGTAGGAACGGATGGAACGGTTGGGATCTTTCACGAGACGTACTTGGTCGATGCAGGAAAATATGAATGCCTATACGGAAATATGCCTGTCTGGGGATTGGCCAAGGCGGGTGAGCATCTACCGGCTGTAGGAAAAAGGGAGACGGCACGCCGACGTTTGGGCGGTGAGAACGAGCCAGCAGTTCCTACTCCTATACAATAAAAGGCAATATGGATGTGGAAGTCGGGGTCCTATCGAAACTCGTGGCAGATTCATCATTGGCAAGTCTATTCAGCAGCGTCCAAAAGAAGAGAGAAAACGCCAAAGCTTTGGTCACTGGGACCTAGATACGGTTGTTTCCAGTCGGGGGAAAAGTAAAATGTACGTCGCTACGTTCGCTGAGCGTAAGACCCGCCTCTACCTTGCAGTTAAGATGTCAGATCGCACCTCAGTTTCTTTCGAGAAAGCATTTGAAGTGGTCGCTCATTCGTTTCCCAAAGGTACGTTTCAAACAGCCACGGTTGATCGCGGGAAAGAGTTTGCTTGTGATGGCTCACGAATCATTCATGGACGCTCTGTTGCACTTGGCTTGACAAACCGTCATATATTAAAAGCGTTTCTGTCTACACAAAGTAGACAACGTATTTTGAGATAAATGAATTTGCAATCAAATATACTAAAGTAGCATAGATAATAAAAATTGAAATATCCAGTGCTTTATTTGTCTTACTTGCATTATTTAACCGCAACCTTTTGACACCAAGATAAATGATATAGAGCGCAACAATGTAATATATGAAATAGCTAAAATAATATGGCGCAGAATCTCCAAATGCATGTTCATCACCTAGCATATAAACCAATACTTTTCCGAAAAACAAAAAAGCCCCAGATATTAAGTATATCATCAGGTATTCTATTATTTTCTTCATAGGATTTACCTCCTTACTACCACACGCCCACAAGCGACTCATACATGGGCGTGTGGCAGTATTTCAGAACTATTTGCCCGTTATTGTTTTGATACCTGTTTCTGCTTTTATGTTACCAATATAAGTTAAATATGCAACGCTTTCATTTGATTTAGCAGCAGAAACGATTCCATACAAATATAACTTTTTTGTGTTTTTAGAATCAGGTGCTCCAACTGGTGATCCGCTGTCTCCATTTACAACCTTAAGCCCAACCTTTTTCTGGTTTTTTAAATGACCGCCAAATGCATATACACTTTCATTTGTTCCTTGTACAAATCCACACATTTGAGTATCAGATTGTCCTAATGATGTACATACTCCCATGCCTTCCCAATCGCTGATTTGTTCACCAATGATTTGGTATCCTGCAGCATCATATTTATTTCCAGATGAAGTTAAGATGTTGTGAGTAGTCAAACCAGATTTGACCTTAACCAAGGATACATCTACTGAGCTACCCCAGTGAAATATTTTGGTGTCAACTGTGCCGATTAAATTGTCTTTATCGTAACTTTGGAAAACCTGCTGTCCTGTACTCTCAGCGCAGTGTCCTGCCGAAACTAAATAGTAAGTTGAACTCTTTGAATCTTTTGCTGAGAAGCCATTCGTGCAAAAACCACTTCCTGCAAAGTTCATTTGAGCTGCACCCGGAACAGGTCTAACCTTTATTTGTGCCCTATCTATCTTAGGCTCAATTTTTTCTGTTTGTTCAAATTTAATTATTGACTCTTCTAGATCCATTTTTCTAATTGAGTTTTTGCTTAAGGCTTTTTCTATACTATCTTTTGCTTCACTTTCATCTTCAGTATAACCTACGATTACAGACTGATCTTTAAAACTAGAGGAGATGTTTGCTATGTTTTCCTCGGATTTATCAATACTTAACGAAATCTCTTCAACAACTTTATCTAAGTCTTCCACGGAATACTTTACTTCGTCATATTTGACCTCTACATCTTTCTCCAATATATCTTCAGCTTTTTTCAACTCTTCTTTTTGAGGTATAGAATGGAAGCCAATATGAACTACCCCTCCGTTTTCTTGATCAACATATAAACCCGCGTAGTTATCATTAAACTCTTTTTCTAAATACTTGATTAGGTCAGGTATGCGTTTCTGAGTCTCCATCCTATCCCAGAAAACATCTTCGTCAATAGGAGTAACATACCGTACTTTATTCTCCTTCTCTTTCCCTTCAGCAATGATCGCACTAGAAAGTGGCAGCATAGATATTGCACCAACCACGATTAAATTCAGTACAACATTTTTCAGCTTCATATTATAAGCCTCCATAAGTGTTTTTTACAATACACTTAATATAACATATATTGTAAAACATTATATATAATGTATATTCCGGTGCGTAAGACTACTTCCTTTTTTATTAATTTTGTTTCTTGTAAAGTTCAAACATAAAGAGTTTCTGACCAAATACTTTGACCAACAATTTACCATACCATTTAGGACTCTTAAAGAGGAGTAAGTATGGAATTGCACAAACATGAGCATTGATAAACGTATGAAGTGCTTGTATACACCCTTGCGTAAAAAATGCGATGCCTTGCCAGCAGCCAAAAAGCGTGGTTTGGATGCCAAGTACTTTTCATTCAATACGCTCGAAGGAAGATGTGAGCACTGCGAGGGGCTGGGCTGAGTGGAAGTGGACATGCATTTTCTATCCAACTTGCAGGTCGTCTGCCCGGATTGTCGCGGAAAAATATTTCGTACGGAGGTCTTGGAAGTAACGTACCAAGGCTACACCATTTCGGATATTTTGATGCTAAGTATTGAGAAGTGTCTCTCCTTGATCAGCGAGCCAAAAAAGATGAAGCAATTGCTGACCCTACTGTGTGAGGTAGGACTCGGCTACTTGCAATGGGGGCAGTCCGTGACGACCTTGTCCGGTGAAGAAGGACAACGCTTGAAGCTGGCTAGGGAGCTGAGTGCATCTTCAACAGGCCATACGCTGTATCTACTGGATGAGCCATCGACAGGTCTGCATCCGATTGATGTCGAAAAGCTGTATGTACTCTTGAGTAAATTGGTCGACGCCGGAAATACCGTGATTATGGTCGAGCACAACACAGAACTGATCGCTGCGTCAGACTGGGTTATTGATATGGGACCAGGAGGAGGAGCTTCCGGAGGGACTGTAGTTGCGAGCGGCACACCAAAAGAGGTGGCAGCTACAAAAGAATCGATTACCGGAAAGTTTATCTACTAATCCAATGCACGTCGATGAAAAAAGGTCGCCCAGATCATGCGGGCGGCCTTTTTTCATCAAAAGTCAGGCAAATTATCCAAATTGTTTTCCTTGATGCCGTCTGGCTCACTCCGTAGAATGTCTCTCCCATACTTGTGAAACACGTCTACATGAGCCAGCTTGCCAGCCTTTGCATCGTTGAGTGCGGTGATATAGTCGAGCTCTCGGCCAGTGTCCGTTTTAAAGGCGATCAAGTCTCCATCTTCGTTTTTCCTGACGGCCACGATTTGCTCTTTTCCGGTATTCGTCAGCGGACTGTTATCTTCATTTTCCTGGACCGCCTGTTGTTCTCCGGCATTTTTGTACGATTCATAAATTTGTTCAAAGTTTCGTTGATCCATGTATCATCCCTCCTCATCAATAGGGTGCCTAAAATGGGGGAGAACATGTATTCGTTTTGGTTTTCGGGGACTATGCTCGCTGTGCATTTAGAGGAAGTAAGGTCGCTGCTATCCGCTCCGAAACCCGCCCTTTCTCTAAAATCTGCCTCACTCGGTTGTCAGGCGTAGCAGCCAGTCTTTCAAGTCAACGATACGCAAAGTTTTGGGCCCCATCGTTGTCCCGGTTACCAGAAGGGGAACGAGTGAGTCTACCTCGTGCAAGGAACCGTGTGCCGCTCCGCCGATATGAGTGGGAGAGCTTTCGGTGATGAGCTCATGCCCAGGCTGAACAGTAACGACCACATATCTGCCTTCATGCGAATTCATCGCGCCGTAGAGCCTCGCCAAAGCGTCCGGATATTTCCCATACGTGATCTGGTTCTTGGTAATGGTCAAATCGAGCAGACGCGGATCACCGCTGAAGGTCCATGT
Source organism: Brevibacillus sp. HB1.3 (assembly GCF_013186635.1). Classification (NCBI taxonomy): domain Bacteria; kingdom Bacillati; phylum Bacillota; class Bacilli; order Caryophanales; family Paenibacillaceae; genus Brevibacillus; species Brevibacillus sp. HB1.3. The sequence goes on along the minus strand of NZ_JABMIT010000006.1, from coordinate 84,965 downwards.
TTGACCATATGGATCGGTAAAGGGACCGTTTGGTTGGTAGGAAAACTGTCGGTTGATCTTACCTGCTGATACGATAATCTTTTGGTTTTCCTTACGCGCAATGATGTCCAGCTTCGGTTCACGCTGCAAACGAATTACGATATCGGATAACGGAATACGCGAGTCCAAGGCATAAATATAGGCCATCCGTTCATTGGGCGAAATCACGACTTGGTCAGTATGGGTGACAGGCTGACTGATTTTGGCTATACGATAGTCGGTCAATATGCTGCGCAAGTCAATGGTAGCGGTCTTGCGATCATCCAGAACAGGGGTCTGTCCACTGTCTCCCATGACGATCCACCGCGCTTCTTTAATTGCCTTGTCCCACGAGCCAAATGCATCGAGTACGTTCTGAAGCGCTTTATCCGCTTTTTCAATCCCTTCGATCGTAGCGGGTCCCTTCTTATGTACTTCCATATCATTCTCGGGCAAGTAGGTGATGGTAAGAGGGGGAAGCTTCTTGTTGGCGATGAGATAGGCAGCCTCATGCGCGGAAAACTCATCATTCATCCCGTATTTTCGCCAAATGCGTTTTTCACTCTTTTGATTCGGATTTAGCTGGGCAAATGCCGCATACGACATCAGTTTGGGTCCGGTCACATTTATCGCGCTCGGCAAACGTGTGCCGAAATCAATGAGACGGGGGATTTGTAAGGTGTGCGGCGTTTTACCTCGCCATAGAATCGCATTGATGGAAGCGCTATCCTTTCCTTTTTCTGCTAATTCTTCATGGATGGTTTTCGTATGCGGGTTGAGCTGGACCAGGTTTAATTGATGAAGGATATCTAGCAGCACTTGCGGCTGATCGATCTTTAGTCCTTCTTTGGGACCATACCCGTAATAAATCATTCGCTTTTCCTTGTTGCTGAACCAGGATAATCCCGGTACATGATGCTGATTGGCATACGTTCCTGTAAGAAGGGTGCTGTCGATCGCCACCGACATAGTGGGAAATGAGCTCACAACTTGCGGGTAATAGCGCCCGTTTGCAAGCAAATAACCCAAAGCTGGAGCGCGACCTTGCCGGATTGCTTCTTGCAGTGGTTTGTCCATTAACGAATCAATGAGAATGAGCAGGACAGGCTTTTGTGATTCGTTTTTCTCAGCAGAGGGTTGAGCCTTAAGGCTATGCTGACGGATTTGGGAAGCTGAGTCTGGCTTGCAGCTGATCACAGTCAGACTCAGCGCCAACAGGAGAAGGATGGCGTATGTGAATCGGGGCTTCATGTTTCCATTCCTTTTTTGCGAATTTGGTTTTCTCTATTTTTCGTTTTCGGGGAAAAATTATTCTCAAGCCTGCCTCATTTACCCTTCCGGCAACAAATGAGAGATCTCTACAACTACCCCTTTTTCCAAAAATAAACGAGGGATGCGATTACTGAGGGTGGCAACGACTTCATAATTGATCGTTCCGAGCATTTCGGCAATCTCATCGACAGGAATCTCGCGGTTTCCTTGCTTGCCGTAAATCACGACTTCATCGCCTTGCTTTCCACTGCCATCTCCCAAGCTGACCATCATCTGATCCATTGTCACTCGCCCTGCGATCGGCAACCTTCTGCCTCGATACAGAACAAATCCCCGGTTAGAGAGCGCGCGTGAATACCCATCGGCATAACCGATTGGAACCGTCCCGATGACCTCTCCGGGTTTTGCTATGTAGGTTGCGCCATAACTAATGGTAAACGGTGGCGTCTGCATTGTCTTCACATAGGAGAAGCGCGATTTCAAGCTGAGAGCCGGAACGAGCTTGACGCGATTGAGTTGGCGGATATAAGCGGATGGGTATAGCCCATACATGCCGATTCCGAGGCGGATCATATCGTCGCTGTATTCGGGAAAAGCAATGGTAGCAGCGGTGTTGCACATGTGGACGGTTGGAAGCTCGAAGCCACGTTCCTTCAGATAACGAAGATACTGAACAAACAACTCGTGCTGCGCTTTGGTCAATGTGTGATCCGGTTCATCCGCAGTGGAAAAATGGGTGAAGATTCCGGTCCATGTAAGCGAAGAGCTGGAGGTTAATGCCTTCACGACTGAAAGCAACGCAGATTTTGTCCGTACGCCCAAACGTCCCATACCTGTATCGATGTTAATATGGATGTTTAGACGATTAGTGAAAGCTGTTGATTTGATTATTTTATCGGCTTTTTTGATCCAATCGGCCTGGAAGGCAGACAGCTCAATATTCCAGGCAATCGCTTCCTTGACACGTGAAAGGGGCGTGAATCCCAGCACGAGGATAGGGGCTACAATTCCCGCCCTTCGCAAGACGATGCCTTCTTCCAGAATGGCGACAGCGAGGGAAGTAGCCCCGTACTCAAGGGCATGGCGTGCTACTCCGACAGAGCCATGGCCATAGGCATTCGCTTTTACAACCGCCATGATTTTCGTCTGTTTAGGAATATGCCGGCGTATCGCCTGAATGTTTTTCTTGATGGCATCGAGATTTACCTCAATCCAGGTTTCGCGAAACAACTGATTCATCACGAATCCCTCCCTTTTTCTGGGAAACAATCCCTCTTTCATGCGTATTCATCGCATCTTCCACTTAAGCGTGGCCTATCAGGGAGGAAACGTAAAAAGAGCAGACTGCCGAATACTCGGAGTCTGCTCTTTTTGTTGGGTGGGTGCTGATACGAACTTATTTGTTATTCGTTTGCTTACGCGTTTACTGGTTTGCCTTCATCCAGCAATTGACGCAGAACCGTTTGCAGGATACCACCATTGCGGTAGTAGTCTACGTCTACCATGGAATCGAGGCGCACGATTACTTCGAATTCGAAAGTGCTGCCGTCTTTCTTCGTTGCTTCTACTTTTACGCGTTGACCAGGTTGAACATCATCGGAGAGACCCACAATGTTGAAGGACTCAGTACCGTCGATGCCGAGGGACTTCCAGCTTTGGTCACCAGCAAATTGCAGAGGTAGAACGCCCATACCAACCAGGTTAGCACGGTGGATACGCTCGAAGCTCTCAGCGATAACTGCTTTGATACCCAAGAGGAATGTACCTTTTGCTGCCCAGTCACGGGAAGAACCAGTACCGTACTCTTTACCAGCCAGTACAACGAGTGGAGTACCGTCTGCCTGATACTTCATGGAAGCATCGTAGATGGACATTACTTCGTCAGTTGGCAAGTATTTGGTTACGCCGCCCTCAGTTCCAGGAGCTACTTGGTTGCGGATACGGATGTTTGCAAATGTACCGCGCATCATTACATCGTGGCTACCACGACGAGCACCGTAGGAGTTGAAGTCTTTGCGCTCTACGCCGTTTGCTTGCAGGTACAGACCTGCTGGGCTAGTTGGCGAGATGTTACCCGCTGGGGAGATATGGTCAGTTGTCACAGAATCACCGAAGAGTGCGATGGTGTTCGCTGCTTTGATGTCTGCGATCTTAGCGATTTCTCCAGCCAGGTTTTGGAAGAATGGCGGCTCTTGGATGTACGTGGATTTTTCATCCCACTCGTACAGGTCGCCAGTTGGAACGTCGATTTTGTTCCAAGCTTCGTTTTGCGTGAACACTTGGCCGTACTCAGCGCGGAACAGAGCAGGATTCATCGCTTTGTCCATTGCAGCTGCGATCTCTTGTGGAGATGGCCAGATGTCTTTCAAGAATACAGGTTGACCGTCTTTGCCAGTGCCGATTGGCTCTGTAGTCAGGTCAATATCTACAGTACCTGCCAGTGCATAGGCGATAACCAATGGAGGAGAAGCGAGGTAGTTCGCTTTTACCTGTGCATGGATACGACCTTCGAAGTTACGGTTACCGGAGAGTACCGCTGCAACTGTCAGATCTTCGTCTGCAATAGCTTTGCTGGTTTCCTCTGGCAATGGACCGGAGTTACCGATGCAAGTGGTGCAACCATAACCTACTACGTTGAATCCGATAGCATCCAAGGAGTCGATCAGACCAGCGTCAGTCAGGTATTGTGTAACTACGCGGGAACCTGGAGCCAGGGAGCTTTTTACGAAAGCAGGCTTTTTCAGGCCTTTTTCCACAGCTTTTTTCGCCAGGATACCAGCACCCAGCATTACGCTAGGATTTGATGTATTGGTACAGGAAGTGATCGCTGCGATTACAACCGCACCCGTTTTCAGCGTAGCTTTTTCACCGTTTGGATAAGCAACTGGTGCGCTAGCTGCGATTTTCTCTTCAGAGAGACCAAATCCGCCTTTTTCGATCGGCGTACGGAGGCTGTTATTGAAGGATTCCTTCATAGCAGTCAGTTCTACGCGGTCTTGAGGACGTTTTGGACCAGCCAAGCTAGGTACGACTGTGGACAGATCCAGTTCCAATGTTTCGGAGAATACTGGGTCAACAGTCTCGTCAGTACGGAAGAGGCCTTGTGCTTTGGTGTAAGTTTCAACCAAGGAGATGAGGTCTTCTTCACGACCGGTTTGACGCATGTAGTTGAGTGTTTCAGCATCTACTGGGAAGAAGCCCATTGTAGCGCCGTACTCAGGTGCCATGTTTGCTACGGTAGCGCGGTCAGCCAGCGAGATGTTGGACAGGCCTGGTCCGTAGAACTCCACGAATTTACCTACTACGCCTTTTTTACGCAGCATTTGCGTAACAGTCAGAGCGAGGTCAGTTGCAGTTGCACCAGCATTCAGTGTGCCAGTCAGTTTGAAACCAACTACTTCTGGCGTTACGAAATACAGAGGTTGGCCGAGCATTCCTGCTTCTGCCTCGATACCACCAACACCCCATCCAAGAACACCAAGACCGTTGATCATAGTGGTGTGGGAGTCAGTACCTACGAGAGAGTCAGGGAAAGCAACCAATTCGCCATCTACTTCACGAGTAGCGATTACAGTTGCGAGGTACTCCAAGTTTACTTGGTGAACGATACCAGTAGCTGGAGGAACCGCACGGAAGTTGTCAAACGCAGTTTGTGCCCAACGCAGGAAGCGGTAGCGCTCTTGGTTGCGTTCGAATTCCAATTTCATGTTGTTGTCCAGAGCGGACGCGTTACCGAAATCGTCAACCATGACGGAGTGGTCGATAACGAGGTCAACTGGAACCAATGGGTTGATTCGTTTTGGATCTCCACCAGCGCGCTTCATCGCGATGCGCATCGCTGCCAAGTCAACTACAGCCGGTACACCGGTGAAGTCTTGCAGAACGATACGAGCTGGCATGAGAGGAACTTCTTGGTTTTCGTCGCGGCCTTTTGTCCAGGTCGCCAATTGTTGTACGTGTTCTTTGGTGATCGCACGGCCGTCGAACTGACGTACAGCAGCCTCGAGCAGAACTTTAATGGAGAACGGCAGTTTGGAAACATCGCCCAATCCTTGTTCTTCCAACCCTTGCAGGCGATAGTAAGCAAAAGACTTGTCGCCTACTTGCAGGGATGACTTTACTTTGTAAGCATCTTTGTTAGCCAATGTATACAACCTCCCTATAATATCTTGGAGTTTCATCTGGTGAAACGTTGTTTCGTTTCTTCATTACGAACCTATTATATACGATTTGTTTCCCGGCTTCTACCCCAAATTCATCATTTATATACAAAAATCACAGGTAAAGAAAATTGGATCAGAAACGTCTTCTTATTAGAAAGAAGATAATTGCACGCACTTCAATATTATCCCGTTTATATTTCGTTTACATTCATGCAGTATCTTATCACTTGTAAGTGAAAATGAGGAGGAAAAAGGGGAGAAATGAACGAATGGAACAAACCAATAGCGTAGCGAAATGGGGAAACTGGCGGCCTTTTTTTCGATTAATAAGGGGAACAAAGCCATCCAAGCTAAAAATCGGTGTCGCGTTGTTCATGAGCATCGCCACCACACTGGTGAGCTTAGTGATTCCACTGTTTACGAAGGATTTGGTGGACGGTTTTTCCCTGTCTACCATCACCACACCACAAATCATTCTATTGATCGTTGCCTTTGTCGCACAAGCCATTGCAGGCGGGTTATCCATCTACTTATTAAATCATGTCGGCGAGAGTGTGGTGGCCTCACTCCGTGAACGACTATGGAAAAAATTGCTCGTCCTGCCGATCTCTTATTATGATAACAACCGGACAGGTGATACGATCAGTCGAATGACCAACGATACCGGCGTTGTGAAAAGCCTGATTACGGAGCACCTCTCGAGCTTTTTCACAGGATTGATCACAATTGTTGGTTCTGTGGTGACCTTGCTCTACCTCGATTGGCAAATGACGTTAACCATGCTCGTTGCTGTGCCGCTGTGCATCGGGATTCTCATGCCGCTTGGCAGTCAGATGTACAAAATTTCGAAAGGTCTGCAAAATGAGACTGCCAGCTTTACAACCATTATGAATCAAGTGCTCCAAGAGATGCGGCTCGTCAAATCTTCGAATGCCGAAACCCACGAACTGGGAATGGGGACAAAGGCAATCGGGAATTTGTTCCGATTTGGATTAAGAGAAGGAAAAGTCCAAGCCGTCATTGGACCGCTAATGTCCTTTATTCTGATGGTGCTACTCGTGGTTGTAATCGGCTATGGTGGCATGCGCGTGTCCATGGGAGCATTGACAGCGGGTGAACTGGTTGCGTTTATTTTGTATCTGGTGCAAATCGTCATCCCACTGGGGCAATTCACACAGTTTTTCACATCGTTACAAAAAGCCATGGGGGCAACCGAAAGAATCATTGCGACTCTCGACGCCGAAGAAGAAGATCTTCTCACAGGACGGACGCTTGAAAACGCAGGACTGCCCATCCATTTGAGCCATGTGAGCTTCGCGTATGAGAACGGGGAAAAGATTCTCGATGATGTCAGCTTTACGATTGGGGCCGGAAAAGTAAATGCGATTGTCGGACCGAGCGGCAGCGGCAAGACGACGTTGTTTTCCTTGGTTGAAAGGTATTACCAGCCAATCAGTGGAGAAATCAGGCTGGGCAATGATCCCGTCACGGATTTTTCCTTGAAGTCATGGAGAAGTCAAATCGGCTACGTGTCTCAGGAAAGTCCATTGATCGCAGGAACCATCCGAGAAAATATTTGCTACGGGATTTCACGGACGATTAGCGACGAGGAGCTAAAGGAAGCGGCAAAGATGGCTTATGCGGATCAATTTATTGAGGAATTGCCGAATGGCTATGAGACAGAAGTAGGGGAGCGAGGAATGAAGCTATCGGGTGGACAGCGCCAACGAATCGGTATTGCCCGTGCACTGCTTCGCGACCCGCAAATCTTGATGCTGGATGAAGCTACCTCTAGTTTGGACAGTAATTCCGAGATGATTGTCCAGAAGGCGTTGCAAAATTTGATGAAGGGACGTACCACTCTCGTGATTGCCCATCGCTTGTCGACTGTGGTGGAAGCAGACCAAATCATCTTTTTGGAAAAGGGAAAAATCACAGGTATGGGTACACATGAAGAGCTTTATCAAACCCATGAGATGTACCGGGAATTGGCTAGTCAGCAATTGCTCGTAAAAGAGAGGGTGTAGAATGTGACCACGATTATGGTAGTCGACGACGATCCGCATATTCGCGAGCTCGTCAGCGTCTTCTTGCGCAATGAAGGCTTTACGATAGTGGAAGCCGTTGACGGACAGGAGGCACTGGACAAACTGGAGTCGGTTGCCGCCCAACTGGTGATTCTTGACATCATGATGCCGAACATGGACGGCTGGGAGCTGTGTCGAAAGCTTCGCGAGCATTATGATTTTCCTTTGCTCATGCTGACTGCCAAGGGAGAGACCTCGCAAAAAATCAAAGGCTTTGAGCTAGGGACAGACGATTATTTGGTGAAGCCGTTTGATCCGCAGGAGCTGGTCGTCCGGGTAAAAGCGCTGCTCAAGCGCTACCGGATTGCCGCTTCGCATCAGGTTCAAGCAGGAAATCTCCTACTAGATCGTAAAACGTTTGCAGTTGCCAGTGGAACGAAGACATGGACGATTCCACTAAAGGAGTTCGAGCTGTTGTTCAAACTGGCCAGCTATCCCGGGCAGACCATTTCCCGCGAGCAGCTGATCGAACAAATATGGGGCTATGATTTTGAAGGAAATGAGCGGACGGTAGACGTGCATATCAACCGATTGCGGGAGCGTTTTCCGGAAGCGATGTACGGCTTTTTGATCCGGACGGTCCGGGGACTTGGTTATCGATTGGAGATTGTCGTATGAAAAAGAGGCGACAAGACGAACATTCCTATATTTTGCTGAAAAAAATCGTAGGAGTTGTGGGCATATGTGCTGTTTTTGCCTTGTGCGGGCTAGGTGCATACGGGATTACGACTCTCTTTTATAGCTATATGGGCTATCATCCCAATGATCTTGTAAAAGTGTTGATCCATTCTGTTTTGAACTGCCTATTGTTTATTGGGGTAGGGATAATTATTTCTTTCTTCACCATGTCAAGGCATCGGGGCAGGTTTCAACCATTGATTGATGCGCTCAGACGAATTGCCATGGGGGATTTTCGGGTAAATCTCGATATCAAGCTAGCAAATGAATGGGGGGAGCTGGTGGACGGTATTAACCATGTGGCGGAACAATTAAATGAAATGGAGAAGCTGCGGCAGGAGTTCATCTCCAATGTTTCCCACGAAATTCAATCGCCTTTGACGTCCATCAGCGGGTTTGCTCGCGCCCTGCATAATGAAAGACTTCGTCCAGAAGAGCGCATTCGTTACCTGGAGATTATCGAGTCGGAAAGCAAGCGGCTGTCCAAGATCAGCGACAACCTGCTTAAGCTCACTGCGCTAGAGGGCATCCAGCATGATTTAGAACGGAAGCGGTATCGGTTGGACACGCAGCTACGTGCACTCATCCTCGCCAGTGAGCCGCAATGGATGGCGAAAGAGATTGAAATGGACATAGACCTGGAAAAAGTCGAAATCGTCGCCGACGAAGATATGCTGAGTCAAGTCTGGACCAACTTACTTGGCAACAGCATCAAATTCACGGAAGCAGGCGGGAAAATCAGCGTAAAGCTGAAGACGGTAAACGGTGAAGTGCTCGTGAAAATAACCGACACGGGAATCGGGATATCCAAGGAAAATCAGGAGCGCATTTTCGAAAGATTTTTCAAGGCGGACCTATCGCGAAACAGAGCCAATTCGGGCAGCGGCCTGGGGCTGGCAATCGTGAAAAAAATAATCGATTTGCATCATGCTACGATCGTCGTTGAAAGTGAAGAAGGAAAAGGTACCACGTTTACGATTACCTTTGTTCAAACGGCATAAAAAAGCTGCCCCTTCGTCCGAGTGACGGTCTGGGACAGCTTATTTTTATTTCGGATAAACGAGTTACGCGCCGATATACTTGGCATGAAGCGAACGTGCAAGGGTGACGTCATCTGTGCCTTGCACGAGGACACGACCATCTGGGAAAATAACGAGCGTGTACGTATCAACACGGAAACGCAGCAAAAACTTGTTTTGTTCGACTTGTCCCAAAGGGGAAAGTCTATCAGCTAATGCATGCAGATCAAGTGTCATCGCAGCGGCGGGTGAGATTTGTACGGTGTCTCGACCGCAAAGCGAAACGGCTTGTCCATCTTGGGTATCCGGCTGCAAAAACGAAAATTGCTTCTGCCCACATGTCGGACAGTCGTCTCGGCGGGCATTGACCACCTTGATTTGCTGATGGCGGTTATGCCAAATCTCAAAGTGCTCCAAATTGGGATTGAGTTCATCTATTGCGCCTACTAACAGCTTGAATGCTTCCGTTGCCTGATAGGAGGCGACGATGTGAATGATCGGTCCGATGACGCCAGCCGTGTCACAGGTAGGCATCTCACCCGGGTTTGGCGCTTCAGGGAAAAGACAGCGCAAGCAAGGCGTGATTCCCGGACGAATCGCGGTAAAGGTTCCAGTCGCACTCACAGCGCCACCGTACACCCACGGGATACGATGTTTAACGCAAACATCGTTCACGAGGTATCTCACCTGAAAATTATCTGTCGCATCCAAAACGAGATCGACATCTGCCAGCAATTCCTCCGCATTGTAAGCGGTGAGGTCTGCGACGATCGGTTCGATGGTAACGGCGGAGTTGATCTTCGTCAGCTTGGCGTGAGCGGCGATTGCCTTTGGCAAATGCTCGGCTGCATCGGATTCGTCGTAAAGCATTTGACGCTGTAGGTTGCTCGGCTCGACGAAGTCGCGGTCAATAATGCGGACAAAACCTACTCCAGCACGGACCATATGATTGGAGAGAACCGTTCCGAGCGCTCCCATGCCGACAATGGCTACACGGCTTTGACCGAGTTTTTCTTGTCCACTGCGCCCAATCGGATGAAACAATATTTGACGGGAATAGCGAGTATCCAAGGCGTTACTCCACCTTTCCTTCTGGCATCGCAAGCGGATTCCATGGTCCTTGTTGATGTCCCTTCCACTCGCTTCCATCTTCCCACATTTCTTTTTTCCAAATCGGAACAATCTGCTTGAGTCGTTCGATGGCATAACGGCCTGCTTCAAACGATTCATTGCGATGTGCTGTTGCAACGGCACAAACAACCGCAATCTCTTCCACAGTCAAATGACCGATACGATGGTGCATCGCGACTTGTGCTCCCGGCCAGCGTTCCTCGATCTCTGCTGCGACCTGCTTCATTTTTTCAACCGCCATAGGCGCATATGCTTCATAGGACAAATACACGGTGCGCTGACCATGGGTAAATTCCCGAACAGTTCCGACAAAAGTAAGGATCGCGCCAGCATGCGGGTTGCTCACCAAACGAACGAGCTTGTCCGCAGAAATAGGCTCCTCGGTAATGGCAAAGCGCGGGTCTTCTTCTCCGCCGCTTACTGGAGGTAAGAGGGCAATCTCGTCGTCGGCTGAAATGACCTGATTTTTCGCTGCATATTCATGGTTGATGGAGACAAAACAACTGCCCAAAAGCGCAGAGAGCGCAGGATATTCTTTTTCCACTGCTTGCAGAAGATCGCTAACGGTCGCGCCTTCAAATAAGGTCAACTGTACTTCCCGGGCATTCGCACGTTCGGCGAGCCCAGCAAATAACAAGATCGTAATGGTCAAGACAATTCCTCATTTCCCTGGATGATACTACTCTCTAGGCTAGACGATATCATAAACCGATCAAAGTTGCCAATGAATGGGGTGTTACAATCAAGGGTTGATGCTAAGGGGCGAAGCCTTCCTGACTCAAATAAATCTGATCCGGGGGAAAAACATGTAATAGCCGATCATAGACGATCCGATAGGCGGAAGGATCGTACCATTGTTCCAGTCCAAGCTGTTCATAGAGAGCGGGAATGCCGTTTCTTTTCGTTCGTTTACCACCGCTGCCATCTCCCATATAAAAATCGTCGACACAGACACGGGTGACCAGGGGACGCAAAATCTCCGGGAATGACTCACTGCTCGGTAAAACAGGGGCAATCGTGGCTTGGGTAGGGATGCCTGCTTCCGCCAAGCGCTGGAGTGTTTTGAGTCGCGCTTGAATAGGGGGAGCTTGTGGGCTAAAGTGCCTGCGAATCTCCTCCAAATCGGTCTCGACGGTCATGCTGACGCGGACGCGATCACCTAGCAGGAGCAACAAATCGGCATCCCGCCAAACCAAGGGACTTCTCGTCTGCACCAGCAAAAAATCGGGTGGATTCTCTACCATGACTTCGAGTAAAGACCTCGTTACCTTTTCCGTTTGTTCGATGGGCTGGTATGGGTCTGTACTCGAAGACATGAAGATGGTCACCTTTCCTTTTTTCTTAGCCCGCAAAAGCTCCTTGCCCAATACATCGGCAGCTTGCTGTTTGATATCTACCCATGTGCCCCATTGCTCGTTGCGAAACAAAGAGACAGGCATTTGCCGAACATAGCAATAGGAGCAGGCGAAAGAACAGCCTGTATACGGATTGAGCGAATGGGTGTAATCCGCAAGAAATCCGCTTCCTTTATTAAGGAGGGTTTTCGGCACTTTATAGGAAAGGATGCTTTTCATATGGGGCGTTCCTCACTTTGCATCATGAAAAATAATTCCGAGGCTGTAGCGCTTTCCGGAGGTAATCGTGCTGACACCGTGGCGTAGCGTATTTTTATAGTAGCCTCGCGTTCCCTGCATAGGACGGTAGGATGTCGGGAAAATCAGACCAGCGCCTTGGTCCAAGGTTATCACATGTCCCCGGCTCTGCGCGCGCGGCCGTTGCTCCATCAATAGAAATTCTCCGCCCCTGTAGTCCTTCTCCTTTTGATTCAAGGCAAAAACCACTTGAAACGGGAAGAACACCTCTCCGTACATATCCTGATGCAAGCAATTATAGCCACCTGTCTCGTATTTCAAAATCAATGGAGTAGGGCGCAGCTGACCCTGATCGTGACAGTGGGCCAAAAATTCAGGGAGAGTAGCAGGATAAATAGCTTCGCGACCAAGCATTTCCAGCCACCGATTTGCAGTCTGCGCAAGCATCGGATAAAAGCCTTCGCGAAGCTCCTGCAAAAGCGGGGGAAGGGGAGCCTGATAATAGCGATACTCTCCTTCACCGAAACGGTACCGCGCCATCTGGATCGTATTGCGAAAAAGGTTATCTTGTTCAAATGTAGCGATTAATTCTTCGCACGCATCCGCGCTTATTAAGGAAGGAAAAGCAGCATACCCTTGTTCATCCAGCTCCTGTTGCATGGATTGCCAGTCAAGCGCAGCGATCTTCTCAGTCAGTGAACTAGCCATGCTTCACACCCCGATTTGCCTTTTTCTCCAGATCGAGCAGAGTTGTCTTCATGGGCAGTCCTCCGCGATAGCCAGTCAGTGAACCGTTTTTACCGACGACGCGGTGGCAGGGGATTGTAATGAGAACCGGATTGGCACCGATTGCGGCACCGACGGCACGAACAGCAGCAGGCTTTTCAATGATGTTTGCAATGTCGGTGTACGATGCGGTTTGACCGTACGGGATTTGGCGAAGTGCCTCCCAGACAGCGAGCTGAAAAGGCGTTCCAGACAGGTCGCAATCCATGGAAAAATGCTCGCGCGTCCCCTGCAAATACTCCATTAGTTCTGTTGCAAAAGGCTTTAGCCATGGATCGTCTTGCACCAGTGCATTGTGTGGGCGATGCTTTTCAACCCACGCTTCCAATTCAGCAAAAGGCTGGTTGACCGAGCCGACATAACAAAGCCCGGCAGCCGTTGCAGCTAAATAAATGGTCCAATCGCCATGTCTTAGCATTGACCAACGTACCGTTTGATCACTCTTCGTTTCCATATCCATGCGCCTCCTTTGAGCTGTGTACGCACAGTATACCTCCAGCATCTGTTCTTCGTACATTTTTAGGAGTGGATGAGCAAGATAACGAAACTACGCCTTCTACATTCCCATTGCTTTTATCCAGCGGCGGGAGTAAGGTAGGAGGAGATAGAGGAGGAACGATACTCGTATGACTGATCAATTAACACATTTTAATGAACAAAATCGAGCGCGGATGGTAGACGTGTCCGAAAAGGACGTCACAAAACGGGTGGCTGTAGCTGAGAGCCAAATCATCATGAAACCCGAAACCCTCGCCCGAATCCGCGAAGGTCGAATCGAAAAGGGCGATGTACTCGCAGTTGCGCAGGTAGCAGGTGTCATGGCTGCCAAAAAAACGTGGGAAATCATCCCGATGTGTCATCCGCTGCCATTGACTGGCATCGACATACAGTTTGCTTTTGTAGACGAAACGACGCTTGCGATTACAGGAACCGTGAAGACGACAGGGAAAACAGGCGTCGAGATGGAGGCTTTGACCGCTGTAAGCGTAGCGGCTTTGACGGTGTATGACATGTGCAAAGCCATGGATAAAGAAATGATTATCGGTCCGACCAGTCTGCAATCCAAAACAGGCGGAAAAAGCGGCGATTTCCATCGGGGAGAGAAGTAAGCCATGAGGCAAAAGTGGGAATCTTATCCGAGCAGCATTCGTTTATTGGCGATTGCTGCCGTCATTTTTTCTACCGGAATGGCATGTATTTGGCCGCTGGTCACGATTTATATTCATAACCATCTCGGAAAGCCGCTGACTGTAGCCGGCTTCTTGTTGCTTTTAAATCAAGGCGCATTCTTGATCGGAAGTATTGTCGGCGGGATGCTGTTTGACCGCTGGGGCAAAATGCGCACCATCATTGTCGGTTCCATCGGTGTTATCCTGATTTCGCTCGGATTAGGTGCTACGCAGGATTTTACGATTTATGTTGTGTTGCTTCTGTTGAATGGATTGTTTTATGGATTACTTTCTCCTGTGATGAATGCATTGGCCGTCGTTTTGTGGCCGGACGGAGGACGTAAAGGAATCAATCTGATTTATGTCACTCTCAATGTGGGGGTAGCTGCCGGTTCTGCGTTGGGCGGCTTTTTAGCCAGTGTGTCATTTGCCTGGACGTTTTTCGGCAATGCCATCTCACAAGTAATCGTCCTCGCCATGTTCCTACTCATTTTGCCGCGTCAGTTAAAAATGGTGGAACAACAACGCCAAAACTCGACGGCTGGACAAAGCATGCCTGAGCAAGCAACTGAGGATGTGCTGCGACAACCACAGCAAGAGCCAAAGGTGGTATGGGGGGCCTTGCTGCTATTATGCGGGGGGCTATTAATTAGCTGGATTGTCTATGTACAATGGACAACGGTGCTGTCGACCTATATGCAATCCTTGGGCATTTCCCTCCGTCAATACAGTCTGTTGTGGACGCTGAACGGCGGCTTGATCCTGTTTGGTCAGCCATTGATTGCGTGGGTCATTCGACGCTTTGCCCGTACGCTAAAATCACAAATGCTCTTGGGCGCTTATATTTTTGCCTTGTCGATGTTGATTTTGTCTCAGTCAACCGTTTATGCAGGTTTTGTGGCGGGGATGTTCATCATGACGCTGGGCGAAATGCTCGTGTGGCCAGCGGTGCCGGCAGTAGCTGCACAGTTTACGCCAGCGGGACGAGAAGGCTTTATTCAAGGGCTGATTGCAGGGACTGGATCAGCTGGGCGGATGCTCGGGCCACTACTCGGGGCCTTCATCTTCCAATCGATTCACGCGCAGGGACTATTGCTTGTGATGGCAGGATTGTGTCTGTTGTCTGTCGCATTCTTTGCCTTCCACACCTCTTTTCACAAAAGAAGGCATCACGTGCCGGTACAGAATCAAGCATCTTGACACGATTTGCGTGCTCAAGTAGTATGGTATAGACGAAAAAACAGTATATTCCGTGTGTTTGACTTATTCAGAGAGGTGGAGGGACTGGCCCTATGAAGCCCGGCAGCGGATCTGTTCCATGTGATGGACAGATGCTGTGCCAATTCCAGCAGGATTTTTTCCTGACAGATAAGGACGTGACCAAGCTGATCTCCCCCTTTTTCTGTATGGAAAAAGGGGGTTTTACTGTATTGGCCCAAGAAAGGAATGGAAGAAAGATGCGCATTCAACCCGCCGATATGATTGATCGACTCCCTACCCAATTTTTTGCGACCCTGGTGGCAAAAGTAAACAAGGTCATTGCGCAAGGCCATGACGTCATTAACCTGGGGCAGGGCAATCCTGATTTGCCAACACCGCCGCACATTATTGAAGAATTACAGGCGCAAGCGGCACAACCACTCCATCACAAATATCCGCCTTTTCAGGGACGCGTGGAACTGAAGCAGGCAGTAGCTCATTGGTATAAGCAAGAATTTGATGTGGACCTCGATCCGGAGGAAGAAGTAGCGATTTTGTTCGGCAGTAAAACCGGACTCGTAGAGATTTGCCAAGTACTCATGAGCGCAGGCGATGTTGCACTGGTTCCAGACCCAGGCTATCCGGATTATTGGTCGGGGGTTGCAGTCGTAGACGGACGGATGGTTATGATGCCGTTGAAGGCGGAAAATGACTTCTTGCCAGACTACAGCCAGCTATCCCAAGCCGATTTGGATCGAGCGAAACTGATGTTTCTCAACTATCCGAACAATCCGACAGCAGTCAACGCACCACTTGAGTTTTATGAGGAAACCATTCGTTTTGCCCGAAAACATGAAATCGTCGTCTGCCACGACTTCGCCTACGGAGCAATCAGCTATGACGGGAAAAAGCCAGTCAGCTTCATGCAGGTTCCGGGTGCAAAAGAAGTGGGCGTAGAATTTTATACCTTGTCCAAAACGTACAACATGGCAGGCTGGCGTGTAGGTGCCATGGTAGGTAATCGCGAGCTGGTTCGTCTGATTAACCTCATTCAGGACCATTACTTCGTCAGTCTGTTCGGTGCAGTACAGATGGCGGCAGCCAAAGCGATGACGGATTCGCAGCAGTGCGTCCGCGATCTCGTCGCTGTCTACGAAAGCCGCCGCAATGCCCTGTACTCCAATCTGCATCGGATTGGCTGGCAGGCTCCGCCATCTCAAGGTTCGTTTTTTGCTTGGCTTCCTGTTCCAAACGGCTTCACATCTGTGGAGTTCTCTGACCTGCTTTTGGAAAAAGCGCATGTCGTCGTAGCGCCAGGAAATGGTTTTGGCCCGACAGGTGAGGGTTATGTGAGAGCGGCTTTGTTATCCAATGAAGAGCGTCTCGCGGAAGCGGTCCAGCGGATTGAGCGGTTAGGGTTATTTACGAAAACAAAATAAAAGCGAGGCAAATTGGCCACACTACCGTATAGATGGAGTGTGGCTTTTTTCTTCTAGAATAAAAATCATTCTCATTATTGACAGATAATGATTTTCATTATACGATGTCATTGTTGTTAATGATAATTAGTCTCAGCGAGAGCGGGAGGGTACCATGCGCTATCAGATTAACGGTTACACGGATATGTATACGGTGATCGCCAACGAGCGAAAAATCGGCGGAGCCATTGAAGCAGGCCAGATTCGCTTGCGGACGGGAGAAGTTTACGCCAATGCTGTTCTCACTCGTTTGGAAATGTCAGGTGCGCATTTTTGCTCGATCGGATTTGTTACGGAAGAAGGCAAAAGGCTGATTGTCCATGTG
Source organism: Brevibacillus sp. HB1.3 (assembly GCF_013186635.1). Classification (NCBI taxonomy): domain Bacteria; kingdom Bacillati; phylum Bacillota; class Bacilli; order Caryophanales; family Paenibacillaceae; genus Brevibacillus; species Brevibacillus sp. HB1.3. The sequence continues at coordinate 68,047 of NZ_JABMIT010000006.1, read as the reverse complement.
AACGATATCAGCATGATCGCTGATGCTCGTCACGTCAACGTATGTGAGCTGACGAACGAATGCATGAGAGTAGAGAAGTCAGCAGAGAGACTGAAACGATTGAAGCGACTCTGTGAACTGAATGAAGGCAGCTGTACGCCGACCTTCCAGGAAGAGGCATTGCTGTTGGCAAGCGATATCGGTATGGAAGAAGCGTCCAATCATGTCGACCTCTCTTTCCTTCCACAAACAGAGAAACCACGTGTGTTCCGTATTGCTTAGGAAAATATAGCCCATACATATGGACCCCTTTTCGTTTCATTCGAAGAGGGGTTTTTTGCATGCAGTGTGTGAAGACTAATGGTTGAACAACCGCTCGACATAGTCAAAACCTATCTGCTCATAGCTAGCAAAGATTGGACTTACGCTGTTGACAGTGATAAAACAAGGATAAGCAAAATCAAGGGGGAACGGAACATGGAGTACTCATTTTCAAAATCTGTCGAAGCACTATCCTCCTCGGCAGTCCGGGAAATCTTGAAGCTGACCCAAGGCAATCAAGTGCTCTCGCTCGCAGGTGGACTGCCAGCAGAGGATTCTTTTCCTATCGCAGAGATGCGCGAGGCGTTTAACCGCGCATTTGAAAAAGGAGCAAAAGCTCTTCAGTACGGATTGACTGATGGATACCTGCCGCTTCGTGAGTGGATTGCATCCCGCATGAAGCAAAAGCAGATGAACGTCGGTGCAGATAATATGATCATCACTACGGGCTCTCAGCAAGCAGTTGACTTGTTGTGCCGTGTATATTTAGACGAAGGCGATGTCGTTCTCGTCGAAAACCCTACTTATTTGGCAGCGGTTCAATTGTTCCAATTCCGGGGAATCAAAGCGATTCCGGTAGACGGTGATGCCAACGGGATGGATTTGGACGATCTGGCGAAAAAAATTGCCCAGTATCGCCCGAAAATGGTATACGTCATTCCTACCTTTGCCAATCCGACAGGAAAGGTATGGAGCCTCGAGCGCCGTCTCGGCTTGCTTCGTCAATGCAAGGCGCAAAACATCCTCATCCTGGAAGACGATCCATATGGAGAGATCCAATTCGATGGGGAAGCTCCGTACCGTTCCATTTTCTCACTGGATGAGCATCCAACCGATTGCTGTGTGGTGTACACCAGTACCTTCTCCAAGATTGTCGCACCAGGCTTGCGTACCGGATGGGCCATTGGAGATACACGCGTAATTCAAATGATGGTGAAGGCGAAGCAAGCAGTTGATTTGCAGTCGAGCACAATCGACCAGTACGCCCTGTATGAGCTGTTGTCCCGCTTTGATCTGGAGCGTCACATTGAGAAAATCCGCGAGTCCTACAAGGCGCGCATGGAATGGATGCATGAGCTCTTGGTTGCGCAAAACTGGGAGGGCGTACAGTGGGAAAAACCAAGAGGCGGGATGTTCCTCTGGGTGAATCTGCCTGAGCACTTCGATGCAGAGAAGCTGCTGGCCCAATCCGTAAAGGAAGGCGTGGCATTCGTGCCAGGGAAGCCATTTTATGCAGCCGAGCCGCATCTCAATACGATGCGCTTGAACTATACGCTGTTGAACCGGGAAGACACGGAGCTTGCGATTTCACGATTGGGCAAGGCATTCCACGCCTACAGCGAATCATTGGTGACAAATGTTTAATGGAAGTAAAAAGACAACCATTCTCAAGGGGCTGGTTGTCTTTTTTATGCATGTTTACTGGGATAGCTCTCTTTGTGCCCGATCCAGCCATTCATTTACAAGCTCTGTAAACAGGTGCGGCTGCTCGATCTGCAAATTGTGACCGGCACAATCGAGAGCGGCAAAAGAAGAGCGGGGATAGGCTTCGATGATATCCCAAATATCGCGATAACCGACAGACTGGTCTTGTTTCCCCACAATAAATAGACTCGGATGGGGGAAGGGGGCCGTATCTAATGGGAAGGAGACGCCATAGGCTTGTCTAATTTTCATAAGAAAAGCAGGGTCAGAAAGCATGTAGCCGTCGATAATCTCTTTTTTATAGCGATTCCACGTATAATCGGTAGCGACTACCGCCATCGACTCAAACTCCACTCGTTCCGTCTCACTCAACTGCTCCCAGAGGGAAGGCTCCTCTACTAGGACGGGTTTATCCGGCAGTGTGCGTTTTTCTTTGTCAGGAATGACATTTGGGCAGATGAAAAGGGCACCCTTTACTTGCTCGCGGCGCTTCTCAATAACTGCTCGTGTGAGATATCCGCCGTATGATTCACCTGCAATGAAAAAGGGTTCACCTGGAATGAGTTGATCGATGAACGCGAGTACAACCTCCAGAATATCGTCCGTGGTGTGGATATGTTCGTATTTTTCCGTTTGTCCCATTCCTGGAAGGTCTATGTAAAGTCGTCGATACCCCGGCCGTTTCTCAAAAATCGGTTCCAGACAACCAGTCATGCAGCGGTGATCAAGTGAAAAGCCGTGAATCATCACGACAGGAAAACCGCTTCCGATCTCTTCATAATAAAGGTTGACGCCATTAACCTCGCATCTCATAAAAAACCCCCCACGACATTTATGTCAGACTGTTTGGAAAGTTTGGAACGTACGTTCTTATTATAAGTGATCTGTTACATATTTCAAGCATGAAAAAACACACCCACGACAAGAATCGTCACTGGGTGTGTCAAAGGGCTTTCTATTCTTCTGTTTCTTCCAAGGTGCAAATGGCGCTTGGGCGCTTGATGCGCAATACAACACACTCATAGACACGGAACAGGCTGTTCATTTGTTCGTCTCCGAGGAATGCGGAGTCGAAGTCTTCTGCAATCGCCAGGTCGAGATTGTGGCGGCCAGTTGCTACCAATACGCCGGAACGGCCTTTAATGGTAGGGGATTGGAAGACACCATCTGTAACGAGATTGCGAACGTGCTCGATCTCAAGCACGTTAGTGCCTTTGTGCACGCGATGCAAGAGAGAGTAGAGCTCAGGAGAAACAACCAGTGCATACGGACCGCTATGGCCCATTTTCAACAGCTTGTTGCGTGCTTCCACGATGTCGGCAAACGCATTGCCAGATTCCATCCAATCGCTCTTTAGATGAGTGAGGCGTCCTTTTACGTTCATCAGACCAGGAAGGTCGAATTCCGCAGCACCGTTGAAGATCAGATCGTCTTCCATCAGTGCACCACCAGCAGCTGCGTTGGCAGCCGCGCTCATGTCCAAAGGCATGCCCAGTGTGCGTGCTTGGGCAACGTCGCGCCAGTAGAGCATGAAATCCTTGTACAGGATCGGAATCGTCATGCTGACACGGCGGCTAGGCTGTGTCATTTCCAGTGATTCTCCGCGCAGGGAGAGACCACCAAAACGGGATTCCTCATATACATCGTTGGTAATGGTTTGGATACCTTCACCCAATGGTCCATAAATATCGATAAAACGACGTCCTACCAGCTGACGGCGAGCCATGTCAACGACAGTTGCGTCCAGTTGATTCCATTCTTCCGTCGTCAAGGGAGAGTCTGGGTATTTACGAAGCTTGTCCATAGTGTAACCTCCATGTCATTTCAGGATTTCCGATTCTTTACATTCCTTTCAAGCTGCCAACTGTCAGTCCTTTTTTACCGGAAACGGCAGGGGCGGAATGCTTGATCACGGAAGCAACACCGTGAGGAGCGGAAGCAGAGGCTTTCAAATGATCTACTTGGTGAATGTCGTGCCCCTCATCGTGATCAGTGAGATCAGGATGAGCCGCATCAGAGAATCGTTGGCTCATGTTCGCCATGATCTCTTTGACTGTCAAATAGTCTGTATGCGTCTTTTCACGCATGCCATCCAGGAGCTGACGTGTTTCGTCATCCTTGAATTCATACAAAGAGAGCTCCAGATGCTCGCGGAAATTGTGCAGTCCAAAACGTTCCAGATTCACATCGGACAGCATTTGCGAGAGGTCCCGATCACTTAGCTGATCCAGGCTTTTTCCTGCTGACAGCTTCTCCAGGTAGGGAACCAATTCCTGCAAGCGACCCATGCGCTGTTCTTCTTCTTCCAAAATGTGATGGTAATAAAGACGAGTGTGCTCGTCCGTTGCCGCATCGATAATCGGCTGGATAACGCCCATGAAGCTGTTGATGTAACCTCTGGTGCGATCAAAAATGGCGTGCAGCTGTGTAATTTCTTGCACCCTACGCCACCTCCTCATTCACAATCTATTTTTTCATTATACCGTTGGAAAAAACACCCGGGCAACACCTATGTACATTTTCTTATGACTGCGAAGGATATGATGCGGTGTAATTTGGAAAAGAGCGCGGGAACACTAGAGCGCCGTGGTTTTGCCTACAGGCTTAGTCTCTAGTTTTGTTTTTTGACAAAAAAGTTATCATGGAGAGTATTGTCAAAGACAAATGGGAATGATAATATTTATCAATAAGAGTGATATTCATTATCAATTAGTATTCAGAGAAGAAAACATAAATCTTACATTCACCTAAATTTAAGGAGGTAACAAGTTATGTCATCGATTTTAGTAATAGGCGGAGATCGCCTGGGTAATATTATCGAATTACTGCAAGGGCAAGGCTTCAAGGATATTCATCACGTAACTGGACGGAAAAGCTCGCAAACCGGGGTGAAAATTCCAGCTGGTATCCACATGATTTTGGTGTTGACTGATTTCGTCAATCACAACTTGGCCAAAACTGTGAAAAGCCAAGCCAAAGATCGCGAGCTGCCCATCGTTTTCTGCAAGCGTTCGTGTTCTGCGATTGCCAAAGCTTTTGACCTCACTGCGTAAATACATACCCTCCAGATCGGGCAGACTACGATCGTGAGTCTGACACCAACGGAGGAATGTCGCATGGAACAGAATCGTTTGGGTGAACTGCCTATCGCACAGCTTACGGCCGCTCAGCTGCAACAATTAAAACAGGCAGAAGAACAAATCAACACAGAAGGTCCAAATGTATATCTTATTGCATTAGAGAAGCATTCCCCGTCCTCCTAGACGGGGTTTTTTTGTTTGAAGCGTGTGCTTCTCACTTGAATACGTACTGCTCCAGTTGCATTTTGAGGGCGTCAATCCCGATAGCGAAGCCTAAGCATTGGCTGGATTGAATGATGAATGCATTGAGACCAACGACTTCCCCATTCAAATTAATGAGTGGACCTCCGCTATTTCCTGGGTTAATCGCAGCATCCGTCTGAAAAATTTCTTCGTACATTCGTTTCGCAACCTGTAATCGGCGGTTTTTAGCACTAATGATTCCCGCTGTCACAGAATTTTCCAAACCAAGTGGGGAACCACCTGTAAGCATACAAACAAAATCAGAGGAAGTTTTAGTGGAAAGACAACAGACGCAGGCACACCTCTCGATTTTTTTGACCAGAGGCAGCGTCTGTTGCTTCCACGTCAACACGTTGGATGAGCATGCACACGAGTAAGCGCCGTTCTTTTTCATTTGCATACGACCAAATAAGGTTCCAATTGGAAAGAGCATCTAGATCAAACCGCTCTACACTTGAAAAAACAGAGTAAGTGCGTTCTCGTTCTTTAGCAGCCCGCTCCAATGTATTGATTTTCTCTCGTAAGTCAGCTAACGAAAGGAACCCCTCTTCATAAGCTTGTTCCCAGCGTTGCCTCCGAATTTCCAGCTCTTGCCCGGTTTCTTTCGCGGAACAGGAATTCGTCTGAAACAAAGTCTGAACGACTTCCTGCAACGCAGCGATTGACTCTGGTGTATGCTGCATTAGCTCGTGCACAATGGCTTTTTCCAAGCGATCCTCACGTATGGCTGGAGCATCACACGTACCAGCCAGCTTGTTTTTACATAAGTAGTAGCGGTGCGTGTAGCGTTTTTCCCCTTTTCCTGTGATGGTGGTTGTTTTCCCGCGCATTGAGGAGCCGCAACGAGAGCAGTATAGCAATCCGGAAAAGAGGTAGCGAGAGCTGAGAACGCGGGGGTGGCTTGTTCCGCGAGCACTCATCCGCTCTTGCACTCGGGAGAAACAGGATTGATCGATGATGGCCGGGTGAGTTGCCTCTTCGATTATCCATTCCTCGGGGGCATTGCGTTGTTGATCGGCGTCGGTGTAATTCCAACGCAAGGCGCCATGATAGACTGGATTTTTTAACAGACGAAGCACGGCACTTGCACTCCAGGAAGCGCCATTTTTCCCGCGCAATCCGGAATGATTTGCCCATTCAGCGATTTGGCGCGGAGATTCGCCTCGATCATAGCGCTCGAACATGCTGCGTACGCCAGCTGCTTCCCTTTGATTCACGACCAGCGTTCCTTGCACCAGATTGTATCCAAATGGTGGAGGTCCTCCTGGTCGTTTTCGTTCTCTTGCCATTTGGCTCATCCCCAGCTTGACCCGCTCTGCTAAGTTTTCCCTTTCCCATTGGGCGAGGGCAGCCACTAAGGTTATAAATAGTCGCCCGATTGCCGTAGTCGTATCGTATACCTCGGTGCAGCTTTTAAAATGTACCGCATGTCGATCAAACTCCTGGAGGAGCTGATACAGATCAAGGACAGAGCGAGTAAGCCGATCGAGTCGATAGACGAGGACGACATCGATTTCACCCATTCGGATATCCTGCAGGAGCTGACCGAGTGCGGGGCGCTTCGTATCTTTGGCGCTGACGCCTTCATCTGCGTAGATTGCTTGGACTTCCCAGCCTTGGGAGTGAACATACGAGAGCAGCTTTTCCCTTTGAGCGGGGATCGAAAATCCTTCACGTGCCTGATCCTCTGTACTGACACGTATATAGACGGCCGTTCGCATTCCCCGTCCTCCCTTCACCTTGGGTTGCTAGAGTGTACAGCAAAAGGGAGGAGCTTATGCCTGACCACAATAAAAAACCCCGCTTATCCGTCTTGGACAAGTGGGGTTATGCTACATCCATTTTTGGCCCCATTCGTGAATGGAATCAATGACAGGACGCAGATCTTTTCCTTTATCGGTCAATTCGTATTCAATGCGAACTGGGATCTCTGGGTACACTTTGCGCTCCAAAATCTCGAACTCTTCCAGCTCCTTCAGTCTTTCCGAGAGCATTTTATCGCTCATATGAGGAACCATTTCCCGGATATCTTTGAATCGTACAGTCCCGCGTAGCAACACATGAATAATCAGGCCGGTCCAGCGTTTTCCAAGGACGTTCATTGCGCATTCATATTTTGGACACATGTGTTCGCCAGAAAAATCTTGACTCATATCGGCGTCACCTCTATCTAGCAGCATTATTGTTGCCCTTTATTCTAACAGATTAGCTTGAAAAAAGTAAGTAACGAAAAACTGGAATGACACTTTATCAATGCCTGAGTGGTCAAGCCCGTTTTCATGGACAAATGTTTCCCTATTAGGAGTCCACACATACACTAATCGCGAAAGAAAAGAAGCGAAGAGGGTGTTGCGATGCTTCCAAAACGGGTAATCGGTATTTTAACCTGGCGGGAGGGGTTACGCTTTGAGGAACCAGCCTATTTGCGAAAGCTGGTTCAAACAGGGCAAAAGCTGGGCGCAGAAATCTACCTGTTTTCGCATCAGGACGTCAATGTGTCCGCCAGAAAGATCAAAGGCTTCATCCCCAAACCGAACGGGGGCTGGATGAGTAAATCGTTTCCTTGGCCAGAAGTTGTCATTGATCGGTACCGACGCAGGGTAAAGGAGTATATCCGGCTGCGAAATAGCGATCTGTTTTTCTTTGCAAACAGTCCGTTCAGTAAAAAATGGAGAGTGACGAATCTGCTCGCTTCTGATGACCGCGTCAAACGCTGGATTCCGGAGACGCATGTTTACGAAAAAGGCAAGGTCCGAAACATGCTCGCACGCCATGGGCTCGTCTATGTCAAACCAGGCAATGGCACCGGAGGAAGAAGCATTCTCAGAGTGAAGAGCAGCGGCAAGGATTATAGCCTCTCTGGACGTGACAAAAAGCATAAGCATCATGTAGCTCGAATTGATACGGTGGAAGGTGTGGAAAAATGGGTCAAAACGTGGGTAGAGGAGCAGCGCATTCGTGATGGCAATTTCCTGGTGCAGCAAGGCTTGGACCTGGGACTGCTACGCAAGCATGTCGTCGATGTACGGTTATTGATCCAAAAGGACGAGCGTGGGGAGTGGACGGTGACAGGGTGTGCAATACGCATGGGGGAGAAGGGCAGTGCTACTTCCAATTTGCATGGAGGAGGCAAAGCGATTCCTTTTGAATGGTTAATGTCCAGGCGATTTGGCGAGGAGCGTGGAGAGCTGATCAAACAGGAATGTTATCAACTTGCTTTTGATGTAGCAAACACGCTAGAGGACTATTTCGGTCGTATGATGGAATTCGGGCTGGACATTGGGGTAGATGTGGACGGACGTGCGTGGTTAATCGAAGTGAACCCCAAGCCGGGGAGAGAGGTTTTTCGCCAAATGGGTGACATGGCCCTATACAAAAAGGCGATAGCCCGTCCTGTTCAATTTGCGCTGTATTTGGCCCGGAACCAGGCTCGTTTTTTGTCTCTTTGAATACAGATGGAGAACCGACGCTAATGACCCATTCTCCTACTTTTGTATGAGAGGAGTTGCCTAGTGGCAGCGGGTATAGCTTGCAGTCTGCATCAATTTTGATGACGGCGTAATCCCGGACTCGATCAGCTATAATGCGTTTGGCTTCAAACACTCTACCGTTATATAGCTTCACGAAAATGTTTTTGGATTTGCCGATGACATGCTCGCTCGTCAAGATATACCCTTTCGGATGAAAAAGAAATCCGGAGCCAAAGCTTCGTTCCATGGGTGGAGAATTATCTTCATGATCAATGAGGCTGCGAATTAACGAATCCACGTCTTTGGAATGGGGAGCATCCTCGGTTACGATGGAGACTACTCCCTCTTGAACTCGCTCGACAATGGGAACGAAGAAATTGAATGGGTGCAGACTGCTGCTGCTCACAGGGTACTTTACCCGCGTATATTGGGACCATTTTTTACTTTTCACCGATCTCTCCCCCTACAGCAGATAGGTATGTATCATCTTATGGGGAGGGGAGAGGGAAGGGACGCCCAATTTCTAGTCGAGTGTATGGTTATATCATTAATTTTGATTGATATGATAAAGAAATAGCATTGGTATAATTATTTAAATGCATTTATAATAACATGTAGTTAAAGAATATTTCGAACATAAAGGCTAAGTCCTAGCCGCTAGAGAGAGAAAAAGAACGGTAACGGAGGATGCGAAGAGATGGATGTTAAAACGATCATACTGGGTTTCTTGAGCTATGGGGAAATGAGTGGCTACGATATTAAGCAAGCGTTTACAAACAGTATTGGATTCTTTTATGACGCTAGCTTTGGTGCTATTTATCCAGCATTGCGCAAACTGGAGGAGGAAGGCTTCGTAACGAAGCAAGAAATCATTCAGTCTGGCAAGCCGAACAAGATTTTGTACCGAATCACAGAAGCTGGAAAACAATCGTTCCGTCAAGAAATCCAGACGCCTATCTTGCCGCCAGTCTTGCGTTCAGACATGCTGGTTAAGATTTTCTTCGGCAAGAGCCGCACGATCGACGAACAAAAGGATTTGCTAGAGGGCTGCTTAGATACGCAACGTCAATTGCTCCAACAAAGTAAGGCCTCTTATAAAAAGCTGGAAGTAAATTTTGACGAATATCAACGCTTTTGCTGGGAGTATACCATTCATCATCTGGAGTCAACGATTTCCTTTATGGAACAAAAAATGACTTCCTTGTTGAAACAACCAGCTTATTCCGTTTAGCAATAAAGCGAAGGGCTCATGTCTTGTGAACAATGAGCCCTTCGCTTATTTTATTTATTTCAGATTTTCTGGATTGAGGCATTCGAGCTCTGGTACAACAAAACGTCCGTCTTTGCGGATCAGGCGATCGTCAAACCAGATTTCTCCACCGCCCCAATCAGGACGTTGAATCATAACCAAGTCCCAGTGAATGGAGGATTTGTTTCCGTTAAATGCTTCATCATAGGCCTGTCCTGGCGTGAAGTGGAAGCTTCCGTCGATTTTTTCGTCGAAGAGGATGTCTTTCATCGGGTTTTGGATGTACGGATTCACACCAATCGCAAACTCCCCTACAAATCGGGCACCTTCATCCGTATCAAAGATTTCATTGATCTTCTCTGTATCGTTAGCAGTTGCTTCGACGATTTTGCCATCCTTGAAGGTCAGCTTGATATTGTCGTATGTAAAGCCTTGGTAAGGAGATGGCGTGTTGTACGCGATCGTACCGTTGACGGAATCGCGGACAGGGGCAGTGAATACTTCCCCGTCAGGGATGTTAGCTTCACCAGCACATTTGATTGCTGGAATATCTTTGATGGAGAAGGTCAGATCTGTGCCTGGCCCTACGATACGTACCTTGTCGGTTTTCTCCATCAGCTCGACCAAGCTGTCCATGGCTTTATCCATTTTGCCGTAATCAAGCGTGCACACTTTGAAATAGAAATCTTCGAAAGCAGCAGTGCTCATATTAGCCAACTGAGCCATGGATGCATTTGGATAGCGAAGCACGACCCATTTGGTATGCGGTACGCGAATGTCCAGTACAGGACGCGCTAACAGCTTGGAATGCAGCTGCATTTTGTCTCCAGGTACATCAGAGAGCTCACTAATGTTGTCGCCGCCGCGGATGCCAATGTAGCAATCCATTTGTTTCATGAAAGCCACATCTGCTTCACGCATGATACCCAATTGTGTTTCGTTGGCACCCATCAAGAGCTCACGCTGAACGGATTGGTCGATCAATTGGACAAACGGATTTCCTCCAGCTTCGTATACCTTGGCAATAACGGCTTTTGTCAGATCGGTAACGTTGCCAATAGAGTAAATTAAAACGTTTTCACCAGGCTTGACAGTCACTGAGTAATTGACGAGGACGTCAGCTAGTTTTTCAATTCGTGGATCTTTCATAGGAAGGGGATCCCTCACTTTCCATATCATTCTTGTCCATTGTACACAACTCAAACAGAAAAAAGCTACCCACTGTCGAGGGTAGCTTGCGGAGGAAACGCACTTGAAGGATTCGGTACTTCATGTATATGCAACGGCCTGCTGAATATGGCTATATCTTCGGGGAAGAAAGATTAGTCGCAGCTGCACCCGATAATAACCAGCAGGATGAAAAGAATCAAAACCAGAGTGAAGCCGTCGAATTCTCCATTAAAGATGCCGCTCATCGAATAAACATCCTCCTCATATGTGTGTTAAGCCTCTTGTGCTTACATCTACAACATATGGGTGATCGCATAGGACCGAACCGGGCATCCGCCCATTTTTGAGAAATTCGATGTTTATTATTCTGAAAAGCAGGAAAAGCTAGAGGATACCAAAAGACTTTGCAAGTATGAAAGGATGTTTATGTGATGCAAAGATCATTATCGAGCCTACAGCATGATCTGGTCCAAATTACGATTAATGTTGGAGAAGACTTTAAATCCATTGTGTGGAAAGCGCAGTACGATATGGACTTCAATACAGAATGTCTCTTCTGTTTCTCCGAGCAAATTACTGGCTACCGTGTAGAAGATGAAGACGGAAAAGCGGGGAAAGTCGCTGTTTGTCCGCATTGTGAAAAAGTAAACGCGATCTACGCATAAGATTGAAGGTTGATCGTTAAAAGAAAGACGATGCTGCTTGCTGGCATTGTCTTTTTTCTTTCAAGTTTTCGTAAGCTACCGATATGCCAACAAAGCTGGTGAGAAGAAAAAGCACAGGGCTCGTAGACCTCGACAACGCCTACCCAGTCGGAACTTCAAAAAGGGGACCCGGTTGTCGAACACTTCTTCCCTGAGAAACATCCGCCCGTAAGGTGGTTTTGGATCGACGGTCCCCTTTTTGAAGTGGAGACGGACAGTCAATCCTCCTTGCGGGCGTGTCAGAGTCGAAGAGAACTGTGCTTTTTCTTCTCCTCCACTATGTTGATTCTAGTTTATATCTGGCTCTATATCCACCAAGTACCACCTGCTCTCTAGCAGGATTGAAAGGAGGACCCTCGAATAGTATGAGAGACATACATATAGATAGGTAGGGGTGAACACCGTGCAAAAGAGATGTACCCGCTGTGGGAACGAAATGGAGATCGAGCTGCGCAACGTCGTGTACCGGAAACGAGTTAAAATCATGAATGTACCTGTACAAGTCTGCGTAGACGAAGACTGTGACCATTCCCAAGTGGTAGATGTGATTAAGGATGATTTGAAGTCACTCATGGAGGAACTGGGCCAACATCCGCAGCGTCAGGCAATCGAATTCGAAGAAGTGTCAGAGTTATCCAACTTATTGGTATTGATTGCTAATGAGAAGGTGAATTCGACCGTAAGAGAACTACTTGGTGAAAAAGTCAACGAGCTATTGGATCTGTTTTTGTTGGCGCAGTCCCTTGGCGATGAAAAATGGATGCTGGAGCTACGCGAACGTCTAACGAAAATCATGGTGTGAGGAAAAAGAGATGCCTAGAAGATAGGTATCTCTTTTTTCATTTCTCTACGGCACCGCAAATGTAGACTTTGCTGCTTGGACTTATGTATACTGGTAGGCACATAAGATAAGGAGAGATGAACATGTCACAGAAACAGCTTCACTCCATAGAAGAACTGGATGAGTTCGTAGCGAAAAATGGGAAAAAGCTTTTGTTTAAGCATAGCACGATCTGCCCGATCAGTACGTCTGCCTATGAAGAGTTTCAAGCGTATTTGCAGGACAATCAAGTGGAATCTGCAGTCATTCTGGTACGGGAGGATCGCCCTGTCTCCAACGCCGTTGCGGATCGTTTTTCCATCAAGCACGAATCTCCGCAAATCTTTTTGCTGGAAGACGGAGAAGTAAAGTGGCACACGTCTCACTGGAAAATTACAAAGGACGCGATTGGCCAGGCGCTCAACGTGTAATCAAAAAGCCGGGACACCCGACAAGCGAGGTGAAACCGGCTTTTTGCATGGAAAAAAAGAGCAATGGAGAAACTATTCCCAGAATAGCTCCAGCTTGTCTCCACTTTTCAATTCTGTCTGGAAGTTGGCTTGTTCGCCGTTGACGAGCATCACAAATCCAGAGATACTCTCACGGTCGGGCTTTTCCAAGGAAACATCGACGAAACGGAAGACGTCGCTAAATACAGGTGTTGACGCTGGTGAGGACTTTACTGTGATGTCGGCACCTTCGCTCACAGGATCAGAGGCATTCGCCGCTTTTCCGTCTACCGTAATCGTGACCTGTGCGACAGGCAATACGACCCGTTCACCATTGAAGTGGACAATCATTGTCTCCTGTACCCATTCTTCCAAGGGGATGACATCTTGTATAGAAGGGGCGGGGATTTCATCCAGTCGATAGACGAGGACATCACCTTGCCGGACGATATCTGTCAAGGCTACTGGTCTTCCGTTCAGCTCGATCACCTCGACACGGGACGGAATCGAATAATCTTGTCCGTTCACAGAAAAGCGCAAGCCTGATTCCGCTGACGTTTTCAGTTCGGCGAGCTCCAGTACTTCATAGACAGTGCGTGGGAGGCGGATGTCCACCTCGGCACGATCTGTGATCAACGTATCGAGAGTAGCAGTCGCTCCATTAACATGTACGACTGGACCGAGCGAGTAGGGACGATCATTGCAGATCACTTCAAGCGTGTCCAGCTCATCGAATAAATCTTTGGCAAACACGCGTGCATCCTCGCCATTTGTACCAGCGACTACGGTGATTTGGTCCCCGTCATTGATTGGCGCGTCGAGACTGACGCCCTCCCCGTTGCGCTGAATCACCGGCGCTGTACCATGACCACCTGGAATCATTTTCATCCGTCCGTTTACGGTGACGGTCATCGCCAATCCGGGGCGACCATACAGACGGCGGATATCCAGTCCGGATGCAATGAGCGCATCACCCAACGTCATTTTTCGCAAGTCGAATATGCGCACAGGCGTGTCATTGACTGTAACCGTTACATAGCGCAATGGATGACGTCGAGCAGCAACAGCAATGCCGACTGGCGTTACAAACTCAGGTCCACTGAGCGCAGGATTGTCTCCGACGTATTGTTTAATCGCATCGCCGCCTCTAACGGCAACACGGGCGGCAGGAATATTCAAGACCTGAGCGACTTTTCCAGTAAGCCCAGGGGTGAGGCTGCCTCCGCCGATCAGCATGACCGCTTGCGGAGCTTTTCCGTTGAGTTCCAATATTTTGAAGGCAATTTTATCAGCGAGTTGTTGAATATCTGTTTCAATCGCACTGGTTACCTCGGCAGCGCTCATCGTATGCTCCATTCCGAGAATGTCGGTGAAGGTGACGGACTCCTCAGTGGATAAGAGACGCTTTACTTCTTCTGCCATCGGAAAATCCATGAGAAAGGCGTTCATGAGCGCATCCGTGATTTCATCGCCTGCAATAGGAACCATGCCGTAAGCGGTAATGGCCCCTTCCTCAGTAAGCGCTACGTCAGAAGTACCTGCTCCAATGTCCACCAAAGCAATATTCAGTCGGCGCATCGTCACAGGAATCAGGACATTAATGGCCGCAATTGGCTCAAGCGTCAATGCCTGCATTTCCAGATCGCATCGTTTCAGAGCAGCGATCAGCGAGTCGACAACCACGCGTGGAAGGAAAGTGGCGATCACATCTGCGCTTGCTACGTCACCCCGCTGATCAATCAGGCTCCCGATCAACTCTCCATCCAGATGGTAATGAACGACGCTGTAACCCACGCAATAGTAGCGGGTGACGTCTTGGTCCTTTAGCTCCTGGGCTAATGCGGCTTGGGCCTCCTGTACAGCGGAAAACTCCAAAGCGACAACATCTTCACGCGAGATGAAGGCATGTCTGGCTAAGGGCATATCCACACGCACGCGGCGGGTTCGCAATGACCGACCGGCAGCAGCGACGGCTACCTGATGCAGCTTGCCGTATTTCCCCTCCAGCTCTTCTTTTATTTGTTGAATCACCTTAGCTACGGCGACAATATCGTGAATTTGCCCATCGAGCATGGAGCGTTCATCGTGCTCTCGAATAGCGCAGTCCAATACGCGGTATTGCTCGCCGGTCGTTTCCACGATCAGGCCGACGACGCTGCGCGTTCCTATATCTAATGAAAAAATAAGCTCAGGGGCTGTGATGTCAGACAAAAGTAGGTCACTCCTTGTAAGAGGTTGTTCATGAAGTCTTTACAATACTTATCGGTAATTTTGGACTGTATCGGAAAGGAACAATCGCATTTAGCTAGAACATATATCCAAAACTATTCGATTTGAAAGGGAAAGAATCCTGTCGAATCAAGGAATCTTCTTCGTTTTGACGAATAATTGGAAAAGATAAAAAAACAGAAAAAATTTACTTTCGCGCTTTTTGGCGCTAAACTGCTGACAAGGGTCTTTGAATCGATTATAATTACCCTAATTTATCGATAAATCCCCATATAAAAAGAGGAGAGTGGAGAGAGATGGCACACGATCAAATCGAAACCATGCGCAAGCAGATAGACGAGATCAACCTGCAAATTCTTGAATTGATCAACAAACGAGCTACCTTGGTTCAAGAGCTCGGCAAAGAAAAAGAAAAACAGGGCAGCAACCGTTTTGACCCAGAACGTGAGCGCCAAATGCTCAATCTGCTCGTGGAAAACAATAAAGGTCCTTTCAATGACAATGCTATTCGTCATTTGTTCAAACAAATATTCCAAGTTTCCTTAGATCTGCAAGACGACGATAAGAAAAAAGTACTCCTCGTTAGCCGTAAGAAAAAGGCAGAGGATACAGTTATCACGGTAAAAGGCGTAGAGTTCGGAGGAAAAAATCCGATTCTGATCGCAGGTCCTTGCTCCGTGGAAAGCTACGAGCAAGTAAGAGCCGTAGCAGAAAACCACGTAAAACGCGGACTGCGCACATTGCGCGGCGGTGCGTACAAGCCTCGTACCTCGCCATACGACTTCCAAGGTCTGGGTGAAGAAGGCTTGCAAATTCTCAAACGCATCGGGGATGAATTCAACCTCGTAACGATCAGTGAAATCGTGACGCCAGCAGATCTAGAGATGGCGACAAAATACATCGATGTTATCCAAATCGGTGCTCGCAATATGCAAAACTTCGAGCTGCTGAAGGCGGCAGGTCGTGTGAACAAGCCGATCCTCTTGAAGCGTGGCCTCTCTGCTACGATTGAAGAGTTCATCTACGCGGCAGAGTACATCCTGTCCGAGGGGAACTCACAAGTCATGCTGTGCGAGCGTGGAATTCGCACGTATGAAAAAGCGACACGCAATACGCTCGATATTTCTGCTGTACCACTCCTCAAGCAAGAGACGCACTTGCCAGTGTTTGTAGACGTGACGCACTCTACAGGTCGTCGTGATCTGCTCTTGCCTTGCGCGAAAGCAGGTTTCGCAGTCGGTTCTGACGGAATCATGGTAGAGGTTCACCCAGATCCAGATGTGGCACTGTCTGATGCGAAGCAACAGTTGAACATTCCACAGTTCAACGAGTTCGTTGATGAACTGCTTGCTTCTGGCCTGTACAAAGACGAGAATGTGGCAACGAGAGTATAAGAATACCTTTCGGGTATGTTTTGAGGGTCCTTCCTGCGCGCGGGAGGACCTTTCTTATTTGACGAACCATTGGCGACCAAGTAAGCTAGAATTACGTGCTGATATTGGTGAAGGAGGATAGGCCATATGGAAGACAACCATCAATGCTGCTCGACGGATCGGTCCACGGAAAGGCCGGATAAAATCAAGGCTAATCTCATCTCCCGTCTGAATCGGGTAGAGGGACAAGTTCGAGGAATTCGTGGAATGGTAGAAAAGGATGTCTACTGCGACGACATTCTCAATCAAATTGCAGCTGTGCAGTCTGCACTGAATGCGGTTGGGAAAATGCTCCTCGAAGGACATATGAAAAGCTGTGTGATGGATCGCATTCAGCAAGGCGATCATGAAGTGATTGATGAGCTATTGAAAACGATGAACAAACTCATGAAGTAACGGGTGCACAAGCCGTCAAAAACGATTGCAACGGCATACGGCTTGTCGTATCATAGGTGCATATATTTATGAAAACGCTTATGAAAACCAAAAAATAGGGAAAAGTGAGGGTGCATGATGCCGGTTACTATATACGACGTAGCAAGAGAAGCGGGGGTGTCGATGGCGACAGTTTCCCGCGTAGTCAACGGGAATCCCAACGTAAAGCCTTTGACCCGAAAAAAGGTATTGGCTGCGATTGAGCGCTTGGGATATCGACCAAATGCGGTTGCTCGTGGACTCGCCAGCAAAAAAACGACAACAGTTGGTGTCATCATCCCGGATATCTCCAGTTTGTTTTTCTCCGAATTAGCGCGGGGGATTGAAGATATCGCTACCATGTACAAATACAATATCATTCTGTGTAACTCTGACCAACGGATGGAAAAGGAATTGCAGCTCATTAATACTTTGCTCGAAAAGCAAGTGGACGGGCTTCTGTTCCTGGGGGCAGAAATCAAAGAAGATCATTTGCAGGCATTAACAAGCACGTCTGTACCGACTGTACTCGCTGCGACTCGCGATGCAGACAACGTACTCCCGTCGGTTAGCATTGACCATTTCCAAGCCGCCTATGATGCAACGGAGGCATTGGTTGCACGTGGGCACAAGCGCATTGCGATGATCGCGGGTCCTGCAAACGATCCATTGGCAGGGTTAATGCGCTATGAAGGCTATAAAAAGGCGTTGAAGGATGCGGGTATCGAGCTGGATGAAGAGCTGATTGCCACAGGCAACTATTTTTATGAATCGGGCTTGTCCACTACAAAAGGGTTCCTAGCCCTTAAAAATCCGCCGACGGCGATTTTCGCAGCGAATGACGAGATGGCTATTGGCGCGATCCACGCCATTCAAGACTCTGGCTTGAACGTGCCAGGTGATATCGAAGTCATTGGTCACGATAATATTCGCCTGGTTGAAATGGTACGTCCGCGACTGACTTCTGTCGTACAGCCCATGTATGATATTGGTGCGGTGGCGATGCGCCTGTTGACCAAGTACATGAATAACGAAAATGTCGAAGAACATGTCGTGCTGCTTCCGCATCGAATTGAGTATCGGGAGAGCACAAAACCCGAGCAAGCTTGATCGAAACGGAACGTTGGCAATTGACAGCAAGAGGGGGATGGGAAATGCGTTACGGAATTATCGGCGCGATGGATGAAGAAATCGCGCTTTACTTGGAAGCGATGCAAGAGACGACTACTGCCACCAAAGCAGGCATTACCTATTACACAGGTAAAATGGAAGGCAAGGATGTCGTGCTGTGCAAATCAGGTGTCGGCAAGGTGAATGCTGCCGTGACGACACAAATCCTCATTGATTCCTTCCAAGTGGAACGTGTCATTTTCACAGGTGTGGCAGGAGCCGTTCACCCTGAATTAAATATTGGTGACATTGTGGTTTCGACGGATTGCATTCAACATGATATCGATGTGACACCACTTGGTTTTGAGCCAGGACAAATTCCGTTTACAGAGCAATGGACCTGGCAAGCGGATGCTGGGCTGATGCAGCAAGCGATCGATGCGGGCAAGGAGCTGGAAGCTGGAGTTCAAGTAGTGAGCGGGCGTATCCTGTCTGGCGACCAGTTTGTTGCCAGTCGGGAAAAGGTTCAATGGCTGTATGAGCAATTTGCAGCACACTGCACCGAAATGGAAGGGGCATCTGTAGGACAAGTCTGTGCGATGAATGGCGTGCCGTTTGTCGTAGTTCGCTCGATGTCGGATAAAGCAGACGGCTCCGCGCATGTAAACTTCGTGGAATTTACCAAGCTGGCTTCCCAGCGCTCCTACGCGATTGTCCGTAACATGCTGACAGCTACACAAGCAGCGACAGCTGCGGGAGTGATTGTCTACTCGACGAAAAACTGTGTGGATTGTGACATGGTTAAGAATTGGTTGACAGCAAAAGGTGTTTCCTTTGAAGTGCGCGATGTCATGACGAGTCGTGCCTATCAAGAGGAAGTAGAGCGCTTTGGCTTCATGGGTGTGCCTGTAACAGTCGTAGGCGACAAAGCGGTAAAAGGCTTTGCACCGTCTGAGCTGGAAGAGCTAGTGAAATAGGGTTAGGAATAGAAAAAGCGTGCTGACCAGTACCCAAAGGTACGAGGGCAGCACGCTTTTTTTCAGTAGAGGTTTTCTTACTTCTCTGATCCAGTAGGTGCGTGCAGCATCGCACGTTCTAACGTAAGCCGATTTTTTTCCGTGATCTCTGCTCGTCGTGGGATTGTTGGGAATGGTTCGTCAAAAAGCCGAGGTGGCAAGGGTAAATCCGTCTCAGGTTGCCAGCGCTTGAGCCAGGCTTCGGGAAGAGAACCGTCCGTAAGAGGCTGGTCGCTCATCTCACTCCATACCAGTGTCCACGCCCGCGGCACCACCCGCCAAATATCGTAGCCCCCGCCGCCTACTGCAATCCAGCGACCGTCACAATATTCATGAGCGAGACGGTGAGCAAGACGAGGAATCGCTTGATAAATTTTCATCGAGCAAGACAAATGGGTGAGGGGGTCGTACGCATGAGCGTCACAACCATTTTGGGTCAGGATGACATCAGGCTTGAAGCCAGCCGCTAGCCTTGACACCAGCTCGTCATATACTTCCAGAAAAGAATCGTCTTCCGTAAAGGCATCGAGCGGAACGTTGACAGAATAACCATATCCGCTTCCATCCCCACGCTCAGACAAATTGCCTGTTCCAGGGAAGAGATACTTTCCTGTTTCGTGAATAGATACAGTCAGTACATGAGGGTCATCGTAAAACGCCCACTGTACCCCATCTCCATGATGGGCATCTGTGTCGATATACAGCACGCGCGCATTCCAGTTTTTTCGCAAATAAGCGATCGCGACGGAGCAATCATTGTAAATACAAAAGCCAGAGGCACGTCCACGAAAGGCATGGTGCAGTCCGCCGGCGGGATTGAAGGCGTGTTCGGCCTGTCCACTCATAACCGCGTCCACTGCATGTAACGTACCTCCGACGATCAGCGAGGACGCTTCATGCATGTTCGAAAAACAGGGAACGTCCTCTGTTCCCAAGCCATAACTGGCTGCCTGTGGAAGCTCGTGTTCACTATGGCCCTGATCGCGAACAAATTGGATATAGCGTGGGTCATGCACCAGGGCGAGTTCTTCATCTGTTGCTGGTCGGGGTGCCAGGATGTCTGCATCTTTCAGTATTCCGTAACTGCTCATCAGATCGTGTGTGAGGAGCAGACGACGCTGGTTGAACGGATGATCATCATGAAAATAATATTGCGTGTAGTCTGGAGAGTAGATCAGACGAGCATTTCGGCTCACTGGGGTATCCCTCCTTCCGTAGGGCCGATTACGGAAAAGCCTTTTTCAAGGAGCAATTGCGTCACGATACGCGGATCAATGGTCTGTACCCGAAAAACAAGGTTCTTTTTCGCGGGCTTTTTCCCGGGAAAGACTACGACGCTCGTGACATTTACTTGTGCATCGCGAAAGACTTGACTGACTTCTGCCAGCATGCCGACGCGGTCGTCTACTTCTACTTCGATATGGGAGCTAGGTTTGTTAACGCCGAACA
The DNA here is from genome assembly GCF_013186635.1 of Brevibacillus sp. HB1.3. Classification (NCBI taxonomy): domain Bacteria; kingdom Bacillati; phylum Bacillota; class Bacilli; order Caryophanales; family Paenibacillaceae; genus Brevibacillus; species Brevibacillus sp. HB1.3. The sequence continues at coordinate 47,486 of NZ_JABMIT010000006.1, read as the reverse complement.
GTTCAATCAGGCTAGAGAAAAGATCCGATTCCGTAATCAATCCTACGAGTCGATTTCCTTCGACGATGGGTAGGGAGCCGATTTTGTGCTCGTATAGTTGGAGGGCTGCGTCTTCGATGAAATCCAGTGGGTGGGCAGTGATGACTTGTTGATTCATGATATTGGCTACAGGCTTGTGCAGGACGGTGTCGTCATCGTCATGTGTCAGCAGACGAGAGGGGAGAGCGTCTCGCAGATCACGGTCTGAGACAATGCCTACGAGTGAGTCGTTTTCAATGACAGGTAAATGCCTGATTCTGTTTGCACGGAGGAGAAGAAGCGCTTCTCCGATTGTAGTGGATGGCTGGATCGTAACCATTTTTTTTCGCATAATCTCTTCAATACGCATAAGAGTGACCTCCTGGAATCAAAAGGCATCCAAACTAGTAAAGAAAACGATTTTGAAACCGCATAGCATCAAAAGCAACGACTGTTTCTGGGGGTACACGCTTGCCGATTTTGGCCATGAGACAGTTGGCGGGATGTGAGCATATTTCCGGGTCGTCAGTCGCCATCCAGCTCAGGCCTGCGCTGCCCATGACCTTTTCCATGACCTTTCTGTATTGCCATACATCGAGTCCTGTTCCTTTCAGGTCCCAATGCCAATAATACTCCGTTGTAATAATGACGTAGTCTTCCATGGCGTCATCCAGGAAGGCGACTTCCAGCAGCTTTTTGCCTACGCCACCCGCTCTCACTTTATGACTGATTTCAATCGCGCCCAGCTCCAGCAAATCGGGCAGTTGCGCTTGTGACCACCGCTCCAGTGGATCGGGGTGTAGAAAGGTCACGTAGCCGAGGACAAGGTCTCCTTCGCGTGCAATGATAATGCGCCCTTCTGGCAAATCAGCGATTTCGATGAGAGCTTCATGCTGTTGTTCAGGGATACGAAAAGCTTTCAATCCCTCATCAAAACGTAATGAGGCCAGATAACTTCCTGTAATCGGTCCTTCGACGAGCAGCTCCTTGTTGTTCACCATTAGGCTCAATGAATGATAGCGTTTGACGTGCTCCATCAGTTCCCCCCCTTACGATTGTAGAAAAACAGAGATGGCGTCTAACCATCTCTGTCAGTTGTCATTCCAGTTTATTCTGAGGTGTTGGCAGTTACGATGTTAGAATGTGGCGATTCTCCGTAACTGTTGACTGCGGTAATGTAATAGTTGCTGCCATTCGGTACTTCTGCTGCGTGAGTAAAGCTTGTACTAGAGACTGTACCGAGTAGCAAATAGCCGCTTGCTGAGTCTGGGCTAAAATACACGTTGTACATCTGCTCAGACGAGCTGCTTCCTTTCCACTTTAGCTGCCAACCGTTAGGCGTATTTTTGATAGACAAGGATTTCGGAGCAGCAGGTGGTGAAGCAGAATCTGTGTTTGTATTCGTGCCTCCTGATCCATCTGTTGGGTCCGTCGCAGTTCCGCCTGGATCTGTTTGGCCATTCCCGTTATTGTCCATCGGATTCGGGATGCCTGTTTCCGCACCCTGATTTGGATCAGGCAATTGCCATGTCTGCGTTGAACCGACAGAAGCGATTGCGGAAGGCTGGGATTCATGGCCAGCGATATCTACAGAAGTGACATAATAGCCTAAATCCCGATGATTGGCAGTCGTATCGGCAAAAGTCAATTCCGATGGATCTTTCACAGTCGCTACTTTGACAAAGCCGTTCTGCATATCAGCGCGGTAGATGCGATAACCGACCAAGTCAGCTTCTTTGGCTGATTGCCAGGAAAGCGTGATTTGCTTGCCTGAGCCTGTAGCTGTTACTCCACTTGGCGAAGATGGCGCTCCTCCTGCCTCTGTGCGAGGATCTTCTTTGTCAGGAAGGCGCTGCTCCCAATCTGGTGGTTGGGTGGAGACCCTACTGTTTTTCGCTTGAATTTGCTCCTTGGTAGGAAGTGGATCAGGTGAGCGATAGAAGACGCCTTCGGTAACAAAATCCTCAGGTGTTCCTTCCTTCGCCAAATATCGTTCGCCATTATACGTAATAACGCGTGCTTTTTGGTGGGTATCGTCCACCTTCTTCGGAACGAACTTGCTGTTGAATATATCAGTGATCAAATGGCCAGCTTCTTTTGATAGCTCACTTGGCAAAAGACCTGATTTCGAGTCAACAGTCGCGCTGACAATTCCCGCCGGCTTTTTAAAGCTGGAGTCAGGAGGTGAAAGGTTCGGATGCTTTGCTATGACGTCCTTCATGACCTTACCCCATACGACCATCGGAACATATTTGTCTGCGTCTGGCATTGGATATGGCTCGTCAAAGCCAACCCATACCCCCATGGACAGCTCTGGCGTGTAACCGACGAAATAGAGGTCGTTGCTGTTGTTCGTTGTTCCGGTTTTACCTGCCACATCGACTTTGCGCGGCACGTATTTACGGATGTGTGTACCTGTACCGTTATTGACAACGGAACGCATCATATCAGTGATCAAGTATGCTGTTTGCTCGCTGTACACTTGCACTGGTTTAGTCTCATGGCGGTAAATTACTTTTCCGGTGCTATCTTCAATTCGGTCAATCAGATAGGCATCCACGAAAGAACCATGATTTGCGAATGTCCCATAGGCGTTTGTAATTTCCTCAACAGTTGTTCCGTAGGTAAGACCGCCAATTACACCAGTTGCTGCATAGTTGTCTGCATCTACCAATGTAGTAATTCCCATTTTCTTTACGTATTCGAGAGCCGTTGGAATGCCAACTTTCAAATACGTCTTGATCGCCGGAATGTTCCAGGACATCCGCAACGCTTCGCGGGCACTCATCATCCCTTGCCATTTGTTGTTCCAGTTCTTTGGTAAATGGTAACCGTTCTGGCCGTCAGCGAGTAGCACCGGAGCGTCATCGATTGGAGACGCTGGCTGGAGCAATCCCAGTTCAAAAGCAGGAGCATAAGCGGCAAGTGGCTTCATGGCAGAACCTGGCTGACGAGGTACAGTGGCGTGGTTTGTCTGTTCCACCGTGAAGTCCCGTCCCCCGATCATGCCGAGGATGGCTCCTGTTTTGTTGTGAATCAGCATTGCGCCGACTTCTTCCAGAGCATTTTCGATTTTTTCTGTTTTGCCGTTAGAGCGACGAATCGTATAGGTACGATTCTTACCGAAGTTTTTCGGGTCGGTTGCAACAGCCTGCATGATGTCATATACGCTCTTGTCGATCGTGGTATGTATCTTGTACCCTTTTCGCAGTATGTCGCGACGTTTCTCTTCAACCAGCTGTCGGTATTCGTTGCGGCCGATGGTTGATTTGTCGCGTCCTTTTTCCAAGAGGTCTGCATCCACAAGTTGACGTGCGGCACGATCTTCAATTTCCATCATCAAGAAAGGTACTTCTCGATAAGCTTGCTGCGTCGGCTTTGCTAGCTGTGCCTTCAAATCACCGGCGATAGCTCCATCGTATTGAGTTTGTGTGATGTAGCCATTTTCCAGCATGCGATCCAGCACCATTTTTTGGCGTTCCTTCCCGCGCTGATAGCTTTCTGCACGGAATGGAGAGTAGGCACCTGGGTTTTGAATCATACCCGCAAGATAGGAGCCCTCAGCAAGCCCGAGCTCTTTTACATCTTTGCCAAAAATCCCTTTCGCGGCAGCCTGAACACCGTATACGTTTGATCCGTTGGCGTTTTTTCCAAAGTAAATTTCATTCATGTAGGCTTCCAGAATCTGATCTTTGGAAAACATCCGCTCGATTCGAATCGCGGTAAAGATTTCACGTGCCTTACGGGTGTGGCTAACTTCAGCAGAAAGGATTGTATTTTTTACAAGCTGCTGTGTAATCGTACTACCACCTGTTACGACAGGCTGGTTGGTAATTTCCTGAATGGCTCCGCGCATGGTAGATTGAAGCGAAACTCCGGAGTGGTGATAGTAGGTTTTGTCTTCCGTTGCGATGATGGCATTCATTAAATAGGGAGAAACGTCTGCTTTCTTCACTAAACGTCGATCGCCTTCTTCCGCCCGCAATTGGCCGATCAGAGAGCCGTCGTTGTAGTAGGCGAATCCAGTCAGATAGTTGGTGAAGATTTTATTCTCCAGTTCCTCCTTGCTGCGCACAGGCTCGTCCTTCACGAGTGCGGCAACATAACCTGTCACGATTCCTCCCGCGACTGCAGCACCCATTAGCCCTAGCACGAAGACGATTTGGAAGATGATCCAGAACGTTTTACCGCGGCTTCTGCGTCGCTTTTTCTTCGTCGGTTCAGAGGAAGATGTGTGGTTATTCGACATAATCTACGACCCCCTAGCATACCCCCTGATTATACCATACGAGGAACCTAGAGGATAGAAAATGCGTAGGAGATAGCAAAATGTGTCAAAAATCGTTGAATGCTGTCAACGACATGTGATTGATTGCGTTTTACAGACATTGTTAAGCTTGCAGAGTGGGATCAGAAAATAGATTTCAGAGGAGGAGACAAATGAACATAAGGAGCTTTGTGGAATGACAATCTTATCCTGCGAAATTATTCGCGGGCGAAAGCGTGGCAAGCAAATACATAAAAAAAGAGCAGGCCGACAAGCGGCACTACTCTTTTTCTTTTTATCCTCAGACGATTAACGGCTGTAGAACTCAACGATCAGAACTTCGTTGATTTCAGCTGGCATTTCTTCACGGTCTGGCAGACGAGTGAAGGTACCTTCAGCAGCAGCATCGTTGAATGTAACGTAGTTCGGCAGGAAAGTGCGGCTTTCCAGAGCGTCCTTGATCAGTTGCAGACCACGGGACTTTTCACGAATGGAGATTACATCACCCGGTTGTACGCGGTAGGATGGGATGTTTACTTTTTTGCCGTTTACCAGGAAGTGACCATGGTTTACCAACTGACGAGCAGCTGGGCGAGTTGGAGCAAAGCCCATACGGTATACCAGGTTGTCCAGGCGGGATTCCAGCAATTTCATGAAGTTTTCGCCCACTACGCCAGCCATTTTGCTAGCATTGTCGAAAGTGCGGCGGAATTGTTTTTCGTTAAGGCCAAACATGTGGCGCAGTTTTTGCTTTTCTTGCAACTGGATTCCGTACTCGCTCAGTTTACGACGGTTGTTGTGACCGTGTTGACCTGGAGGGAAGTTGCGTTTGATGTCTTTTCCTGTACCATCGAGGGAAATACCCAGACGGCGAGCCAGTTTGTGGCGAGGTCCTGTGTAACGTGACATGTTTTCATTCTCCTTTAATATGGATTCGCAGGTGTTTACTTCCGGCAGGTTAGTTCCTACTTTATCTACACGAACTTCGGACGGTAGCGTTTCCGCATCGTGCTCCTCACAGATGGTCAGCCGCAGTCTGTAAAGGGAGGGAACTAAGAGGGTACATCCTTCCGTTTTTACCTACAATCAATGCTACCCTGTACACATACATTCAATAATACTAGGCGCGATACAGTAAAGTCAAGGGAAAAGAAGCGCGCCATCCGCCGCAAGAAGTGGGATGGATGGCGCTTTTTGGGTTTTATTTTCGCAACAAAGTAACCGGACCGTCTTGCGTATCCCGTTTTTCGAGGAAACGGGTAAAGGTAATGGCTGCATCGGCTCGAGGGACGAGACTTTGCGGCTGGAATTTCTGCTTATCGGTCGGCACAATACCGAGGGTAGTCGCGATAACGATTGAACCGCGGTACTTGGAAGTGGCAATGTCTGAGAGCTCGGACTGGAACATGCCAGGGAAGTCCGTCAGTTTTTTGTAACCGAGTGCACGAACAATCATATCAGCGAGCTCTTCGCGCGTAATCGTCTCATTTGGGTTCAGCTTGGAAGCATTTTTATCGAGAAGTCCGCGATCAACAGCACCTTCTACGGCTGAGAAGAAGCGTGAACCATTTGCCACATCGCTGTAGGTGGCCTTTCGTTCCAAAGAGTACTGTGGATAGTGTCTGCCTTGGTTGAGACTGATCATGAGCATCTCAATCATTTCACCACGTGTGATCGGTTTTTGCGGCATAATATTACCGTTTTCAAGTGTTAGTGCGTCGTACTCATACATCAGCGAGAGTTCCTTCTCTGCTGGATGCCCCTTCAAATCGGCAGGAGCGGGACGATGCAGCACAAGTGTTTTACCAGTAGCGCTGGAGCTCCACTCGCCTGTTACAGCGTCCAGGTAATACGGCTGCTCAAATGGCGTCATTGTCGCCCGATAAACGATCTTGGCGGTTCGTTTCGGTGTGTAGGATGGCTGCTCTTTTACGCGTTTGGCATCCTCAGGAGTAAGAGGGATGAGGGCGTATACTGCCTCCGCTTTTGTCTCGGTCCACCACTTCTCGCTCGCTTCGGCAGCAGGCAGGTGCTTGGGAACTTGTGTCGGGTATGTCTCGCTGCCCAATTCAGTACTGTAACTCATTAGCTCCCCCGTTTCTGTGTCAAACGTGAAGAAGGCAGAGCCGCTAGCTGCTGCTATTCCATTGATAAAACGCTCAAATCGGATCTGCGTCCGCTCGGAATCAACGGGTTGGTTTTGGATTTCCTCTTCAAAACGCTCTGTCCAGTAAAGCTGGTGGGCCATGGTTGGCGCCAATTCGCGTATCGTTTCCATTGCTTTTGCCTTGAATTTTTCCATGTCTGGTTTTTTAGAAGCGTTTGTTTTTTCTCTATGGCTGCGGAAGTCTTTGTTCAATCGGTAGATGTCCCCGGTTACAGCATCCACAGAAACATACGCAAATCCTTCTTCGCTGTTGCCTTTTTCGCCGAATTCGAGATCCCAGACAGGACGATTGCCACGGTAGTCTTTTTCATTGTAATTGGCAGAACGAAGCTCGTAGTTGGATAGCTTCAACGCTTTCGATGCCCATTGTACAGCTTCCTCTTGGGAGAGTGGTTGTCCGCTGCGGCGTGCAGGAAGGACTTTGCTGCTTACAGGCTCAGGATCTTTCGTTGGTTGATATGGGGTCAACGATTGTGTCAATGCTTTGCCAGTCTCCGCATCAATGTAGAAGGTGAAGGGATTCATATACCCGAGAGATGGCTTGTTATTTTGTGTCTCCATCTGCTCCCACGGCAGCAGGTAAACTGGTTTTGGATTCGCTTGTTCTTTAAACAGTTTCTCGGCTTCTTCTTCTGAGATTTTCGTATCCGCATCCTCGAAAGTCACGTCGTTCCAGGACAGGGAATAGTTGGTCACTTTGCCGGAAGCATCTACAGTGATTTCCGCGCCGTTGTCGGGAAAGAGAATGCCGTCCACGTCACGAATAAAGCGGAAATTATAGTAGACTGCCGAGTCTAGCGGAGTTTTTGGCTCTGGCATGTCGCGCGTATACAGTCTTGTTTCCGCTGCTTTTCCTGCATTGTTTTTCTCCAAAAAGCGCTTCGCCTGCTCCTGTGCCTCCGAATAGGAAATTCGCTTTGCATAGGGAAGCGAGGATGCTTCCTGCTCATGACGCGAATAGGAAGTCAGCTCACCTGTATTGGCGTGGATACTGACGCTATAAGATAGAAGGACTTTGCCGTTTTCTGGATCTTTCTTCACCCAACTAAACGACCATTCTGGAAATGAGCGCCAGCTATCCGCTGAACGGAATGATACATTTTGAACCGTCATCCCGGCGGTAGGCACTATTTTTGTAGCGAGTGTCAAGGCCGCTTCCTTGGAGAGTTTTGCTTTGGCTTGTGCCACGGAGTCTGCTTTTGAAACAGTAGTCGCCATTTTACTGGTACTCACATGAGGTGATTGTGCATGCGCTTGTGTGACAGGCAGCAACAGACTGGCAGATAGAACAAATGAGCTAGACCGAATGATCCACGGTTTCATAGGAACCCCTCCAACGATGTCATATTCTTCTTATCACCTCTGACGAGGGGAAGTGAAGGTTCGTTTCAGTTCAAACCCACGAAAAATAGTCCTGGGTATTTGCAGAAAGGAATGAAATATAGGAATTTTGTACCAAATGTTTTTTTATCAATCTAGAATTGTGAACATGCATCTTATATAATAAGAAATACTATCCAAAGAATACTGAACGGTAAGGAGATAAATCGTTTTGGAAACCATCATGTATCTCATTCGTCATGGAGAGACGGAGTGGAATCAGATTCGTCGTATACAAGGCCACAGTGACATCGCGTTGAACGAGCTCGGGGTACGCCAAGCCGAGCAAGTAGCAGACAGGTTGCGAGGCGAGAAGATTCACGCTTTTTATTCGAGTGATCTTAGTCGCGCGCGCGATACGGCTGCCAAGATTGCTGGTAACTTCCAATCCTCTGTTTCTACGCGGACAACCTTGCGGGAGCGCTGCTATGGGGAGTGGGAGGGGCTCACCTATGAAGAAATACGTGAGCGATTTGAGAATCAGGATGAAGCCTCCTGTGGAATTGAGACATTCGAAGACATGCAGCGTCGAGCTGTTGCTGCCATGACAGAAATAGCAGGGAGCCATCCAGGTGAGGCGATTGTCGTTGTCTCGCATGGCGGTCTCATTAATAGCTTCTTGCATTATGTGACGGTAGGAGAACAAGGAACGGGGATTACGCGGATCGATAATACCGGTATTACCATATTTCGGTATGTAGATCGCAGGTGGGAACTTCTAACCGTTAATGATACAGACCATTTGAAAGCTTGAGAAAATGCTGAGAGAGGGAGTTTCTCGTGTCAAGTAAAATGTTGGGGAAGTTAGAGACAGTCTTTTCCTACACGGCCCATTTTATCTTACAATCTTGGCCGGAAAAGCGCCCAGGCATCCTTTTCTTGACAGATTCCGGGGGCCGTGTAATCAACTTCATGGAAATGCAGGTTGGTCCATCCCGGAATTCTCAAGGGCTTACCCTGCAACACGATGTATCGATAGGCAAAGTCTTTGATTTTATTGGAGAGGCACTTTCCTCCAAAGAGATCGTAGTCAAAACGAGCAGTGAAACGAACAATGTGTGTGGAGCCTTTCCTTTGTGTGAAGAAGATGGAAGGGTTCGAGCTGTCATAGGCATGTTAGTGCCCCAAGACCAAATTCATTTCGATTTGCCATCCTACATGCGCGGGTTAGAGCCGTTGATTCGCATGGGATATGATGCTTATATTCAACACGTAACAAGCCAGATTGTCATGGATTTGACGTTGCATGATACGACCAAAGAGCTGCTGCAAAGCTTGACGAGTCAGATTAGTGACATTATCCAAAAAGGCTATTGTTCCGCCGTGAAGCTCGCGGACAACGCCACGTTGATTCCGCAGGAGAGCGTAACAACGCAGGAGGTCGAAGGTGGACAAACCCACATCGCCCAACTGGTTTCGAGATTCGGTACGACGCAAATCATGCCTTCCATTTTAGATGACCACAGGCTTGTCGTCGTTCCAGTCTCCTTGAATCAAACTCCGCTCTACGCATTGTTTTTGCATCTGCCACCCGAAGAGACGGATTGCGTGTACGACGAACGGGATGTGGCTTTTTTGCAGGAAATAGGCGCGAAGGCAAGCTGTGCGCTTTGGCGTTCGATCATGTCGGACGACCTGCGTCGTGAAGCGAGCAAAAAAGACTTATTGTATCAGTTGATGTCAAAAATTCAGGCATCGATTGATGTGAACGATGTCTTGCATGAAATCGTGACGAGCATTCCCAGCCTTTATCCGTACTTGTCGGCAGAGCTTTTCCTGACGGTTGAACCCAATGCAACCACCCCGGTCAAACAGCTTTCTTTTCAAGAAGTAGAGCCGTCTACCAGTACCAAGGCCTATTTAGAAGGGCGTCTCATTGCCGAAGAAGTGGGAGAAGGGGAGCAGCAGGTGACGGTGATCGCAGCGCCACTCTTGGGCAAGCAAGGCATCTACGGGGTTTTGCAAGTGACGTCCGATCAACGAATTACCTTGAATCAGCATGAAAAGAACTACATCTCGATCTTGGCGGATACGGCTGGCACTGCGTTTGAAAACGCACAGCTCTATCAGCAATCGCGCAATTTAATTCGAGAATTGCGTTTGATTAATGAGATGGCACGCCAGTTGAACAGAAGTCTTGATTTAAAGGAAATTCTCGATTTTGTTACGACGATGATGCGGGCTACCTTTGATGCGGAGTTTTGTGCCATTTTGCGAAAATCCCCGGGAGAAGATTGCTTCCATGTGCTCTCTTCCTCCATACCAGCGTTCAATGGCAAGGTTATCGATTCGAAAGAAAAGCCATTTCAGCAAATCTTGCAAAACAAGCAGGCATTGTTGCTGGCTCAGCCAGGGGCAGGACCGCTCCCTTTTTCGCTCTTTTCGTGCTGTTCCTTCATGGGGGTTCCGCTCGTTGTCGAGGGTGAGATTAGTGGAGTCCTGTTAGTCGCAGATTCCCGTTATCATTTTTTTAGTTTTGACGACTACAAACTCCTCGAAATATTTGGTCAGCACGCGAGCTTGGCAATGACCAACGCCGTCCTGCATAATGAAATGGAGCGTATGGTCATTACGGATAATTTGACAGGTCTGTACACGAGAAGACATTTGAATGAACGAGTAAGAGGATCCTTACAAAAAGACAACTATGGCTCGTTGATCTTGATTGATATTGATTATTTTAAAACCGTGAATGATACATTTGGCCATCAGGTAGGGGACGAGGTGCTGATTCAGGTCTCCAATCTGATTCGACATAGCATTCGAGACAGTGATATCGCAGCAAGATGGGGCGGAGAGGAACTCGCTGTTTATTTGCCTCGTGTGGACAAAAACACCGCGCATTCTGTCGCAGAGCGCATACGGGAATGCGTCGAGCAGGAGACGTCTCCACAGGTCACGATCTCGTGTGGACTAGCGAAATGGAGCAGAGAGATGGATGTAAACCTGAGTGTAGAAGCGTTGTTCCATCAAGCAGATATTGCTCTGTATGAAGCCAAAAATTCTGGTAGAAATCAAGTTGTTCTCGCCTAGAGCCAAAACAATGGCTCTTTTCTCTTTTCGGAAAAAAAGGCAATTAACTTGAGAGGTAGATAAAAAATGACAATGAACGATGGCAAGCAAAGGATCGCGACGCTGGTAGCACCTGATATTTATTGTCTGGAGATACCTACACCTTTTGATGTAGGGGCAGTAAACGTTTACTTGCTAAAAGGGGAGCGCTTGACCTTAGTTGATGTGGGTCCATCGACAGATGATGCGTGGGCGGCCTTAACAAACGGCTTAGAATCAATTGAGGTGAGCGTGCAGGATATCGAGCAAGTCATACTGACGCATCATCATGTGGATCATTGCGGGCAGTTAGAAAAAGTGCGGGAGTTATCGGGAGCGAAGACATTTGCCCATCCGCAGGCAACGCCGTATGTACAGCAGGATGAGCAGTTTATGACTTTTCATGATCAGTTTTTCGAAGAGCTGTACATCCAGAGCGGTGTACCAGAAAAAAAGATGGTCATTATCTCGAAATTCCACAAGCTGATGAAGACGTTTTCTGCGCCAAGCCAGATTGATTTTCATCTTAAGCATGAGCAAAAAATACCATACTTGGAGGACTGGCAGGTACTGTACACGCCGGGACACAGCCAAAGCCATCTGTCATTGTATCGGGCAAAGGATCAAGTCATGATTGGTGGAGACCATATCATCAAGCGAATTTCATCCAATGCGTTTATTGAGCCACCCCGGAATCGCACGAGTACAAGACCACTGACTTTGATTCAATACCGCACAGCGCTGCAAATGTGTGCGGACATGGAGATCAAACAAGTCTTGAGTGGACACGGTGAACCGGTTTACAACCATCGAGAGCTCATACTCGCTCGGTTGCAAAAGAACTGGGAGAGAACAGACACGCTCCGCAGGCTTCTTGCAGATGGCGAAAAGACAGCTTTTGAACTGAATGCTCTCTTATTTCCAGGCTTGTACCAAAAAGAATTGCCATTGACGTTATCCGAGACATTGGGACATATTGATTTGTTGATGATTCTCCATCAGATTGAAGTGAGAGAGCAGGATCGAGTCTTGTATTACCACCTGTAAAACCTGATTATGCAAGAGAGGCTTGCAAGTAGAATAAGCCTATTCCTCCCCGGAAACGCTAAAAGGGACTATTACCCTGGGCCCCTACATAAGGCTACCAGGGTAGCCGAGGGAGGGTAGCATCTATGCAGAAGTATTGGCCCATTTGCGTGATGGCTCTAGTGTGTACTGTTGTTGTAGGTGGCTGTAATCAAATGCGTGTGAAGCAGGATGCGAATACAACGTTTGAGCAGGTTCGGGACAAGTTCGATGCGCAGAAATCGTATGCGTTCTACGGGCAAACCAAGCTGCTGACGGCAAACAGTGCCAATGCGAACATGGTTAACTTTTCGGGCAGAAAAGACGGAGAGGCTGTTTACATGAACGTGAAGCTCTCTGTACCAGAGGAAAACAGAGTGGACGACTTATCCTTGCTCAGCCATGGAGACAAGCTGTATACCAAGGATGGACAAAACGAAGGCTGGAACCATGTCGCAGGGGACAGCCCGGCCCTGCATCAAGAAATGAACAACTGGAACCCCGTCGCTTCGTTTCAGCAAATCGACGATATGAAACGAAACGTCCGGATGCTGCCTGATGAGAATCCAAAGGACGATTTTGAAGCGCTTGGAGTTGTATTGGATTCTGCCAAACTAAAAAGCTGGCTTGTTGCTCAAATGCAAGAACAAACAAAGTCGGGAGCAAAAGTCCAATCGATAGCCGGGCGAGAGAAACCCTACATACCGAAGCTAAAGCTAGCGATGTCACTCTCAGAAGGAAATTGGAGAGGGGCGCCTGCCCATCATTCTGGACCCACGATTCAGTCCAAAAAAAAGGTGGACGTAAATGAGCTCGTGAACCAGATGGAAGTGGAGGCAGAGTACACGATTCACTACAACAAAAAAACGATGCTCCCCACGAACATGACGATGTCCATTCGATCTGCGTACGATTTGAACGATCAGCGTGTAAAAGAGCATACGCAAGTAGAAACGTATTTGCAGCAATACGGAACAGTAGCCCCCATCACAGTTCCAGAGGAAAAAAGCAAATAGGGAGTAAGAGTAATCAAGTGAGACGTTCCTCTTGCAAAAAAGACAGGAGCGTCTTTTTTTTGTCAGGGAAAATTGAGTAAATGAGGTAACGTCCTGGATGCTTTTTACGTACTTCTTATGTGGAAGAAAATCTATGCGGTAGCGGTATTTTTCGATGGAATCAGCATGATGAGAAGGAATCATGGAAAACATTGTCGAACTTACAACAAGACTATCTTTTTTCGTCGAATAATCTGTACAATGGGAAAGATGCCTGATGGATCAGACGAAAATGCGTATTTTATCCGCAGCAGCGAAGCTTTTTGATGTTCATGGCTACAAAGGAACCTCCGTAAGACAAATTGCCTCTGTTGCTCAAGTAAATTCCGCGCTGATTTCCTATCACTTTGAAGGGAAGCAAGGAGTCCTGGAGACGCTGATTGCTTCTTACTTTGAGACGTTGTTTCGCCTTTTGGAAGAACTGGAAAACGAGCAGGAAAACATCCCTGCCTATCAACGATTGGAACAAGTTGTGCAGCTATATTTGCAATTTCAATGTGAGCATGCGCCTATCACGCGGTTGATTCACCGTGAGCTGAGCGTAGAATCCATGCTTGCTCGTGAAGTGATGACGCTATATATGAGCCGATGGAAGCACGGGCTCTCAAGTGTGATCGAGGGCGGTGTCGTCTCGGGTGAGTTTTTGCCCGTCTCTATTGATCGTACAGTACTGGCTATGACGAGTCAGATGATATATCCATTTTTGCAACCACAAATGGTTCGCCAGGTCTATGATCTGGAGCCATCTTCCGAGGAGTTCGTCCAATGGCTGCAAACCTCGATTATGTGTTATCTGCGAGGTTCTTTGCTGCCTGCTTAGGCGTGGCCTCTCCCAATGAATGATTCTAGTAAGGGGATGTATGACAAGTGAAACGAAAACTATTCATGCTCTGTTTGGCAGGCATGTTGTTATATACGAATCCGGCTTATGCAACACCGTTTCCAGATAAAAAAGATGAAGTTGTTCAGGACGCTGACAACTATTTGAAAAAAGAAGACAGAACCGCCTTTGCCAATTCATTGAACGGACTACCGGGCAGCTACAAAGTCGTGATAGTGGAAAGCACCGCACCAGAAGCTGACTCTCCAGATATGTACGCGCAAAAGCTGTTTGACAATTACAATTTGGCCGATGATGCACTCATGATCGTACTTGACATGAACACCGAGCAGCTGGGGATTTATGCCGGTCCTTCTTTGCAGGAAAAAGGTGCAACGATGACATTACTGCATGAAAAGATCGCGTCTTTTTATGATGCATTTCGCACACAAAAGCAGTATTTGACCGGTATACAAACGGTAATCGCGGAAGTAAACAGGGAGCTAAGCCGCATTGAAAGCAAGCAAGCAACAGCAATACCGAACGTGACCGACGCTAGTAAGGCGCCTGAGAGCGAAAGCAGTAGTTCACTCGGAGGTATTCCGTGGTGGATTTATCTGGTTGGGGCGGTATTTGCCGGGTTATCGATCGGCTTGATTTACGCGATGATCAGACGCCGTGCTATTTTTGCCCAAGTAGATGATGTAGAGGATTGGAAGGAAGAGCTCGTTGAGAAGATCAATGTCATCGAGGTGGAAAAACCGCTTCGCCGTTCCAGCGGCATGACAGAAGTACGTTACCACCACTTGGCAGACAAAAAAGAAAATCTGTTGCGCATTCGCATCCCTGATGTGGAAATGATGATTCTCGATGCGGAAGAGGCTTGTGATCGTTTCCGTTTTACGTTGGCACTTGGCATGTTGAATGAGGCGAGAGAGGCCATTACAAAAATTGAGGATGAGCTGGATGAGCTAAAAACAGACACATCCAAAGTGGCAGTTACCAAGCAAGAAAATAAGGTTGTTGTTCCTGAGATCGGAAAGCAAGTGGAGCAGATGGAACGACGTTTGTCCGATTTGCGTCTGGAGTACGGATTGTCTTTCCATGAATTGAAAGCATCGCTGGATGAAGTAGAAACGATGCGAAAACTCGTGAAAACTGCGCGGGCAGCAGGGGACGACATTGCCGCCTACGAAACCACACAAAAAGCTCAGCAAGTATTGGAGCAGGTAGGACAAGCAATGGAGCTTATTCCAAAGCTTGTGCAACGCGTGAAAAAAGAATTGCCAGAAGAATTCAAGCATCTGGAAGAAGGAATTGAGCAGGCCGTTCGTGACGGCTTTGATTTAAAACAGGATTCCTTGGACAATGCCCTCTTGCAGGCGAAGCAATTGGTCATGTCCGCGAAGAGCGCTTTGGAGGAGGGCAGCCTGGAAATGGTGTTGACCCATGTCAAAGCGTTCGAAGTGCTCATTGATGCGACGTATCAAGCAATAGAAGATGGCGTTCTTGCACGTGATGAAGCTGCAGCGACGGTGTATGCAGAAGTTGAATTGGAACCGCAAGCAGAAATGAATCAAGGTAGAGATGAAACAGAATTTGTGCAGGAAGAAAAGAGAGTAGGAGAGGTGGAACAGGATGATTCGCCGAAGCAAGTAGCTGCGACATCCGCGCCTGTGGAGCCTGAGCTTCGTACTCCGGAGCCGACTTTAGCTAGCGAGATCGAGCATTCTGCCAGCGAAGAAAATCCTGTGAAGCCGACTCTTGTCCAGCAGCCGAACGTGGAAGAAGAGCGAGCGGTGCGAGGAAAGTCCTCAGAGCTGAGTGAAGCTGAACGTTCCGTGTTGTTGCAAGCAATTCCCCAGCTTTTCAACAAAAAAGCACAAAAGCCGGCTCTAGCAGTCAAAGCTGAGGAACCTGTGTACGAAGAAGAAGAGTACGAGTTGGTCATGCCGAAGAATCAGCCTGAACAGGAAGAGATGATTCCGGAAGAAGAAGAGCAAGCGTATTTGGTTATCGAAACGGAAGACGATGCGCTGGATGAACTAGAACGTATTTCTAACACATTAGTCCGCCTTCGTCAGCAAATCAAGCGTAGCTACTTGCCGGGCATTCCGGATCAATTAAAATACATGTTTGAAGAAGTCGTGCTAACGTTGGGCCGCGTGCAAACGATCATGGAACAGTACCGCTATGATCTGGAAGAGGTCGCCATGCTGGTCCAGGATGCGAGTGATTTGGTCGGCGAAACAGAGCGGATGGCAGAACGCATTATCACAACTTGCCAGATGGCAGAGGGTGCCATTCAGTATACAAACCGTTATCGCCGTCAAAATCGTCAGGTCAATGAGTTGTTGACGAAGGCAGAGATATCATTTCGACAACTAGCTTTTGCAGAAGCCTATCAGCTTGCCGAGGAGGCACGGCTGGTAATCGAAGGCGCACCAGCCGAAGATGACAACGGTTGGCTTCTCCGTCGTAAGAAAAAGGGTTGAGCCAGATGATGGTCTTTCCTCTCTTCTTACTGGCAGTTGGGATTCTCGTCATGGTACAGCCGCAGACAAAACGCTGGCAATCGCGGATGAACGCTCATTTTCAGGGAGACGAAAGGCGCGTTAAGCAGCGTGCCAACACGTTTTTTCTGTTGGGTCTAGGCTTTTTGCTCGCTGGATTTGCGTATTTGTTCCGCCTTGTTGGATAAACCGATCATCAATGATAAAGCACCTGCTATGAAAAGATGGATGTACCGTCTTTGGTAGCAGGTGCTTTTTGTTGGGCAAAAAAAAGAAGCATCGCTCACGCAGGCGATGCCCCATCTAGGAAGATAAAGGGAGTAAGGTCTGTTAAACCAGCACATTACAACTAGGGGGGAGTAATGTGCTGATTTCTCTTTTCATGAAAAGAGAACCTGATTCATAGTTTCCCCATTCCCTGATCATCTAAACGTCATTCTCGTAAAAAAATTCAAATGCTTCCTGCGCACTATGCGTACCCGCAGAATGGCCAGACGAAAAGGCGATCGTGATGTTGTAGCCACCGGTATGGGCGTGGACGTCCATCACCTCTCCAGCGAAATACAACCCATCCATGAGCTTGGATCTCATCGAGCGTGGATCGATCTCTTTTACACTCACACCGCCTCCTGTAATGAACGCTTCCTCAAGAGAGAGCGTCCCTGTAACGGTGAGTGGAAAAGCTTTGATCAAGTTCGTGAACTTGCTCCACTCTTGTTTTTTTATATGGCTGTAGGTCGTTTCATCCGAAATTCCTGCCAAGGAAAGCAAGAGTGGGATAATCCGTTCGGGGAGGAAGCCTTTGATTGCATTTTTTACTGCCTTTTTTGGCTGCTCCTCAATCAGCTGCCAGCTTTCCGCCGTGATTTCCTCGGCCGTTTTGTCAGGCATGAGATCGATTGTCAGAGATAGAGGAACCGCTCCGTATTTTCGTTGCGACACAGAGACATAATGTCCCATGCGCAGGGAGGCGGGACCTGATATTCCGAAATGAGTGAAGATCATATCGCCTTCCTGTGTATTGATCTTTTTCCCATTGGGCGCATACAACGTCATCGTGATGTCACGCAGCGACAGACCCTGGATCGATTTATCGCGAATAAAAGAGTCATTGGCTGTAAGCGGTACTTCAGTAGGATACAGCTCTGTAATCGTATGCCCGGCTGCTTTTGCCCATGCATAGCCATCGCCTGTAGAGCCTGTCTGTGGTACAGAACAACCCCCGACGGCAATAATCACACAAGGCGCGGTAATTTTCTCGCCAGACTGGAGCATGATGCCACCGACTCTGCCTTCCGAGTAGAGAACTTCCTTTACAGCGGCGTTTAAATGAATGCTGACACCTCTTTGCTTCAACAAATCAATCAACGCTTGGGCGACTGTCACTGCTTTATCTGTGACGGGAAACATACGGCCCCGATCCTCTTCTTTTAAGGCGACACCCAGCTCCTCAAAAAACTGGATAATCTCTCGGTTGCCGAATTGGGTGAGAGCACTGTACATGAAGCGGCCATTTCCCGGCATTTGTTTGATTAATTCATCTTGTTCCTTGGCATTGGTTACATTGCAACGACCTCCGCCAGATATGATGAGCTTGCGTCCGAGCTTTGATCCTTTTTCCACGAGACAAACTCTTGCTCCCTGGCCAGAAGCAGCAATAGCAGACATCAGCCCAGAGGGGCCGCCGCCTATGATGATAACGTCATACTTGTATTGTGATCGATTCATTTCATTCTCGTCCTTTGTTGTATAGGGTTGGGCAACCACCATTTTACCACAACCTACCCACCCGGTGCGCCAATCTAGCTAGGATAGGGAGGACGAGGCACTTAAAATATCAGTCAACGGCTGCTTTTCTAAGACGTAACGAACAGTGGATTGATCACGGAGGATATTCGTTACGACATATCCTTTGGCAAAATAGGCCGTGAACAATTCGCGCGTCATCTCTCGCCACATGGAAGCGACGGTCATATCCGCTCGTTTAACATCCTGGAAGAAGGCAGGGACAGGCAGTAGCACAATAGGCTCTTCGCGTGACAAATCGATTTCGAGAGGATGTGGAATGCCATCCTTGATTTCCAGACGCAACAGGTCTGGTGCATGTTCAAGAGAGGGAGTAGAATTGTTCCCTGCCTGGCGCGATTCCACACGATCGCTTCCGATCAACCATTCCACGAGGAAACGGTCTGTCGGCAGTCCTCGATTGAAGTCGTCATCAAGCTGTCCGTAGCAGTTTGGCAAATACGTTCGCACAATACCTCCCAGCTTGGCGATGTTTAGAACACCGTTTACAGTCTCAAGCGGATCGTAGGTCCATGTGATTTTGGAATAGCCCGCCGCCGCCGCTTCTTCTTTTTGCAGCCATTTCATTTGTACGCCCAGCCCTTGCTTGCGATACTCTGGCAAAAAGCCGAGCATGTGCGAACAAAGATGGGGTTCTCCATTAGTGAAGCCCGGGAAGCTGTACAAGAAGCCGATCATTTTCTCCTCATCGAATGCCCCTAAAAACAAACCGCCAAACTTTTGCATGGTGAGTGTCATATGGTGGGGAATAGCACTAGAAGGGTCCCATATTTTCCCCTCCATTTCTTCTAATTGTTCAATCTCACTGAATTCGGACAACTTTCGTAACGTGATTGCCATTTGCCTTTTCCTCCTCAATCCATTCGTGTATTTTTCTTCATTCGGGACAAGCTCTTGCATTCCTGCTTGGGAATAGTTGCGTCTGCATTCTCTCTCGCGGATAATAGAGAAGGGTAACAGGCAAGAAACTTGGGTCGAGGAGGATTTTTGGCGATGGAAAATAAATTTCAAGTTGAACTGTGGAACCGTTTGACGCAGGCACCAGGAGCGCCTGGCTTCGAAGGTCCGGTACGCGAGATTATGCGGGAATACATAAGCAGCTATACGAGTGAACTCATGTACGACAATTTGGGCAGTATTTTTGGTGTTATGCGTGGTGACGAGAACGGTCCGAAAATTATGGTAGCGGGTCACATGGACGAAGTCGGCTTCATGGTCACCCGAATTTCTGATAAAGGATTTATTTCATTTCAGACGTTGGGAGGCTGGTGGGGGCAGGTTCTGCTCGCGCAACGTGTACAAATTATGACGGACAATGGACCAGTCGAAGGCGTAATCAGCTCGATTCCACCGCATGTCTTGAGCGACGATCAGCGTAATCGCCCGATGGATGTGCGCAACATGTACATTGATATCGGCGTGGATTCGCGTGAGGAAGCAGAAAAGGTAGGGATACGGGCTGGCCAGCAAATCGTACCGGTTTGCCCGTTGCAGGTCATGGCCAATCCGCGCCGCATCATGGCGAAAGCATGGGATAATCGCTATGGTTGCAGTTTGGCAGTGGAGCTCGCAAAAGAGCTGCATGAAAAGCCTGATCATCCGAATGTCGTCTACGTCGGGGCTACTGTACAGGAAGAATTGTCCGGACAGCGTGGTGCGAAAACTGCCGCTGCGTCCATTGATCCGGATTTGTTCCTGGCATTGGATGCGAGTCCAGCCACAGACATACCAGGTGTAAAAGATGATGGCGGCAAGCTCGGCGGTGGACTGTTGATGCGCATCTACGATCCGATGTACGTCATGCCGGTAGGATTGCGTGAGCTTCTTATCTCCACGTGCGAAGAGGAGAACATTCCGTACCAGATTTATGTGGCAAAAGGCGGGACGGATGCAGGTGTTGTTCAGTACCATGGCAAGGGAGTGCCGTCTGCCGTTATTGGAATTCCTTCCCGTTACATTCACAGCCATGCGTCGATCATTGACCGCGAGGATTACGAGGCAGCCAAGCGTCTCTTGTTCAGTGTCATTCGCAAGCTGGACCGTGCGACGTGGGAAGCTATTTTGCCTAGATAAATGGTAGGGAATATCGTTGAGTGAGTAGAAAGCGGAGGAATGCTTTTGAACGCGATCATATTGTATACACGGCGTCAGGGCGAAGCGACATCGTTTGAATTTAATGTGTTTGACAATCAATTTGCTACGGAGAATCTGGCAGTGCGCAAGGTGTTGATGGCGATGCTTGCAGCCGTTTCCAACAAATTGACCGATCTGGAAGTGGAGTACAACGACAGCATCCTGGTGGAAAAGGTTGGGGCGAAGCGTGCCGGTGAACTGCTTCGTTTTCTCGGGGCAACAAAAGAGAACATGCGGGAAAATCTGAGCAATGGTGTAGTAGTCAGCCGGATCTTTCATGCGCCTTTTACACAGGAGCACTATGAATACTTCTACAACCTGACGGACATCGCACAGCTGTCACACTATCGCTTACAAGAGGGCAAAGAAGATCGCATCGTGTTTTATTTCACACGCTATCTCCAACTGATTGCGCCTGATGAAAAGTCTCGTCAAGTATTTTTGGACGGATTGGAAGAATTCTCCTTGCCGTACAAGCTCGTACCGATTTCGTAAAGGAAATGAAAAAAGTCATTTTGCCCTTGCATGAAGGCGCAAAATGACTTTTTATATTGATTGCCTAAGGGTTAGGTGGAAGGACGATTTGGTCCCTCCAGTTTTTTGTCTCCATAGCCCGGCGCATCGTTTTGAACGTTTTTGGGCTGGCGATTGCGTTCGTCTGGTTGATTTTGCTGTAGTGAGGAATTCTTGTTTTGCTTAGTCATGTAACTACCCCTTTCTCAGAGTCATGGCTGCCAAGGCGTACTCGCCTAAGCACTTCCATCTGCTTTTCTTGTGGTTGCTGTGCGTGTTTTTCTGCGTTCATGTTGCCCCTTCCTCTTTGCGAGTTTTTGTGGGGGAGTCAAGTACAGCATTTTTGTGGCGAGGGATGGCGTATAGGGCAAACAGACCAAGAATCGCCGCCAAAAACAGTGTAATCACTCCGTAGCCAATCCACGGATAGATGCTGCCGACTCCCCCTAGCTTTTCAACCATTGCTCCACCCAATCCTGTCCCAAGAGCCGTCCCAAGACCAGATACGAAATTGGAAAAGCCAAAGTACGCCCCCAGCCATTCTTCTTTTGCGAAATGAGTGACGAGACTGTCCAACATGGGCATAAACAGCATCTCACCCAAAATGAATAGAATCGCAGCCCCGGACAGTGTGAGGAAGTGGTTTGCCCATCCCATGAGCGTTAGCCCTGCACCCAACAAGATCGTTCCCATTGTGACAGACAAGTACGGATTGATGCGCTGTAGTACAAAACGTGAGATCAGCCCTTGCAAGACGACGACACTGAGTGAGTTGATTGTCCAAATGAGGCCAATCATCGTAGCGGAATGCAGGACATGCTCTCCCCGCAGCGGCAGGATCATGGCGAATTGAGCGTAGATCGCCCAGATTAAGAGCGAGATCGCGGAAAAAAGCAGAAAGCTGCGATGAGTCAAGATGTGACGATACTCCTTGAGCGGCGTTTGCTTACAGTCAGTTCCTACACAGCGATCATCGGGAAGGATGAAGCGAGAAAAAACAGCAAGTGCCCCGTACACAAAGGCAGCTACGAGAAACGGCTGTTTCCCACCCGCAGTCATCCATGTAATGATCAAGCCCGCGACAATAATCCCGCTGTGAGCGAGTATCCCTCTCCATGAGAAGGCAGCCGTTCTTTGGCCCTCCTCCACTTCATCCGCGATCATGGCTTTAATGGTAGGAGCGAGCAGACCAAGACCCAAGCCGTTGACTGAGGAGAATAACAAGAAGAAACCATAGGAATGGCTGAAGTGATAGCCTGCCATGGCACATCCTTGAAGGAATGCCCCCAAGGCTAGAATGGTGCGTTTGCCCCAACGATCTGACATCAAGCCGCCCGCTAAGCTTCCGATTTGGTATGTGATGCTTCCCGCTGCCAAAATGATGCCGACTTGAGAGAGTGAAAGTACCCGTACCTTTTGCAAAAAGACGGGGAAGACGGGAATGACCAGGTAAGAGGCCATGTGCATGAAAAAGACGACTAGCAGTAACAGCAAGTAAGGCTTGTTGCGTAACAGAGATCCAGTAGAGGCTGTCATGTTCGTCTCCTCTTTGATTCATTCCTCTCTAGTATGAGTGGAAAAGGAGTGTCCCTATGCGTCGTTTTTCACAACAAAGTAGGCCAGCACACAAAATCAATAGGAAGGCAGGCAAATGTCCAATCCAACAAGCGTGGAACCACATATACCTATAGGGAAAGGTACCATGGGCGTATGGAATGGTGCGAGGAGCGCGGCAGGATGAAGGGGGGATCTGACGTGAGAGGATTTGGTTTCTTCAACGAGGAAGGTTTCGAAGTGATCATCTGGATCATCGTGATCGTTTTTCTCCTCGTTATATTTTTTGACGAAGGGATAGATTAAGATGAGTGGATATCGACCGGTTCGGCAATTGAATCACTATTACAAAACAAACGATGCTTTCAAGAAATGGATTCGTGCCAATGAGCAATGGTTCAAGCAAAATCCAGAGGTTTTTAACCAGATGCTGCGCAATCCGAAAATGGTTAACCTGTTTACGGATCTCATGATCATGAACTCGCCGCGCATTGAAAAGAAACTGAAGAAATGGAGAAGGAACCAACGCTGATCGACCCGGCATGCTGCCCAATCTAGCATGCCGCTTTTTATTTGAAACGCTGGCGAGTTCTGTTATAAAACCAGGATGACGAGCGTAGGGATAAGCATATGCTGCTTGTTCGAAGAAAGGATGAAGCACAACATGGCACAAGTCATTTTGACGTTTTTCGTGGCTTATGGCATTGTGGTCGGCGGCGCTCTCTCAGGTGGGGTGGGCGCTTTTCTCACAGAAAAGCCTCCGCTGTTATCGATGGCCCAATTGGCTGACCAGCTCAAAATATGGGGATTGGTTGGGGCATTGGGCGGAACGTTTGATTCGTTCTTGCAGATCGAAAAAATACTGATGGGAAATTTAACACCTGTCTTTAAACAGCTCGTGATGATCGTCGTCGCCTTCTTAGGCGCCCATATCGGAACGATTTGTGTGCATTGGCTGGTACAGGTGCGCTCATGAGAGTGATTCTTTGGAAGCGTTACCTCGCTCTTTTGCTCATGGGGTGCGTGTTGGGCGGAACCGTGATTTTATTTACATACGGACGTGAAATGGAGCAGATGATGCTGATCAAAAAAAGCTTGGAGCTGCAAAACAAAAAACTGTACGAGGAAAATCTGGAGCTGAAGCAAAATCAGCGGGTCTATCGCAAAAAGCAAGAGACTGTCATCGAAGACGTACGCGCCTCTGTACTCACTGCAGATCAGAAGCAGCCGCTTCATGCCACCATTGTGGTACAAGTAGTTGACCGCGTGGAAAAGGATCTCGCTTCGTTAAAAGGGAAGAAGGTTGAGCAAGTTGCGGAGGTTCACCAGGTCTTGCATGAAATGCTGCGGCGCCGCGAATATATTTTGTCTGATCGAACGACAGTGGAGGTACGAATCAAAACAGTTGTGATTAGTAGAACGTTGCATGTGTTTGTGACAGCGGACGTTATACCGGATGATGTTTGGCAAAAGATTGCGCGAAACTTTCTATTTCTTCCACCGTATATTTCAATATAGAATATCTGATAGCCAGATCATGTCTGGGTCGGTATAAAGGAGAGGCGAACACATGTCCATGTTCAAAAAATTATTGGCTAGTGTAGGTATTGGCTCTGCGCAAGTAGATGCGCGTCTTGAGCAGGATTCACTCATTCCCGGAGATATGGTCAGAGGTGAGGTCCATATCAAGGGAGGAGATGTCGCCCAGGATATCGACGAAATCTACATGTATGTCGTCACACACTATGAAAGAGAAGTCAATGATTCTAAGACGAAGGAAGAATGCACCCTTGTCAAATATCGTCTGTCTGAGCGGGTACAATTGAAACCAAAAGAGGAAGCCGTTCTGCCATTCGCTTTTCAATTGCCTTATGAGACGCCATTGACAATGGGGCGTCAACCCGTTTACTTGCGGACAGGCCTAGATATTAAAAATGCGATTGACCCAGGGGATTCCGATTTTATCGAGGTTCGCCCACATCCGTTAATGTCCAAAGTGTTGGATGCTGTTCAACAGATCGGATTCCAGCTGTACAAGGTAGACTGCGAATACAATCGCCACCTTGGTCGCAAACATCCGTTTGTACAGGAATTTGAATTCCGTCCAACAGGGCCATACCGCAGTCGATTGGAGGAGCTCGAAGTAGTCTTCTTCCTTCGCGATGGGGAATTGGAAGTTTTATTGGAACTGGACAAACGTGCGCGCGGCTTTATGGGGGCACTTGAAGAAGCGTTTAACCTTGATGAACGCTATGTCCGTTTCCGCTTAACGAATGCAGACATGAACAGACATACACATGTCATTGCCGAAGCGATTGAAGCGCTCATTAAGAAGCAGCTTCGCTAGAGAATGATACCAAAAAGGCCTGACGGGGTGAAATGAACCACTCTGTCAGCCTTTTTTCTTTATGGAGGTTTTCTCGCTTTTCTACCTACCTAAATTCCTTACATAACTTTCTTTTTAATTTTTCGATTTGCATGTATAGGGCTGGATTTTTCTGACAATACTGTGAGCATGAAGAATCCAGAGGAGGATATTATTATGAATTTGTTAGAAAAAACGAGAAAAATTAATGTGATGCTTCAAAAAACAATGGGTGGCAGCGGAGTAGGCTTCCAAGATCTCGCAAGACTATTATCTGAAGTGATTTCTGCAAATGTTTACATCATTACTGCAGATGGCTCGATCCTGGGAAGTGGAATGAATCAGGAGATTTCCCTGCAAGAAGAAGGTCGTTCATCCACGCAGTTACAGGAAGGTGTACATCAGAAGCTGCTAGAAGTTTCACAAACCTTGGCCAACGAGCCGGTTACCAGCCCGTACAGCCTGGTTCCAAAAGAGTTGAATTCGATCTTCCCGCAAATGATGACGACGATTGTTCCTATCAATGCAGGGGGAAGCCGTCTTGGCACACTCGTCCTGCTGCGTGCTTACGGTCAGTTTGAAACAGAGGATCTGATTTTGGGCGAGATCGGTGCTACCGTGATCGGTATGAAAATCGTTCGGCAGCGCACAGAACAAATTGAAAATGAAGTGCGTGACAAAACCTTTGCCAAAATCGCACTCTCTTCGTTGTCCTACAGTGAACAAATCGCGATTGAAAAAATTATGGAGCAATTGGATGCACGCGAAGGCTTGCTAGTAGCTAGCCAGCTGGCAGATCAAGCAGGTCTGACACGTTCTGTCATCGTGAACGCTCTTCGCAAGCTGGCAAGCGCAGGTGTGCTGGAATCCCGTTCGTTAGGAATGAAGGGTACCTATATCAAAGTGCTGAATGACAAATTCCCATCTGAATTGGCGAAATGGAAAACTTCATAAATTGCACGAGCTACGAAAAAAGCTCTCCCTGTACGGGAGGGCTTTTGTTTATGAATCAACAAGTATAGCAGAAGCGATAAAACGTTCATAATTTAGCGATTGAACAAATGATTTTCTTCCCTTTATAATGTCCACAAAGGTTGAAACTTCAAAAAAATCAAAAAATAAAGTTCATACTTCAAAATTGAATGGAGGGTCTAAGAATGAAGGTGATTATTGGTGGGATTGCGCATGAGACGAACACGTTTTCCAATGTGCCCACGACGCTTGAGATGTTCCAAAGCTATGAGTGGGATTATCATGAAACGATTGTGAATCGCAATCGGGGCGTACGCAACTTTCCAGGAGGGATGGTGGATCGCGCCGAAGAGCTGGGCATCGAGCTTTTGCCGACCTTTCTCACCTTTACGTATCCAGCGGGGACGATTTTGCGAGAAGCGTATGACCGGATTAAAAAGGAGCTTCTTGACACGATTGCTGCAACAGAAGGTGCAGATGCCATTTGTCTGGGGCTTCACGGAGCGGGGGTTGTAGAAGGAATAGATGATCTGGAGGGCGACATTCTGGCATCCGTGCGTCAGCTGGTCGGTTATGACATTCCCTTAATTGTTACGCTCGACCTCCATGCAAACATGACACAAAAAATGGTGGATGAGGCCGATGCGCTCCTGGGTGTTCACCTTTACCCGCATGTGGATTGCTATGAGCGCGGAATAGAAGCAATCGATCTAGCGCACAAGATGGTTACGGAAGGGATTAAGCCGACCATGCATTTGACTCGACTGCCGCTTTTGATTCCGACATCGGCTACTCATCATTCCCCGGCACGCGAAATAAACGAAGCCTGCTGGGCGTGGGAAAAGGAAGAAGGGGTCATTGACTGTGCATTCTTCCACGGTTTTCCGTACACGGACATTCCTGAACTGGGCGTCTCCGTTTTGAGCGTGACGAATAACGATCAGGAGCTCGCAAAAAAAGTGAGCGAGGATGTCGCCTGTCTGATTTGGGAAAAGCGGGATGAATTCGAGCTGAACATGCCGAGTCCTGCCGAGGGAATTGCGATGGCACTGGAAACGGAAGGCATGCCCATCGTAATCAATGAGACCTCGGATAATCCAGGCGGAGGCACACCCGGAGACGGCACGCATTTGCTGCGGGCGATGCTGGAAGCCAAACTGACAAATGCATGCTTTGGTTTTATTTACGATCCCGAAGTGGTCCAGATTGCCCATCAGGCTGGAGTAGGCGCTACGGTACAGCTATCACTGGGTGGAAAGACAGACTACCTGCATGGAGAACCCCTTGAAGTAACAGCCTACGTCAAAGCTCTGACAGATGGAAAATTCATTGCGACGACGCCGATGGGGCAAGGGGGACATGAGAATTTTGGCAAGTCCGTTCGCTTGCAAATCGACGGGGTTGACGTCCTGGTTTGTTCCGTGAAATCGCAAGTGCTGGATGAACAAATTTTTCTGTTGCACGGAATGGACGTGACCAAGTACAAGATCGTGGCCTTGAAATCAAGCACACATTTCCGAGCATCCTTCGAACCGATCAGCGCACGCGTCATTACCGTCGATTCGCCGGGATTGACGACGCTCAACTTCCGCTTCTTCAAATACGAGCGCGCCATTCGCCCGATTTATCCGTTAGACCCAGCCACAGAGTGGAACCTACATCAATTGACAAGGAAGTAGATGATCATGGAATCCGTACAGGAGCGCATCCGCAAGCATTATCCGGAATTGACCAACCAACAAAAACTCGCAGCCAAATACATTCTCGCCGAGCCGAAGACCGTTGCACTGCAACCAGCCAAAGTTGTCGGGGCATTGAGCGGCACAAGCGAAACGACAATCATCCGACTATCTTACGCTCTCGCCTACTCCGGGTACAGCGAACTGCAAAGTGAGATTCGCAGCTCCTTATTGGAAAAAGTCCCAAAAGCTGATGCCATCCACAGTTTTCGTACAGCGGCAGTGGAGATGAAGGGAAAACAAGACCTGATTTCTTATAACATGGAGCAGGATGTTGCGTATATTCGGCAAACGTTAGGGGAATTGCAAAAGAACCATCTTTTGCAAGCGGTTTCAAGTATTATGGCAGCCAAACATATTCTTGTTGTAGGGTTTCGCAGCTCCTATGCTCCAGCCCACTGGCTCGCCTTTACACTGAATGTCGTCAGAGGAAACGCGCATCTGTACAATGGGCCAGTTGATGACGTCAACTATTTGTTGACCCAGATCAATCAAGATTGGCTCGTGATCGCACTCTCCTTCCCCCGCTATACGAGTGAAACGATCCTGTTTGCAAAAGCAGCCAAAGAGAGAGGCGCCAAAATCATCGGGATTACAGACGATGAGCTATCTCCGATTGGGCCAGTAGCTGATCAAATTTTAAAAGTCAGCGCACCTGCTCCTACTGCCTTAAAAGGAATGACGGCGATCTTTTCCATGCTGAATATTTTGATCAGTGGTGTGGTTCAGGCTGATGGAGAACAGGTACAACAAAGACTGAAAGAATACGAAGAGACAAGTCGACAAATATACCCGTTTGCGGAAGGGACAGAAGTGTAGCGGCAATTGATAAGGGGGATGGACATGAAGATTCACAGGTGGAAGCAAGGGGCCTTGAGTGTATTTGTGGCAACGGCGTTGATTGCAGGCTGTTCCTCACAGCCGACCAATCAAGCGGGGAATGACACGTCGGCCAAAGGGAACACATTAGTCATCGCTTCCTTGACGGACCCAGACTCGCTTGATATGCACAAAACGAGCTGGCTGAGCATGGAAAACAGTCTAATATACGAGCCTCTGTTAACCCGTGACGCAACAGGCAAACTTCATCCGCGTTTGGCAGAGAAGTACGAAATTTCGCAGGACGGCAAGGTTTGGACATTTATCCTCCGCAAAGATGTCCGCTATCACTCTGGCGATCCAATGACGGCAGCATCGGTAAAAGATTCCTTTGACCGTTTGCTCACCATATCGCCTGTGAAGGGGCTTGCAGGTCCGATTGAAAAAGTGGAAGCAACAGACGAACATACGCTCAAGGTGCATTTTAGCCAACCGTTTGCCCCGTTTGTAAACGTCATTGTCGGTGGATTAGTCTCGCCTCTTGACGCCAAAAAGGCAAAAGAATTAGGGGATGGCTTCGCAGATAACCCATCTGCAACGGGGCCAATCATCTATGACAAACGAGAGCGGGGGGCTTCGCTTACCTACAAGAAAAATCCCGATTATAACTGGGGACCAGAGTACGCTGCCAACAAAGGTCCTCTGCAATTCGACAGCATGATGTTCCGGTTTATGAAAGACGACGATACGCGCCTGATGGAATTCAAAAAGGGTACGGTCCATGTGTTGTATGATGCGCCGCCGAACTCGGTTGCGGAGCTTGAGACACTGCCCGGAGTCAAGATTGAGAAAGTGATGGACATTGGAAACAAATACATCGCATTAAACAATAAGCACCCGTTGTTTTCAGATGTCCGTCTGCGCAAAGCAGTAGCCCTCTCCGTAGATCGCGATCCACTTGTTCAGGTAGCGTTGAACGGCTTCGGCAAGCCGGTCTATGGTCCTTTGGCACCCACGATTTATGGCTACAGTGAAGCGATTGAAAGCAAGGCGAAGCAGTTATATACGAGAGATTTAGGCAAAGCCAAGCAGTTGCTAGCGGAAGCAGGCTGGACGGACAGTAATGGGGATGGCATCGTAGATAAGGACGGAAAACCGTTGTCGGTAGAAATGCTCGTCTCTCAAGAGCCAGCATTTCAGCGAGCGGTGCAGATATTGCAGAGCCAGCTGAAAGAAGCAGGGATTGATATGAAAATTAGCGTGCAAGAAATGACAACCATCAAAGAGCGCATTTCGAAAAAATCGTATGATATGGCTTTGATGTACTACGGCTGGTTTGATGCGGATATCTTGTACCTCATCTTTGAAAAGAGCAATTCAACAAGCCGTACTCATTACAACAGCCCTGAATTGGATGTTTTACTGAACAAAGGACGTTTGGAAATGAATGAGCAGGCGCGTCTCAAGATTTACGAAGATGCACAGGAGATTTTGGTGAATGACATGCCGTGGGTTCCGTTATGGGTGAGCGAGACGGTGATAGCGACACGTGGTGTCAAAGGCTTTACGGTCAATCCGTACACGCAAAACATTACGTTGCATGATGTCACGCTTGAAAAATAGACAGCGGAGGTGAAGGCATGCGCCGATATGTAATAAAAAGATTACTTTCCCTGGTGGGTACACTGCTTGGCGTATCCGTCCTGATCTTCTTGATGGTACATCTCATTCCGGGCGATCCCGCAACACAAATACTCGGACAGTTTGCAACACCAGAGGCCATCAGTCAAATGAGAGCGAAGCTTGGTCTTGATCAACCACTGTGGCAGCAATACATGCGGTTTGTCGGAAACCTGTTAACTGGCGATTTGGGAACATCGTTATTCACTGGTGAAAAGGTATGGGATCAGATCATGAACCGTTTCCCGATCACCATGCAGCTTGCCATCCTTAGTGTAATCATTGCCGCAATATTCGGCATTTTTTTAGGCACGATTGCTGCCGTCAAGCAAAACACCATCATCGATCGGCTTGTGGTGCTTACCTCATTACTCGGTATTTCGGCACCCGGCTTCTGGATTGCCTTGTTTCTCATCTGGATTTTTGCTTACAAGCTGGCTTTGTTTCCGATTTCCGGCTATGAGGGGATTCACTCCTTGCTGCTGCCAGCGATCACCTTGGGGATGGCGGAAGCGGGGATGATCGCCCGCATGACCCGCTCCAGCATGCTGGAAGTGATCAAGCAGGATTACATGCGGACAGCCGAGGCCAAGGGGGCGGCGCTTTTCCGAGTCATTTTGAGCCACGGCCTGCCGAATGCCATTATTCCTGTTGTCACGATGTTAGGCTTGCAGTTCGGTGCGCTCATGGCTGGAGCTGTTGTGGTGGAAACGGTGTTTTCTCTGCAAGGGATCGGCAGCCTGGCGATTGAGGCGATCAGTAAACGGGATATGCCGACCATACAAGGCATGGTGTTTTTCATGGCGTTGATTTTTGCCTTAACCAATTTGATCGTGGATCTCATTTACAGCCGGATTGATCCGCGAATCCATTTCGACTAAGGAAGGAGCCGATGAATGGTGAACAGTAATCGTCCGGAGTCGTATTGGGGAGGGATGGGCAAACGGCTGAAACGCAATAAGACAGCAATGGCGGGTGTAGTCATCCTGATCGTCTTTACACTGGGATCGCTTCTTGCTCCAGTCGTTGCCCCTCATCCTGTCGAACAAATGAACTTTAACAGCCGATTAAGCGCTCCAAGTCTGACTCATCTTCTTGGAACGGATGATTTCGGCAGAGATATTTTTTCCCGTCTGTTGCACGGGGGGCGAATTTCCTTGCTGATGGGTTTGATAACGGTTGTACTTTCTACCTTGATAGGTGTAACGCTCGGTATTATCGCTGGCTATTATCGTCGTGTGGATCTGTTTATCATGCAGGGCATGGATATTCTCATGTCACTTCCTGCACTGCTTCTGGCGATCGCTGTCATTGCGGTCTTGGGTCCTGGATTAACGAATGCCATGATCGCGGTAGTCATTGCCGTTATTCCGTCCTATGTGCGGGTCGTTCGCTCTGCGGTCTTATCCATAAGGGAAAAAGAGTACATTGAGGCTGTTCGCGCTCTGGGGATCAGGGACTGGCAGATTTTGCTGAAACATGTTTTACCCAATATTCTCTCCCCAATCATTGTGCTTTCCACTATTCAATTCGGTGTGAGTATTTTGGCGGCAGCGGCCTTGAGCTTTCTCGGGCTGGGTGCGCAACCGCCGATGCCTGAGTGGGGAGCCATGGTTTTTGTCGGCAAAGCATTCTTGAGTCAAGCCTGGTGGATGTCCATTTTTCCTGGATTGGCCATCATGCTGGTTGTCCTTGGCTTCAATCTGTTAGGTGACGGATTACGGGATGCATTCGACCCGAAAACGAGGTAATGGATGAAGGGGGGCACGAGCTGGTGAAAGAGGTACTTTTGGAAGTAAAAGATTTACGCTTGCAGTTTAAGACGGATAAGGGCGAGCTGCCAGCGCTACAAGGCATTTCTTTTCAACTGAAAAAAGGGGAGACGGTAGCGTTGGTAGGCGAGTCTGGCTGTGGAAAAAGCGTGACGTCCTTGGCGATTATGGGACTCTTGTCCCGGGCGAACGCACAGATGGAGGGAAGCATTCGATTTCGTGATATCCTATTGAACCAGTTGAGTACTGGTGAACTTCGCAACATTCGCGGAAAAGATATCGCAATGATTTTTCAGGAGCCGATGACGTCGCTCAATCCGGTCCATACGATTGGCCGACAGTTAGAAGAAGTGTATCAACTCCATACCGATTTATCGAAAAAAGAACGACAAGCAAAAGCGATTGAGATGCTCAAAAAAGTGGGTGTGCCGAGGGCAGAAGACATCATGCGGGACTATCCCCATCAGCTATCAGGTGGGATGAAGCAGCGTGTCATGATTGCGATGGCGATGGCTTGCAACCCGGATTTATTAATCGCAGACGAGCCGACGACCGCACTGGATGTGACCATTCAAGCGCAAATTTTGGAACTGATGAACGATTTGAAGGAGAACGATCATACCTCTCTGCTACTCATTACGCATGACCTGGGTGTCGTGGCTGAAATGGCTGATCGTGTACTTGTGATGTACTACGGGGAGATCGTAGAGGAAGCTGACGTTGCCAGTCTGTTTTCGCATCCAAAGCATCCGTATACGATTGGACTTTTACGCTGCATACCCGATCTGGATGAGGAGGAGAAGCTTCGCCTCGATCCGATTGAAGGCAGTGTCCCGCTACTGGGGGAAGTGACACAAGGGTGTGCATTCCGCTTCCGCTGCTCACAGGCCGAGGAGCGATGTCACAAAGAAAAACCGCCGCTGATGGCAACGGGCACAGGAACACAGGCTGTTCGATGCTGGCTGTACGAGAACAAGGAGATGGCGGTATGAGGGATATCTTGTTATCAGTAAACGATTTAAAGACGTATTTTCCTATTAGCAAAGGATTATTTCGCAATCGCGACGAAGTGATTAAGGCAGTCGATGGGGTTTCCTTCCAGTTGAAAAAAGGAGAAACGCTTGGGCTGGTAGGAGAGAGCGGTTGTGGCAAGTCAACGACTGGTCGCAGCATCATGCGACTCATTGAGCCGACGAGTGGAACGATTGAATTTGAAGGACAAAACATTTCGGAGATGTCGGCTGCACGTTTTCGTCCACTCCGCAAGCGAATGCAAATCGTGTTTCAGGACCCGTATGCATCATTAAATCCACGGATGACCGTGCAAGGGGCTTTGGAGGAAGCGTTAGGCGTCAGAGATCCGCAGATGTCGGCGAAAGAAAGACGCGATCAAGTAAAAGAACTGCTTCAAATGGTGGGACTAAACGCTCAATACGCCACACGCTTTCCCCATGAGTTTAGCGGAGGGCAGCGGCAGCGGATCGGGATCGCTCGCGCATTGGCGGTGCAACCTTCATTAATCGTGGCAGATGAGCCGGTTTCAGCACTTGACGTGTCTATTCAGGCGCAGATCGTGAATCTTTTGCAGGATTTGCAGCAGCGTCTAGGCTTGAGCTATTTGTTTATTTCGCACGATCTAGGTGTCGTTCGCCACATCAGCGACAGAATTGCGGTGATGTATCTTGGACGAATTGTCGAAATCGCCAGCAAAAAGGATTTGTTTTTGCGCCCGTTACACCCGTATACAGAAGCGCTCATGTCAGCGGTTCCCAAAGCCAATCCGTTTCGGAAAAAGGAGCGAATCGTTCTTTCCGGGGATGTTCCCTCTCCGGCGAATGTTCCCGTTGGGTGTGCGTTCCATACCAGGTGCTCCTATGCTACGGAAATTTGCCGTACAGTGCGTCCTGTCGCTACATTAGCTTCGCCGCAACATTATGTCGCATGTCATTTATATGGAATAGAAGGGATGAAGTACATTGAAAATCGAACGAATTGAATTGCAGCAACTACACATGCCACTTCGTTTCCGTTTTGAAACGAGCTTTGGATATACGACCATCAAGGAGCTCATCTTGGTCAGTGTATATGGAGAGGGAGAGGTAGGGCACGCGGAAAGTGTGGCGATGTCGGCTCCTTATTATAGTGAAGAAACGACAGGGACAGCATGGCACATGATGGAAAAGTTTATGATACCGAAGCTGTTTTCGAGTGAGATCGAGACACCTGAGGATGTGGATCGGTTGTTTGCCCCGATTCGCCGCAACAACATGGCGAAGGCGGCTTTAGAAGGCGCAATCTGGGATCTATACAGCAAGCAGAAAGGAATCTCTCTCGCCAAAGCATTAGGAGGCGAGAAAGCTGTCATCGATGTAGGGATCAGCATCGGTATTGAACCGACTGTTGATCAAGTTTTGGCAAAAGTAGAGCGCCATCTCAGTGAGGGCTACAAGAAGATCAAGGTAAAGATCAAGCCAGGCTTTGACGTCGAGGTGATTCGAGCGATCCGCGAACGCTTTGGCGAAGGTGTCCCGTTGATGGCAGATGCGAACTCCGCTTACACAATGGAGCATTTGGATGTGATGAAGGAGCTGGATCAATATGGGCTGATGATGATCGAACAGCCACTCGCCCATGACGACATTATTGATCATGCCAAGCTGCAAAGGGAGCTGTCCACACCGATCTGCCTCGATGAAAGTATTCACAATGTGGATGATGCCAGAAAAGCGATAGAGCTAGGCAGCTGCGGCATTATTAATATCAAGGTAGGGAGGGTCGGTGGATTAACAGAGTCCAAGCGCATTCACGACTTGTGTCAGGCACACGACATTCCGGTTTGGTGCGGAGGCATGATTGAGTCGGGTGTTGGCCGCGCACACAACATTGCGATTACTTCTTTGCCGAATTTTACGATCCCAGGTGATACAGCCGCCTCCAGCCGTTACTGGGAGGAAGACATCGTAGAGAATGGTGTAGAGCTGATGGCTCCCGGTCAATTGGCAGTTCCAGATAGCCCGGGCATCGGTTATACCCTGAACCAAAAGGCGATCGGCAACTATGTGATTCGCACGGAAAACTTCCGGCCTTAAACCAAAGCTTAACGAAAAAGGGGAGAAGGAACATGGCGGATTGGGTACAGTCGTTTGAGGAATACGCGCAAAAGCTGCTTGCAGAGGCAAAAGTAACAGGAACAGCAGTTGGATTGGCAGAGCAAGGAGTGCTAAGGTATTTCCATGGCTTCGGTTTGGCAGACGACACAGAAGATGCAAAAGCATTAACCCCTGATACGGTGTTTGGCATCGGTTCTGTGACCAAGTCCTTTACATGTGTGGCCATCATGCAGCTTCAAGACGCAGGAAAGCTATCCGTTCATGATCCGGTCATCAAGTATCTCCCTGAGCTCCGCACACCTAATGAAGCTTATACCCGGGAGATCACGATCCAGCATCTGATGACACATACCGCAGGTTTTCCTCCTTTGGATACATTAGCGGGTGCAATGAAAAGAAGCATTGTGGAGGGAGGGGATGACCTGTCCTCTAGCTCCGGTCTTGCTTTTGATCATCTCGAGAAAGTGGAAGAGATCAATACAAAAGAAGAGTTCATGGCCTATATTAGCAAGCTAAATTACGAGTTTTTAGGTGCGCCTGGAACGGAATTTAGCTACTCCAACGACAGTTATGCCATGCTCGGACTGATTATTGAACGAGTGAGCGGGATCGCTTACGAGCAGTTTGTGCAGGATCATATTTTGGAGCCTGCCGGGATGAAGAACAGTGCCTTTCTCATCGAAGATTTGCCTGAGGAAGCTGAGGTCGCTACGCTATTCACGCGAAAAAGCCCAAAGGATGGCGGTGAGGTATACCGTTCCCCTTCATGGTGGGATTCACCATCGATGCGTGCGGCTGGTTTTCTGAAATCGACCATTCACGATCTATTGCGCTATACGGAAATATTTAGAACGGGTGGATTGGTGGGCGAGAATCGTTTGCTCTCACCCGAGAGTGTGCAAGACTTGACGACGCCTCATGTCTCGATTTCGCCGTTTCAGGCGTACGGCTATGGATTTTTTGTAGCCACTTGCCATGATGGAACACTGATCGAGCATGGTGGAGCGATCAAGGGTGTTGCGGCACAAATTTTTGTTTTACCGGAGCGGGGCCTAACAGGGGCCGTACTGATGAACACAGATGGCGGGCCAATGGCCGATTTGATGCATGGCATTTTAAACGCAACCAATGGACGCTCACCAAATACAGTGCCGTTCCAATATCCGGATTATGAAATCTCTGTAGATGCACTTGCTGCTTTTACAGGGGAGTACCACTCGTCCGAAGGGGCTACGGTATCAGTAGAAATCGAAGAGAACGAGCTGATAGCCAAGAGTAATGGAGCGAATTTTCCACTTCGTTCAGTAGGAGAAGACAGCTTCGTCATGAAGCGGGGAGAAACGGATATGTTTATCCACTTCGTCCGCAATGAGGAAGGGGTAGTTACCCGGATGGGCTTTGGCGCTCGTCAGCTGATAAAGGTCCTTGCCGAAAAAGAACAAACCGTATAAATAGCAAAACGCGTACCTGCAAGCGCTCATGCTTGCGTGGTGCGCGTTCTTTCTATTTAATAAGAGAGGCGTTATTTTTCGACAAATGCTACAATATTGAAAACGGTGAGAGGGTGCATTCCTGTGGCGATCTTACAACATCCCGTCTTTCGCCGTTTGTATACGGCCCACGTTGTACACATCATCGGAAATGAATTTACATTTATTGCGGTCGTTGGACTTTTACATGATTTAAGTGGATCGGGTCTTTCCTTTGCGGCAGGGACTGTGTTTCGTATGCTCCCTTATGTATTTGCCAGCTTTTTCGCGGGGACACTGGTGGAGAGTTGGGATAAACGGCGGGTCATGATTGTCGTCAATCTGCTTCGCGGCATTCTCGTCAGCTTGTTTTTCTTCATCACATCTGCGACCTACTTATGGGTGGCTTTTTTGTTATTGATCCTGGTCAATATTTGCAGTGCTTTTTTTCAACCAGCCATGCAAGTCGCGATCGTACAATCCGTAGAGGAAAAGGACAGGTTAGCTGCCAATTCTCTTTTGCAGGGGACGACCTCGTTTCTCATTATTGTTTGTCAGGGTGTGGCAGCAGTTCTGGTTTACTTGTTCTCCTACCGTTACAACTTTTTGCTCGATGCCGCCTGTTATTTGTTGTCGCTGTTCATCTTGCTACCACTCCCGCATATCGCCAATTCTGTTGATTCGAAAGCGGCTGTACCTTTTATGGAAAGGCTAAAAGAGGGCTTCCGTTATATTGGCAAGCATCGGGAAATTGCCAGTGTAATCGGCTATCAGATGGCGGAACGGGTATGTGGCGCCTATTACATTATGCTGATGTACTATGTTCTTACGGAGCGGGGAGAGGGCTTGTATGTATTCGGACTCCTCGATATTCCGTTGGGACTCGGAGGGGTGATTGCTGGGATTGCCGTGAATAAGTTGTCTGACAGCCTGAGCGAGAAAGCAACGTGGCGTGTCCAAGGATGGGCACTCGTAGCGATGGGATGCTCGATTATCGCCGTGTTTCATGTAAAACCACTACTTGGGCTGGCAATCGCCATCCTCTTTGCAGCAACGGCTCAGTTTAGTTCATCGATATTGTCTGTGACGAAGCTGCAAAGACTGTCTGATCTTGCTTATCTGGCTCGCGTTTTTTCCATACGGGAAATGGCGACCATGGGAAGCTTTTCTGCGAGCTGCTTGATTCTCGGATTCAGTGCGGAGCAGGTCGGTAGTGCCGCTGTTTCCGTGTGGCTTGGCTTCTTTGGGGTTGCAGCAGGACTCCTGTGGCTTTGGAGCCGTCGTAAGCTACAAAAAGATCGCAGTCGTACAGTAATGATGTAGGGAGAGATTCCTCTGCTTATTTGGAGCAGAGGTTCTTTATTGTACAAAACGCAACTTTTAGATTTAATAAATATAATTATTGAAAAAGTATGAATCTGACTATACAATGAATGGAAATATAGAGAAAAAGGAAGATGCAGCATGAAGGAATTATGGCAACAGCGTTCATTTCGCTGGTATTGGCTGGGGATGTTCTTGTCTAGTCTAGGGGATCAGTTTGGCTGGATGGGCTTGACGTGGTTTGTCATGAAGAAAACAGGCTCACCTGCTGCGATGGGTGGGGTCGTTCTTGCGTATATGCTCCCTGCTGTTTTTGCCGGCTTAGTAGCGGGAGTATTGCTGGATCGATTTGATCGACGCAAGCTCATCATGTTGGACAATGTCGCGCGAGGACTTATTTTTATAGCGTTGGTCGCATTATTGCAGGTCGATCAGGTTCCACTATTTGTGATATACCTGCTGATTGTGATTGCAGGAATCCTTTCTCCGCTGAGCACAGCGGGGGCGCAGACTTTGTTGCCGAGAATCGTCTCGGACAAAAATCAATTGGTCAAAGCGAATGGCGTGATGGAAACGCAATGGCAAATTGTGTATATGTTTGGACCGGCGCTCGCGGGAGTTTTAATCGGGTTGATTGGGGAAGCTTATGTTCTATTGATTGATGCGGCCAGCTTTTTTGTATGTGCCTTCTGCTTCTCCCGCCTGCCTCGTGAGCTTACGAAAAGTGCGAATCCTACAGCGATTGTAAAAGGTCAAATGGGAGTGTTCTTTCGTTCTCTCTTGAGTGACATGCGAACAGGGTATCGTTACCTATTTGGACGCAAGCAATTGATCATTCTTGTTTTCTTTACGTTTTTGTTTAACATGTCGTATGGCCCCATTGAAATTGCATTACCCCTGTATGCGAATCAGGATTTGGCAGGAGGATCTGTTGCGTTAGGGATGCTTTGGTCTGCTTTGGCAATCGGGGCATTACTAGGCTCTCTTTTTTTCTCGACGGTTACGTGGAAACTTCCGTTGGGATCGACGCTAGCAGGGATTATCGTGGCGTGGGGATTGACCACATTGCCAATCGCTTTATTCTCTCGGTTGGAGATTGCAATGGCTTCGATGGTTGTGGCGGGCTTTTGCTTTGCTCCCTATAACATCATGTACAGAAGCTACCTGCAAAAACAGGTGCCCGATGCTCTCTTGGGGCGGGTATTAACCAGCGTTCGAACGATTACGGGGACGGGAATGCCGGTGGGAGCGGCTGTCTCTGGCGTCCTCATACCCTTCCTGGGCGTTCAAGGGATCATTGGAGCCGGAGCAGCCGTATGTATCATTTTCGGTCTTCTTGCATTCGGGGCATTGAAAAACTTGGAGGATTCCTCATCACTTCCGATTGAGGAGAGGTGAGACGAGGTGTTTTAGCCACTGAGGTAATAAAAAGTAGATACGGGAGAGCGCATGTAGACGAAATGGCATGGCAACCTCCGGACGTTTTGCTTCCGCCGCTCGATAAATGGCTTTTGCCGTTTGTTCTGGTGTCAATAAATACCGACTTACTTTGCTGCGATAGCTACCTGTTTTGTCTGCTTTATCTAAAAAGGGTGTGTCAATCGGGCCTGGCATCGCACACGTCACAGCAATTCCAGTGCCTTGCAGCTCATGACGCAATCCTTCACTAAAACGGATGACGGCTGCTTTGCTGGCAGCGTATACCGCAGCTTTGGCTGTAGCGACCTGTCCGGCAAGTGAGGCAACCGTGATAATATGCCCTTGCTTTTGCTGAAGCATCATCGGCAAAAAGGCACGGGTGGTGTAGAGAACACCGGAAATATTCGTTCGCAGTGTTTCTTCCAGCTCCTCCACGCGCATTTCGATGAGTGATTCAAAGACGGCCATCCCGGCATTGTTGTAAAGAAAATCGCAACGTTCGAAGCGGATGTGCACCCATGCAGCGAACTGTCGAATGTCTTCGTTGCTACTGACGTCTAATGGGTAATGATGGAGTCGATCCGGATAATCTTTTTGTAAGGAAACGAGTTCCTGGGTAATCGTTTTCCGGCTAGTGGCAATGACACGGTCTCCTTTTTCTAAATGAAGTCGTGTCAAAGCTAGACCAAGGCCACCAGAAGCTCCGGTGATGACGACAATACGGGTAATCGACATGTCATCCACTTCTTTCTTGTGTAGAGTATTGATTTCCACTGTGAATGGCAAAGTATAAGCCCCTGAGTTGTTGTGAAGGCTAGCCTCTAGGGGGTGAATGCACATGCCAGCAGTAAAATGTTCTGTAGCAAACTGTGAGTACTGGGCGCAGGGCAATCTTTGCAGCGCCGAAGAGATCATGGTAGAAATTGACGCACACGCCACCGTAAACCTGAAAGAAGAATTCGCAGGTGAGTACGGTCAAAACACGCAGCATCAGGATAAGGCTAAGACATCGTCTGAGACCTGTTGTCTGACGTTCAAGCCGAAGACATCCGAAAAGAAATAACGCTTCGGCGCAAAAAGGACGTATCCCTTTAAGGTGATACGTCTTTTTGCTATTCAACCTATACGCTTGTCTTAGCTGGAAAAAGCTCATTGACTTTTTGGGCAACCTCTTCCCAAGAAGTGACTCGATGGACGAGCGGAGGTAAGGCAGCTTGGTTATACGGAGTGTCAAACAAGAACACGGGAATTTGCAGCGCCTCTGACAATTGCAAAGCGTTCTCCAGACGATCCTCCAAAAATAGGTCCACGCCCCACTTGCGGGCAGCTGACAGCTTGTCGTGGCTCCCAATCAAATCCACTTCATGATGAGGGATATTGTAGCGAGCAAACCATTGCAACGTCACATCGCGGTGACGATCCTCACGAGCACTTATATAAACCAGCTTGTGGGAGGTAAACCAATCGCGCAAAACCTGATCGGCTATTCCGTGAACAGGCGCACCATCATAGAGGCGCTCCCCATTTTGATCCAGCCACATTTCAAACTCTGCGTCCGTGATTTGATACACGTTGGCTAAATTGTATTCCACACAATCTTCATATCGTAAATCTCTTCCAAAGCTCTCATTCATCAACGGAACAATACTGCTGGGTGATGTGACTGTACCGTCAATATCAATGCCAATGGTTAGGATTTTGTCTGGTTTCATTCTCTCGCCTCCCGTTTAAATTGTACAACGTAGGCAGACAATAAGGCTACTTCCTTCACTTAATTAATCCTTTACCAAAAAAGGGGCTGAGCATGCTATGTTGGATCGACACGAACGTAATGATGCGAAGCGGAAGGAAGACACCGGTTTTTCCGAGACGGTTGATCAGCACGACAGGGAGTTTGCAGCGAATACCTGGACACAGGCCGTCTTTGACGAAGAGGAAGATCGGTCGAGGCGCAGGGTTCACTATGACCCTCACTCCTTGACAGAGCGCTATACAGGCGAGCTGGATGAGGAGCGAAAAGACTTTTCGGAGCGTTTAGATGGCGTTGTTTTGACAAAAGAGAACCGTTCACCGGTTGCCAAAGTCAGAGATGACGACATCGAGGCGGCGGCGGAAATCGCCGAGCCGTTTCCGACGAGTCGTGCTGCCAGTGAGATCGACACAGACGAGGGAAACCGGGAAAATCGGGCCAGCGGTATCGGGATGACTGGCTTGGGCTTATCGATCCTGTCCTTGTTTTTCATGCCGTACTTGGTGGCTCCAATTGGTATGGTGCTTGGCTATCTGGCGTATCGACGCAACTCAAAGACGCTGGGAGTCTGGGCGATGATCGTAGGTGCTGTTGCCATTTTGGGCGCATTAGTCATCTACCCGTATTATACGGCTCGCTAAAAGCATCAAACCAAAACCCTCTCCGGTTCGTTTAGCTGGAGAGGGTTTTTTATGTGGGCCACAGCTATTTGTACAAAGAGGAAACAAAAGGCGTAATGGCTGCGATCATGGCGTCACAAAACACATCGGAACGACGTACGCGATTATCCGTTAAAAGGGAATAGGCGCCGCCGCGATGATTACTGCCGACGGTTTTCCCCCATTCATCAATGATGGTACTGAGTTCAATTTGTTCCTGTTGGATTCGGTGAACAGCTTGATTCGGGATAGGAAAAGCCAATCCCTTTCCAATAAATAGCTCACTTCCATTCCAGGCTGCGCAGATGGAAATCAAATACCATTGTTTGGTAAACCGCTCATCGTACATAAGTCCGCCTTCCAAGCCTAGCCCGATGTCTGCTTCCGGGGCTTGACTACGTGCAGCTTTTGCTCGATTGATCGCTCCTGTAATTGTTTCTTCTTCACTCATCGGCTGAGCCGCTACGCCAGAGGGGACAGATATGCAGAAAGGTTCCGTTCCGGTTGCTTTTTGTACAGCGAGACGTTTCGCTTCATTTTTCGTTCCGAGTGCATAGCGGAAAATATGATAATCCAATGCTTGTTCCACCTCTTCCCATCATCGATGCTAGTGGTAGTATACCACCTTTTGATTCGACCGCGATTCTCTGGGGTGTGATAAGATAAAAGGCATAGAAAAGAGTCAGACCTAGCATACGAAAGAGAAAGAGGAGTGGACGATGAAATTTACAAAGCTGCATGGCTTGGGGAATGATTACGTTTACGTCAACTGTTTTGAGGAAGACTTATCACGTGTAGATTTACCCGAATTGGCACGAAGAGTGAGTGATCGGAATTTTGGGATCGGCGGTGATGGACTGATCCTCATTATGCCATCTGAGCGAGCAGATTTTCGCATGCGGGTCTTTAACAATGATGGCAGCGAAGCAAAAAATTGCGGAAACGGCTTGCGCTGTGTGAGTAAGTACGTATACGATCACGGTTTGACAGAGCAAACAACGTTTACCGTGGAGACATTGGGAGGGACCGTCACTCCTGTCGTATCGCTAGGAGCAGATGGTAAGGTCGATCAAGTAACAATCGATATGGGAGAGCCTCGTTTTGAGCGAGCAGCAATTCCGATGACAGGCATTCCAGAAGAGCAAGTGCGGGAAGAGGGGATCGAAGTCGGTGGAACGGCGTTCACGATGACGGCTGTTTCCATGGGGAATCCTCATGCCATCCTTTTCGTGGATGAAGTGAAGGAAGAAGATGTTCGTCACTACGGGCCAATGATCGAGTATCACGAGTGGTTTCCTGAGCGAACCAACGTCGAATTTATCCAAATATTGAATCACGAGGAAATTCTTTTCCGTGTATGGGAGAGGGGATCAGGTGTAACGCTAGCCTGTGGGACGGGAGCTTGCGCTGCTGCAGTAGCTGCCCACTTGAGTGGAAAGACAGGAAGAAAAGTGACGGTCCACCTGGCAGGAGGCGATCTCTTTATTGAATGGAAGGAAGCGGATAATCGCGTCTATATGACGGGTCCGGCTACTGAAGTTTTTTCTGGCGAGTATGTAGGGGAGATTCCGTTTAAATAGAAGCAAGCCAAAACCGTTCCGTCGAACTGACAGGAGCGGTTTTTTCACAAAAAATAGCGTGGTCACGGCGAAACCTTTATGCCGTCACCACGCTATCGAATTCGAATGAGCGTCACGCGTTGTACACCTCATTTAGGTATGCGACATCCGTGCGGTCGTACTGAGGGATATTTTTGTTCATCTTCGCCAGTTCCGCTTGCAGTCTTTTCAATTCGGCTTCCATCTTCTTGATTTCTTCTTGCATAGCTTGTGCTGTCATGGTGGTTCTCTCCTTGTTGTTGTTTTTTATCTAAATTTATTGACTATTCTAACGAAAGGCCAAACCATTGTAAATAGCTTATATTTGGATGTAAGCGCTTTATCCGTGAATAGTCTGTGAACGGTTGTTCAGACTGTCTGATTTGGCCTTTTGAGAGCAAGGCACTCGGGGAAAAATAAGGTCGAGAAGTGTAATACTTTGTATGTTCTTTACGAAAAGTCATGTTATGATGAAGCGTAGTATTCGGGCATCTTGCCCTTAGGAAGGTGTGTACTGGTGATTTATTTAGACAACAGTGCGACTACCCGGCCTCATCCTCAAGTGATTGAAACCGTTAGACGCGCGATGGAAAGCTACTATGGAAACCCGTCTTCCTTGCATCAAAAAGGAGTAGAGGCGGAAAATGTACTGAAGCAGGCGCGAAAGGTTGCCGCTCAGTACTTGGGCTGTAAAGAAAGTGAAGTTATTTTTACTTCAGGTGGTACGGAGAGCAATAATACGGCGATCAAGGGCGTAGCCTTTCAATATCAGAACAGAGGAAAACATATTATTACAACGCAGGTAGAGCATCCGGCCGTTTACGATGTTTGCAAACAGTTGGAAGGTCTTGGATTTTCGGTGACATATCTGCCGGTAGATCGTGAAGGCCGCGTATCGGTAGAAGCTGTTCAGAAAGCAATGCGTCCAGATACAATTCTCGTTTCGGTTATGCATGTGAACAACGAGCTGGGAACCGTTCAACCGATCCTAGAAATCGGACAATGGTTGAAGCAATTCCCGAAAGTCCTGTTTCACGTCGATGCTGTCCAAGGAATTGGGAAAGTTCCTTTGCGCATCAAGGATTCAGGGATCGATTTGCTGAGCGTCTCTGCGCACAAGTTTTACGGGCCCAGAGGAGTTGGCATTTTGTATAAACGGGAAGGCTTGATTATTCACCCGTTGATGATGGGTGGCGGTCAAGAAGGGGGAGTTCGCTCAGGAACGGAAAACCTCCCAGCCATCGCTGGTATGGCAAAAGCAATCCGGATTCTAGAAGAACTGGGCAGCGTCGAGATGATCAGGCTGCAAAAATTGAATCAAC
Source organism: Brevibacillus sp. HB1.3 (assembly GCF_013186635.1). Lineage (NCBI taxonomy): Bacteria > Bacillati > Bacillota > Bacilli > Caryophanales > Paenibacillaceae > Brevibacillus > Brevibacillus sp. HB1.3. The sequence goes on along the minus strand of NZ_JABMIT010000006.1, from coordinate 3,147 downwards.
AGCTTCGTGAGGGGATTGCAACGATGGAAGGTTGCGTCGTGAATACCCCGGAATCGAATACGGCTCCTCATATTATGAACTTGTCAGTACCAGGAGTAAAAGCAGAAGTTCTGTTGCATGCTTTGGAGGAAAAAGGCTTTTTGATATCCACCAAGTCGGCCTGTTCATCCAAAGTCAATGAGCCGAGCAGAGTTCTGACTGCGATTGGCATCGAGCGGGATTGCGCGTTGTCATCTCTGCGGATCAGTCTGGGCCGGGAAAATACAGCGGACGACATTCAGCAGTTTTTGAAGGCGTTAGAGGAATGCGTCAGTGTGCTTCGGACTTATATCAAACAACAACCTGCCCCCGCTCATAGAAAATAGTGTGGACAACTAAAAGGAGATAATCATGAACTACGATGTTATTTTAATTCGTTATGGTGAGTTGGCGCTTAAAGGGAAAAACCGCGATCAATTCGAAGAGGCCCTTGTAAAAAGCGTGAGAAACGTACTGCGTTCGTTTTTTAAAGTAAAAGTTCGACGCAATTATGGCCGGATGTATGTGGAGCTGCACGGCGAGGATGCTTACGCGGTTATGGAGCGTTTGAAGCGCGTTTTTGGGATTTCTTCCTTTAGTCCGACGATCCAGGTAGATCCTGATATTGAAACGATCAAGGAAAAAGCGCTGGAGTTGGTTCGTCAATTGAATCCACAGCCACGTACGTTCCGTGTGGTTTCCCGTCGTGCGGATAAACGCTATCCGATTCAATCGATGGAAGTCAATCGAATGGTGGCAACGCACATCCTGCGTGCTCTGCCAGCTATCAGCGTAGACTTGCACGAACCAGATACCATCGTGAATGTAGAAATTCGTACAGAAGGTACTTACATTAGCTGTGAAACCATCAAGGGACTAGGTGGCTTGCCAGTTGGGGTGAGCGGAAAAGTACTGCTGCTTCTATCTGGGGGTATCGACAGTCCTGTAGCGGGTTGGATGATGCTGAAGCGTGGTGTGACGCTTGAAGCGATCCACTTCCACAGCTATCCGTTTACGAGCGAGCGCGCTTTGCAAAAAGTACGTGACTTGGCTCATAAGCTGACGAAATGGGGAGGAACTGTCCGTCTCCACGTCGTACCGTTTACCGAGATTCAGACCGCCATTCGTGAAAAATGTCCAGAAGACTATTTGATCACCATCATGCGTCGCTTCATGATGCGCATTTCGGAGCGTGTTGCGGAAAATACCAATGCCAAGGCACTCGCAACAGGAGAAAGCCTCGGTCAAGTTGCATCGCAAACCTTGGAAAGCATGGACACGATCAACAAGGTGATTTCGATTCCGATCCTTCGACCACTTGTCGCGATGGACAAGGTAGATATCGTGGACATTTCTCGTCAAATCGATACGTACGAGCTCTCTATTTTGCCGTATGAAGACTGCTGCACGGTGTTTACACCGAAAAATCCTGTAACGCGACCGAAGCCTCGCCTCGCTGCAAAATTTGAGGAAGCGCTGGATGTAGAAGCGTTAGTGGAGGACGCTGTAGCACGGACTGAAATCGAAGAGATTACAACGAAGCCAAAAGAAACGACAACCGACCTGTTCTAACTATAGGTATAGAGAAACTCGCGGCACGGGGGAGAAGGAATCATGATAATCCGTTATGAGCGCAATGGTAAGGTGAAGCATGGCTGGATGGTGGAAGAGGATCACAAAGTACGCGTGATCGAAGGGGACATTTACAAAATCCATACGGCAAAACCGATCATGACGGGCCTTGAACTACCTCTGGATGAGGTCACATTAAAGGCGCCAAGTGATCCAAGCAAGGTTGTATGCATCGGATTGAATTACCGGGACCATGCGGCTGAGATGGGGATTGACCTGCCAAAAGAACCGTTGATGTTTTTAAAGCCGTCAACAACTGTCATTGGCCCTGGTGAGCCTATCGTCTATCCAAAGCTGACGCAGAACCTTCATTATGAAGGTGAACTCGCCGTGGTGATTAAGAAAGAGGCCAAGAAGATCCAGGCTGCGGATGCAGACGATTATATTTTGGGATTCACTTGTGCGATTGATGTGACCGCGCGCGATCTGCAGATGAGCGATGGGCAATGGACTCGGGCAAAAGGCTTTGATACATTTTGTCCGCTTGGACCTGCTATTGCAGCCAAACTGGATTATCATCATTTGCGTATCGTGACACGAGTAAACGGGGAAGTGCGTCAGGATGCTTGCACAGACCAATTGATTTTTTCGATTCCGCAGTTGATCGAGGCTGTATCTGCGGTCATGACGCTTCGCCCCGGCGATGTTATTTTAACCGGGACGCCATCTGGTGTGGGTGAGCTTGTTCCAGGTGATGAAATTTCGGTAACCATTGAAGGAATCGGAACCTTAACGACTCATGTAGTGGCTGAGGAGTAGTCATACATTCTTTGATAAGATCGACCAAGCCCCCTGCTTGTTTGAAGTGGGGGCTTGGTTTTTTATTTTATTCTTCTTCGTTCGGATCATCATGAATGGGGTGCGCGGATGGGTCTTGTCTAGGAAGGTCTTGATGCATTAGCCTTGTTTCATAAGTGAATCGAGTGGTGGTGGAATGCTGTCCGGGCTCCCAGCCTGTTGCTTTCCCTAAGCGAGCTTCGTTCGTGGCAGCTCCAAATGGCCCCTCAGGGAATTCTTCCTGAAGGATTTCATTGCGTTGTGACTCTACAGTAGATAATTCACTGTAATGATCGTTTTCATATTCTTCATAGGTTGGTTTTGGATCCATAGTAACACCGCCGTTTATTTGTTTGATACTTCACGGGTACGCAGCTAAAGCGCCAAGCGTTTATAGTGTGAAATAAAAAGAGAATCGCTATTCGTTTTTCCTGTTGACTTCGTGATTAGTTTCATTTATATTTAAATTCTGCTCGAAACAATCAATACAAATAAAAAATCATCAATAAAAAAGTGAGATAAACACTTGACTTATACCTGGTGGTTTTGTTATATTAGATCTTGTCGCTGCTGAATGAAGCGAAATGGTTTAAAAAACCTATTGCAAAAACAGTTGCGATGTGATAAGATAGAAAAGTCGTCTTCGGACGAATTGCACTGAATGCTCTTTGAAAACTGAACAGCGAAAGCGTTAATGAGTCTATCATTAAATGATTTGCC